>JBDREC010000082.1:0-7702 GCA_043820105.1 Pseudomonadota bacterium
TTCAAAGTCACTGTCCCAGATACAAGTGGTTGCTGGGGAATAACTTTCTGTTTCGTCCATTTCAATCCAATAACCTCTTCCTGCATACATTCTCATGAATGGTTGGTCAATTGGATCAATAATACATGCGTTAATTCCAACCCATGCATCATTATGGTTTCCGCAGTTAATATAACTCCATAAACCACTCCATTTAGGGAATCCTTGTTCTGTATTAACTAATGAATTCAATGCACAATACGCCTTGTCTCCATAAACATAGTTTTCTGGGAAATCCCATCCACCGCATTGTGATTCATAGTCATACATATAGTTGTATAATTCCCAACTTGCACCATAATAACCTATTAAGTTCCATCCTGCTGCCATTGGTTTGCTTGGTGGGCCTTGTGGTCCTGTTGGCATCAAGCTTCCTCCTAAAGTTATTATTAAATTGTCCTGGTTAGAATATACCCAATAACCCCAACCTGGCTCAATGTGCTCTAAGTCATTTGTTCCAGGCACTCCGTTTGGCCTGTAAACATACCAATGATCTGCTACTCCATCATAAGTCCAAACTGAATCAATGTGTTCATTTACATCAGCAAAGACTACTGCAGGATCATCATTGAATAATCTAAATGGAACTGAAATTAAATTCCATTTGCTGTTCAAAAGCAAATCAAAGTTTGCTCCTTCAACTTTAATTAATTCAATGTCTGTTTCGCCTCTGTTTCCCAATGCATCTTCACAATAATACTCTAATTGGTGCATTGAATCTTCACCAAAGTATATTGTAGTTCCTGCATCAATACAAGTCCAATCCTGAACTAAGTATTCTGGTGTATCTCCATCCAAAAAATACCTATAACATGCCTGAGAATGATTTACCGGATGTGGCTGACCGTCTTCACAACTTAAAGTGATTGGAGTCAACTGTGTTATTTTCCATTCCCATTCTGCTTGAATGATTCCATCTTCTGTTGTAAAAGGCTGGAAACAATCAATTCCTTCAGTGCATTCAGTTTTTGGATCTCCGATTGTTTTAATTCCTGTTGGAGGTGTATGATCCACAAACACACATTGCTTATGCAAAATATCTTTTTGGACATTGTCAACTGAATAGACTTCTATCAAATGACAGGATTCTTCTGTAATACTGATTTCACTTTCATCTGTTAATTCAGTCCAATTTCCTGTCCCTTCTGTTGTTTCACAAACAGTTGTGTCCCAACAAGCTCCATCATCAACTAAAGAAATTCTGTATTCAGTATAGTCAACTCCTGAAGGATGTGGTTGCGGGTCTTCAGCTTCAATACTTATTTCAGTACCAAAACTAATCCATTCTACTCCATTTTCTTCATAAAATGGCTTACTATATTCTTTTGTTATTACTGGTGCTTTTTTGTCTACAAAAACACATTCATATTGCATATCTTCTGTATTGCCTAATGCATCCACTGAATAATACTGTATTACATGACATGATTCTTCTGGAATACCAAATGCACCGTCATATACTTCCATTCCAATATCAACCGAATGGCATGCTTCTGTATCCCAACAGGCATCGTCATCTAATAATGCATATCCATAATAAGTTGTTATTCCACCAACTGCACAAATTGGTCCGCCATCTGTTGCGGTTAAACCAATTGTTGAAGCAGTGTCAATCCAACGGACATCCTCTTCTTCATAAATTGGACCAAGATATTCATGTGTTGTAGTTGGTGCAACTGAATCTACTTTAAAGATTTCATAGTCTGTTGTTGTTTCAGTGTTTCCTAAACCATCTTTACAATAGAATTCAAAGTCATGCACTGAGTCTTCCTGGAAAGTTAAAGTATAAGATCCATCTCCAACACCCACACAACAATAATCTCCTTCCATTGTTCCTCCAAATTCACTACAATATTGGTCTGTTAACCATGGAGTGTCTGGATCATCAAATGAAACTTTGTAACATGCTGTTTCCTGTTGTACTGGATGAGGTGTCTGGTCTTCACAATCAATTGTTACTTCTGTTACATGATCTCTAACCCACCAGCAATCCGGCGCTCCTGGTTCAGTTTCAATCAAACATTGCGCTGAACAACCATCTCCGTCTTCTTGGTTTCCATCATCGCATTCTTCTCCTGGTTCAATTATTCCATTACCACATAAAATTGGTTCTGGGCCTTCTACGAAACAGGATAAAGGAACTGCAATCAAAATTGTGTCTAATGCTGAATCTCCTGAATCTGCAACTCTTAATTCAACATTTTGTCCTTGGGCTAAAGTTGCTAAAGTAACTGTTCCTGTTCCTTCAGTTGTTGGGCCATAAGGAATCATCACTACATTATCATAAGGAGCTTCATTATCTGATTCCCAATCCAAAATTGAAACATCAATTATTCCACCAATTCTCATCCAGTCAGTATAAATGGAATAATAATAGTGTGGGAATTCAGCTGAAGCTGCCAAAACAACACTGTTTCCTAATGGGGTAAATGGCAAGTCAACACAGTCATTTGTTGAATAACCATCTGGATTATTTCCACACCCCATATTTCCCATAGATGAATCCAAATCAGTGTCTGCATCCAATGGATTCCCTGAAGACAAAATTAAAATGTCTCCACAACCTTCTTCCATTAATGTCGGGTCAACTCCTTGTGCCAATAAAATATCTTCTGCAAACAATGGCAATGTATTTGAAGGCACATAAGCACATTGTTCTGGTTGTGTTGCTGAATCACAAACATTTACTACTGTCATTAATTTTGGGGTTTCTGTTTCAACAAACACATCAGGAATTCTTTCTTCTCCTGAAAAATCAAGAAGTTTTACTCCTGATCCGCCTGTAAGGAATAATGGTGAGTCAACTGAACAAGTTAATTTTGGTTCTCCGATTGTTTTGATTCCAACTGGAGCCAAATTATCTACAAAAACACATTGTGAATTTGTTTGTTCAATAGTTCCAAACAAGTCCTCTGCATAGAATTCAATATAATGACAAGAGTCTTCTGCAATAGTAAATTGTGTTGTGTCACTCATTACTTCAGTGAAATCTCCTCCACCTATTGCTTTACATGTTTCCACACAGTCCTGATCAGCCATGTCTTCAAGCAAAGTTACTCTATACTTAATCTGTTTTACTCCGACTTTTTCATCTTTAGCAGTCAAAGTAATTGGTGTTGCTGAAGTAATCCATCTGTAGTCTCCTGAAACTTCTGTTGGTTCGCCGTAAGTTTTTGTTGTTTCAGGAGGAGTTAAATCCACTAAGAAATCCTCGCTTTCCACTACCATATTTCCAAGTGCATCTACACAATTCAAAGCTATCTTGTGTTTTGAATCTTCCTCAAAGAATACTTGCATACCCTCTTCACCGAAATCTCCATCGTCAACCAAACACCAAGTGCTTCCTCCATAAACTCCATAATAGTCATAACCTAAATCATTGCATTCCTGTTGGGTAAATCCTTCCCCCCAAAAAATTTTATAGCTACAAGTTACTTGGTCAACATTGCATCCCATGTCTGTTGGGTCAGGGTCATAAACTGCAATATCTACCCCGCCATTAGCTGCAACATAACATTTTTCATCACTTGAAGCTTTTGGAGGACATTTCCCCATCCAATCAATATCTTCATCTCCAATCATTGTTTTTTCAATAACCGGGGCTGTTCCGTCTACTCTGAAATATTCTAAATCTATTTCACTTTCGCTTCCTAAAGCATCTCTGCAATAATATTCTAAATCATGCATTGATTCTTCAGTGAAAACAAAGCTATAATTATTTTTTGAAACATCTGCACAACAATAATCGCCTTCCATTGTGCCGCTGTTTGCATTACAATATTGTTCTGTTAACCAAGGAGTTGCCGGGTCATCAAAAGAAATTTTATAACAAACTTCTTCTTGACCTACTGGGTGAGGTAATTGGTCTTCACAACTTAAAGTAATAGGGGTTACATTCTCTTTTACCCAGACTGGCTGTGTTTTATCTATTGTCCAGTCTAATCCAGTTGTTTCCATTAAAACTGGAGGATAATTGCTTCCTCCTGGGACATCAGCTGCTTCTTTTACTATAAAGCCAGCTCCAAAATCATGTGCTGGGCCTATTCCATAATGTCCGTTTGGCATAAGCAAGAAATAAGTTTTTATATAGTCACCGGAAGCATCTGTTGTTGCTTTCATGTCAAAATTCCAGAATCCTTCATTTCCTGTTCCGCCGTTCCAATAACCGCATTCCCAGGCATATTCATAACCTGATTTTGGTCCATTTGGATTTGCACAATTATTACCTAATTCATCATTTCCGTCATTTCCTTCTCTTCCATTAAGAGTTAACTGATAATCTGTATTTGATTTTAATCCTGTCATTTTAACTGAAATCTTTAAAAAAGGACCAAAATTTTCGTAAGCTAATTTTCCTTCAGGAAGTGAATTATAACCAATGTCAGCTAAAGCTGCTGGCAAAGTATCATAACAAGTCCACTTACTATCAGCATCTTTATAACAAAGATTATCTGTTTCTTCACTTGAGTTTTCATAATATGAAGGGTCTCCAACTTCTTTTGTTCCAATTGGAGGTTTATCTTCAACAAAGAAACATTGTGTTTGCATGTTTTCAATATTACCTAATGCATCAACACTATAATATTGTAAGATATGGCATGATTCTTCGTTTTTAGTAAAAGGATCTAAATAAGTTTGCCAATTACAAACTGGAGGACACCCATCCCCACATTTATCTGGCAAATGTTTGCAGATTGGCTGACAATAATCTACTGGGTTTTCACAATAACTGTCATCAACAACTTCATCATAATAATAAGTTGTTGTTCCATCAACATGACAAATGTCTCCGCCATCTTTAACATCTAAATTAATTAAAGTGTCATTTGTTTTAATCCAATGCTGTGGTCCTGAATCAAAATCATCTGGGAACTGAGGACCATCAAAAGTTTTAGTTGTTGTTGGAGGGGTATCGTCAACTTTGTCTGTTTCAGTTATAACTGTTTTATTTCCTACAACATCATAACATTCAATTTCAATATAATGTTCTGAATCTTCGTCAAAAGAAAAATCAAATGAAACACTTCCGTCTGCATAATAAGGCATCCATTCACTTGGAGTTCCGTCATCTAAAGTATATCTCCATTGACAATAATCTAATCCTAAATTACATTCATCCTGATTTTCATAAGCTAAAACATCAATTACTGTGTCTTGAGTAATCCAATAATTGCATGCTTGATTGTCTGTTCCTTGGAAAGGACCTAAATCACAAGCTGGATCGCTCATAAGTATTTGGGGGGTTCCCACAATTTTTTCTACAACAGGGTCAACACAATCAATACTTACATTCAATGGGGAAGTGTCTCTGTCTCCTTCTGGTTGAGCATCATCAACTGTTGCAACAGTAAAAAAACTTCCACAAGCTTCTGTTGAAGTTATAGTTGCACTAAAAGTAAAATTAAGTGAATCTCCATAGTCAATCTTATATGCACTATCCAATTGTGTAACATAAATACATCTGTCTCCTAATGGCCACGGAAGGTATGTCCATCCATCTGGCTCAGCACCACAAGTAAAAGAACCTAAATCAATTCCAGTACTTGGTCTAGGAATTTCAACCTGCATTATACTATCGCCTTCTACTGGTCCGTTGTTCAAAACATTTATTGTAAAAACAGTAGAATCACCGGCAATGTCACAACTTGCCATATCAGGATCGATTGTAACTACTGCTTCATGCGCAGCAAAAGCCATTGTTGCAAATAGAATTGTGAAGATGAAAAGAAGTGAAAGTTTTCCTCCTAAAGTTGATAAAAAAGTTTGATTATTTATTCCGATCATTAAATCCCCCCTTAAATGATTAAAATTTTTTTTTATTTTATTAAAAAAATGTTTGCTGTTAATAATTGAGCAGTATTTATTTAAATACTTTAAGTTTTAGTCAAAAAAGTTATGTTGAAGTTATTGGGTTTGTTTTCACTGAAGAGTTTAAAAACATTTTTCAGATTGGATATATTATATATTAGAGTTAAAGGTTGGTTTTTGAGTGGAAAAAGGTTTTGCTGAAGCAGAAATCCTGACTAAACTGTCTCCTTTACAGCAAAAAATCGTTATTGAATTAAAGTCAGGGCCATTAACCTTGAATGAAATAAGCGAAAGGACTAATTCAAGTATTTATACAATAGGAAAACAGCTTTCTTTGCTTCAGGGAAGAACTAAATGCAATCACCTGAAAAAAAAAGGGATTGAATGCCCTTTAATAAAAAAAGTCAAAGAAGAAAAAATAAAAACAACTTATTTGCTGGCATTAAATAAATTCTGATTTTTTTCAAGCAGCCATTTCTTTATGTTAATTAAGCATATTTCAATATTTTTTTGTGTTATTTTCTTTGTTTTGCCTGTGTATAATATTGTTGCCTTTTCTGTTTTGGTTTTTTTGCAGAATTCTATTATGCTTTCCTGTTCCCTTACAGGAAGCTTAACAGAATAGCATACATTAATAGGATTTATTTTTGTTTTTTTCTTTGCTATAAAATCCACTTCCTGGACGCTTTTCCAGTAATACAATTCATTTTGCCTGTGCTTTAATTCTATTGCAACTGCGGATTCTGCCAATCTGCCTTTATCTTCTGTAAATGATTTCGAAGCATATTGCTGCATACCCAAATCAAAAGCATAAATTTTTCTCGGTTTTGCCAGCGACTCTTTCATAGAATAAGAAAAAAAAGGAACCTGAAACACCAAAAAAGCAGTTTCCAGATACTCTAAAAACTGCCTTATTGAATCATAAGACAAACCAAGCGCAACCCGTATTTTTTTTAAGCTTATTTGCTTGCCTGAATTAGTCAATAAATAAAAAGCAAAATTTCTTAATGCAGCAGAATCCCTTACATTATATCTGGTTATTATATCCTTTATCAATGCAAGCTCAAAATAAGATTCCAGCAGTTTTTCTTTTTTTTTCGGATTAAGCACTACTTCAGGATAACCTCCTGTTAATAAATAATCATCAAGCCCTTTTTTTGTTATTCTGTGAAATTCACTAAACGAAAACGGCAGTATCTGAAAACCAATGCCTCTGCCCCCAAGCGAAGAAGCAAACTCACTGCTTAATAATTTTGCAGAAGACCCAGTTACTATTACCTGGCATTGCCTTGTATCAACTGCCTTTCTAACCCATTTTTCCCATCCTGAAATAAGCTGGACTTCATCAAATACAATTGTGTCATTCACTGAAAGGCCTTCAGCAAAAGAATCCATAAGCGAAGTATTCAGCAAATTTACAAGTTTCGGGTCCTCCAAATTAACATATCTTTTTTTAGTGTTTTTTGGCAGTCTTTCCAGCAGCCGCCTTGCAACAACAGACTTGCCTGCCCTTCTTGGCCCAAACAAAAAAACAACATTTTTACTGCCAACATAAGGCAAAATTTCATCCTCAACATTTCTTTTGAATGTTTTTTCCCTTAAAGCCCACTTATCCAAAAGCTCTTTAAAATCCCCTGAAAGCATGAAAAAATAAGGAACAAAAACATATATAAGGGGTTACGTTATAACGTAACCCTATTTAAATGGCGGATTTATAAAATTTGGTTTAAAGAACGAATTGGTTTTTTGTCAGATTGCTTCTTTAATTTGCTAAAAGCCGGTTACACATACAGGGAAATTATTTGAAAAAGTTTCCCTCTATAAAATTCTTGTTGCTTTTGGATAAAAACGACTT
>JBDREC010000083.1:0-39712 GCA_043820105.1 Pseudomonadota bacterium
TTTTATTAAAATTATATTTTAATATAAAGAACTTTTTCAATTATTTTTCTCGTTTTTTTTTCATCGAAAATCTTCAATAATTATTACTGCCTTTTTTTCAGACTTTTCTTGAAAGGCACATATAATAAGGCTTAAATAATATATATATTATAAAAATTATAGTAACATTTATACACATCTGAATATTAACTTTTATAAATATTAAAATATTTAATCTCTTTGTATTGACAATTGTACATCAAATAAATATAATTTAGCATAGTTATATTTAATTTACTAAACCTTCAAGAGGAGTGAAGTATGGCAGTTAAAAAAGTACTTAAGAAGAAACCAGTTGCTAAAAAACCAGTTGCTAAAAAACCAGTTAAAAAAGTGGTTAAAAAAGTAGCAGCTAAAAAAGTAGCAGCTAAAAAACCAGCAGCTAAAAAACCAGCAGTTAAAAAAGCAGTTAAAAAAGTGGTTAAAAAAGTAGCAGCTAAAAAACCAGTTGCTAAAAAACCAGTTGCTAAAAAACCTGCTAAGAAAAAAGTTGCTAAAAAAGCATAAAGATTAAACTCTAGTTTAGTCTTTATAAAATTGTTTAATTTGGAATCTAGCAAAACGTTTCTAGATAGGCCTAAGATTGAGTGCTAAGAACGGGTGTCTAAAAATGGCTGGAATTCTACAAACGACTTTTACACATCTTTAAAAAATTATGTGAAAATACTAGTCTTACGACGAATTCAATTTCGTCGTTTATGTGCTTGATATTATAATTTTATTGAAATTTAAGTCTTACATTAAGGAATACATTTATTGATACGATTTAGGATTGAAAGCTTGGCATTTTTTCTATCATTTTCATAGGTAACATCTACAAAAATTTCAAGAGGATTGGCTCTTAGCTTTGCAGGCTCATTAGAACTTAGATAATTAAAATTATTAACCACCTGGGCACTTAATGCTGGGCAAAGTGGATTATTTGGGTCAAGCAAAGCATCTCTAAGAGCATACATTTTATCACAATCAACAACAGGTGTTTTACCAATTGCTGTTACGCTATCTGTCAACTCATTATATTGCCCTGCATGTTTATTTCTTAATAAACCAATTTCACATCTTCTATCAGATATTCTTTTAGGGAGAACACTTTTTATTACCCACTTCCAATCATTTGTTCTTTCATAATCTGGACCTTCATCAACATAGTCAGTATCAATTGGTGCTGGAGGAGGTGTGTATACTTCTGGACATGGATTTTCATCACCACCACAAGGATCTTCTTCTTCACACTCTCTAGGATCACAACCAACATAACCACAGCACATTGGAACTTCAACAACTTGATAAGGTTGAATATATTTAACCTTAACTTGTTTCTTTGTTACATTTACAACTGGTGTTTGTGGCGCTTGATAATCAGGCATTTGGCCAAGTTGATCAAGAACTGATTGAGCAATAGAAGGACCAGCAGCAGGAGGTGGAGGTGTAATGCCTTGATTATTTGCTGAATTATTAGCATTGAAATCTACTGGCATTGGCTTATATTTTTTACATGATGAAAAAACAAGCACTCCGAAAATCAATGTACTAATTAAAATAAATTTTACTATTTTCATGTGATGTCCTATTAATAGTTAAAAAATTAACTTTACTCCTACCCTTATACCTATCCCAAAAAACTTATCTCAGTCAGATTCTGCGGTTTTAATAGCAGCGAGAAAATACTGAAGTGATTTTCCTGCTAGTTTTGATACATCAAAAGTTTCTCCATCTGCTGCATTTAGGCCACTTGAAACTACAACAGTCTTGGCGCCGTCTTCGCTAGTTTCTACAGACAATTTAAAACCCACTGATATTAACATTATATCAACACCTTCGTAACAGCCGTCACAGTCTGTCGCATGAATTTTATAAGGTTTTTTTTTCATGTGTGATCAATTCACATACATATGTCTCAGAAGGTTCTACATGTTCTGACCATAGTTTAAAACCTTCAGGCATGAAAAATTCTTCTTCTGTCCAGCCTTCTAGTTCATATTCTTCGTCATTAACTTTTAATGAAATATCAGTAACCCCGTTTATCATATTTATTGAAACAGCAAGAAGATCCTCTTCAGGATCAATTATGGGATCAGTGTTGTCTAGTGCTGCTTCAATACCTTCTATATAGAACTTAAGAGGTTTTCCTGCAATCTTTGTTACATCAAATTCTTCATCAGCTGCTTTTACAGCTTCGCTTGATATATTAACAACTTCTGCATCGCCCTCACCTTTTTCCAAAGTGAAAGTAAAAGTTACGGCTGTTAGCATAATTTCTACACCTTCGCTACAACCATCACAATCAGTAACCTTTATTTTAAAAGGTTCCCCTGTAGATGCTGCTAGGCTTATAACTGCAAGGCCAGCTGGATCAACGCTTAAGTTATAAGCTTCTGGCAATGAAATTTCATCTTTCCATCCATCAATTTCTGCTTCTGTATCATTAATTTTTACAGTTACATTCCACTTATTATCTTTACCTTCAATATTTATTGCTATTTTATTTTCAGTCCCTGGAACAGGGTCTTCTGGATCATCATCTTTTGGGGGTGCTGGAGCTGGTTTTGGATCATCTCCGCCTTTTTTAGCAGCCTTAGCTGCCTCTGCCTTTTCCTTAGCCCCTGGAATCTCTCTTTTGCAAGATGTTGTTAAAACACTCACAGAAATTATGAATATTAAGGTAATAAGTATTATAAATAACTTCTTCATTAAATAACCCCTATAATAAAATTTAAGTTATTAGAATTTCCAATTTGATATAATTCATATTCAAGAATCATACCAAGAAGGATTAAAAACTAATATCTCATATTTCCGGACACTTACACAAGTCGTATTGGAAGATGAAAAGGTTTATTGGGACATGCCATCCTCAAAAATCATGTTTTTTTGACCTATTTATGTCTTATAATAAATTTTTCTGAAACTAGCTAAAATGACTCAACATTTTGATTTTTCAAAGAAATTGTTTTAGGACGGTTTTTGGCGCACTTTGTGCATAATATAAAAATTAAATAAAAAAATCTGACTTTATATTGGAGGCAGTTAATGAAGAAATTATTTTTAATATTAATATCCATTTCAGCAATAGCTGTAATGTCATGCTCTAATTATGACAATAATCCCTGGGGCTATGTAGATGCTGATGGAGATGGCGTAGCTGATGGCTCTGAAACAGGTTATTATAACTCAACAGAAGTTAACATAGGAATTGAAGCTGGCACTGTATCAGAATTCAAAGAAAACTTTTTACAGTGTGTAGAATATGTTGAAGATTCATGTAAAAATGAAAATTATGAGTGTGTTGAAGAAATGGTTGAATACTGCATTGAAGATTATGATGATTATATTGACGATTTATGTGATGAAGAAGATGTTTGCCAGCCTGAAGTAGTAATTAATTGTGTAGAAAATATTCTTGATGATGAAGACGAAAACGCCGATTTTTTTGAAGCTCTTGAAGACTGTGAAGATGCAGATTATGAAAATAACGATAATGATGAAGATGAAAAATAATTTTGAATTTTGAATCTTGAATTTTGAATTATTAATCAATACGCTTTGGCGAAAATTACGCGCCTTTTGGAGTCCTTTTCACATCTAATACACTTTCCTGCTTCTTTTTCATAATCAAAAGTTAGACAGCGAATTGAAGCTTTTGTTTCTGCTGCTATTTTCTTTTCGCAAGCTCCATCTCCGCACCAGTGTGCATTTATAAAGCCTCCAGGATTTTCGAGCTTTTCTTTAAAATCATCGTAGGTATCAACATTGAAAGTATGATCTTCGCGGAGCTTTAAAGCTCTATCAAATAAGGTCTTTTGAATATTATCTAAAGTATCTTTAACAACTTGAACGAAACCTTCTTTAGTTACTGTAAATTTTTCTTTTGTGTCTCTTCTTGCAAAGAATAAGGAATTATTTTCCATATCCTTTGGACCAATGTCTATTCTTAAAGGAATACCAACAAGTTCTGCTTCTGCAAACTTCCAACCAGGTTTATAATTTTCTCTATCATCTAAAATATGATTAATGGAAGCCTTGGTTAATTCTTCAGAAACTGCCTTTGCATAAGCCATAATCTCTTCTTTTTGATCATCATTTTTGGAAATAGGTATAATTATAACCTTATTTTCAGCTAGCTTTGGAGGCAGAATTAAACCTTCATCATCTGAATGAGCCATTATTAAGGCTCCAATTAATCTTGTTGAAACACCCCAGCTAGTTGCATAAACATATTTCATTTCACCATCAGAATCCTGAAATTTCACATCAAAAGCTTTTGCAAAATTTTGATCCAAATTGTGACTTGTTCCTGCTTGCAATGCCTTTTTATCTTGCATCATGGCTTCAATACAATAGGTGTGTTTAGCTCCTGCAAATTTTTCATTCTCTGTTTTTATGCCCGTTAAAACTGGAACAGCCATATATTCTTCTGCAAACTTTTTATAAACTCCAAGCATCTTTACTGTTTCTTCTTCTGCTTCTTCAGCAGTTGCATGAGCTGTGTGACCTTCTTGCCATAAAAATTCAGTTGTTCTTAAAAAAAGCCTTGTTCTCATTTCCCATCTAACAACATTTGCCCATTGATTATATAAAAGAGGTAAGTCTCGATAAGACATTATCCATTTTTTATACATACTCCAAATAATAGTTTCAGATGTTGGTCTAATAAATAATGGCTCATCAAGCTTTTTACCACCACCATGGGTAACAACAGCACATTCAGGTGAAAAACCTTCAACGTGTTCAGCTTCTTTATGCATAAAGCTTTCAGGAATAAGCATAGGGAAATAGGCATTTTTATGCCCTGTTTCCTTAAACATCTTATCAAGATTTTTCTGAATATTTTCCCAGATCTCATAGCCATTTGGTCTTATTACCATACAACCCTTAACAGGTGAATAGTCAGCAAGTTTTGCATTTATAACAATATCAACATACCATTTTGAATAATCTTCAGACCTAGGCGTAATTCTCTTTGCCATTAAATTCTCCCAAACACTGTTCAGTTGGATAATGTTAAGCTGAAGGCTGATAGCCGAAAGCTGACAGCTTCCTATTGATTCATTGAAGCTAAGAACTCATCATTGGTTTCAGTTTTTGTAAACTTATCAAGTAAAAATTCCATTGTATCAACTGCATTAAGAGGATGCAGCACTTTTCTAAGAATCCAAATCTTAGCCAAAGTATCTTTATCAAGAAGCAGTTCTTCTTTTCTTGTACCTGACTTATTAATATCCATTGATGGAAAAAGTCTTCTTTCAACAAGTTTTCTGTCAAGATGAATTTCCAAGTTACCTGTTCCTTTGAATTCTTCAAAGATAACTTCGTCCATTCTTGAACCTGTATCAATCAGAGCTGTTGCTATAATTGTTAAGCTGCCGCCTTCTTCGATGTTACGAGCAGCACCAAAAAATCTTTTTGGTCTGTGCAGAGCATTAGAATCAACACCACCTGAAAGAATTTTTCCTGAAGGAGGAACAACTGTGTTATAAGCTCTGGCAAGCCTTGTAATTGAGTCAAGCAAGATAACAACATCTTTTTTATGTTCAACAAGTCTTTTTGCTTTTTCAATAACCATTTCAGCAACCTGTACGTGTCTTTGTGCAGGTTCATCAAAAGTTGAGCTTATTACTTCGCCCCTAACAGATCTTTGCATATCTGTAACTTCTTCAGGTCTTTCATCAATTAGCAAAACAATCAAAGTTGCCTCAGGATTGTTTTTTTCAATTGCATGAGCAATATCTTGAAGTAGCATTGTTTTACCAGTTCTTGGTGGAGCAACGATTAATGCACGTTGACCTTTTCCAACAGGTGTTAAGAGATCCATAATCCTTGTTGTGTAGTTTCTAGGCGCCCATTCAAGATTAAGTTTCTCATCAGGATATAACGGTGTTAAGTTATCAAATAAAACCTTTTGATGCATAACTTCTGGATCTTCAAAATTCACAGTATTAACTTTTAATAGTGCAAAATATCTTTCATTATCCTTGGGAGGCCTAATCATGCCAGCAACTGTATCGCCTGTTTTAAGACCAAATTTTTTGATTTGTGAAGGTGAAACATAAATGTCATCAGGACCAGGAAGATAGTTATAGTTAGGTGCTCTTAAAAATCCGAAACCATCAGGAAGTGTTTCTAAAACACCTTCTCCATAAATTTCACCATCTTTTTCTGCTTTTGTTTGTAAAAGGGCAAAGATAAGTTCTTGCTTACGCATGGTTGCTGCTGATTCGATTTTAAGATCTTTGGCGAGCTTTAAAAGTTCGCTAGGTTTTTTTTCTTTTAGTTCGTTTAAATTCATTATTTGACTCCATTGAAATTATATATATATGAATAATATTATTGTTGGCTAATATGGGTAGTTTTCTTTGCTAATTAGTAATAATAAGAATCGTATTATTTATATTGAATGATATTAATCATTTGTTTTAAAATGTCAATATGTTTTCATATTTTTGTCAAATTTTAATATCTGTAACAGTTTCAATTGAAATAGCGCCTTCATCAAGAAGCTTAAAATTTCCTTCATTTTCCTTTCTTTTTTTATCCCATTTTACAACAAAAACGTCACGGTTTTGTTCAAGAGCCATCCTGGCAGTTATTAATGAGCCAGATCTTAAAGAGGCCTCAATAATTATAATAGATTTTGAAAGGCCACTAATAATTCGATTTCTTCTTGGGAAATGATAAGGAAGAGCTGGCATGCCAATTGGGTATTCTGATAAAAGAAGGTTATCTTTTAGTAATTGAGCATACAGGTATTTATTTGAAGGAGGATAAATACTGTCAACTCCTGAACCTAGAACAGCTATTGTTTCGCCATTTGATTTTAAAGCACCAAGATGAGCTGAGGCATCTATTCCAAAAGCCATGCCAGAGACAATACAAAAACCTTTTTTTGAAAGTTCAAAGGCAAACTCAAAGGCAAAATCTTCAGCTTCACGGGTACATTTTCTAGCTCCAACAATTCCAATAGTTTTTTTGTTTTTTAAAACAGCTGGATTACCTCTTAAATAAAGCAAGCAAGGAGGATCAAAAAGCTGACCTAAAAGTTTAGGATAATCTTTACTGTAAATATTCAAAAAACTTATGTCATTATTTTTTTCGATAAAAAATGAATTTCTAATGCTTTTTGACTGTTTAAACTTCTCATAGTCATTTAAAAATTCTTTGAAAAAATCTAATCTTTTATCAATTATATCTTTTGGTTTAAGTTTTTGTGTATATAGATAATTTAATAAAGTGCTATTATTATGAATTCTTTGGCTTAATAAAAGCCAAATTTTATCTTCATTGTTAAGAAGTGGGCACATCTTGATTTAAGCGCATTCAGAATAGCCACAAGATTTGCAAATAACGCAGCCAGATTCATGCTCAAGTGTTCCACCACAATCTGGACAAGCTCCTCTTATATGAAGTTCAGAATCATCAAATAAAAAATTCATCTCAACTTCTGATTCGCCCTTATTTTCCTTGGCATAAGATTCAAGAGCATAACCAATTGCATCAGCGCAAGAAGATATTCGTGTTCCTGTATCCCAGCATTGTTGGTGGCAAGAGATCCCCTTTAGTTGCTTGATAATGGTCTCAACTGGAGATCCTGCTCTTAATGAATGTGATATTAAACGAGAAATTGCTTCAGATTGGCTAGCAGCGCAACCACCAGCTTTACCCATTTGGCAGAAAAGTTCAAAGGTTCTTCCTTCTGAATCTTTATTTATAGTAACATATAAATTACCGCAACCTGTTTTAACCTTTCTTGTTAAACCATAAGTAACAGGTGGTCTTGGTTTAGCTTCACCTTGTGGAGTTGGAGAAACAAGGCCATCTGCCCTGTCCTTGCCCGAATGCCCAACATTTAAAACTTGCTCATCTCTAGAGCCATCTCTATAAACTGTAACACCCTTGCATTTAAGATTATAAGCCATCATGTAAACTTCTTTTACATCTATCTTTGTTGCTTTATTTGAAAAGTTTACAGTTTTTGAAACAGCATTATCTGTATACCTTTGAAATGCTGCCTGCATCTTAACATGCCACTCTGGTGCAATGTCATGGCTTGTTACAAAAATTCGTCTAATTTCAGGAGGAACTTCTTCACAATTTTGAACAGAACCAGATTCTGCTATTTTCTTAATCAATTCTTCAGTATAAAAACCCTTTTCAGTAGCGATTTCTTCAAAATAAGAATATGTTTCAGGAAGCTTATCTTTATCTAAAACATTTCTATAATAAGAAAGTGCAAACAAAGGTTCAATGCCAGAAGAGCAATTTGCGATAATGCTGATAGTACCTGTTGGAGCAATGGTAGTTCTTGTAGCGTTTCTCATATAAGAAGAACCATTGTTTTTATATTTACTTTTATGGATATTTGAAAAAGATCCTCTAACTTTTGAAAGAGCAATTGAAGTTTCCTGAGCTGTTTCATTAATAAACTTCATTACTGATTCGCCAGTATGCAGGCCCTCTTCTGAATCATAAGGAATTCCAAGCCGAATGAGCATATCCGCAAATCCCATTACCCCAAGACCAATCTTGCGATTAGAGTTAGTCATTTCTTTTATCTCAGGTATAGGATAAACATTTATATCAATCACATTATCAAGGAATTTTGTTGCATTGATAACAGTATGGCGAAGTTTATTCCAATCAATTTCAAGTCCTGTTTCTTCTTTGACTATCATGTTTGCCAGGTTTATTGATCCAAGATTACAAGATTCATAAGGCAAAAGAGGTTGTTCACCACATGGGTTGGTGCTTTCAATGTCTCCAACGCCGGGGGTTGAATTATATCTGTTTATTTCATCAATAAAAACGATTCCTGGTTCGCCATTTTTCCAGGCAGACTCAATGATAAGATCAAAAATTTCTTTTGCTTTAATTTTATCAGTAATTTCTCCTGTTCTCGGATTACGAAGAGCATAATACGTGTCTTTTTTATATGCTGACATAAACTCATCTGTTAAAGCAATGGATATATTAAAGTTATTCAAAACTTCTTGATCATGTTTTGCTTTTATAAATTCAATAATATCTGGATGATGAACACTCAAAATGGCCATGTTCGCGCCACGCCTTGTTCCACCTTGCTTTATGGCCTCAGTAGCTGCATCAAAAACTGTCATAAAAGAAATCGGTCCAGATGAAACACCCTTTGTAGAGTGAACAATATCATTTTTGGGCCTAAGTCTTGAAAAGGAGAACCCTGTGCCACCACCAGATTGATGAATTATGGCTGTTTGTTTAACTGCTTGAAAAATCTCTTCAATTGAATCTCCTACTGGCAAAACAAAACAAGCCGAGAGTTGACCTAATTTTCTTCCAGCATTCATCAATGTTGGTGAGTTTGGAATAAAGTCAAGTTTTCTCATCATATGATAAAATAGCTCTTCATCTCTTTGCCTGGCTTCTTCTCCCTCATGTTTTTCAGAAGCCCTGGCTATGGTCTGAGCTACTCTTCTGAACATATCATCAGGTTTTTCACTTGTCTTACCATACTCGTCTTTTTTAAGATATCTTCTTTCAAGCACTGTAATTGCATTGCTAGAAATTTGCGGAAAACTAATTTCTTTCTCCATCTGAACATTTACACTACTTTTCTCCATGCTGTATTCCTCAGAAGTTTGCATTTAATCCCTCCAAAAATTATAATTTTGATTTTTAAGTTGTAAATTACTATATAAGGTAATAATGATTTGTTTTTCAATTAAAAAATTGAATTTAATTACGATTTTTTTTTTATTTGCATTAAAGTCAGTACTAATTCGTGGTAACTATTTATGAAAATAGCTTTTGCTAAAAATATTGTTTTTGATGGAAATAAATTATTTAAAGGTCCCTTTGCTTTTTATATCTTTGGTGATTCTTGTTGTAAACTACAAGTATCCTTAATGGAAGACCTCAAACATGGTAAATACCTTAATATAGCCAATTCAAGAAATCTACCAAGAGAATCTTTTGACATATTAGTTGTTACTGGAATTATCACCGCCAAGTCAGCACTAATCCTAAAAGATATTTATACAAACATGCTTAATCCTAAATATGTTATTAGTGTCGGTTCTTGTGCAAATTCTGGAGGTTTGTTTAAAAGCTACAATACAATTAATACAATCAATACCATTATCCCTATTGATATCTATGTGCCGGGATGCCCACCAAGAAAAGAAGCTATTGTTGAGGCTTTAAATAAGTTATCAATAAAAATGAAGGGAAATAAATAAAGGTGGCCATTTTTGATAAAATTAAGGAGCTTGTCCTTTCTAAAATTGATTCTGAAGCAATTAGTTTATCTAGCTCTAATTCAAGGGAAATACAAATACAGGCAAAACAAGAAATTTTAATTAAAACATGTGAATTATTAAAAAACTATTTCAATTCTTTAGTCCTATATGACATAATTGCCGTTGACAAACTAAAGCTTGGAAATATTAACATAGCATTTTCACAAAGACGTTTTGAAACTATTTATCATTTATTTGCAATTGAATCAAACATTAGAATTTTTATAAGAATAGAATTTAATAAAAATGAACAAATTGAAAGCTTATCAAAGATATTCCCTAATTCCCTCTGGTATGAGTCAGAATTATTTGATTTCTTTGGCATAGAAACTCTTGATAAGAAAAACAACAAACGAATATTTACACATGAGCATTTCAAAGGTTATCCTCATCTAAAAGACTATGACCTGCATGCTTTCCAGGAATGCATAAATCCAAATTCTGCTTTTTCAATTCAAATGCACTCAGCAAGCAATGCCCAAATAGCGGAAAACAACTGCTTTGAAATCGGCTTTAATCATAGGGGGATTGAAAAGATAGCTGAATCATTAGCATATAAAAAAATTCCTTTTCAAATAGAGAGATTAAGCTTTCTAGCGAGTACCATAAATACAGTTGCCTATGTAAGTTCAATTGAAAAGCTCCTTGAAATTAAGGTTCCAAAAAGAGCACGCCTCATCAGAGTTTTATTAATGGAGCTTTCAAGAATTCTATCACATCTTGCATGTCTAATAAATTGCCTGGAAAGTTTAAATTTTAAATCTTCAATTTATGATTTAGTTAATTTACAAAAAAAAGTAATGACTATTTTTAAAAGCATCTCCTCTTCTAATTATTGTTTTAATTATATTGAGATTGGTGGTTTCTCTGAAGATATAAAAAGTGAATCCCTTAAAATGATAGCATTATTTATAAAAGATGTTGAAAAAAACAGCAAAACCCTTGATAAATCACTGAAAAACAATCTTTTATTTTCTAAAAGAACCAAGGGAGTAGGCATTGCAGACAATATTACTTGTTTAAAATATGGAATAACGGGGCCAAATCTCAGAGCTGCTTCAGTCTCATATGATGTTCGCCAAAATGACTCCTATTATTATTCAGATGAAATAGATTTTTCAGTAACAACTTCTGAAAATGGAGATGTTTATGACAGAATAATACAAAGAATAGAGGAAATTAGAGCAAGCTTAAAAATCCTTAAACAAATTTCAGAAAACCTACCAGAAGGACGGATTAAAATTCTAAGCAACATGATCATCCCACCTGATAAATACAAAGTAAAATACAATATCGAGGCAATGATTAATCACTTTATGTTAATTACACACAACTTGGAACCCAAGTCACAAGAATTATATTTTCCTATTGAAAATCCAAATGGTGAACTTGGTTTCTATATTATTAGCGATGGCTCAAGCAAACCATATCGATTAAAAATAAGATCAAGTTCTTTTGCAAACTTTCAATGTTTTACCGATATTTCAAAACAATGTTTGCCATCTGATCACGGCCTGGTTTACCACAGTCTGGGAATAGATACATTGGAAATGGACAGGTGATTTAATGATTTTAACAGATTTTTCTGATTTATATTGTAGTGATAGTGCCTTTATCATTAAACAATATGAAAATGTCTTTGAGGCTATTAATAAGTGTTATCCAAAACAAATAATTGAAATGATATTAAAATCAAAGTTATCTGAACGGTCAGGAGCAGGGTTTTTAGAAAGTCGTTTTAGATCACCTAAAATTGATTATCTAATAATCAATGCCAAGAACTGTGAGCCAAGAGATCTTAGGGATAAGTTGATTAATGAAAAATTAGCTCATCTTTTAATTTCAGGCATAATTATTTTAGCTTATTCATTAAAAGTTAACACTGTTTTTATTTACGCTGATGACATGACCGGGCTTAGTGGGGCAATTGAATTTGCCTACAAACACAATTATCTTGGAAATAAAATTTTAAAATCGCGCTTTTCTCTAGATATCCACCTATATAATGATAAAGCAATATGCATTTCTGAAAAATCTGAAAACAAAGCGTCTAGCCTAAGCAACCTGATATTGAAGCCTGCTTTTTACTTTGAAAACATTAGAGGAAAATATAAATACCTGGTACACAATAGTGAAACAGTAATTAACTTACCCTGGATTTTGCTAAATTCTCCTCAAAAATATATACAACAAGGAAATGATAAACAAAAAGGCACAAAACTATTTTCAGTAACTGGATCCGTTAATTCACCTGGGCTTTTTGAAAAACCATATGGATATAAATTAATGGACTTAATAAATGACGCTGGTGGTTTTTTAGATAACAATGAAATAAAAGGCATTTTAATTGGTGGTGTATGTGGAGGCATAATACTTCCCGGGCAAATCGAAGATTTATGCCTTGGCAATGAGGAGCTGAAAAGATTTGATGCAACAATTGGTTCAGGAAATATATTTATTATTTCCAGTAACTATTGTGCGCCTTTTTTACTAAAGGAAATATTAATATATTATTCACATGAATCTTGTGGAACCTGCACTCCTTGCAGAGAAGGAACAAGATGGGCTCACAACTTGCTTGATAGAATTATCAAAGGAGAAGCATCATTAGAAGATTTGGATCAATTATTAGAAATATGCGAAAACATCGCAGGAAAAACAATCTGCACTTTTCCTGTAAACCTATATTCAGTCTGCAAATCAATTATTCAGGCATTTAGGGAAGAATTTATTTATCATATTAGCTATGGGAAGTGTGATTTGTGATTAAAGGGAACAAGAGCGCAGGGGAACAAGGGAACAGGGGAACAAGGGGAGAAAGCAGTTTGTTAAGATTTAGTATATTGTTTTTACATCTTGTAGAGTAGAATAGTCAAAGATTGTGATGGTGCTGGAGCCTTTGCTTAGTATGTAGAAATAATCGTTATCATCATAGGAATACTCAAAAGCATCAGCTGGCAAATTGCCTACTGAAACAAAGTCAACGCCCTTGTAAGTGTCAAAAGAAAAATAATCACCTTCAGTGGCTGGACTTAAAACGGAATTTTGAATTGTAAAAATGACTTCCTCATTATCGCTTAAATATGAGGAATTACTGGAAGCTCTGCTGGCTTGAACTCCTGATACAGAGCCATAAACTAAAAAGCTTTCATTTGCTTTTATTTCATATTCAATAGCAGCAGCTTCTAAGTCTTCTAAACTTTGCTCACTGCTTAATTTCAATTGAGTGTCTGATAAAATACTTGTAAGTTCTATATGATAATCTTCATAAAGTGTTTGTTTGATGATTATTAAATCAATGGCATCGTTTTCAAGTGTTTCTTCTGTATCATCTGAAACATAATATTTGGGAGAAAGAGCAAGTGAAGTAAAGCTAGCGCTTGCATCTGTTAAAATATAGTATTCAACATTACCAGCATCGTCTTTAACTGTAGAAATAAAGCCTGTCGTTGATTCTGATGACGGCAAAGTAGCTTCAAATATGACAAGCCATTCTTCATCTAAAGTAACTCCGTCTTCAGTAATAACGGAGCGCAATACTGGTTCAGAGGTATCACCTGTATCATGAAAAACAACAGCACTTGATTCAGACTCTTTTCCTCCTGAATTAATGTAAGGATCAATTACAGGATCAACAGTGGAATCTGAAAAATTCAAGGTATCAATAAAATAAAAATTTCCCAAAATATCAGAACTTAATAGCATCCTTCTTACACTGGATCCATAATCAGCAAGCCTTTCAACAGCACTTGTAGTTTTTTCTGAGGTCAAAAACATAAAAGAAAGGTTTTCAGAAAAGTTGTTTGATCTTTCCAAAAGACCGCTATTATAATTAAAAGAGTTCACTGTTTGAGCAGAATAAAAATAAACAATATTATCATCATCATTAAAAGAAAAATTAGAAACTTTAGATGATAAATCGAGAGTTTCAAGACTAGTCACATCTAAGGTATCATTCGTAATATTATATAAAGACAATGTATGGGAATCAATTATACCGTCACCATCTGCATCAGTATCATTAAAATGACTAATAAATAAAAAAGTTTCATTATCTTTTTCATAAATTTTTATTTTAGAGGGCGTTGAACTTAAATTTAGGGTTTCAGTTAAGGTTTTATTGGCAATTGAAATCTGCTTTATATACGAAGCAGGAGAATCTTGTTCAATTAAATATAAATAATCTCCACTTAAAATGGAATTAATAATCTTACCATCTGATACGATAGGATAATATGCAGATGTATAAAAATAAAAAGTGTCATCATCGCTGGTTTCATTTAAGCCGCTATTAATTTTTATGCTTATTTCACTGTTATTGCTTGAATATTCTACATCCTCTTTTATGGTATTTGTTTGTAAAAGCGCAGAGCTTGAGTCAATTTCATACTGATAAACAAAATACCCTGAGATATCTTCATTGTACTTAAGCATCCAGAGATTATTCTCAACAGTAGTATAATCAATACTATAAGATTCAATAGATGGATCAGATCCCTGACCCTCATCAATAAAAACCGGGGTACTAATTCCGCCTCTTAAATCATCTGAGGCTTTTAAAAATTCATGTGAAAAGCCTGTTCCACTTGAGTAATTTGCTCCAATAAAAACAACACCACTTTCAGCTTCGAAATAGGTTGTAACAATCAGCAAAAAGTCATAAGTACCTGAGGAATCTTGGGCAATATTTATGGATGTTGGTTGGCCTCCAACAAAAAAAGATTGATCATTATCAAGCCTATCATCAAAATCTTCAAAGCTTCCATCCTGAACATCTAACACTGCGACAAAACCACTTGATTCATTTGAAATATAGGCAAATTTAGTTTCATTGAATTCAGCAGTTAGGGCCCATGATGAGGGGTGATCTAAATGGATCTCATTACTTGAACTACTTGAAGTACAAGATAAAAATACAACCAATATAAAAAGCATGGAAAAACAAATAAATATATTACTTTTTTTAATTTTCATTTTCAATTTTCTATAGTTTTAATTACAGTGTTTGTTGTTAAATCAAGTACAGAAATGGTACTGTCTTCAAAATTGCTAACATATAGCAAATTCCCTAATATGGTCATTTCAATTGGATAATTTCCAACCTGAATAGTGCCAGTTGTTTCATTTCGATCCAGGTCAATAATTTCAACTTTATTATTACTTGAGGAAAGAACATACAAAGTATCTTCTGCTTGATTTAAAATCACGGAACCTGGATTGTCTAAACCCAAGGGAATTGAATCTGTTATTACTCCATAAATTCTATCATTATCTATTCCATTGTCAGTGATAAGAGTTCCATCAATAATGTAAACCATATCACCATCACGAGAAGAAACATAAACCTGATCATTTGAGTCCACGCTAATGCCTCTTAAACCACCACTTTCAGTTGCATAAGCATTGTCAGTATAAATATACCCTTCAACACTTGCATCCTCAACATCAACCACAAAAATTACATTATAACTTTTAGTAATAACCAGGGCAAACTTACCATCTTGGATTAGTGCTGACTTGATGGCCCCACGGCCTGTTGGAACGAGATTAGATGTATTTGTGTTTAAATATACCCCTTTGTAATCATCCCAGTCTTCATAATCTAATTCTATTAAACTCCAGGATGCAAGGTCAATTAAGGAAAGAGTCCCAGAAGTAATATTTGATGAAAGCAAATATTTATCACCATTAATAGTGCTAAGACTAATCCCATATGGATTTTCTCCAACTTCAATTGACCCTTTAGAGCTATTTTCTTCAATCAAATTAAAAGCATCAGAAGCATCAAAGCTCACAGAATAACAATCTATAGTATCAGCATTTCTGTTTGCAACATAAAGGTTACCAGCATCATAGAGCATTTGCCCGGAAAATGAGTCTATTTCAATATATTTATCAGTTAAAAAAGTATACTCGTTAGTTAAAGTATCATACTTGATAATAGAAATCGAACCAGTAGCATGAGACAATTCATAATTTGTATTATTAACCAAAAGAAAATGATTGGTACCCTTCTCAATTGCAACTATGGAAATCGGGTCATTCAGATAGCCATCAGTATCAGGAAAGCTGATGGATTCACCATCGCAGGAAGAGAACAAGAGCACAAGGGAACAAGAGAACAGGAGAACAAGGAGAGTATTTAGTATTCGGTATTTGGTATTTGGTTTAATAATTTTCTTTTTTAAATAAAGCATATATCTCTTTATACTTGAACTTCAATTATATTAGAATAAGGCGGTTCTTTTCAAAATATGGGTAAAAGTCAATAAAATTTATACTTGCGGCTGACTGTGTTTTCTTCCAAGCTGAAGGCTGATTGCTGACTCCTGAAGGCTTGCTTGAATAAATCTAGAGTTTTTTTAAGCCATTTTCTTCTAAATTTTCAATTACAAGATTTGTAAGTGAGTTAAATCAGGTAAACTAATTGGGTTGACTAATTGGGTTGAATTGTTTTAATTTTAAATGAATATATTTTATTATATTGAAAAGGAGGAAATTTAATATGAAAAAAATATGTTTTTTAAGTCTGCTAATAATATTTAATTCAGCGTTGTGCTATTCTGAGGTTCTATACATTGATTTTGGTGATAGTCTTACCTCACCTGTAGCCAGCGGTTGGAATGCCGATATTGTAGTAGATGAAACTAGTTATTTAGATAACGACAATGAAGACGCCACAGGTATTGAAATTATTACAGATGAAGATTTTAGTGGCTCAATTTCAACTAGTTGGTCAGCGGTCATAAATGTTTGGATGGATGATGATGCCAATGCTTTTACAGACGCATTATTTAACAATACTGCTATTTCAACTATTGTATTTGACAATTTAGATGATAATGCAAGCTATACACTTGAGCTTGTTTCAAGTTATTATACTGGTTCTTTTACAGCACATTATTTAGTAAATGGGGAATGGGCTGATCTTATTGTTAAAAATATAGATAATGATCCTGATGAAGGTCAAATGACGGTAAATGATTGTACTTTAATAAATTGCGGACAAAATTATAATGCACAAGAAGGCAATTCAAATAATCAGTGGTTAAAATGGAATAGTGTAACACCTGTAAGTCGTGTAATAACAATTACAGTAAACGCTACTGCTTGTTGTGGATTTGTAAATGCTATTAGATTGGAAAATCCATCCGGTCCACTTTTTTCAAAATTTACATCTTTTGATGCAATGAATATAGACAACTCAATTGAAATATCCTGGAAAACTTTATCAGAAATAAATTTGTCTTCTTTTAGTATTTTAAGAAGCGAAGCAGAAAATGGTATTTATGAAAATATCTCAACTGATAGTATTCCTGTTTTAGGGTCTGATTTTTCAGGAGAAAGCTATTCTTTCATTGATAGCAATGTAATTTTAGGTCAAACTTATTATTATAAAATTGAAAGTATTGACAATGATGGTTTGAGTACTTTTGAAGGTCCGATTAGTATTACGTATAATAAAGAATATACTGAAGAATTAACATCTACCGGATGTGCTTATATTGGCAATAATCCTACGTCCCCTATCTTATTTTTATTTTTGTTTTTATTTTTATTTTCATTATTTATAGCACGTTTAGTAAAGGTCTAGATTCTATGTCCCCAAAAAGCTGTTTAAAATTATTTGGGTAACCTTAACAATCTATTTGTAATTTAAAAGCAAGAAAAGTCACTGAAGATGTCATAAAAAAGAAATTAGATCTAACTGAAGCTCTAAAACCCAAACTCAAAGATCTTAGTGAAAAATTAAAGGATAAAAAATTTGAAGATTTAGGTGAAAATAGCAAGCTCATATCAGTATCTGAAAAATTATGAAAAAGCTGAAGACTATTATTTAAAGACAATCGAGCTTGATCCTGACATGGCGAGTGCTTTTAGGGAACTTGCTATGGATGGGTAAAGTTTTCAGAGGCTGGGGTTATCGATTCATTTCATTCAAATTTGGATGGAGATCCAGATGAAACTGGCATTGCTCTTGCTGAAAACAATATAAGCCTTAAGGCATCTTTGTCTTCTGGTTCTGTAATTTTAAACTGAGAAAGTTCTCTTGATATGGATTGTGTTGGTTTCAATGTTTTAAAAGGCGAATCGGAAAATGGAACTTTTGAACAGATAAATACATCCCTTATTCCATCTCAGGGCGATCTTAATGGCAGCTATTCATTTACAGATAACAGCATTAAGGATAATACAGATTATTACTACGAAATTGAAACTGTAAACTATGACGGCTCAAGTATAACATATGATCCCGTTCTAGCAAGCACAGAAAACGAAGGCTCCTTAAAAACATCAGCCTCCTGCGCAAGCATCACCAGCACAATTTCAAACACCCCTTCATCAAAACAAGATCTTGGATTTTTAGGCTTACTCTTACTCTCCGTGCTTTCTTTTAAGGGAATTTTGAGAAAAAAAAGATATATGCAGCCAAGAAAATATATGTGAAAAATCATTTAGCTTTAAATATTTCCTTGATTAATACGTAAAACTGGTGTAAATTCGATATGTATTGCGAAATAATACCAAAAATGCGAGGTGTTGAGTGGAATATGTTAAAAGAATAACTAAAATAGAAAAATTTATAAATAAAAGAAAGTCTATTTTAATCTTAGGTCCAAGAGGAAGTGGCAAATCCTGTTATATAAACCATATTTTAAAGGAGAATAACAGTTTCATGGAAGTAAATCTTTTAGAAACAGATATCTTTCAAAAATATCTTACAAATCCATCACAGCTTAGAAAAGAGATAGAGTATGCTATTCAAAAGCGCGATAAACTTTGTGTATTTATTGACGAAATTCAAAAAATTCCAGCTCTTTTAGATGAAATACATTTGTTAATTGAAAAATATAAAGAAAAGATTTATTTTATTTTAACAGGGTCATCAGCAAGAAAACTTAAAAAAAGTAATGCAAATCTATTAGCTGGTAGAGCGATTGTTATTCCCTTTTATAATTTTTCTTTTGAAGAAATAGACATTAATCAAAATTTGAACGATGTTTTGCAATATGGCCTTTTACCAGAGGTTTTTTTAGAAGAAGATCCTGAGTTTAAAATAGAGATTTTAAGAACCTATACTGGCACATATCTAAAAGAAGAAATTATGCAAGAATCATTAGTTAGAAATGTTGAAGGTTTTAGCAAATTTCTCGAGTTGGCAGCTTTTAACAATTCTGCGCAAGTTAACTATTCCAAGCTTTCAAAGCAAATTAATATTTCTGACCAATCTGTTAAAACACACTATCAGATTTTAGAAGATACATTAATTGCGACAAAAATTCCTGCCTGGACCTTTTCTTTAAAAAAACAATTACAGCAAACATGCAAATATTATTTTTTTGACAATGGAGTTTTAAATGCGCTGACGGGAGAATTAAAGACGGAGTTAAAAGAAGCCTCATTTAGATATGGAAAATTGTTTGAAAATTTTATTGTTAATGAAATTATAAAATATAATGATATATATAATTTTAATTATAATATCTTTCATTATAAGACGAATCATAGTCAAGAGATTGATTTAATTTTACAGAAAAATTCTAATTCCGATCCTGTTGCAATTGAAATTAAATCTTCTATAATGCCTAATTATAAAGATGTGAAAAACTTAGAAGCAATTCTTGAGGATTACCCAAAGGCAAAATGTTATTGTATTTGCAGATGTAAGCAAGCTTATAAAGACAAAAATATTACATTTCTTCCCTTTTATGAAGGGATTAAAGAGATCTTTAATGGTCAATAGTTATGCTAATTCATGAAAAACTTAAGTGTTATCAAATGAGTTTATTTGTATCAAAAGAAGCGAATCGGGCTTTAGCAAAAAAAATGCCAAAGGGCTATGCTTACCTCAATGATCAGTTGAAAAGAGCGCTCGCGAGTATCGTGCTAAATATTGCAGAAGGAGTCTATCGCAAGTCCTCAACTGAACGAAAACGATTTTTTGAGATTGCAATTGGCTCTGCTTCAGAAAGCTCAGCAGTATTTGATCTTCTCTTTTCTTTTAATCTCATTTCTAAAGCTCTTCATTCTCACTTCAAAGATCAACTCCTCCAAATCGTCAGAATGCTCTACAAAATGAGCTAATCATCTTAATCTTAATTCTTAATCTTATTTCCTACTGGTCAATATATAGAAATATTTATTTCAATTTGAATTCATGGAATAGATAGAACAGTGTTTTCTATTTTTAGAAATATTATTCTTTGTGAGTACTCAAATTGGAGATGAGCCATATATTTTTGGATCATCTCCGAATTCATATTAGACATTTTTATTTTAAGTAAAAATTATGAATTGCTTTCTTTTTTTTAGCTAGGTAAAAATATAATGATTTTTTTTATATATTTACGAAAAAGAGAAAATGGAAAAAAAGTGGCTTAAACTTGGTCAGATTCTTATTGCTGATGGCATTATAACTGAAAATAAACTTAATGAAGCCTTGTTAAAACAAGAAAATGATGACAGAAAATTAGGGCTTATTCTTTTGGAACTTGGCTATATAAATAAAGAAAACCTTTATAAAGCACTTTCAAAGCAATACAATGTTACCTATCTTACTTTTGATCAAATACAAAAAGATGGCGCCTGCTCCTATGCTCTTAATATTATCCCTGAAATAATTGCTCAAATGAAATCCGTGCTTCCCCTGGCTTTTGATTCTTCAAAAGGAATTTTTAAAATCGTGGTAGCAGATCCAACAAACCAGGAAGTTGTTGGAGAAATGAAAGTTCTGGCCAAAGCAAATGCAGTTCACCTTTATGTTTCTGATCCTGAAACAATTGAAAGATGTATTTTAAAATTTTATTCTGAATCAAAAAGTGCTAAAGAAAAAAAAGACATCAGTGCAATTGCAGACAGGACATTGTACGAATTAAAAGCTCTTGACAAGAGACTAAAGGGCGAAAAAGAAATTGGCTATGTTGGAAAAAAATACAAGTTCATTAAAGATTTTAAGGCAGAGATAGAGCAAAGTGGAATCCAATTTTTCTGGTATGATCAAATATCAGCTTTGCTGGATGACATAGGCAACAGGAAATTTAAAATTATTTATATCGAGAAATCAATTATTCCAGAAAAAGAACGTCCTGAAAGCATTAAAAGAGAAATTCTCAATAAAGATTCCTGGGCTCAGGTAAGTTTCGTCGAATCTTTTGGCCAACTGTTCTATTCAGATCCCATTTCATATGACAGTTTGGCGAGTTTTTCATTCAATTTAATTGATTACATAGTTACTTTTTTTGAACCCCGCTTAGGCGAATACAGAGGCCATGCTCATAATGTTGCAAGATATTCTGAAAAAATAGCCCAGGCTCTTAATTTACCAAAACCAATTTCTGATGAAATCAAAATAGCCGCCTTTATTCATGATATCGCCAAAATCCTTCATCAGGAGAGTGAAGACAGTGGCATTTTATTGTTTGATGATTATCAAATAATGTATAATAAAAATGTGGATGAATTTATTAAATTAATTTCTCCCTCAACCAGAATTAATTCCATTATAAAATGCTTAAATGAACACTATAATGGAGAAGGCAGATATGGTTTAAAAGCAAATGAAATCCCAATTGGAGCTCGAATCATCTCTGTTATTGATATGTTTGAAGAGATTTCAAAACATGAAACTAACCATGAAGAAGAAGGCACAAGCAACAAAGAACTCGCTTTCAGAGGCATCCGAAAGGAGGCTTCAAAAAGCCTTGATCCTGAAATTGTGGAAGCTTTTATTAATGTTGTAAAAGGTGAATTGACTATTGAAAATATTTCAAAATCAATGGACACTCCAAAAAAAGTATTATTTGCAGATGAAATGTCTTATGATCTCAATCTGATGAGGCTTAGATTAATAAACGAGGGAATAAAGGTTTTTATAGAACAAGATCCTGAACAGGCTTACAAGATCTATAAAAAATATAAACCTCAAATTATTATTTGCTCTGATAGTAGCATAGAAACATTTCAAAACAAAGTAAACAAAGAAACTTGCTTGCTTGCCTTTACAGAAAACAAATTACTAGAGCAATCCGAAGAGATCATGGCTAAAATCGAAAAGCCTGTAGATATTGAAAAATTTGATGCTATTATAACGAGCCTTTTCAATAAAATTTTTATGAAAGAAGAAAGAATCACCAGCTCAATTGGCTTTTTCAAAAGATCTGGCAATTATTATCAAGCCGCGGATTTATATAGAGAACTTGGTGATTTATCAAAAGCTGCAAAGATGTATATTAAGGCAGAAGACTTTAACCAGGCCGCAAAAATGTATCTGTCTTTAGAAAAATACAATGAAGCTGGCTTACTATATGAAAAAACGCAAGATCTGAACCTGGCCCTTGAATGCTTTCAAAAAAGCGAAAACCTAATAAAACAAAATGAAATATTAATTAAAGAAGAACGCTTTTATGAAGCAAGTCTTAACCTTTATTCAAAAAATCGCTATGAACAAGCGATAAAATTATTACAAAAAGTAAAAAAAGATAGCAGGGACTATAAAGAAGCATCCATTTTACTTGGAAATATCTTTTTCATTCAAAAACGTTATACTTTAGCAATTAGATTTTTAGAAAAAATTGTATTATCTGAAGAATTAAATGATGAAAATATAATCAATTTTTATAAACTTGCTTTGGCTTATGAAACAAATAAAGATTTTAATGAAGCCTTAGAAATTTATGAAAAAATCCTTGGAAAACGATATGATTTTGAAGATGTTTTATCTCGTGTTGATAAAATAAGAAAAATGAAACATGCGGGAAAAGAAAAAGAAGAGCTTGAAAAAGAAGCAGGAAGGTTCCTAGTTCCTGAAGATTCAAAATCAGGATCAAGCAAAAGATATGACCATGTAAAGGAAATCGGAAAAGGTGGAATGGGTGTTGTTTACCTTGCTAAAGATCTTATACTCGACAGAATGATAGCCTTAAAAGTATTATACGCAAACCTTCAAACCAACAAAAGAATTATTGAAACCTTTATTCGTGAAGCAAAATCAGCAGCTTCACTTAACCATATAAACATTGTTACAGTTTATGATGCTGGTATTGATCAAGGTAACTACTACATTGCAATGGAATTTATTGATGGTTCAACAATCCGTGAAATTATAAAACGCAAAAAACTATCAATCCAAAATGTTATAGCCATTTTAAAGCAAATCTGCAGAGGCCTTGATTATGCTCATGCAAATCACATTGTACATAGAGACCTAACCACAAATAACATAATGCTATCAAAAAATGGTGTGGTAAAAATAATGGATTTTGGACTAGCCAGGGTTATTAGAAGCCTCATGAGCGAACAATCAATAATTGGGGGCACACCTTCATACATGTCTCCAGAACAAGTTGATGGTGATCCCATAGACCACAGAACAGATATTTACACACTGGGTGTAACTTTGTTTGAAATGACTACAAACCAAGTGCCTTTTACAGAAGGCAACATCGGCTATCATCATTTAAATACACCTCCTCCAACCCCGATAAGCATAGAACCATCTATTCCTAAATATCTAAATGATATAATACTAAGGTGCCTAGAAAAAAAACCTGACAACAGATATCAAAATGTATCTGAGATTCTTTTGGATATTCAAGATTAAAGCTTAAGCGTACAGAGTACATCGTACGGCGTACGGCGAATAGAGCATGCTTGTAGCTGGCAGATAATTTCATAAAGAAGGCAAGTTAAATTTATTTATAGAAATAGAGTATTGTAGGGTAAATTTTTGAAGGATTTAATTACTAGAATCTATAGGCAACTTTTGATTGAAGAGCTTTGATTTCTTCAAGTTGTTGAATTAAGCTATCGAGTTTGTCTTTTGTAATGTAGTGTGGGTTTTTCTTTAAAAATTCCATTGTTGAATAAAGAGCATCTAGTCTAAAAGATTTGATTTCAACTGTCATTGCTTCTAGTCTTGCGATTTTTGAAGTAGTGTCAAAAGAATCATGTGTTAGTTTAATAATTTTACCTTCTAATGTTGAAACTTGATCGTTAATTTTTGCTGTACTTGGTGCATATCCTGAAAATAAAAATAATACTAAAATAAAAGAAATTAGTGATAAAATAAGTGCAATAGCTCCAACTGTTTCAACTGGTTTTTTGTATTCAAATTTGTTTGTTTTCTTTACTTCTGTCATGACTTGGTTCTCCTTTTTTGTGTTAGTTTTTGGTTCGTTTACGGTTTTTGTTTCTAAAACATTTTCTTCCACTTTATTGTCTACTACTTTTTCAGGTGGTGGAACACCCTTTGTAGTTTTTGCTTCCATTGTTACCTCCGTTATTTTTTTTAAATTGGTAGTGCTTGTAACCTTTTTTATTTTGCTTGTTTTTGTACTTGCTGTTTTTTTCTTTAAAGGGGTTTTAACTTTTTTTAAAACGACTTTTTTCTTTGGTGATATTGTTTTATTTTTGATTGGAGTAATTTCTCCAGCATCATATTTTACCACAATCAATCCTTTATAAAACCGGTTTTTAAAAAAAAATGATTAGAAAAATATGCATATTTTATTTTGAAGATCAAGCAATAATTTTATTTTTTATTTTTCTACAATGACAGGAATCGTCAATATGTCGCCTGGCATTACTTTTGCTAAATCTTTCCCAATATTTTGCTCTTTAAGTAACCATAGGGGAATGGTAAACTTTTTAAAGCATAAATACCAAAGACTATCACCTTTTTCTAACTTATATTCAAAGGTTGAGGTAATACTAAAATTATTCCAAAAGTCTTCTTCGATTCCATCGTGGAATTCATTTCTTAGTATATCAAATTTTTCTTTTGTAACTTTTTGATAATCAATTTTTATTTTTTGCCCAAGGTGAATATTTTTTCCATAACGAAAACCATTAATTTTTCTCAGATAAGAAGCACTAAGCCCAAGCCAATCCGCAAAGTGCCCAAGTGTTTCTTCTGTATCAACTCTAATATAGTCAAATGTAGAGGGCGCTTTTGACCTTATTTGTTTGGTTTTTGGTTCTGTTTTCTGAGTTCTTGGTTCTTTTTTTGCTGTTTCTATTTTCTTAATTTCTTTAGCTTGAACCTTGGTCTCTGCCTTAATAACCGTTTCCTTGTTATCTTGTTCTCCTGTAATCTTGCGTTCTTGTTCCCCTGCGCTCTTGCGCTCCTGTTCCCCTGCGCTCTTGCCTCCCTGCTCTCTTGTTCCTTTGTCCTCCACCTGAGCTAAATAAACTGGCTTCTCTGTAACAGGCAATTTAAGCCTTTGTCCTTCGTAAATTCTATTTCCAATTATATGGTTTCCAGCTTTAATAGCTGCAACACTTGTTCTATTTTTTCTAGCTATCTCACTTAGGGTATCCCCTCTTCTAACCTTATAATACATTGACCTTTTTTGAGCAGAATATTTATGAGCCTTTGGTAATTTTATTTCATAATTAGACGCTAGCTCCAAGACCTCTTCTTTGGGAAGCTTTAGCTTAAATCCCCTGGGAATTCTTTGGTAGTTTGAAAAAATTGGTGGGCGCAAAGAATAGTTATACTTTTTTACTTCATCAATATTAAGCTTAAAAAACTTTTGTAGAGAACCTAAATATATATAATCTGGTAAAATAAAAACTGAATATTCTAAAGGTTTATATTTTTCAATATAGCCAAAATATTTATGACTATTTTTAAAAACATCACAAGCTGCCAAAAATTCAGCGTAAAAGTTCTTAGAAGCAAATCCAAAGGTTCTACCATTATATTGATCTATAATTATGCTAATATCTTTTGTTGAAAGTTTGCGGACTGCAGCCTTCATCCCTCCCAAACCATGATTATAGGCGGTGATTGCAAGTGGCCAGCTTTGAAGCTCTTCATAGTTTTGTCTTAATAATTTAGCAGCAGCAATCGTTGATAAAATAGGATCAAGCCTTTCATCAACAGCTGAATCTATATTTAAAAATAACTTTCCAGTGGAGCGAGTAAATTGCCAGATTCCAGCTGCGCCAAACTTTGAATATGCTTGATAATTAAAAGAAGATTCTACATTAGGAAGATAAACAAGGTCTTTTGGCATATTAAAACGGTCAAAAATATCTTTTATTTCGTCTAGATAACGACCAGATCTCTTAATCCCCTCAATAAACCTGTCTTTTTGACCTAGTTGAAATCTCACAGATTCTCTGGCTCTATTCAAGCGAGTTATTGAATTATCATCCTTAAATAAAGCTAGAATTCTTTCTTCATCTGCATTTAAATTAAGCTTTTTCTTTTTAACTATAGAATAAAGTGTATTAGTTATTCTGGTTTTTGCATTTTTTAATAACTTTTTTCTCTTACTCCCGGAAATATTCTGAGGAAGGTCTACTGAGCCATATATAATTGATAAGTCTTCATCATCATGAATTAGCCCTTCAGCTGTTGTATATTTGCTGTAAATCAATTTCCAAAAATCTACCCTTGCTTGAAGTTTTTCAGGAATTTCAAAAAGATTTTCCTCCAAAGCTTTCTTTGACTGGACTTGATCTTTTGATTGGCCTTGTGCTTGAACAAAAAAAACCATTCCTAGAAAAAGAATAAGAAAAATATTTTTTGAAAATTCGATTTTTTTGATTTTATTCAAGTCCGCTTCTTTTTTCTTCATTTTCCATTTCTGTTTTACATTCAATACATTGAGTTGTAACTGGTCTTGCCTTTAATCTTTGTTCTGAAATCTGCTCACCGCATAACTCACAAGTGCCAAAAGAGCCATCGTCAATTCTTTGGATAGCTTCTTTAATTTTTAAAATTAGCTTTCTTTCTCTATCTCGAATTCTTAATAAAAAATTTCTATCAACTTCAAATGATGCTGAATCTGTAGGGTCAGGAAGGTTTTCTTTAACATCAGTCATGTCACCAATGGTTTCCTGAGCTTCATTTATAAGTTTTGACACCTGCTCATCAAGAATTTTTCTAAAAGATTCCATTTTTTTCTTGGTCAACTTTGCCATATTTATTCTCCGCGGAAATAAAAAAATTAAACATACTTTTTTATATAAAAAAGTTAGAGGATATTAGCAAATATTAAATTCATTTGTAAATAAAAAAATTCTAATAAATTGAAATTATAAAAAAAATACTCTAAATAAGCTTATTTAATTCCAGAATCAAACCCGGAAATGGCAAATAATTTGGCCCCAAATAAAAAAATCAGTCCTTTTTAGACACTGAAACAATAAATATAAAAATTACATTCAAATCATAAATACAGCTTTTAATTCGAATAGATACAGTTGTAATTTTAAACAACCAAAACTTGGTACGTTAATTGTAACAACAAATATTTATATTTTAAAAAAGGGAAAGGTAAAATAATGAAAAATATTAAAAGTTTACTACTTTTAGCTTGTTTTTTAATGAGCTCTTTCCCAATTTTTTCAAATACTGAATTTAACGTAACATACACAGAATCTAATAAAACATATGGATACAAATTTGAAGCTCAAAGCAAAATTGAACTTTATGAAGAAATTATTCAGAGAATGTATATATTTAACAGCGGTTTTTATAATGAATTTTATTATCTGCCATTTTCAACATATTTTGACTTAATACTAGAGAATTTTGAACTATTAAAAAAAGCTCAAACGGAAATAAGCACTGAAGCTGACTATAATTGGTTTAAGTGGATGGGTTATTATGTTAATATGATGGGAGAATTTTATATTGATATGATACTGGAATTAAGAAGCTTTTTAAGAGATGAAGATCCATACACAAACGAAAATGATCTAGAAGCAATAAGATTTTGGATAAAAAATCGACTCCCTTTACATCAGGTAGCAGCAGGATGGATCGTCCAAAGGGATAAGCAGATAGAACATTTAAATAAACGTTTTGATTGTGTTAGTGAAAAATTTGATGCGCATGAAGAACCAAGCTTTCCGTTTTCCTGCCCCAACATGTAAAAAAATCGCTTAATATTAACAACTTTTAGCCTTGACAAAAAACTTTTAGCTGCTAAACATTGCCCGTTTTTATTGATATTGATCTAAACACGTTGCTGGTTATTCGTTGCTGCTTGCTGGTTTTATTACTAGCAACTAGCAACAAGCAACTAGCAACCTTGAATTACATACATTTAGGAGAAAACAGTGAAAAGAACATACCAACCACATAATAAAAAAAGAGTTAGAAAACACGGTTTCAGAAAAAGAATGGCTTCAAAAGCAGGAAGAAATGTTATAGCATCAAGAAGAAGAAAAGGCAGAAAAAGACTTTCAGTTTCCACTCCCAAGAAATGAACCAAAAATTAAATAAAAAGAATAAAATAAAAAAAAGAAATGACTTTATAAATATAAAAAAAGAAGGGTCTAAGAAAAGGGCTGACAATATTTTATTGCTTTTTAGAAAGAACGAAAAGAATAAAGCAAGAATTGGGATCATCGTTACAAAAAAAACCGGGAATGCAGTAATTAGAAATAAATGGAAAAGATCAATTAGGGAAATTTTTAGAAAGAAGTTCAAAACCAAATATATTGGCTATGATTTACTTTTTATCGTGACTAGAAAAAAAGATGAAAAGGAAACTTTGAGTATCTCACAAATGGTCAATAAAGACATGTTAAAGCTTTTAAATGCTTAAGACAAAAAAGAATAAAATTGAATAAAATATTTATTTTTTTAATTAGAGGTTATCAGAAACTAATTTCTCCTTTATTTGGAAAAAAATGCAGATTTTATCCAAGTTGTTCTGAATATGCCCTTAAATCTTTTCAAAAAAAGCCATTTCATATTGCCCTTTTTAAAACTATCTATCGAATTTTAAGGTGTAATCCCTGGAATGATGGTGGTGTGGATTTGCCTTAGCAATCTGGCAAATTAGAATTGGTTATTTATCAATAAAATTAATTATTAATTGTTAATTATTGGTTATTTTAGAAGCCGTTCTTTTGAATAATTAATAATTAACAATTAATAAATAATAATTAATGACTTTTTAAGGATACCATAATGGACATTGAAAAAAGAATGTTTTTGGCTATTGCTGTTTGTATTTTAATTTGGATAGCTTTTTCACCTAAAGCAGTGAAAAAAGCTGATAAGCCTGGTGCTAAAGTTGTAGCAGAGCAGAGCCAGGTTGACAATAGCGCAGAGGGACAGGAGCGCAAGAGCTCAGGGGAACAGGGGAACAAGGAACCAAGTGAACGAGGTAACAAGGCAGAAGAGACTGGAACTCAGAATCTAGAAACTAGGATTATTGAAGAGGTTTCAGTAAAAGAAAGCTTGCAAACTCTGGAAAATGATCTTTTTAAGATTAGTGTTTTAAATAAAGAGGGGCTTATAAAATCAATTAAACTTAAAAACTATAAAAGCCAAATTAATAAAAGTTCCTCAAGTGTAGAAATGGTTGGCTTTGATTCTTCACAGTATTATATGCCTTTTTGGAACATTCAGTTAGCCGGGGATGATGAAGTTTTAAAATTAACTTATGATTTTGAAAAATCTGAAAAAAATGAAATTATTTTAAAATCTCTTCCAAATCCTTACTTCATAGTAAGCAAAAAATATAAGGTGGATGAAAATTCTTATGTAATTGAAACATCAATGGATATTGAAAATATTTCTGAAAGTAATATTAATTTTTCAACCATAATAAAAATTCCTCAAAACATTCCTGAAGATGAAAAAACTTCTGGGTTTTTATCTTTTGCAACACGTCCTAACATGCAAGTCGGAATGGTAGATATTTTAGGGAAAGTTCAGCGAGAAACTCTTTCTTCAATGAAAGAAAATGAAAGCAAAAACTTTGATGGAAGCTTTATCTGGGCAGGTCTTGGTGATAAATATTTTGCAAATCTTGTTCTTCCTTTAAAGACTGAATTAAAAAGCACCGTTTTTTCGAAAGAATCGAAAGATCTTGCACTGTTCAAAGCTACTCACGCTAATAAAAAACTAGAACCCGGAGAAAAAACACAAATTGCTTTTAGATTATTCTCAGGCCCCCTTGAAATTGATGTTCTTCAAAATACAGAAAAAGAGCTAGGCAAGGCTATTGATCTTGGAAACTGGCTTGGACCAATTGCCAGACCAATGTTGAAGTTGATGAAATTTATTCATAATTATATTCCAAATTATGGTATAGCTATCATTATCCTAACAATCCTGGTCAAATTACTTTTATTTCCTTTAAATCAAAAACAGTATAAATCAATGAAAGCTATGCAATTGCTTCAACCCAAAATAGCTGAACTAAAAGAAAAATTTAAAGATAATAAAGAAAAATTAAATATGGAAACCATGAACCTTTTCAAGCAGCACAAGGTTAACCCAATGGGAGGATGCCTTCCAATGCTCTTTCAGTTTCCAATATTTATAGCCCTTTACAGAGTCTTATATAACTCAATTGAACTGAGACATGCCCCTTTCATGGGCTGGATAAAAGATTTGTCAGCTCCTGATCCTCTTTATATTTCACCAGTAATTATGGGTATTACAATGTTTTTACAACAACAAATGACTCCAACAACAACAATGGATCCAGCCCAGGCAAAAATGATGAAAATAATTCCACTTGTTTTTGCTTTATTTATGATCATGTTGCCTTCTGGGCTAGTTATTTATATTTTTATAAACTCTCTACTATCCATCCTGCAACAATGGTTAATTACCAGAAAAAAGGATGTCAAAATTTAAACATAACATTTTTAAATAGATGAAAGGACAAATAATGTCAGAAAAAATTTATGAAGGTGAAACCTTAAAAGAAGCCACACAAAAAGCTTGTGAAGATTTAAGGGTATCAGAAGAAATGTTAGAAGTAAAAGTATTAGAAAAACCAGCTGGCTTATTGATGAATTTATTACGATCTGGAACTTATAAGATTTCTGCTGAAGTTAAAGAAGGGGGCAAGAACGCAAGGGAACAAGAGAACAAGGGGGAAGAAGATGAAGAAAGTATTGGGAATTTGAAAGAAGAATATAGGAACCCTAGAGGAAATGATGACAAAGGGGAAAAACAAGGAAGAATTTACAAAGTGGTTTCTTATACAGCGGATGAAATTAAAACAACCATAATGAGCATAATTAAACACATTGATTCTGATGCTCAGATTGAAACTCAAACAAGAGATGATGAAATGCATTTTAATATAGTGAGTGAAAAAAGCTCTATCCTTATTGGAAAAAATGGCGAAACATTATCCGCGCTTCAATACCTTGTTATAAAGATGCTAACAAATAATTCAAGCCTGGAAAAGAAAATTGAAATTGATGTTGAGGGTTATAAAAAAAGAAAAAGAAGAAAAATGATAGATATGGCAAAAAGGGTTTGTGATGATGTAAGACAAATGAAAAAACCTATAAGCCTTGACCCAATGCCATCTCATGAAAGATGGATAATTCACAATGAACTTACATCTGAAAGAGGTGTTGTAACTAAAAGTTTTGGTGAAGGTAGAGACAGAAGGGTAGTAATTATCCCTGATAAATTTAAGAACATGGAAGAAAAGCTTTTGGTTAAGTATTTTAAACCCTAACATTGGAAATTGAGAATTGATTATTGAAAATTATAAACAGTTTAAAATAATCAATAGTCAACAATCAATTTTCAATAATTAATTGTCAGAAAAAACATGAACTCAACAATTTGCGCTATATCAACTCCTCCAGGAAACTCAGGCATTGGAATCGTACGCCTTTCAGGAAGCAAGTCTTTTGATATTGCAAAAATTCTAATTGAAAAACCAGCCAATTTTAATACTTTTGAACCATGGAAATTAAATAGAATTAAATTAATAGATAGTGACTCCTCGATAATTGATGACGCGCTTGCAGTTAAAATGAAGGCACCCAATTCCTACACCGGTGAAGACATGGTTGAATTTCAATGTCATGGCAATTTTGAAATTCTTAAAAAAGTCATTTCTCTTTCCAAAGAACATGGAGCTGTTTTAGCCGAACCTGGTGAGTTTACAAAACGTGCTTTTCTAAATGGTAAAATAGATCTTGTCCAGGCTGAATCTGTAGCTTTATTAATTGATGCAAAGTCTGAACGTGCCTTAAAAGATGCCAATAAAATGCTTGAAGGGTTTTTATCAAAACAGATAAATAAAATTCTTGATGAATTAATAACTATTCAAGCCAGCCTAGAAGCTAACATTGATTTTCCTGAAGATGAGAATGACTATGATAACTCTGCAGAGATCAGAGATAAATTGAGTCTATGCTTTAGTAAATTTATAGAAATTCAAAGATGGTTAAAAACCGAAAGACCTTATTTAGAAAACTTATTAATCTCAATTGTAGGTGATGCAAACTCAGGAAAATCAACCCTTTTCAATCAAATCCTTGAAAAGCAAAGGGCCATTGTTACCAAATACCCAGGCACAACAAGAGATGTGGTTTCAGAAAAAGTTCTTATTTATGGATTAAATATTGAATTTCGTGATACAGCTGGAATTAGAAATAGCCAAGATCCAATTGAGAAACTTGGCATTGAAAAATCTGAAGACGCAATTACACAATCAGATTTAATCTTATTTGTCATTGATGCAAGCCAGGAAATGAGCAAAGACCAACTCTTGCTTTATGAAAAAATAAAGAATCTTTTGCATATAAAAATTTACAATAAAAAAGATCTGCTAACTAAAGATAAAATAAAAAAGGACCGATTATATATATCAGCCTTAAATGGTGATGGAATAGAAAATCTTAAAAATTTAATTAAAGAAAAATTTTTAAATCTTTCTGGATTTGGAGATGAAAACAAATATTCAGCCACTGAAAGACAAACTCAAGCTATGAACAAAGCTTTTTTGCATTTTGAAAAGGCAATATTTTATGCAAGCCAAGAAGATAATTTTCCAGGAGAGCTCGTTTCAGCTGAAATATTTGATGTTCGTTCTGAACTTGAAAAGCTAGTTGGTAAAAAATATTCAGAAGATTTACTTGATAGAATTTTTGAAAACTTTTGTATAGGCAAATGAAAAATAACTTTGATATAATAATTGTTGGAGGCGGCCACGCTGGAATTGAAGCTGCCTTTGCTGCAGCAAAAATGGGTTTTGATACAGCACTTGTATCATTATCTCTTGATAAACTAGGAGAAATGCCTTGTAATCCTGCGGTTGGTGGTTTAGCTAAAAGCCATTTAGTAAAAGAAATCGATGCTCTCGGTGGTTTAATTGGAAAAGTAACAGATCGATGTGGAATACAGTTTAGAACTTTGAATACCAAGAAAGGACCTGCTGTTTGGGCAACACGTGCTCAAGTTGATAGATTTTTATACCCAAAAATAATGAAAGATTATCTTGAAAAACAAGACCGTCTTTTCTTATTTGAAGATGAAGTTGCTGAAATTTTTATATCAAACAACAAAATAAGTTCTATAAGTTTAATAAACAATAACTGCCAATTATTGTGTAAAAAACTTATTTTAACAACAGGCACTTTTTTAAGAGGCCTTACGCACATCGGCCTGGATTCAAAAGAAGAGGGACGTTTTGGAGAAAAGCCTGCAAATTATTTATCAGAATCACTAGATAGACTTGGAATAAAGCTAGGCAGGCTGAAAACAGGCACTGTCCCAAGGCTTGATAAAGATACTATTGATTATTCAAAATTTGTTGAACAAAAAAGCGATGATCCTGCTCCAATGTTTACAAACCTTTTTAATGGACCTTGCCTTGATCAAGTTTCATGTTTTCAAGGTTATACTAATAAAAAAACCCATGAACATATTCTAACAGGCTTTGAAAAATCTCCTCTTTTCCAAGGAATAATCAAGGGAATTGGACCACGATATTGCCCATCCATAGAAGACAAAATCCATAGGTTTCCTGAAAGAGAAAGACATCAAATTTTTGTTGAACCAGAGGGGCTTGACTCTCAGTTTATTTATTTAAATGGTGTTTCTACAAGCCTTGCAAAAGAAACCCAAGAACTAATGATAAAGTCAATTACAGGTCTTGAAGATGCTAAAATTTTAAGATATGGCTATGCTGTTGAATATGACTATATAAATCCAATAAATTTAAAACCAAGTCTTGAATATAAAAAAATAGAGGGCCTTTATTTTGCAGGACAAATAAATGGAACTTCCGGTTATGAAGAAGCCGCGGCCCAAGGTCTTATGGCCGGCATAAACGCTGCATGCAGTTTGCTAGGCGAGGAAGCCTTTATATTAAAACGATCTGAATCATATATTGGAGTTTTAATAGATGATCTTGTTACAAAAGGAACGAGTGAACCTTATCGAATGTTTACCTCTCGTGCTGAATACAGGCTTTTATTAAGAGAAGACAATGCTTTTGACCGTCTCGCCAAATATGGAGATAAGCATAAACTCCTTGAAGCCTCCAGATATAAAGACTATTTGAATAATAAAAACAAAATTGAATCTGTTATTGAGATTCTAAAAAAGGAAAAAATAAATCCAAATAAAGAGCTTCAAGAAAAGCTTTTAAAGCTTGGAATTCAAGACTTCAATAGACAAGTTTCATTATATGATTTTTTAAAAAGACCTGAAGTTACATATGAACTACTTTTAAATATTTCAGACCAAATTCCCAAGATAACTGGCATTGTTAAAAAGAAGGTGGAAATAATTTCTAAATATGAAGGCTATATAAAAAGGCAATTTGAACAAGTAAAATCATTTGAAAAGCTTGAACAAATAAAAATTCCTGATAATTTTGTTTATGATCAATTACCTGGTCTATCATCGGAAATTCAAATTAAATTAAATGAGGTCAGACCTGATAATTTGGGTCAAGCTTCCAGAATACCAGGAGTGACACCTGGAGCGATTTCGGTCTTGATGGTTTATATTAAGAGAACAAGAGAACAGGAGAACAAGAGAACATGGTAATAATTAATTTGCCGCGTATTTTTGTTCCCTTGTTCTCCTGCTCCCTTGTTCCCCTGGAGTAGTTTATCAAGAAAGAAATCACAAACATCCTCATTCAAAGAGGCCTTGCAATAGATGAAATTCATGCTCGTAAACTAATCATGGCTGGCCTTGTTTACCTAAAAGACAGAAGAATCGAAAAGGCATCTGAAAAAATCGATTGCTTATCTGAAATATTTATAAAAGAAAAAAACAAATATGTATCTCGAGGAGGCCTAAAGCTAGAGGGTATAATGCAGGATGCTTCTATAAACCCCAAAGGCTCAATTTGCCTGGACATTGGGGCATCAACCGGAGGCTTTACTGATTATTTAATCAAAAACAATGCCCAAAAAGTTATTGCCCTTGATGTTGGACATGGGCTTATAGACCAAGGCTTGAGAAATAATTCTAAAGTTGTATTAATTGAAAAAACTAATTTTAAAAACATTAATTTTAACCAAATAGGTCAGAAGTTCGACCTAATAACAATAGATGTTTCTTTTATTTCATTAAAAAATATTCTTCCAAAAACAAAGCTTTTTGTAAAACCAGGAGGAAAAATTATCGCTTTATTAAAACCTCAATTTGAACTGCCATCTAAAGATGTGCCAAAAGGAATTGTAAAAGATATTAAACTTATTGAAATTTTGAAATTGAATTTTTCTGAATTTATTACTTCTCTAAACTTAAACTTGCTTGGATTTTATGATTCAAAATTAAAAGGAACAAAAGGAAATCAGGAATATTTTTTAGTAATCGAGGCACCATGGTGCACATGATGCCCCAATAGCTTTTTTAATAAATCCTCCTTAAGGATTTCTTATTCAACCCTCTTCACTAGCCAAAAACCCTGAGGATTAGTTATATTGCCTTTTTGCTTATAATCTAAAATCCCTATTTCACCTGGTTTTGTCAATGAAAAGACAAAGTCAGAAAGTCCATCAATTACTTCAGCAGAATAAGCCACATTTCCATCTAAGTAACTCATTCTTATAATATCATTCCTGGATTCAGGAGTAATGTCAAAATTACTAAGAGCAATATAATCTCTATTTTGATAATCCGAGAAATTATTTGTTAAAAACCCAAAGTCTTCTCCTGAATAAGCCCTATCTAACACTTCCAAGATAAAAGTATGAGCGTCTTCATAAGTCCTGGTATTTGTTTCACCAATCAAGGCATCCTTAAAGCCAATTAATATAGCCTGAAAAACAACTCTTGTAGGCACATTATATTTTGCATATAAACGTCTAATGCCATCTTCATCAATCAAACAGGCCGACACGTGATCACCAAATACTGGCAATAAAACCTCTTCAACAAACTGCCTCTTTAAATCAGTTCTAATATAATCCCGATATTGACTGATAGTTCCCAAATAAATCTGAAAATCTGGATCTGTCCATCCCCTTTTTTCAAAGGACTCTTGATTTATCCAACCTCTTCTTGCAAATTCTTCAGCCCAAAAAACACCATCTCTACCAATGTTTAAAACATAGGCTTGAAATTCATTAATCAAAAGTTCATAATCTGTATCAACAGGATAAAAGGCAGCTAAAAATCTTTTCTCAAACCATTCTGCAACTACCGGATTTGAAATTTTATAAGCTTTCCAAAAACTATCTACTGCTTTATAATATTCTTCATTAGAAAAGAAAAATCCATGCTTTGATTCGTGAGAAACTTGGGTTACTCTCCTCCACACTCTCCATGAAAGGGATTCTTCAGGACGATCATTTTCAAGTTTTTTTCTTAGAACTTGATCAGTTGAAATAATAGCAATATTATCTTTATTAAGATTTATCCCATATCCGATAATTTTATCATCAAAATAAGTTTCATGAACAAGCTTCAGGCTCATTAGTTCATCAATAAGCATTTTTTCTTCTACAAAAAAATCAAATTCGCCAGCATGCAAAACAGCATTAAAAAAATTTACCAGCTTGGCTACAGAATAATCATGTCCGTCAATATAACCACAGGCGTTTTTATTGGTTTTAGACATCAAGAAATCTTCAGTTACCAAACCATTATTAGTTTCTAAATAATGATACGCTCTTTCAAACATTTTAACTTTTGTTAGGCAGTTATTAAAATCAAAAAAGATAATATCAAAGCCCTTAATTGAAGTTAAATTATAGTTATCGCTATCCTCAATAAAATCATGATTAAGCAAGTCTGATAAGGCCTTGTATTTTGTTATGTTTTTTGCAAATAAAGAAGAAAAGAGAAACATTAAGATAATAATTAAAATGACTAAAAGTCTCTTCATTACTACACTCCAGAGCTATATTTTACAAGAATGAACTTATACACCCTTGCACGCGCCGTGTCAAATGTTTTTTTCCCCTCTTCTGTCTTCGTGCTTCAACATTTTGTCTTCAGGCTTCACGAATTTAAAATTTGCATTAGCTCTTTTTTTTTATTAGTTTATTCTCACTTTTTTAATTAATTAGGTTAATAACAAATGGATAGAAGAAAATTTTTTAAACTTTCTGGTTGTATTGCCTCAAGCTCCTTATTGGGTAGTTGTGGAAAAGAATGGGAGAATTCAAAGCAAATTACAAAAAACAGAAAAGAACCTGGCAAGAATTATAACGCTAAACTTATTGATACTGTCAGGTGTGTTGGATGTAGATCATGCGAAGAAGCATGCAATGCTGAAAACAACTTACCCAAGCCAGAAAAACCCTTTGATGATGAATCAGTATTTGAAAACTATAGGCGCCTTAATGCTGAAAGATACACGGTTGTAAATAGCTTTAATGATGAAAATGCTGACGCCGGTCGTTATACAGTTAAAATTTCATGCAACCATTGCACTACGCCTGCTTGCGCATCAGCATGTATAGTAAATGCATTATACAAAGATAAAAGTGGTGCAGTAGCATATGATCCTTGGAAATGCATAGGTTGCCGATATTGTCAAATCGCATGCCCGTTTCAAATACCAGCTTATGAATTTTCAAATCCATTAACTCCAAAAGTTAAAAAATGCACCTTATGTTATCCAAGAACAAGACAAGCTGGTGAAATTCCGGCATGTGCCGAAGCATGTCCAGCTGAAGCAATAAAATATGGTCCAAGAGCAGAACTATTAATTGAGGCAAAACAAAGAATAAAAGATGAACCAGAGCTATATATAAATTATGTTTATGGTGAAAAAGAAGTTGGGGGAACATCCGTCTTATACTTAGCAGGCACTGAATTTAAAAATTTAAAGTTCCCTGCTTTTGGAAATACTCCAATTCCAGAGCTTACTGAAAAAATACAACATGGTATTTTTAAATTTTTTGTTCCACCAGCTGCGTTATTCGCGACCTTGGGCGCAATAATGTTATTTACAAAAAAGAAAAATGATAAAAAAAACAATGAGGAAGACTAATATGCAAAGGCACGCTTTACCAATAAATAATAAATTTCTCACTCCAGGAGTGATTGTATTAATAGTGCTAACGCTGCTTGGACTGGGAACACTTGCCCTTAGGTTCCTGTTCGGCCTTGGCTATGTAACAAACCTTGACGATAACTATCCTTGGGGCATTTGGATCGCGGTTGATGTGGCCTCGGGTGTGGCACTAGCAGCAGGTGGTTTTACTACAGCCTTTTTAGCTGAAATCCTTCACAAAAAACATTTTCATGCAATCTTACGCCCAGCCCTGCTAACAGCCCTTCTAGGCTATACATTTGTGGCACTTGGCGTTTTTACCGATATTGGAAGATATTATAATATCTGGCATGCCTTAATTCCTTACTGCTGGAATGGCAATTCAGTTATGTTTGAAGTAGGCACCTGTGTTGTTTTATATTTAAATGTTTTGTATATTGAATTTGTTCCAATTATTATTGAACGTTTTTATAATAAGGTTAATCTTCCAGGTGTACTATCAAAACTAAATTCTTTATTAAACTCAATCCTTGGATTAATTGATAAAACTTTAGGAAAGTTTATTTTCCTGTTTGTTATTGCAGGTGTAGTCTTATCATGCCTACATCAGTCTTCATTAGGAACATTAATGCTCATAGCCCCTTACAAGGTCCACCCCTCTGTGGTTTACTCCCTGGTCCCCTTTGTTTTTCCTGCTTTCAGCAATAATGGTTGGATATCCAATGGTAATTGTAGAATCTTTGTGGGCATCAAAATCATTTAATAAAAAACCTGAAATGCATGTTTTATCATCACTTGCAAAGATAATCCCATTCATTTTAGCATTTTATTTATTATTAAAAATAGTTGATAGTATTTACAGAGGATCTTTTTCCTATTTATGCAACAACAATGTTCAGTCAAATATGTTTATTTTTGAATTATTTTTTGGAGTAATAATACCTCTATTAATGCTATCATTTTCTAAAGTTAGAAATAATCAATTATTACTTTTTATAGCTGCATTAATGATTGTTTTAGGAGTTGTAATAAACAGAATTAATGTATTTATCATTGCTTACAAGCCACCATTTGCAGACTATTCCTACTTCCCAACAATCATGGAAGTAATGGTAACAATAGGATTTATCTCAATGCTAATGCTTTTATATAGAATACTTGTAACAATTTTTCCTGTAATTGAAGCTGATAAAAGTTAATATAAAG
>JBDREC010000084.1:0-23393 GCA_043820105.1 Pseudomonadota bacterium
GAGAGGTGCATAAAGCCTCTCCCTTTGTTTTAAATTAAAAATATCGCTTCCTCCAATGCCTTAAAAAACCTTTACTACTGTCCACTTCCCTTATCGTTTAGTTTAAGTTGTAAATAATTTTATTGGTTCAATAAAATGTAATATCTATTGTTCAGAATAATGTGTAAGGGGACAATAAAAAATTATCACTTTATTAAGGGGAGTTCTTTAACTCTTAGGCAATTAAAGTGACTGCCTGATTTTGATCAGAAAAGGATGGGGCTTCCATTTCAAAAACAGTGTATCGGATCAAGGCTCGATCCAGGGAGTAAGAAATTAATTTTGAATTTTGAATTTTAAATTTTATATATGGCTTGGTGAGATCAAGGGTAAAAACCACACTGGGGCTTTTGGGCCGTCTGTTTTTGAAATGGAAGCCCCCTTCTTTTCCAAAATCAGGCAAAGTAAACTATTTTTATTGCTTTTTTCTTATTATTCCTGCAAATGATACCCTACTTAAAACGCCGTACGCCGTACGCCGTACGCCATACGCCGTACGCCATACGCTGTACGCAATTATAAGGAGATTTATATGATTCCAATTATAGATAAAGTTGTTAATCAAAAAATACTAGAAAGCGCAGTTCAAAGATACAAAGAAAAAGGCATTATTTTGCCAACTTTTGCTCAGCAAAAAAATCCTGATCTAATTCCTGATAAAATCAAAGATCAGCTTAAAAATATTGGCCTCTGGGACCTTCATCCTTTGAACCTTTTTAGGATCACATGGAAAAATGAACCTAAAGAAAAAGGTGGTCTTTATGGGGATGTTAATTATGTTGAACTTCCAAAGGAATTAACTGGAGTTGACGCAAGAATCGTTGCTTTAGTTGGCAAGTATTTTCCAACTGGAGCACATAAAGTTGGAGCAGCTTATGGCTGCCTTGCTCCAAGAATTATTACAGGTGAATTTGATCCTGCTAATAACAAAGCAGTTTGGCCTTCAACTGGTAATTATTGCAGGGGGGGTGCTTTTGATTCTTATTTAATGGGTGTTACATCTGTTGCTATTTTACCTGAAGAAATGAGTCAGGAAAGATTTGATTGGCTAAATGAAATTGGAGCTGAAGTTATAGCTACCCCTGGTTGCGAATCAAATGTTAAAGAAATCTATGATAAGTGTTGGGATATTCGCAAAAACAGACCTGATTGTGTTATTTTCAATCAATTTGATGAATTTGGTAATGCAGCTTGGCACTACAATGTAACTGGCTCAGCTATTTTTGAAGTTTTCAATAAAATCAAAAGTAAAAATTCAAACCTTGCTTCTTACATTTCAGCTACAGGTTCTGCCGGAACTATAGCAGCTGGTGATTTTTTAAGAACACAATCTCCACACATGAAAGTTGTAGCAACTGAAGCACTTCAGTGCCCTACACTACTGATGAACGGCTTTGGTGGTCATAGAATTGAAGGAATTGGTGACAAACATGTTCCCTGGATTCACAATGTTAAAAATACAAATATGGTTTCAGCTATTGATGATGAACAATGCATGAGACTTCTTAGACTTTTTAATGAAAAAGATGGAACAGACTTTCTAAAATCAAAGTCAATTGATCCTCTACTTGTTGATAAACTCTCACTTCTTGGCATTTCTTCAATTTGCAATGTTTTGGCAGCGATTAAGACAGCTAAATATTATGAAATGACATCAGATGATATTATTTTTACAATAGCAACTGATTCAAGCGAAATGTATCAATCTCGTTTAGCAGAACTCAATAAAGATTATGGAACTTATTCAAACACACAAGCAGCTATTGATTATGAATCAAATCTAGCAAATGTTGCAACTGACAACCTTAAAGAATTGACTTTTGTTGATCAAAAAATGATTCACAATTTAAAATATTATACCTGGATCGAACAACAAGCAAAAGAGATTGAAGACCTTAACCAATTATGGTCAGACAGAGAGATTTGGCCAAAAGTTTTTAACCAAGTTCATAAATGGGATGAACTCATTAATCAATTTAATGAGATGACAGGTTTGTTATAAAAATTTAATCTTCCATTGGGGTCATAATATTTCCTTCTTTATAGGCATCTCCACCACCATCTTTGTCTCTTCTTGCAACCATAACAAAAGCTCCAACATTGCCGTCTTCATCTAAATCCTGTGCAACAACCATTTTCATAACTTCTGTTGCCGAAGCTCCATCAAGGGCTTCAATCCAAAAAGCACTATATATATCGTCATCAGGAACATAGCCAATTATCTTACAGTCTGAATTATTGGCAATTGCTGATTGGCTGCCAGCAGTTTTATTGCCATTTAAATCAGCCCATCCTGTTGGTAATGGGCTTGCCTGTGATGCAACAAAATGAAATTTTGCATTGTCAATATTGTAATCTGACTCTGCTGCAAATAATCCATTTAATATTGTATTTACTTCACTTTGTTTTGATTTCTTAATATAAGCCATAAAGCTTGGGATGGCGATTGCAGCCAAAATTCCAATAATTGCTACAACAATCATGAGTTCAACAAGTGTAAAACCTTTTTTCTTCATAGTGTCCTCCTTTGTATAATTTTTAATCCTCTTTGATACTAGATGCTAGATACTAGATGCTCGATAAAAACTTCTAGCATCGAAAATCGACCATCGAGAATCGAGAATCTAGATTTATTATTAATGATAAGTCTTTCTATTATAACAAAAAGAAAGAAAGAAAGAAAACAACAAATAATTTAAACCTTGAAATATATCCTGTTTTTGATAATAATTTGTTTGTTTATTGATATTATATAAAGAGAACCTATGAAGCTCGATGATATACTTAAGATTCTTAAAGATAACTTAAATGAGATTAACAATTATGGTGTTATTAAACTTGGTGTTTTTGGCTCTTTTGTAAAAAACACATTTTCGCACGATAGTGATATTGATATTGTTGTGCAATTTAAAAAAGGCTCAAAAACATTTGATAACTTCATGGATTTGAAGTTCTATTTAGAAAAAATATTGAATAAAAAAGTAGATCTTGTGATTTTGGAAGCAATTAAGCCTGATCTTAAAGATGAGATCTTAAAGGATGTAGAATATGCCGCGTAACTATAAAGTTTATTTGACTGATATATTAGAAGCAATTACTAAAATAGAATCTTATGCTAAAGATTTAAGTTATGAAGAATTTTTAACAAATGACCTTGTTCAAGACGCAATCATAAGAAACCTTGAAGTAATCGGAGAGGCTGTAAAAGGTGTTCCAAATGACATAAAGAATTCTAATCAAAATATAGAGTGGAGAAAAATAGCTGGCTTAAGGGATATATTAATTCACGAATACTTTGGAATAGATCATGAAATTATTTGGGATGTTATTTCAAATAAATTAGAAACTTTAAAAATTAAGATAAGTGAAATAAAAAATAAAATGAAATGAGCTAATTAATCAATTTAATGAGATGACAGGTTTGTTAAAATAGTATTATATCAATCTTCTACTTCAGTCATGATTTCATTGGTTGCTTTATAAGCATCTCCCGTTCCAGCTTTATCTCTATATGCAACAATAAAATACTGCCCAACAGTGTCATCATCTATAACAGAAAGAAAGATAAATTTGTTTTAAAAATTTTCCTTTTACATTTTAAGAATCAAAATATATATTAATCATGATTTATTATATTAGGATAAAAACAAATGAACTATGAAAATAAAATACCTCAAGTAGAAAACTTGAATAAAGAGATTGATAGTTTAAGGCCACTTAGCAATGATATTCTCAGACAAATTAAGGAATATTATAAGATAAGTTATACATTTTCCTCAAATGCTATTGAAGGAAATACGCTTAGTGAATCTGAAACAAAAATTGTTATTGAAGATGGTCTTACTGTTGCTGGCAAACCATTAAGGGATCATAATGAAGCTTTAGGACATTCAGAAGCCTATAACCATCTTTGGACCTTAAAAGAAAATAAGAAAATCACATATAATGATATTTTAGACTTACATAAATTATTTTTTTACAGAATATCTTCTGATGAAGCAGGAAAACTAAGAAATAATAAAGTAATTATTACAGGAACAGAATACATTCCTCCAGAACCTATTAAGTTAGAAAAATTATTGAAAAATGCTTTTGAAAACCTGGAATTAAAAAGAGGCAATATTCATCCAATTGCACTTGCTTCCAAGGCACACATGGAAATAGTAAATATTCATCCTTTTATTGATGGAAACGGAAGATGTGCCCGCCTTTTTATGAATCTTATTTTATTACAAGAAGGATATATTATAGGTTTAATTCCCCCTATTCTCAGATCCGACTATATCTCAATTGTCAAAGATGTGCAGCTTGCAAAAAAAGATGAACGTTTTTTTATAAATTTTATCTCAAATTGTCTTTATGAAACGACAAAGGATTACTTAAGACTATTAAAAAGCCTTATTTAACTAAAACTTAAGAGTAATTACTTACTTTGACCAAAAAATGATTTATAACCTTAAATACTATGCTTGAATTGAACAACAAGCAAAAGAAATAGAATATCTAAATCAACTCTGGTCTGACAGAGAGATTTGCCCAAAAGTTTTTAAACAAGTTCATAAATGAGATGAGATGATCAATCAGTTTAATGAGATAATAGGATTATTATAATTACTTATCCTTTTCTAAGCAATTAATTTATCCATAAATCATTTTAGAATTATCTATAATTCTAGCAAAAGATCATTTTTCATATTTTTCCACACAGTGATTTCAATCACAGACTAAAAGAGCAATTATGACTATATTCTTTTTTGAATTGATTATTACTAAAAGGAGATAAAGAAATGATTCTCATACAAGATAATAAAATAGATAATATGTATGTTTTAAAGTTCATAAGCTTTGATGAAGCAAAAAATACATTATCTCGTCTTCATGTTTTTTTAAACAAAAAGAAAAAAGGTAAAATCTATTCTGATAAAGAAATTAGAATTTTACTTGATGGAAAATATGATTCTTTGGGTAATTTTGAAAGCTTTACATCAGCAGCTATGGCTGAATTTTTTAATGAAATTTTAGAACTAAATTATTGGACCTTACTAAGCTTAGAGGAAAAAATCTTTTTAAGCGAAATATTAAAACAGCATTTGGTATATTGGAAAAATGGTAAATTTGCATCAACAAATACATTCATTATCTCAGCTGTTGAAGATATAAAAGATCTTGGTCAAATCCAATATAAAAAAGAACAAGAAATTGTTTTTGAATATTAGTTTTTATATCATTAATTCTTAGATGCTTGTTTTCAAAAGAAGAAAATGGGTAAACAAGACTCTAGATTTGTTCTGTATTTTACTTAATATCTTTTTCATAATTAAAATTATCTAAAACACATGGATCATTCACATTAATAAATTCTGTTTTGCCAATGTATTTTTCTAAAATCAACCTTAGATTACTTGAAGCACTTGCATTTGACATGGCTTTAATTATCGATTTGTGAATTATTATTGGATGTCCTAATTCACCCTTATGCCTTGGAATAATAACCTTGGGTTTTGGCTTGGTATCTAATTTATCAAGAAGTTTTTTGATGGTACCTGTCTTAACAAAAGGATGATCAATAAGAGATATTAAACAATAATCAAATTCTCTATAAAGCAGATGATTTGCAACTTTTTGTAGGCTTGAAAACTGACCTAGTTCAAAATTTTCATTAACAACAATATAAGCCTTCCAATCTTTTTGAACAATATCACTTAAATGATTAATTACATCAATTGACCTGTAACCAACTACAACAAAAAACTTAGTGATATTAGCTTTAGCCAGATTTTGCATAGTATGATCCAAAAAGGATGCAGAATTAATCATTTTTAGAGGTTTTAAAGAAGACATTCTGGTTGATTTGCCAGCTGCCAAAATTATAGAACAAATATTTTCCATTTTCTTTTCTTGCATTTGATAATTAACTTACTAAAAAGTGGCGCTGAGAATAATAATTCACAGCTTTAATTATTTCTTTAATTTTATATATTAATGAAATGGAGTTTGAAATGCAAATCAATTATATTAGTACTCAATTTCAAATTGAGACAATCACATCAGAGTCTTCATTAAACGAAATTTATAAACTACGATATGCAATCTATGTAATTGAATAAAAAGAAAAGCACACTTGCCTGATTTTAGAAAAGGAAATCGTGTCTTCATTTCAAAAAAAGACGGCTCAAAATTCCCGGCGGAATTTTGGCCATGATCTCACCGCGCTATTTTCCAAGTATAAGTAAAATGAAATTTCCAAGTTAAAAACATTTAAAGGCTGAGATTTCATTTAACTTCTACTAGGAAAAACCGGCTAGCGCGGCTCCGATACACTTTTTTTGAAATGAAGACACGATTTCCTTTTCTTATAAAATCAGGCCAATATTTAAATAAGAATAAGGTTTAATAACTAAATCTTTAATAATATATCCCAGTGGGTATTTTTTATATAAGAAAAATAAATATTATGATATTGCGGGGATTACTTTTGTGATTAGTTTGATGAATTTTTCGTTTACTTTTTTGCTGACTTCTATGACTTCTTCGTGGCTTGTTTTGCTTGGGTGCACATTGGTTATGCATGATATGCCTAGTATTTTAAGGCCGCAATGATTAGCGACAATTGTTTCTGGGATTGTTGACATTCCAGCAGCGTCAATTCCAACTGTTTTAAAAAAATGTATTTCAGCTGGGGTTTCATATGTTGGTCCTGTAAAAGCTGAGTAGACGCCCTCTTTTATATCAAAGCCAAGCTTGCTTGCAACACCTTTTGCTATATCTCTTAGATCTTTACTATAAACATTTGATTGATCAGGAAAACGAGGTCCAAATCTTTCGTCATTATCCCCAATTAAGGGATTTGTTCCAAATAAATTTATATGATCTTTTATTATCATTAAATCTCCAGGTACAAAGCTTGGATTAACACCCCCTGCTGCATTTGTTACAACTAATTTTTCAAGCCCCATTAACTTAAAAAGCCTGGCAGGAAAAACCACTTTGTCCATATCAGCTGCTTCATAAAAATGAATTCTTCCTTGCATTGCAACTATCGGAAGCTCGTCATTTTGGCACACTTTCCCAATTACTAAATTCCCTTTATGGCCAGCTACCTTTGATTTTTGGGGGAAATTTGGAATTTCAGAATAGTCAATAACAACTGAATCATAAAGCATATCAGCAAAATTTCCTAAGCCTGAACCAAGAATTATACCAAGTTTAGGTTGTTTATCTAGTTTAGACAAAACATAATCAGCTGCTTCTTTAATTTGATCGTACATATTTACTCCTTCCTATGCTTAAATTTAGTCTTTTCTTAGTCCTTGCTATTAAGTAAAAAACCTTGGTCTTGAAAGTTTTTTATCATGCTAAGAGCCTGAACTTTTGGAGCTTTAAATTTTATCACAAGATGTTTATCATCATAAATTTCTTCTATAATTGTTGTAATGGACCTAACCTTATTGGAAATCCATGCATTCTTAAGATCTATTTTAATTTTATATGAATCAAGAGTTCCTAAGTATTGATTAAAAATCATATCTTTTAACTCATCTATTCCTCTTGCTTTTAAAGCTGATATTTCACAAGCAGGATGATGCTTTTTTTTGAGACTTTCTATAAAGTGTTTTTGGGAAAGCAAATCACTTTTATTTAGTACATAAATTATAGGTTTTGAAGCAGAATTAATTTCTTTTAAAACTTTTAATGTTTCTTTAAATTGGTTCTCATAATCTTCATCATTAACATCAATTACATGCAATAATAAGTCTGAGTCTGAAACCTCTTCTAAGGTAGTATGGAAAGATTCAATAAGTGAATGAGGAAGATTTCTAATGAAGCCAACAGTATCGGAAACTAAGACTCGTGGTCTTTCTTTGACTTTTAATGATCTGATTTTTGAATCAAGAGTTGCAAAGAGTCTATCTTCTATTAAAGTATCGCAGCCTGTTAAAGCCTTTAAAAGTGTAGATTTCCCGGCGTTTGTATAACCAACAATAGAAACTCTAAAAACATCCTTCCTTGATGAAGCTCTTGTTTGTTGACCCATTCTAATAATTTTTAACTGGTCATTAAGGTTCTTTAAGCGTTTTCGAATCATACGTCTATCAAGTTCAAGTTGCTGTTCACCAATACCTCTTAGACCAATACCACCCCTTTGCCTTTCCAAATGAGTCCAGGCTCTTGTTAGGCGAGGCAAAGCATATAATAGCCTTGCTATCTCAACTTGAGTTTTCGCGGCTTTTGTTTTTGCTCTACCTGCAAAAATATCTAAAATTATTTCACTCCACTCCATAACCTTTCTATCAATATACTTTTCAAGATTTTTATGTTGGGAAGGTGAAATGTCATGATTCAAAAGAATAACATCAATATCATTTTCTAAAACTATGTTTTTTATTTGCTCTATTTTTCCTTTTCCAATGAATGTTGCAGAATTCACCTTTCCAAGTTTAATAAATAATGCCGCTTTTTTATTAAATCCCAGCGTATAGGCAAGACCTTCCATTTCAGCAGCTATTCTTTCATAGGAATAGCTTTTGTTTCCTTCCATGTTTAATTGGATTGTCAATAATAAGGCATTTAATTTTTCAGGAGATGTTTTATGCAAAGATTATTTTTCAACCTTTTTCTTTGTTGAGGTAGTTTTTTTAGCACTAGCTTTTTTTGTTGTAGTTTTCTTTTTTGCTGCTGGTGCTTTTTTTTCTGTTGTCTTCTTTGCCTCAGGAGCTTTGGTGCTTCCTTGAACTTTTTGTTTTACATCTTTAGATTTAGCGATAACCATTTTTTTCACATCATTAATTTCATTAACAACTTTTTTAACCGTATCTATTTCTTTTTCATATTTGGTTTTTAATGTTTTTAATTCTTTGTCATATTTATTCGCAACATTCTTTACAAGTCTTTCAAGCTCAGCAACTGAAGGCAGGTTTAGCTTTTTAATTTTTTTATCAATATTTTTTTCAAAGAATTCAGTTACAAATCCTTTTAATTTTTTAATATCAATATTTTTATGTTTTAAATCAACCATTTAAGCCCTCCAAAAAAAAGTAGGTTTTTAATTTTTATTGAAAAGACAATATTAATAAATTATCATTTTTGCAAGAAAATAAGAGTCCTTAATATTTCGAAAGTAAAGCAATAAGAGTAATAAAATAAAAGTCCCAGTACTATGCACAGGTTTTTATAGGTAATTTTACTTTATTTTTATCGCATGATTTCAAAAACTTATGGATTTATGTTTGACAAAGGCATTATTATTGAGTTATAAGTTCAAACATCATAATAAAGGAAATAAAAGTTTTTTTAATAGCACTCCCAAGTTAGTCGGTTTTACTGGCTAACGAAGATGCTCCCCAACTCTACCCTTTTATCCTGCAACATGGTTTTGTTGCAGGATTTTTTTTTGAGATTATTCCCAAATTGATGTCTAGCTGCGTTGGCCGATTAAAATTTAATTTCGCCGTACAGCAGTACGCCTCAAATAAATTTTAATCGACCGCCTTGCTATACAGCAATTTGGAAATAATCTCGAAAATGTTTTCAAAATAGTTTCATTAAGAATTACTAATTAGTTTCCATCCCGAAATAGCGATTTCCCCGATTGTCATCCTGAATTTATTTCAAGTTCCCTTTGGTATAACTGCATCTGGGGGATGCTGAAACAAGTTCAGCATGACGAAAAGTGAATTTTGAGATGAGAACTAATTAATTTTAATCAGCAAGGAAACTGTTTATCCGATGAACTCTTCCATGATTGTAGTCTCAGTGATAAGACCAACGAGTTTGCCTTTTTCAACAACAGGAAGACCTGAGATTTTATGAGAACTCATTATTTCCGCAGCTTCTTTAAATGTTGTATTTGGAGAGATTGTTTTCACATCAGTGGTCATAACCTCTTTTACTTTAATCTTTTTTAAAAGCTCAATTTTACTGAAACTCTCATCCAGGCTTAGCATAAGGTATTTTAGAATATCCTTGTTAGCAATTATTCCCACCAGAACATCTTTATCAACAACTGGCAATAACTTCAAATCACCTTTTGAAAGAAAATCAAAGGCTACAGAAATAGATTTTTTAGGAGTTATTGTTGTGATTTTTTTTATCATCCTGTCTTTAACTTTCATGGTATTTCCCCATTTTATTTTTTCTTTAATAATTTCTACCTTGCTCAATTGATACAATCAAGAGAAAAAACAATAATTAATTGCGTTTTGATCTTTTTATTTTTTTATTTTGTTTTATTGCTTTACTCTTTTTAGGCTTGGCTTTATTTGCTTTGTTGTCAATTTGGTCTTTCATCTTTTGTCTAAATTTAATTCTTTCTTTTAATGGAAGGTTTTGCATTTTTCTATAGTTCTGAATAATATTTTGCTTTTGCTCAGGAGTCATATTTTTAAAAACTTCCAGATTTCCTTTAATTCTTTCTTTTTCTTTAGGTGAAAGATTTTGCCAAATCTCGTTTCTTTTAATTAAAATCTTTTTTGTATTTAAGGGCAAAGATGCGAAATGTTGATAATTATCCCTGAACATTCTCTGCTTATATGCTGGCAAATTATTAAACTTATTTAAATTAGCTTTTAATAAATTTTTTTCAGCTGTTGTAAGCTTTGCAAAAACTTTATACTTTTCTTTTAATTCATTTTTTGCTTCAGCACTTAAATTATTGTACCTTTCAACATCTTCACCAAGTCCTTTATTTGTAGCATCTTCCTGTGAAGATAAGTTTGCAAAGGAAAGAAAAATTAAAATTATTATGATTTTTATACCTTTACTCATTAAAATCTCCCAAATTCTCATCGTTTTCTTCTATTAAGTCTAAAAATATTAAATCAAAATTTTCTGCCATTAAATATTCTTTTAACAAATCATAGTTAAGTAATATATCTAAATTTTGGACAATCAGAAGTTCTTCATTTGTTAAACTTTCTTTGCCATCTTCATCTGCCCATAAATTTGCAAAAAATAAAATTAAAATTATATAGCAAGTGGCAAATATCTTCTTCATTTATTCAATTTCCTCAGCAAAAGAAGGATCAGCTAAAACTTCTAAATTCGCGAGCAAATCTAAATTAAGCACTAATTCATAATCTTCAAACATTTCAAGATTAGCTGCTAACTGAAACTCTTGCACATCATGTGTTTCATTTACTTTATATATATTAAATGCAAAAATAAAAATCAGAATCATTGCGACTGCAAATGAAGGAATCTTCCATCGGCTAAGAATGGGTTTTAAAATTGAAGCAAAGTCAGGATTTTCATTCGCATCTCCCATTTTAGTTTCTTGAAGTTTTTTAAAAAAAGCTGAGTCAAAATAATCAGAAGGTTCTACAATAGGCATTTTAGATAAAAGATCTATTTGCATTTTCTTAAGATTATATTCATGCAAACAAGCTTCACATAAAGATAAATGGTCTGAAATATCTATCTTCATTTTTTTATCAGTAGCACCATCAATATAGCTTGTAAGGTTTTGGCTTACATATCTACATTTCATATCTTCTCCTCTTTTAATGAATGTTGCTTAACAACTTCAAAATGTTCATTAACAAGCTTTTTTGATCTATTTAATAAGGACTTTACAGCCTTTTCACTGCATTTCAAAACTTCTGAGATTTCTGCATATGAAAAACTTTCAAAGCGTCTTAAGATAAAGGCAATCCTTTGCCTTTCTGGTAATTTCTGCAAAAGCTTTGTGACTTCTTTTAAAAGTTCCTTATATTCAACCTGCAAATCTTGCTTAACAAAGTTTTCATCTTTTATTTGAACGGTAACTGACTCAGGGTCATTTGGATGCACCTCCCAAATTTTAAAATGAATTACCTTGTTTTCATATTTTTTTAGCTCATTTATAAAAGTATTAATTGCAATCCTGTAAATCCATGTTATAAATTTTGCTTTTGGTTTATAAGTTATTTTAGCCTTATAAACCTTTAAAAAAACTTCTTGTGTAAGTTCTTCCGCAATATTTTTATTACCTACATATTTGATCGCCAAATTTATCAGTAAATTCTTATATTTATAAAACAATTTCCTAAATGCAAGCTCATCTCCATTTTGAAATTCAAGCATGAGCTTTGTATCAGGATCTTGAGTATATTTGTTTATTGCCATTATATTTAACATAAATAATTTTAATTAGTTCCGAAATTTATAAATAAAATCAAAGATATTTCAATCTATTTCTTTTAAACGACATATTTTACCAATACACCATTACCAGCAATATTATCATTAACAACTTCAGCATTTACATTAAAAATATCTTTAATTGAATTTTTATTAATTATATTTCTTGGTGATCCAATGTTATTAATTGAACCATTTTTAAGTAAAATGATTCTTGTGGACAAAAGACTTGCCAAGTTAATATCATGCATAATCGTAATCACAGTGCATTTTTTATTTAAAGCAAGATCCTTTAAAATTCTTATCATGTCAACTTGATGTTTCAAGTCCAAATTATTTGCAGGTTCATCTAAAAAAAGAATTTCCGGATCTTTCACTAGTGCTTGAGCAATACATACTCTTTGAAGCTCACCACCTGAAAGTTCAGTAAGCGGTTTGTGAGAAAGGTCTTTTAATTCAAACAGCTCAAGAATTCTTTCAACTTTATTATAGTCTTTATTGTCAGGCAACATATATGATTTTAAGAAAGGATATCTGCCTAATAAAACGAATTCTTTAATAGATATTGGAAAAATATTAGGCCTGCTTTGCGAAACATATGCAATTTTTTTTGAATAGGATTCGATAGATATCTTTTTTAAGTTCTCCCCATTAACTTCTATTGATCCTTTATAATTTATTAAAAATTTATTTAATATTTTAAATAAAGTGGTTTTGCCTGAACCATTTGGACCAATAATTGAAATAATTTCAGCTTTATTGACATTAAAAGAAAGCTTGCATAAAACTTCTTTGCTATGTTTATAGCAAAAAGATAAATCCTTAATTTTTATTATTTCATTATTATTATTTTCCAATTCTCGACCATTTCAAAAGAATGAATAAAAATATTGGCGCCCCAAAAAAAGCAGTAACCACACCAATTGGAAGTTGAGTTGGAGCAAGTACTGTTCTTGCAATAGTATCAGATATCAATAAAAACAAGCTTCCAATTAAAAAAGAAGTTGGTAGTATATAAAAATGATTATATCCAAATAAAAATCGAGCTGCATGTGGGATTATCAAACCAACAAATCCAATTGGACCACAAAATGCAACAGATAAGGCAATCAAGCCAGTAGTTAGTAAAAGCAATAATAGTTTTAACTTAAAAGGGTTAACTCCCATGGAAATTGCAGTTTCATCTCCAAGGTGAATGATATTTAATTTTTTGGCTAAAAACAAAATTAATATATTCAAGATAATAAAAGGGATTAATAGCATTAAGCTTTCATTTAAGGTAACATTACCAAGGCTTCCTAACATCCAAAAAAATACTTTTTGGAGTTCTTGAGAATTTGAAAAGGTTAAAAGGAAAATGATTATGCTGTTAAAAAAGGAGCCTACGATTACTCCTGATAGTATCATATTTTTATCACTTAGATAATTCCTATTATATGAGCACAAAAAAACTATGCAAACAGAAACAAAAACACCTAAAAAGGCAAATAATGGAACAAGATAAAATTGAGGAAAGTATATGCTGGCAATAGCACTACCAAGAGCTGCTCCACTTGATAAACCTAAAATATAAGGTTCAGCTAAGGGATTTTTCAATATTGTTTGATAGACAGAACCAGTTAAAGCACAAGATCCACCAACTAAAATGGCCATTAAAATCCTTGGAAGCCTTATTTTATATAAAATAAGATATTCTGTATTTACACTTCCGAAGTTAAAAAGTTTATTAAAATTAATATTTATTTCACCAGTAAAAAGGGTGAATAAACTTAAACAAGCGAGCATAATTATACCTGCAATTATAATTATGAAAAACTTAAGATATGCATTTTTGCTAGAAATATTAAACATTTTTTCAGCCAAATTACAGTTTGTTAAGCTGTAAATTTCTAATCTGTTTATTAATAATTTTCAAGCCCTGAATAATTCGAGGGCAAGGCCTATAAATAAGATCAGGATCAATATTAGAAAGCATTAAGACCTCTTTTTTAAGAACTGAATTTAATTTTTCTATAAATCTTTTTATTGCAGCATCTTCATTGCCCATAGTTGGATAAATTATTAGGTCTGGTTCAAATTTAACAACAGCCTCAAAGGATAATTTTGGGTACCTGTTATTAAGTTTATTACAAACATTTTCCCCTCCAGCTAATGTAATTATCTCATCAAGGAAAGTTTTTGGACCAACAGAAATGATGGGATCAACTGAAGTGAGAAATAAAACACTGGGTTTTTGCCTTCCAAGCATTGCTGCTTTAAATATTAAGGATTCACTTTGCATAGTATCAGATAAAAGCTTGCCTTTTTCACTACAAGCTAAAGCATTTGCAATCATTTTAATGCTAAGTGAAATATCTGAAAAGCTGCTTGTATTAATTACAAATATTTTAATATTATTTTCAGATAGCTTTGAGGCCAAAGACTTGCTATTTCCATCAACTGTCAAAAAAACAAGATCAGGCTTTAAAGAAACTATTTTTTCAAGGCTCGGATTAGAAAAACCACCAATTTTATCAATTTTTTTAGTAGCTTCTGGAAAATTACAGAAATCTGTAATGCCAACGAGTTTTGAACCAAGACCAAGCTCGAAAATTATTTCTGTAATATTAGGGGCCATTGAAATCAAACGATTGGGTGGATTTTGAAATTCAACTTCTTGCGAAAACGCATCCATAACCTTATAAGCATAGGCATTTATACTAATCAATAATAATATTAATAAAGTATATTTAATTATTCTATTAATTAGCATAATATTAGATACCTATGTACTATTTGAAAAATGTGTAATAGAATGTAAAATTGAATAAGGCAACAATATAATTACAATTTATTATTTCTATTGTTTTTTACATGCTAATTTACTATAATTTATGCGCTATTTTGGATAACAGTTTCAAGGAAAGGGAATTAATAAATGCTTAAAAAAACTCTTCCAAATGGTCTCAGATTAATCTCTAAAGAAATGAAAAACTCTCCTGTTACTTCAATACAAATTTGGGTTGAAACAGGTGCTCTTTATGAAAACGCAAAAACCAGTGGAATAAGTCACTTTATTGAACATATGTTTTTCAAAGGCACAAAAAAAAATGCTCCTGGTGCTATGGCCCAATATATAGAAACTCTAGGTGGAAATATAAATGCTTTTACTTCATATGACTATACAGTTTATACCTTATCTATCCCATCAAGACACACTGAAAAGGGTTATCAAATTCTCGCTGATGCTTTTTTAAACTCCACATTTGCCACAAACGAACTTGAAAAAGAAAAGAAAGTGGTAATTGAAGAAATATCAATGGGTAATGATGAACCTGATAGCATCGTAAAAAAAGAACTTTTCAAACAGGCTTTTGCAACTCATCCTTATGCAAGACAAATTATAGGTACAAAAGAAAACATTATTAGTTTTAAAAGAAAAGATTTAATAAATTATATTGCTAACAACTATGTGCCATCTAACTGTATTATAGTTACAGTTGGGAATCTTCCACATGAAGATGCTGAAAAGCTAGCTAAAAAATATTTTTCAAAATTAGAAGCTAAACCATCTAAAAACAAACTTTATTACTTAGATAAACAAACAAAAACAAAAAAGATATCTTGCCTTACAAGAAATATAAATGAAGCCATTTTTACAATCGGTTTTCAGATACCTGGGATTTTACATGAAGATCTTTTTGCTCTTGATGTGCTGGCTCTTATTTTAGGTCAGGGAAATACATCCAGGTTATATAAAAAATTAAAAACTGAAGATGGCCTGGTTAACAACATCGCAGCTCATTCATTAACCTTAAAAGAAAATGGACTTTTCCTTATTGATGCAAAACTTGTATCAAAAGATCTAAAAAAGGTCATTGCAGAAGTCTTTAAAATCTGTCAGGAGTTAAAGGAAAAGCCTTTAGGAAGTGATGAGATCCAAAGGTCCTTAATTGTTACTGAAAGAAATATTATTTTCCAATCAGAAACAGCTCAAGGTATTGCCAGGCAAATAGGTTCATTTGAGGCTTTGCTAAAAAATCCTGAATTCAATAATGTATATATTGAAAAGTTAAGACAAATTACGAGTGATGATATTTATAAAGTAGCTAATAAATATTTGAATTATGAAAATATGAATATAGCGCTTATTGCAAAAAAGGATAAATTTTATCCAACAGAAAGTTTCATTAAATCAAAAGCCCAAATACTAGCAAAGAAACAACAAATTTCACTTAATACTGGAAATGGACAACTTATTAGAACAAGTTCTCCAAATGGCATAAGATATATTTTTAATTACAACCCAAGTCATCCAATTGTTTCATGCAAAAGCTTCTTTACTGGTGGATTAAGATATGAAGATGAGAACAATAATGGAATTTCACACCTCATGAGCGCTCTGATGCTTAAGGGAACTAAAAAAAGAAGTGTAAATGATTTAGCAGAAGAAATAGTTGCTGCCGGAGCTTTTTTAAAATCTGAAGCAGGAAGAAATTCAACAAGTGTTGGCATAGATATTTTATCCAGAAATTTTGAAAAGGGTATTGAAATCCTTTCTGATGTTATCAGAAACTCAATATTTCCTGAAAAAGAACTAATAAATGAGGCAAAGCAAGCCCTTTATGCAATTCGCTCAATAGATGACCACCCTACACAAGCTGCTTTTAAGTTTTTCTTAAGAAAAATGTATGGAAATCACCCCTATTCCATGGACATTTTGGGAAGTGAAAATTCTTTGCCTATGCTTAATCAAAATGCAATAAAGGACTACCATAAATCTTTAATTACGCCTGATAATATGGTGCTTGCAATATCTGGTGATATCCATCCTGATAAGGCTTTTGAAATTTGTCAAAAGTACTTTTCTGGATGGAAACTGATAAAAACCTTACACCCAACCCTTAGGGAAATTCCTAAAAAATCGAATGCTGAAGTGTATGAAAAAATATTAGATAAAGAACAAGCTCACGTTATTCTTGGTTTTGATGGTGTTTCTTTTAATGATAAAAGAAGATTTTCACTTGATATCTTAAACTCAATCCTAACTGGTCAGGGAGGACGTCTTTTTCAAAGGCTTAGAGATGAGTTAAGTCTAGCATACTCAGTTGGCTCAATGAATGTTGAAGGAATTGAACCGGGATATTTGGCCATTTACATAGCTTGTGCTCCAGAAAACATAGACTTATCTATTAAGGAAATTAAGAACATCTTGAATTCAATAGCCACAAAAGGTGTAAGTGATAAAGAAATCGAAAGAGCCAAAATGTATATTATTGGAAACTATGAAAATGAATTACAACTAAATTCTGTGAAAGCTATTCACTTAGGCTTCAATGAATTATATAATATGGGATATAAAAACTTAAATGATTATTCAGAAAGAATACTAAACCTTTCAAATGCAAATATAAGATCAACTATTGGAAACTTTTTAAAGGGTGATTATATAATTTCAATTTTGAAGCCACTGGTTAAATAAATTTTGGATTTTGAATTTTGAATTTAAGACATTCTGAATTCTGCTTAAGCTAATTCATCAACTCATTTACAAAGGTTTCGTATTGCGCTCGCTTATTTGTATCAGTTTCCAAATCAATGTATTTTCTTAAAGAATAAACAGCTTGATCAACTTCCCCTATTTCTGCGTAAATTACACCCATTTCTTGAAGAGCTTCTTTATTATTACCATCCATATCTTTTACTCTATTATAAAAAGATAATGCATTTGCATAATCATAAAGCTTACCATAGGATCTTCCAACCTTAAGATAGATCAACTTTTCAGATGGTTTTTCTTCCATTGCTTTTAAATATTTTTTAATAGCATCTTTATATTTAGCTTTCTTATAAAACTCATCACCTTGAGCAATGTAAGTTTGTGCAGTTATTTTCTCTGTCTTAATTATATTACTTTTTACTGGTTCTATCTTAGAATCTTTTGAAACAAGGGCTGAGTTTTGACCTTCAACAGATTCAATATATTTTTCAACAATCGTTGCAGCAGGATCATTAGGAGCTAGAACTATAAATTTCTTATAATTTGTAATTGCTTCTTCAGTATTTCCCTGTTCCTTAAGAATGTCTCCTTTTTCCTTAAAAATATTAGCAGTATCTACAACATAATCATCAAAACGAGAAAGTTCATTTAAAGCTCCTTCATCATTCTTTGTTGATCTTTCAAGTTTTCCAAGTTTTAAAATTAAATCAGGAGTTCTGAATAAATTAGATCTTACTTTGGAAAGCTCAAAAAATGCTTTATCCAAATCACCACTATTAAATGCTGAGTTTCCCCTGGTTAAATGAACAACATCAGCGATCATTGTAAGGGCACCTGCATTTTCTAAATTTTTTGTTACTTTATTCATTACATTTACGCCAATCATAAGTAATATAACCATCATAAGAATAACTCGTCTTGGATTTAAAAATTTTCTTTTAGAAGCAATATTTCCAATAATTGTTCTTTCAGGAGAATCTTCATCTTCTTGTTCAAAATCAGACAACTTACCAACGATAGTGGCAGCATTAGCAGGGTTAAATCCCTGAGCTTGCGGTGCGTGTTGATTATTCTGCATATATTTAGCACGGATCCTAGGATCTGAAGGCTGAGTACAAACTTTAGATATTTGTGTTGCCTTGTTTGTTTGTGTAAACTGAGAAATAATTTGAGTTACAAACTTTGCAAGATCCATTGCAACAATGGACTTATAGTTTTCAGGATTAACAAATTCAATTAGATCAAGCTGAAATTCTCTTGCTGACTGATATCTTTTATTAGGATCCCTATCTATCGCCTTCATTATTATTTTCTCAAGCTCTTTTGGAAGTGCAGGATCAATTTTTCTTGGAGATTTGGCCTTAAACTTCCTGAAATCATCTCTAAATGAAGAAGTTAAATCCAGATTCATCATTTTTTGACCAGTTATTATTTCATATAACATAACTCCAACTGAATACAAATCAACTCTTTCATCAATATTTTTTCCAAAAACCTGTTCTGGAGCTATATATCCAAGTTTTCCTTTTAACATTCCAGTTTTTGTAAAACCAGATTTGCTTGTTTCTTTTGCTATTCCAAAATCAATAATTTTAATATGACCATCAAGTGAAACAATTACATTATCAGGAGTAACATCTCTGTGAATTATTCTTGATTCTTCTTTATCATCAGCAACTACATTATGCAGATAATCAAGACCCTTTAGAACCTTAACAACAATATGTATTGCAAGTGGAACTGGAAAACGGATTTTCAAATCTTCAGCTTTGTCTAAAATCACTCTCATGTTTTTGCCAGCAATATATTCAAGGGCTATAAAATAAGTATTATCAACTTTTCCAAAATCCAGAATCTTAATGATATTTTCATGATTAAGCTGTGTCAAAATCTTTGCTTCTTCCAAAAACATTCTTTTGAAATTATGGTCTTCTGCCTGATCAGGCAAAATCTTTTTAATAATTATCTTATTCATTGTCCTTTTGCAAACAGCTGTATAGATCTCAGCCATACCGCCAACGGCAATAAGATTTGATAATTCATATTTTTGAGAGAATTCTGATGCTGTATTCGTTTCATGCTCATATAAAAGTATTTCCTGATGTGGCATATTCCTCTTCCTTGTTTTTTGTTATTTAAAAAAAATTAAACAAATTATGCTCAATTCTATGCTTTTTCTTCCTCTGCTGAATATATTTAGCAATTTCTGTACCAAAATGAGAATCCATGAATTTACTTTGATTTTAAGAACTTATATTTTTAAGAGGATTTAGAGTAGTGTAATTTTTTTCCAAAATAAGCTTTGGAAGATTTTTTTTGCTGTAATTTGGCCACTTAAATCAAACTGTTTTCATTTTCAAGACTTATCAAAAATTTCTTATTTTTTAAACCTGTTGCATAGCCACCTAGCTTTCCATTTGAACCTATAACCCTATGGCAGGGAATTATTATGGCTATTTTGTTTTTATTACAGGCAGTTCCGACTGCCCTGCATGCCTTGGAATGATTTATTTTTAAGGCAATATCTTTATAAGACAATTGCTTGCCATAAGGTATTTTCAGCATTGCCTTCCATACCTTTTTTTGAAATTCTGTGCCCTGGATTGTCAGTAAAAAATCAAATTTTTTTAATTTGCCCTTGAAATAAAGATCCAGCTGTTTTTTGACTTCATTGAGTATCAAAAAATCTTTTTGTACTTCTTTTTGATCTCTATTTTCGCATTTTGCATTTTGCCTTTCGAATTTCGACCTAGCAAACTCAAGAGCAATAAGCCTTGATTTTTCCACAGAAATAATCAGCAAACCCATTGGCGATTTATAACAACATTGAATCATAGGTTTTTTAACCTCCGTCTTGCTATTTCTTTGGGAACAAGAGCCCATGGGAACAAGGAGGATATCATCCTGCCATTGATAATTATTAATGATAAGATAACCATTTGACAAGACAAAAAAATAGGAAAAATATAATTCCTTTTTTTTAAGCATTATGATAATATATATGGGTATTGGGTAGTTTTGAGGGGAAGTTTTCATGTTAAGCCATTTCACTATCATTTCAAAAACATATAGATATTCCACCAAAACTGATTTAATTAATTTTCTAAAATTGGGGAGCTTTTAGTATGAAAACTGCAAATATTAGGGTATTATTAATATTTTTATTAATGTTTTTATGCACTTTTCTGATATCAGCCTGCTTTGACAGCTCTAATTCAGGAACTGGCTCAAATCAAAAAAATCCCGGAAGTGATATAGCTGATAGCAATACTGCTGATGATACAGATGGAAACCAGGAGCAGGCAGATGAAGATGCAGATGCTGCCAATAGCAATGAAACTTCTGATGAAAATGGAACAAACAATCAAACACCTGCTGCTTCCACAGAAGAAGATGATGATGATGAGCCACTCATACCTTCCTGGAACAAGCGTCAGCAAATTGAAATTTCCAACAATACCGATTCTGAGCTGCTTGATTATCAGGTCATGCTAGATGTTGGATATGTTTCCAGTATGCAAGCTGATTTTGATGATCTTCGTTTCACTGCATCTGATGATTCTACCCTTATTCCATACTGGATAGAAAGCAAAACTGATTCTTCTTCAGCCCGGATTTGGTTGAAAGTTCCTTTGATACCGGCAAGTGGAAGCACCACGGTTAACATGTATTATGGGCATACTTTGGCTACATCTGTTTCAAACATTGGAGAAACCTTTTTGTTTGGGGATGATTTTTCACAGGAAACGATTAACGAGGAGTGGACTGAAATTACTTCTGGTGGCGCGTCAGCCGGAACTTTGGCAAACGGTAAGTGGACCAAGGCCTGTGATGGAGACTGCGACTGGTGGACCGGAGCTGATTTTAAAGCCGGTATATACGTGGACGATTTAGGTGGAAAATGGGAAGCAGTCACCTTGCTCACCACAGGCAGTCAATTAAATCTCCAGCATTATGGCCTCATGAACTTTGAAGGACTTCAAGACGGGTACATGTGGGGACCTTATAGTACAAGTGCATTTTACCTGGAAGTTACCGGCACGGGGGGTCTATGTTCACTCGTTTTCACAGACTTTCCGGTATATCTTAAAATAAGCAACATAACTGGCAATAGCCCAGAGGAAGATAATACCTACAATTATTATATGTCAGAAGATGGCCTGACCTGGACTCATTGCGAAGAATACACGGCGATTGATACCATGGGAAGTATTGGTCTATTTGTGAAAGACTGGGGGGAAGACCCTGTTTCAGCAAGCTTTGATTTCTTTTATCTTAAGCAATACGCAGCAAGCGAACCCACTGTTTCCTGGGGTGAAGAAGCAAGTTCTGTAACGGAGCTGGGACTAAAGAAAAAAAGGTATGCTGTTAACAACAATACGGCAACAGCACTTACCAATCATCAGGCAGAATTTATAATAGATTATGATACTGACATGCAGCCGGATTTTGATGACCTGCGCTTCACAGCAGCTGATGGAACCACCATCCTTGATTACTGGCTTGAATCTAAAGCTGATTCTGCTTCAGCTAACATTTGGGTAAAAATCCCTCAAATACCTGCTTCAGGTAATACAACTGTTTTTATGTACTATGGCAATTCAAGCTCTGCTTCTGCGTCCAGTTTTGATGACACCATGACAAATGATTATTCGGCTGATGAGAAGCTATTGTTACAATGGCTAATGGATGCTGGAAGCGGTACAAGTATTGCAGATACCTCTGGCAACAATAATAATGGAACCCTGACTGTTGATGGAGATGGCGGATGGTACGGCTCTGACAATTACTTTACAACAGGTGATGCACTTAACTTTGATGGCAGCGATGGGGATCAGGTTTCTTCTGATGTACAAATCGATACAAATTTAAACGGGGATTTCACCTTGGAAACCTGGATAATGATAGATGAAATATCAAGTCATTGGGGACCTGTATTTAATCAATTGAATGGCAACGATTTTAACGTAACTGTTCAAACCGGGGGTTGTGAAATTGTGCTTGGATTTAGTGGCATGGGTTCAGAATACGGGATCGGATGTTTGGAAGTAGATACCTGGTCCCATCTTGTAGTCACTCATGATAAAACTGAGGCTAATGCTTTTAAAGTATATATTGATAGTGTCTTGGAAAGAACAGCTGATTTTCAAGGACTTTCACCGAATTCCACGAGCACATTTGCACTTGGGAATGACCAGTGGGGTCAGGTTTTAAATGGAAGACTAGACGAAGTAAGAGTATATACGCGCTACATGACTGCAAATGAAGTTTTGGCACATTATGAACACAGAAAATATGCAGAAACTGAACTTTCTGTACAGGAAATTGCTCTTGAAGAAAGTGTAAGTGCTGTTGACTTTGAATAATTCAAAAATGTAAATTCTGATTTAGCCTTCTTTTTTTTAATATCCAAATCTAAATTCTTCCAATAAAAACATCCCAAAAGCCTCCAAGGCTCAATAGTTTAAAGCATTTCAGCCAAGTGACAAAATTTGCCACCTCCCCAAAAGCAATTTCACCTATCATTACAGCATGTTAAAAACTGGGTGACAATTTTTGTCAGGCCGGCTGACAATTTTTGTCACTTTTTGAGTTTTGCAGGTTTTTTGCATTTTCAGATTTCAATGAAATCAAGGACTTAGGAAATTGCTGGTTTTGGCATGGAAATTGCTTATAAAAAGAGAACAGGAGCGCAAGGGAACAAGAGAACAAGGCGAGTTCAGGATCTCTTGGGCTGAAATTGGTATTCAGTATTCGG
>JBDREC010000085.1:0-17983 GCA_043820105.1 Pseudomonadota bacterium
GAGAGGTGCATAAAGCCTCTCCCTTTGTTTTAAATTAAAAATATCGCTTCCTCCAATGCCTTAAAAAACCTTTACTACTGTCCACTTCCCTTATCGTTTAGTTTAAGTTGTAAATAATTTTATTGGTTCAATAAAATGTAAGATCTATTGTTCAAGATAATGTGTAAGGGGACAGGCAATCTTCGTCATCGGACTCAGAATATAGGCAGGGTGGAGAAATTGGCTTTGATTGGTTTTTTAAAAGGAAAAATAGTATGACAGCTTCGTATTCCTTAACGTATGATAAAAGTGGGAATGCAGATGATATTGGACAAATAGGTGATTTTGGAGGTGATTATGAATCACAGAAGATTGAATCAGAATTTAACTTTTTAAGAAACAAACTGACAATATTATATTCACATAGATTTAATAATAGTTTTTCTCTTTATTCAATTTATATAAAATATAGTGTAATATATGCTTTGAATTTAAATCTAAAATATATATTTAGAATGAACCGGTCAAATATTGACACAGATGATTACTATGATCATATCTTTCTTTTGGGAATGGAATATGACTTTTAAAAAAAAACAAGCTTCTGTATATGTTTTTGTTTATATAGAAAAATCAGGGTTTAATTTCATCTTCTATAATACTAACAATTAAGTGAGATATTTCCCACAGGCTTTTAACGCTGATTTTGTCAATGGTATCTGCCATTGTATGCCAGTATTCATAATCAAAATCTATTAAATCAATACAGGGGAAGCCCTTTTTAAGCATTGGAACATGGTCATCAATCACAGAGTGTTTTGTATAATTAAAAAAAGCTTTAAGCTTTAAAGCCCTGGCTTTGTTAAAAACATAATCATTGTATTTTTTTGCATACATTTCAGAAAACTGTTCTCTATAAATATTTAGATTTTCTTCTCCTACCATATCAATTAAAATTCCGAATTCATAATCTTTAAAATCAAAAGTTTCTGCAAAATAAGTGCTTCCTAAAACCCAGTTTTCGCCATCTTTTCCCATGTCTTCGCCATCAAAAAAAACAAAGGCAATTTTTCTGTTAAATTTAATTTTATCAATGTTTTTTATAAGTGACATTAATAAAGCTGTTCCAGACAAGCCATCATTAGCTCCAATTATGGGTTTCTTATGGTTTTTTGGGTCAGGATCATTGTCAGCCCAGGGTCTTGAATCCCAGTGTGTGCAAAATATCAAACCTTTTTTGTTTGTTTTTATTTTAGGTTCAAAAACTGATATTAAATTGAAAAATGAAAAAGCTTTATTATAAACAGTTTGATCAAATTTTTGGATATAACTTTTTTTATTATATTTTTGCAGTTCTTTTAATAAGTAGTTTTTAAATTCAATTTGTCCTTTTGATCCCGGATATCGGACACCAATTTTTGCCATTTCTTTTATGTATTTGTAGGCATCTCCCGCGCAGTTGGTTTTAGCTTGAAGCTTGAAGCTTGTAGCTTGTAGCTGGTAGCTGGTAGCTTGTAGGAATATTAAAACACATACAAGCATTAACTTTTCAAGACATATCTTTGTGCTTATATTCCCTTGTTCCCTTGTTCTCATGCTCTCTTGTTCCTGCCATTATGCTGAATTTAACTCTAAATTAAACTATTGTTTTATACCTTTTTTGTCAATTAGACATTGTTTTTTTATGCTCTCTTCGTTATAAGCATCTTTTATATATAGTTTGAGTTTTTATTCTATGAAAAAATATTTTATGCTTTTAATAATATTTTGTTTATGCTTTTTATTTTCTTGTTCTTCAAAAAGAAAGCTGTCTTCAGATGATATTTTTAAAACCTATTGGGAAGACAGGGGATATTTTGATGTAAATCCACCTATTGAAAGCACTGAGGAAATTATAAAGCACAATGAACTTAGAAAACTTGTTGAAATTATCAAGCCTCTTTCAGAATCTTTAGATCCAAATGAACAATTTATCTATGCTCTTATTCTTAAAAAAATTGGTGCTAAAGATGTTGAATATATTGATATATTCAAAAAGATTAAAGCTGAAGATGTGTTATTTCTTGATTTGATTTATCATTATTTGGGTGTATATCATTTAGAGAAAAAAGAATATAATCTCGCTTATAGCTTTTTTTCCTTATTATTAGAAAAATGCAAAAATTCTTCTTTATTCTACGAAACAAGTTTTACAATAGCTGATATATTCTTAAAACTTGAACAAATAGATGCAGCAATAAAAATTTTAGAAGATTTGTTAATTCTTGAAGATGGAATGAGTGAAACAAAAAGTCGTGAAATTCAGATAAAAGTTTTTTCAAAATTATTACATATTTATAAGAAAAATCCAAAGGAAAATTCAGACTTAATTATTGCTATTTATACAAATATTTTCAGACAAGATCCTGCCTGTTTTGTATCTAAAATTAAACTGGAAAACTATGACAATTTACCCAAGGATATAATTGAGTTTTTAAAAGAGGATGAAAAAATCGCAGATATTTATTTTGAAAACAGGGAATATCAAAATGCCATTTCATATTACGAAAGGGCTGAGAAAAAAATATCTAAAAAAGACTGTGCTATTAAAAGAGAGCTTATAAAGAAAATTGTAAAGTCTTATAAAATGTTATTTGATATTAATAAGCAGCTTGAATGGATTGGCAAAATAAATAAAACCTGTCCTGATATACAGTCATATGAATGGGAAGCTCTTATTTACTTAAAACAAAAAGCTGACCTTAAGGCAATTGAGGTTTTAAAAAAGGCATATAATGAATTTCCAGAAATGCCTTTAACAAGTGAGTTATTATACTTAATTGGCAGAACTTATTTAATTATGGGAAAATGGGAAGACGCAGCTTTTTATTTTAATAAAGTCATAAGTGAATTTGGAATGAGTAGCTTCTATGAAATATCACGATATAGGTTGGGGCTAATTGAGCTAATTAAAAGACGATTTGATTATGCGCTATACCACTTTAAGATGCTTTTTGACTCTAAAGATATTTACACTAATTTTGGTTCAAAATATTGGGCGAGCATTTCATTATTACACTTAAGCAGAGGCTATGAAGCGTATTTTTTAATTGATGAAATTATTAAGAAAGATCCTTTTAATTACTACTCACTTCTATGTAATAAGTATGGCTTGGCAAGCTATGATTTGAATCTGAAAGACGGCTTTAAAACAAATAAGTTTATCAGAGATTTTTCTAAATTAAAACCAGAAGATAGGTTTTATTTAAAAAGAGGCAAATATTTTCTAAATTCAGGTTTTTTTACAGAAGCACAAAAAGAATTTCGAGAATTGTCCTTTAGATATACAAGAAATTTATCCTTTACTGAATATTTCGCGCTTTTAGCATATAATGCCAGGGATTATAATTATGCTTTTAGGATAATTGATCCATGGAATTGGTCGGAATTTTGGACTTATTTACAGTTTCCAAGGGCTTATTGGCAAGATGTTTATTTATCTTCTAGGAAATATAATATTGATTCATTTCTTGTGCTTTCAATAATGAGACAAGAAAGTACGTTTAAAAAGGAGTCATACTCACAGGCAGCTGCAATTGGTTTGATGCAGTTGACTTCTCCAACAGCTCTGAAGATGGCTGACAAGAAACTATCTCTTGATGAACTTCAAGATACTGAGAATAATATAAAATTTGCTTCAAAGTATTTATCCAAATTATCAAATGATTTTAAATCGAACTTGAATTATATCATTCCAGCATATAATGCTGGTGAAGATCTTGTTTTTCATTGGAAAAAGGGTTTATCTTTTGTTGATAATGACCTGTTTGTCGAGCTAATTCCCTATGGTGAAACAAGACAATACACAAGAAAAGTTTTATCAAATTATTATACTTATAAAAACTTATATAAAGATTTTTATACAAATAAATAAGATTTGTAGTTTTTTGTTTTAGCTTGACGATATTAATTTGTTAACATAAAATTTTCAGTTATATTTTTAACTCTTTCTTCTAATATTTAGGACAGGTTATATATGAAAAGAAAAATATTAATTGTGGAGGATGACAAAGATACTGCTAGGCTTTTAGACGTTATTGTAAAGTCTGCTGGATTTGAGTCTAAGATCGTGAATGACGGAGAAGAAGCCCTGGACATAATTGAGGAATATCACCCTGATTTGGTTTTACTTGATTTGATGATGCCAAAGGTTCATGGTTTTGCAGTATGCAAACAAATTAGAGACAATAGAAATTATGATGATATAAAAATTTTAATTGTGTCAGCCAAAAGCTTTACCGCTGATATGAAAAAAGCAGAAGAACTAGGGGCAAATGGCTATTTGACAAAGCCATTTAGAAAAGCGGAATTGATTGATGAAATGAATAAACTTCTTGGAGCTTAAATCTAATGTTTACAAAAGTATGGGGAAGCAGGGGATCTATACCAACCCCTGGTGAAAGAACCAAAAAATACGGTGGTAATACTTCATGTGTTGAATGCAGGATTGGAGATAAAATTTTTGTTTTTGATGCAGGCAGTGGGCTTCGTGAGCTTGGGCTCTCTTTAATGGAAGAGTTTAAAGGCAAACCTATTACCCTGCATTTGTTTATTAGTCACACACACTGGGATCATATTCAGGGGTTTCCTTTTTTTATTCCCTTTTATGTTCCTAATAATAATATTACTATTTATGGTGGCGCTGGGTTTGATAAAAATCTTGAGCATTTGCTAACAAACCAAATGGACTCAAATTATTTTCCAGTTGGTCTTGGAGAGCTTTCTTCTAATATTAAATTTGTAAATCTAGTTGGTTTGCCAGTGTATATTGATGATGCAAAGCTTACAACTCATTATCTTAATCACCCTGGTTTAACCCTTGGATTTAGGATTGATTACCAAGGTAAAACAGTTGTTTATGCATTAGATAATGAACCTTATTCAGATATGTTCAAGCTTAAAAATTCTGACTATACTCAAGAAGATCTCGAGTTTTCAGACTCCTTAGAAGAAAAATATATAGAATTTATTCATGGCGCTGATATTTTATACGCTGATGCTCAATATACCAAGGAAGAATATAAAAAATTCATTGGATATGGACACTCCTTTTTAGATTATACCGTTGGAACAGCTATAAAAGCTAATGTAAAAAAGCTTATTTTCTTTCATCACGATCCAATGCATACTGATGAGATTATTGATAAATACTTTGATGAATGGCAAAATAAATTAAAGGAAGAAGGATCTAATTTAATATTAGAATGCGCCAGGGAGGGGCAAATAATAGAAATTTAATTATTATGTTTCCAAATTTATTTTTTAAACCTACAATATCCATCTTCACCCTAAAATTATCCTCCTATTTTTTATTCATGTTTACTGGCATATTTTTAGCAGCTGTTTTGCTGCTTTACTTAACTAGAAAAGAAAAAGAAATAGATAGAGCAAGGCTATTTGATTTTATGCTTACTGTGATTTTTTGCGGACTTTTAGGAGCTAAGCTTTTTCATGTTTTAATTGAAAAGCCTGCTTTTTTCTTCAAAAATCCAATGAATATTTTTCGGTATTGGAACTTGGGATTCGTTTATTACGGTGGACTTATAGGCGGATTAGTTGGTGGAGTTTTATACAGCAAATTTGCAAAGATTTCTTTTTTTAAATTTGCTGATATTGTTTCGCCATTTCTATCTTTTGGTTTAGCAATTGGGAGAATGGGTTGTTTGTCTGCAGGATGCTGCTATGGAAAACCCACTGATTTTTTTTGGGGAATAACTTTTTCTAAGACAAAAATAGTTGATAATGTTATTCCACAGGTGCTGGCCAGACATCCTGAATACATAGGAGTAATGGTTCATCCAACACAGATTATTTCTGTGTTATGCAATTTTATGATTTTTATTATTTTAATTTTTATTGCAAAGAATAAAAGATTTGACGGTCAAATAGTTTTTCTTCTCTGTATTTTATATTCTGCTTTTAGATTCTTTTTAGAGTTTTTAAGAGGTGATGAAGGAAGAGGAATGTATTTTAATAATTTTATTTCCACTTCTCAGATTATCGCAGTATTAATTTTTATTTTTTCTATTGTTTTGTATTTAAAAAGAAGGAATAAAGAAAATAAATAATGAGATAAAAATAACAACTAAAGTATATATTTTGAATTTGGGGGTTTGGTTTGAAAAAGAAAATTTTCATATTTGTTTTGTTTGCAAGTCTAATTTTTGCAAAAGAAGATTTTAATATTAGGCTTTTAGCCACAAGAAACTTGGCCCCCAGCTGGGGAGGTGATTTTGAATATGATCTTTTACGATTCTGTTCGAAACAAGGATTTGAGGTTTTAGAAATAAATCGACAAATAATCTATTTTAATAAAAATTACTACCTATTCAATTATCCTAGTGATTTAGACATTAAGCAATCACCTGGAATTTCACAATTAATGAATTTAAAACCATATGAAACCATAAATGGCTTGGATTCCAATTCGTCTTATTTGTTTACAGATCCACAGCTTAATTATCCTCTGATAGATAACTTTAAAAAAGAATTTGAAGATTCGTTTTCTGAGACTGGAAGATATTTAAATAAAATTGATATTGATTTGCTTAAATCAAAAAGTCCTTCTGGAGAAGACATCTTAATTGCCCATTTTAATGATGAAAAAAATTATCCGAATAATTTCTGGCTATATTCCTATTTGGAAAAATATAAAATAAAAATAAAAGACAGAATTGTTAATGTCTATCAATTGGGTAAAATTCGAAATGGTATTGACGCCATGGCAGTAAAGCTTAAAGAAATAAAAAAAGAAATTAAACTTAATCCTATTTTATTATCTCCTGGGAATATAATTGAATCTGGTGTTTTCCAGGCAGCGGACAATTACAGTAAATTGTATTTGGATATACTAAAGGAAATCAATTTTGAAGCTTTAAATGTTGATTATTATGAAATTGAGTTATTTATAAAACTTTTATCCAGGTCTGAACAAGGTTTTTTTGATTTCAAGAAACTTGATCTTCCCTTTATTTCCAGCAACTTCTTTTATAATGAAGATTTCGAAAAGCAGCTCATTGAAAATGGTTACCTTGAAGATATATCGCAGAAAACACAAGAAAATGAGTCAGGAGAATTAAAAAGCGCCAAAAAGAATGAAAACGATGATCCTGTTGTTAAAACCAGGAGACATGTTTTTAAACCATATATTATAAAGGAAATTAATGGATTGAAAATTGGTTTTATTGGAATAACTGATACAGACGCAGTAAAAGATATACCTGGATTGAGAAAATATTTTCATGTTTCTTCAAATATTAGAAGACAGGAAGAAGCTATAAAGGAGCTTAGGGAAAAAGTTGACCTGCTTGTTTTGCTCGCTCAATTCGACAGTCACGGAACAGCTGATCTTGAAGACTTTTTTACAGAAATTGATATTTATATTGGTAAAGCCTATGTAGGGACCAATATAGATGAAGAATCGATTAATTTAACAGATCTAAAGAACAGATCTATCTTTAAAAATTCTGTTATTTCCAAGGTTATAAACAGAAGGATTACACAAATAGATTTATCAGTTAAACACGATAAAAATGAAAAGCCCTACTTAAATGGACTGCATTCTGAATATATTAAACTCTACGAAAATCTTGCTAAAAGAGATATAAATATTTCACAGGAACTTTGGAAGTATGTTGTTAATCAGGCTTTTTCTCAAGAAAGCCAAAAACTTCTGCCTGACCCACGAAAAGTATGGAGGGATTATAAATTCCAATGTGGAAACGATGAATGTGAAAAAATATATTTAAAGACAAATGAATTTTCCAGATTGGTTGCTTCTTTAATGAGGCAGGGTTCTGACAGTGAAATTGCTTTTGTTCCTTATTTCAGTACAAAGGGTAATTCAACAGGGGAAATATCACAAGCACAAATCGAAAATTGGCTGCGTGGTTCAGGCGACATTGTCACTTGCGAACTTTCTGGTTCCCAAATTTTAAGCTTTATAGATAAAATTAAGGCAATGACATTTAGTAATGATTATAGATATACTATAGTTGGTTTAGATACGGCAGTTGAATCAAACGTGGCTTCTCTTTACAGAAAAAATCCATATGTTAAAGATTCTATTACTTTACATTGGAAACAAATCGATCCAACTGAATATTATAAGGTTGTAACAACTGATAAGATGTTTATGAACACTGAGATGCTCCCTGAATTTAAAACCGCTAAAAATGTAAAAAAGAATTTCATTTATAAAAATAAAAAAATAAAATCCACATTTTCAAGTGAAGCGAAATTATCAATTAAAAATTTTGCTATTCTTAATCTCCGTGATATAAATAAAGAAATCGAAAATGATATTAATAATAAACTTTTGAAATCTCTGCCTTCAAACATAGTTAATCTAATGAATACTGAGAATAAAATAATAAAGGCAAAACTTGATAAGCTCGTTGAAAATTCAAAAAATGAAATAAAAGAAAAGGAATACAATTTATATTATGAAAAACTAAAGGAGATTTACTGGGGCTTAGAAAGAAAAAAAGGCCCATTTTATTTGATAAATTTGAAGAAAATAAGCTTTGATTTTGCAAAGTCTGATTTAATGAATAATGAAGATTTTGGAGAGGTGCAGAATTCAAGAATTACTAGTTATGATACATTTTTTTTGGGTGGAACTAGTGATTTATATTTTGAAATGTATGATAAAAAGTATAGCTTAACAATTGGTAATGAACTAGCCTTTTCTAAATCAACATTTTATACACCAGAAGAAACACTTGTAAACATTACAAACAATGAAATTTATACATATGCTGAAATATTTTATAAATTATTTGAGGCTGAAAATTCAAAGCTTTTAAGTTCTGCTGGCCCATTTTTTGAGTTAGCATGGGATACACAATTTGTAGCACCAGTAAATACTACTAAAAGAAATTCAGCAATTGTTATTGGTGGCGCGAAAATTTACGAAGGAAGTGAAATTAGCGAATGTAAAATTGGTGGAATTGCAGACCTTGATTATTCTTCTGGAAATGGTAATGAGGAATTTGGTCTTTACGGAGCAATTGATATTCAAAAATATCTTTTTAGTAATAGTATAATCTGGGAAACACAATCAGACCTTGTTTATTTTTTTGATTCAGTAAATGATGATGCAACTGATCTTGGTTTAGAATGGACAACCAGATCAGAGTTAATGGTTCCTTTTCTTGGACAATTGTATCTATCGCCATTTGTTGATTTCATTCTCTTTACTGGAAAGACAAATCATGAGCTAGGCTATGGCCTTGATTTCGGGGTTTCATTAGAATATACGAAGTTCTGGAAACCACAGTTTCAAAGTTTGTTTTAGAAAAGGGAACAAGAGCGCAGGAGCGCAAGGGAACAAGGGAAAATCGTTAATTTGGAAAAGTAATAGAGGAGAATTAAATGAAAAAGGAATTATTTGATACTTTGATTGATAAAAATGATAAGAAGATTGTTTTATTTATTTTGGATGGACTAGGTGACTTGCCTTATCCTCCTGCCAATCAGACTGCACTAGAAACAGCGAATTGTCCAAACTTAGATAGCCTTGCTTCAAAATCAGAGCTTGGTCTGTTTAATCCTATAGAGCCTGGAATTACACCAGGCAGTGGCCCTGGGCATTTGGGAATATTTGGCTATGACCCAATCGAGTATAATATAGGTAGAGGGGTATTGGGAGCACTGGGAACAGATTTTGATATCAAGGTCGGTGATCTGGCAGCTCGCGTGAATTTCTGTACTATTAATGAATCAGGTGAGGTTACAGATAGAAGAGCGGGGAGGATAGCTACAGAAATTAACGAAAGACTTTGTAAAAAGATTAATGATAATATTAAAGTTGATTCAAAAGTTCAGTTTTTCTTTCAACCAGAAAAAGAACATAGGGCTTTGATGGTTCTAAGAGGCGAGAGTTTATCTGATAAGGTCTTAGAAACAGATCCATTAAAAATGGGTTTAAAAACAATTGATCCTGATGAAACCTGCGAAAAGGCAAAATATACTTCGAAGTTATATAAGGATATACTTAGTCAAATAAAGGAAATATTAAAAGATGAAGAAAAAGCGAATATGATTCTTTTGCGCGGATTTGCAATTTATGAAAAGATACCATCAATGAATCAAAGATTCGCTCTTAATCCTATCGCCATATGTGAATATCCTATGTACAGAGGACTAGCTAAGCTCGTTGGAATGAAATTATCTCGTTCGTATTCAGATGTTTCAGAGATTCCATTAATTCTAAAAGAAAACTGGAAGGAAAATGATTTCTTTTTTGTACATTTTAAAAAAACAGATTCAGCAGGAGAAGATGGGGATTTTGAAGCAAAAGTGAAGGCAATTGAAATCGCAGATAAAGTAATTCCTGAAATTGAAAGCTTAAGTCCAGATGTGTTTATTGTAACAGGCGATCATTCGACACCAGCTTTTTATAAAAACCATAGCTGGCATACAGTGCCATTTCTTTTGAAAAGCAAATTTGTCAGGCAATCAAGAGCAAGTAAATTCGATGAGTATACCTGTCAAACCGGTGCCTGGCCACAGCTTGCAGCGAAAATGTTAATTAACTTGATGCTAGCAAACGCTGATAAGCTCAAGAAATATGGAGCTTAAATTAATTTATGATTCCTTTTAAGGATGATAATCCATCAGCAACGTTTCCAATTGTAACGGTTTCTTTAATAATAATAAATGTGGCTGTTTTTATTTTTCAATTATACCTGGGAAAAAACAATGGATATTTCATATATAATTATGGGGTTATTCCAGCTGAGATATGGGGATTTAAAAATATTGCACACTCAACAGAAATAAATCCCTTTTTATCGATAATAACATCAATGTTTTTACATGGTGGGTATTTGCATCTTATTGGAAACATGTTATATCTATGGATATTTGGAGATAACATTGAAGATACCTTCGGGCATTTTTCCTTTTTAATATTTTATATTATTTGTGGGATTGTTGGTGCAAGTTTTAATATTATTTTTTCACCAGGATCTCAAATCCCAATGATTGGGGCTTCTGGAGCAATTGCGGGAGTACTCGGTGCTTATATTTTAAGATATCCTTTTGCTAAAATACACACATTATTTATTATAATTATATTTTTTAAAATCTTTAAACTGCCAGCTTTGTTTGTCTTGGGCTTTTGGTTTTTTATCCAAGCCATGAATTCATTGCCTTCAATTGGCTACACTGGCGGGCAAGTGGCTTGGTTCGCTCATGTAGGAGGGTTTGTTGCTGGATTTTTAATTATGTTATTTTACCCAAAGACTAAAAAGATTTTTTAGATCAGTAAAATGGCTTCATTTCAAGGCGATTCCGAGGATTCTTCTTAAAGAAAAAAACTCTTCTGACATGTTGAAACGAAGGAGCTGAGCAACACGGTCTGATTTAGATAAATAAACTAACCTATTAGCATTAAATTCAATTGGATCAAAATTTGGATCTGATTGAACTATATATTCAACAGATTCTAGCAAGTCATTACTGGCCAACAATCCAGATCGATTTGAGGTGTGTATAAATGATGAAACGATTTGTTCAATAGGGTAATCATTTTTTATTGAAGCATATTCAATGAAATAATTTCTTAAAGTTTCACGTTGTGCTTTTGATAAAATTCGATCGACTTTTGATTGAATTTCACTTGATAAGACATCACCTGAAACAAACTCCTGGTATTCTGGTAAAACAGTATAACCAATAGTATCAATTATTTTTTCGATTTTTTTTGCATCTAAGTAAAGATAAACAGCATTATAGTTGACAATATGTTCAACTGCTTTAGCTAGAGCAAAACGTAAGCACGCAGGAGACATTTTATTAATTTTATTTTTATCAATAATAAGGGTCGGATTTTTATATCCCTCTATTTCAAAGGTCCTGGCTAGTTTTCCACTAACAATATAAAGTCTTATTTTCGGGCTTTCTAAGAAAGAACAAATCTTTGTAAATATTTTTTCATATTTTTTTGTAACAGAAGAATCTTCTTTTTTTATTCCTCCAAAAGATTTCGTAATTTCTGTTCTGTGAATTCTATACACTATTGGATATATTGTCTGAAGTATTATTAATATGGATGCTGGAAATTGTTTGTGAGTTAAGTGCGTAATTCTTAAATCTTGAGTAATGTTTTTAGGCAATATTTTGTGATATTTTGCCCTATATTCAGTAATATATTTCCATGCTTCTTGGTGTTCAGGATCAAGCGCCATTAGGGCACTATAGGAACAATAAGCGTGGTCAATAAAATTTAAATCCAAATAAAGTGTTGCCAGGTTCTCATATACTTTTTCCTTAAATGGGTTTAAGCTCAGCACTTCTTCAAATCCTTTTATTGCCTTTAGCTTTTGTTCTGATTTTATATAGTTTTCAGCAATCTTTTGTTTTACAACACTATTGTCATAATCAATTTCAGTAATACCTGTTTGCGTTGGATCCTGATTGTTTTTTATCGTTTCGAAAAAATAATTCGACTCTTCTTGAAGTAAGCTTGCTTGTTCAGGAGTCTTTATAAAGTCCTTTTCTTTATTAAAAAGTTCTTTTACAAGATCAAAATTGTTGTTTTTTATAGCACATAACCTTATGTTTCTATATAAAATATAGTTAGATGGATCACATTTTAAGGCATTTGTCATAAGGCTTAAAGCCTTTTTGTTTTCATTCTTGGTAATTTCTGCTTTCGCCAGTTCAAAATATATATAAGATTTAACAGAAGCTCTATTGCAAAGACTTTCAAGGCCCATGTCACTAAGATATTGCACAAACTCAATGGCTTTGCCGTTTACGGCTGTTTTAATGGGATCTAATTTTATGGTGTTTTCAGTGTTTTCATTATCTTTAGTCAGTTCCCTTTCCAGTGTTTTGTCATAATGAGCAGCGATTTCTTTGTAAATTTCGATTTGTTCTTTTTCATTTGTGTGTTTTGTAAGACCTTTATAAAAATCTATAATAGCCATGCGGTTTTCATTATCTTCAAAAAGAGTGTTTAAGATGTTAAAAAGACGCTTGTTGATTTTAAGCTTTGAAATTATTTTTGTCAGATTTTTTGCGTTTATAGTTTTGTTTTTATCATAATTTAATATTTGAGAAAATAAGTTTAAAAAATAAAAAGTATCTTTAGCTAAAATAGGTTCGTAATCAGAAATGAGGCGGTCAAGTTTGGAAAAATTATTTTCTTTTATGAGTTTGTTAAGCTTGCAAACTAGTGTAAACCTGGTTTTTTCATTTTCATTAGATGTTTCCTTTAAAAGGGTTTCTATGGATTCGTCATCTTTCAAGTAGCTAAATAAATCCGCTAAAATCTTGATTATGAACTCATCTTCTTTGTGTTTTTTTCTGGCTTCTGCAAAATAATCAATGGCTTTTTTTAACTCAGAATCTCTTATTAAATTCTCACCCTTTATATAAGGGGAAATTAAAAAAAGATCAGTTTGTCCTGTTTCAGTAATTTCTTTTTCTTCTTTAGATTCTTGTTTTGAAAATATATTTATTAAATTACCATCACAAGTTGTTTCAAGCAAAAGAGTATCCGGAATATTAATATCATGAAAATCGAATTCTTTTTTTATTTCATTTGCAAAAATCCTGTTAATGTTCAAACAGATTTTTTTAACACCTTCAAAAGCAACGTTTTCATTGCCAAAGGACTTGAATATATTAGCAAGAATATCATAAACAAAATGATCACTTTGTCCTAATATATAATTATCATCAATTAACAAAATAAGATGATCTTTTGATTTTGGTTTAATATAGCCTTTAAACATAAGGGCAAAAGGATCTTTGTTCTTGTCATTAAAATCAATGGCATTAAAAAATAATCTTCTTAGATCAAAATCAAGATTTGCAAATGAAAAGTTATATAGAGTTTTGAAATGCTCATTAACAAATTGGCTTAATTTGTTTTTATTTAATTCTATGTTTAATTTTGAAAGCTCTAAGGTTCTATTTTTTATGTTTAGAGCAAAATTTGTTTTATCTAAAACCAACCCGTCCTTTTTTTGTTTTTCAACTTTTAGTTCAATGCTTTTAACAATGGCATATTTTGAAAGAATAATATCTTTTGTATTTACAATACATGGTTTTTTTGCTATTTTTTTAAAACTGAAGAAGGAGAGAATTAATTTATCTTTAATCATGATTTGTTTGAAATTAAATAATAATAGTTAAGATTACTGGAAAACAAAGTAGAAACCAAGTTGAAAATTTATTTCGAAAATAAACAACCAAGATGATTTTAGGGTTGTAAAGGTGCCAGTTTCGGTTCCAATTTCCATTCCAAAATTTTTAGTAAATGGGAAATCAACGCCAGCTGCGAAACCAAAGCCAAGTAAGTTTCTTTGGAAATATTGAGTTCTGTCATCTGCTGTAATAGCTGAAATATCAAATAAGGAAAGAGTTCTAATTCCAGCAGTAACATAGGGATTCATTATGCGTCTTTTGTTTTCAATTAATATTGTTTCTTCTGTGCCCTTTACATATTTAACCTTTGAGGCTGCATAAGGATAAAACTTAAACAATAAACCAGAAGCAAGTGCTATGTAATTATCTGTAAACTCTTCAGAGTCGCTGCCTGTAACGTTAAAATTAATATATTGAACAGGAATGGCTAAATTAAATTTATTTGATAAATCATATTCAAATAAGACGGAGGCAGTTGGAGCATAAATAAAAACCCTTGAGTCTGATGTGCTTTCATCTGCAAGTATAGGCGCAAAACCACCACTTACTGAAATTTTATTAGATGTAGCAAAAATTGAAGCACTTGAAATAAACATTAATAATAAAGCTGGTAGGAAATATTTTTTCATATTATGAACCGTCTGCTTTATGGGTTACTTTAGTTGTTGCTGTGCTCGTAGAAGCTTGCTCACCAGGACCTTGCTTCGGCCTTGGGATCGTTGTTGTCCTTGCATTTGGTGTAGGTGAAACATTTGGGGCTTGTTTTTGTATAATGCCTGTTTGCCCTGGCCTTGGACTCACTCCGGTCTGATTTGGAGCAAAAGCAGATTTTTCTTTTACTGAAGTTGTTTCTGTGCTTTCCTTGGCTTCTGGATTCATGCTATCCATTTTAACCTCAGCAACTTTTAATGCTTTTTCTAAATCAAGCTCACCATTTTTTATCATCAGCCTAACAACTTTTACAAATTCTTTTCTTGCTTTAAATATTTCACCTTGTGCAATATTTCTTTGTTTTTCTATATCAAAGGTAAGCATTTCGGCTTTTCTTTCAGGCAGTATTCCTAATATAGCTTTTACTATTTTTTCATCAGCTGAAACCATGCTTGAAGAAAGAACCGTTCTAGGCACTTCTCTTAATATGTTTTTCAATGCATCTCTCTTTAGGTGAATTATATCATCATAAACAAAGTATGATTTTCTAATTCTGTCAGTTAGCTCTGGGTCAGATTGTTTAATAGAATCAAGAATGTTCTTTTCAAGGCTTTGGTCAAGGTTATCAAGAACTGAAATCAAGCTATTAACGCCCATTCCAGGAGTGAATTCAAATTTAGGAATATGTAATGATTTTTCCGCTAATCTTCTTTGAATTGCATTTAATATTTTAATATCAACAAAATTAATATTTCCAAGTTCTACAGCAAGTTTACTTCTCTTGTCATCCTCAAACTGAGCCAGAAGCTTTGATGCTCTGTCAGGTGGTAGATGAGCAAGCAATAGTGCAATTACAGGAGGTTCTTCGTTTTTAATTAAATAGAAGATTTGATAATCACTCATTTTCTTTAAGAATACAAAATGCTCTTTGCTTGCACCTTCTGAGTCTGCAAGAGTTGCTACTTTTTGAGCCATTAAACCATTGTTAAATCTGTCTAAAGCTTCCATTTGTTCTTGAGGCTTCCAGTCTGTAACAGAACCATAATATGTGAAAATTTTATTTTTCACCAGAGAAGAAACTGATCCAAGTAATGACATTGAAGTTTCAAGGCCAAAGGATTTAATAATTGCTGCTGCTTGTCTAAGACCATTTTCTTCTGTTATCCAGTTCTCTAAAACATTAGCTACATATTCAGGTCTGCCATATGCTAAATTAATTATTTCCTGTTTAACAAGTTCTTTATTAATATTCATTATAGATTCATCAACAGGTTTTTGCTCAACACTAACCGCTGGAGTTGGTGCTTGTGTTACACTTGTTTGTCCAGAAGGCAGTTGCATATTTTTTGTATACTCAGAACCTTGTTGTTCGGGTCCCTGTGGAAACATTATTTGAGCATCTCTCATTTTTGGAGATTTGTTTTTTAATATTAACACTAGTAAAAGTAGGAAAAGCAGTAATAATCCTAGGATTACAAAAGTTACCACAAGCCACTTATACTCTTCCATGAAGGCTGGTTTTTTTGTTTCTTCTGGAGTTTTGGGTTTTTCCATGCCTTCAGGTTTTTGGTTTTGCTCATTTTGCATATCTTGTTTTGGAGGAGCTTTAACTACTTCTTCTTTGGCTTCTGGTTTTAAAGAATAATCTACAAGCTTTATGCTGAGATTGTCACCTCTTCTTGCATTTAGTTGAGCAATTTTTGTAATAATTCCTCTAATAAGCGAGATTTTTTCTGAATCAATTTCCTTGTTTAATATCAAGGTAACCTGTCTTATGAACTTTTCAGAAACTCCATCTTGAGAAAAAGAAGCGAAAGTATCAGGCAAAATTTGCTCTGGAGTCATCATAGCACCGGGAGGTCCCAAGAGGCCTGGTAGATTTCTTTCTAAATCTTTCAAATCATAGTTAGGTTCATAAGGGGCCTGATAAGATGAATCAAAATCAAATTGTTTTTGGGTTGGCATTAAGTCTACATAAACGTAATAGTCATCTTCATTCATTAATGTAGATAAAGATTTTTTGATTCTTGATTCAATGAGTTTTTCTAGTTCCCATTCCTTGTCAAAAACATCAGATGTTAAAGTCAAAGGAAGCAGCATAACTAATGCTACGGCACTAGTTAATAATAATTTAATAAATGTTAAATTTTTCAATAACTTTTTCCTAATCTTTGTTTAACCTTATTATATATAGTCAAAACTTCCATGTTAGAAGGATCAATTTCTAGCGACTTTTTCCAGGAACCAAGAGCGGAAACATAGTCTTTTTTTAGAAAATAGATAGATCCTTGTAAAGCATGAGCAAAAGCCATTTTACTGTCAATTGAAATAGCTTTATAAGTTTCAAGTAAAGCCTCATTTAATTTATTCATTTGAACATATCTTTGGGCATTAAAAATGTGATTCAATGCGTCTGCATTTGCGTTGCCAGCAAAATTAGCAGAGCCTCCACCTTCTTTAAGTTCAGCAAGCTTTTTTTCCATTTCTTCAAGCTTTTTCATTAAATCAGAAAATTCTGAATTTGTCGAAGCAGCTGGCTCTCTTTCAGAAAAGAGTTCTTTTAATAATTCTTCATCACTTGGAAGAGGAGGCGTTGCAACAGGAGGGCTTGTAAGTTTTGCATCTCCAAAAATATTTTCTTCTAAAGATTCTGCTGGCAGCTTGAGATCAGAATTTTCTTGTTTTGGATTGTCTTCAGGAAATTCTAAATCATCTTTATAATCTGAAGGTTTGCCATCTATAGATGGTGATTCAATGCTTTGGGGTTCTGTATTAGTTAAAACATCCCCCCTATTTTCAGTAACACTGTCATCGTTTAAAAGGCTAATAAATAAAGAAATTTCTGTGCCATCAAAACCCCCAACATTCACAACGTTAGTTGCATAGCCTTCTTTTTCTATATAGACCTTGGTTGAAGGAGAGATGTTTTCAATATCATCTTCAATTGTAATGGGAGTGTATCCTTTAAATACTTTGTCTTTTCTCGTTTGATAATAGACTTTTGCATTCGTAGGATCAGAACTAATATTAAAAGCGCGGGAAGCACACCCAATAAAAGCGAAAATAAAAGAAAAATTTATAAATACTACTAATAATCTTAAAGTTTGCTTTTTCATAACCGCCACAAATAATTGATGTTTTAATAATTTCC
>JBDREC010000086.1:0-40118 GCA_043820105.1 Pseudomonadota bacterium
GCTCCGCTTTGCAATTAGAGAAGGTGGCAGAACAGTTGGCGCAGGTGTTATTAGCGAAGTAGTGGAATAAGCTTGTAGCTTGTAGCTTGTAGCTTGTAGTTTAAGATAAAAAATTACCAGCAACCAGCAACTAGCAACCAGTAACTAATAAAGAGGAAAAAATGAGTGATATAATTCATCTTGAATGCACTGTATGTAAGCATAGAAATTACAGCTCAACAAGAAATAAAAAGAAAAATCAAACAAAGGTTAGATTAAAAAAATACTGCAAATTCTGTCGGAAACATATAGAACATAAAGAGACAAAGTAAGAAATAAAGCTGGTAGCTACAAGCTACAAGCTTATTTGGGCCTGTAGCTCTAATTGGCAGAGCGGTGGATTCCAAATCCATAGGTTGTCAGTTCGAATCTGGCCAGGCCTGTAAATGATGTCTTTATAAAGACTTAAATGAGGTAAATAATGAGTAATCGAAAAATTGTCATTTCATCTTTTTTCGCAGTAGGGTTTTTTCTGTGGTATATTGTTGATAAGATAGTCTTAAATGCATTTCTTTTTGGAAAAGTCACTAATTACATGATTGGTGGATTTCTACCATCATCTCAATTTATTGCTTTTTTGATAGCTGCTGCAGCTATTTTCTTTTCTTTAAAGACTGCTTCAATTAGTGATTTTTGCAATGATGTTGTTAGTGAATTAAAAAAGGTTGCCTGGCCAAATAAAAAAGAAACTTCTGGTGCAACTTTAGTGGTGATAATCACGGTTATAATTTTTTCAATAATATTAGGTATTTTTGATTTTGTATGGGTTAAAGTTATTCAACTTTTTCTATAAAATCTCTTTTTGGGCATTTAATAATTACTTTCGAGGGTTTTCAAAAAAAAATAAAATTGATCAAGCTGTTAAGTATTTAACAACTTAAAATTATTTATCTAAATAAATGTTGACATTTAGTATTATATACAATATTAGGCGTCACTCTTTCAAATATATGGACCCGAAATGTCCTGAAATTAGAGGTAAAAATGGAATTTAAATGGTACGTTGTTCATACATATTCTGGGTGTGAGAATAAGGCTAAAGAAGCACTCCTGGAGCGTATTAAAGCCAAGAAAATGGATGATTTTTTTGACGAGATTCTAATTCCTACCGAAAATGTTGTTGAAATGGTAAAAGGTCAAAAAAAGACCTCAACCAGAAAGTTTTTTCCAGGGTATATACTTGTTAGAATGCAAATGAACAATGAAACATGGCATCTTGTTAAGAATACAGCTAAAATTAGTGGTTTTGTTGGCGGTGGCACTAATCCTCCATCGATCACTGAAGAAGAAGTAGATAAAATTACAACTCAGGTTACTGAAGGTGTTATTGCGCCTAAGCTTAAATTTTCTTTTGAGCAGGGAGAATCCGTTAGAGTTATTGAAGGTCCGTTTTCAAATTTCAATGGAATTGTTGAAGAGGTTAAACCTGAAAAGGGTAAAGTTAAAGTTATGGTTAGTATTTTTGGAAGATCTACTCCTGTTGAATTAGATTTTGCACAGGTTGAAAAGAATTAATACTACCAAATTATTGATTTATCAGCGAAGAGCTGGATTTTAGGAGATAAAAATGGCAAAAAAAGTAGTTGGCATGATTAAATTACAGATTCCATCTGGTAAAGCAAACCCATCACCACCTGTTGGTCCAGCCCTTGGTCAGCATGGTGTGAATATTATGGAATTTTGTAAGGCTTTTAATGCAAGAACACAAGAACTTGGTGACACAATAATCCCGGTTGTCATTTCAGTTTATGCTGACAGGTCCTTTTCTTTTATTACAAAAACTCCTCCTGCTTCAATACTAATCATGAAAGCAGTTAAGCTGCAAAAAGGTTCTTCAGAACCAAATAAGATAAAAGTTGCAAAGATATCAATAGATCAAATCAAAGAGATCGCTACAGTTAAGATGCCTGATCTTAATGCAAATAGTATTGAGGCTGCAATGGAGATTATAAAAGGCACAGCACGAAGCATGGGAATTGATGTAGTTAATTAGGTAGGTAGCTTGTAGCTACTTAGCTTGTAGGAATAAAATTAGGAAAAAAGTTAAAGAAGGTAAATAAAATGAAGTTTAGAGGCAAAAATTATAAGTTATCAGCTGAAAAAATGAGCAGCCAAGATTTATACACATTTGAAGAAGGTGTAAAAAAAGTTACTGAGCTTTCTACTGTGAAGTTTGATGAAACAGTAGATTTAGCAATAAAGCTTGGTGTTAATCCTAAACATGCTGATCAAATGGTTAGGAGTTCTGTTGTTTTACCTAACGGCCTTGGAAAAGAAGTTAGAGTTTTAGCTTTTGCAAAGGGCGACAAGGAAATTGAAGCAAAAGAAGCTGGAGCTGATTATGTTGGTGCTGAAGATTTGGTTGAAAAAATTCAAGGTGGCTGGTTGGAATTTGAAAAAGTATGTGCAACCCCTGATATGATGGCAAAAGTTGGAAAAATCGGTAGGATTTTGGGAACTAAGGGTTTAATGCCTAATCCAAAAGTTGGTACAGTAACTATGGATATTGGAAGAGTTGTTAAAGAACTTAAAGCAGGTAAAGTTGAATTTAGAGTTGAAAAAGCAGGTATTTTACATGCACCAATTGGTAAGGTTTCATTTGGTCCTGAAAAATTAATGGAAAATGCTAAAGCACTTTTAGAGACTGTTCTAAAGCTTAAACCACAAACTAGTAAGGGTACTTACATGAAGGCTATAACAATCAGTTCAACTATGGGTGTTGGAATAAAACTTGATACACTTGATGTTAGAAATTATTTTAAAAAATAATAGTTAAGGAGATAAAGCTGTGAACAGGAATGATAAAGAAAAAATGGTTGAGCAACTTAAGGATGATTTTTCGAAAATCACTGCAGCTGTTCTGGCTGATTATAGAGGCACGAATGTTGACTTATTAACAACATTAAGACGAGAACTTCGTAATGAAGATATTAATTTTAAGGTAATTAAAAATACTCTCGCTAAAAGAGCTATAAAAGGCACAGCAGCAGAAGTCCTGGATAAAGAATTGGAAGGACCGATTGCAATTGCTTATAGCTTTGGCGATGAAATTGCACCAGCTAAGATAATTTCAAAATTTATTAAAGAACATAAAAATATAACATTTGAAATAAAGGCTGGATATTTGGCAGGCAAGTCTCTTGACAAAACAGAAGTTGATAATTTGGCCAAGTTGCCATCTAAACAAGAGCTAATTGGTAAACTTCTTTATCTAATTGGATATCCAATTTCAGGCTTTGTTGGTGTATTACATAATGCAGGGGCTCAAAGACTTGTTTATGCTTTAGAGGCAATAAAAAAACAAAAAGAAGGATAGAATTAAGCTTACCCACGGTTAGCCGCTTGTGGATAAGGTGTTAAATTATAAATTGTAACAGAAGTTTACTATGTTTGGAGGTAAATAACATGGCTGAGAAAATGACAAAAGAAGATCTAGTTTCTTTTATTGAAAATATGACAGTACTAGAGCTTTCAGATCTTGTTAAAGAACTTGAAGAAAAATTTGGTGTTTCTGCTGCAGCTCCTGTAGTTGCTGGTGGAGCAGTTGCAGCTGTTGCTGAAGAAGTTGAAGAACAGACAGAATTTGCTGTTAATTTGGATGCTGTTGGAGACAAGAAAATCCAGGTTATTAAAGTTGTTAGAGCTTTAACAGGCTTAGGCTTAAAAGAAGCAAAAGACCTGGTTGATTCTGCACCAAAAGCAGTAAAAGAAGGTATTTCTAAAGAAGAAGCAGAAAAAATGAAAAAAGAGCTTGAAGAAGTTGGAGCTCAAATTACTGTTAAATAGTTTTTTGACTAATTTTATCTTTTTTTTACAAGGTGCGATAAAATTAAAGTTTTCATGACTAAAATTCATGACATTAATATTGCCGCTAAAGGGGCTATATGGGTGATTAATTTTTAGCTATTACCCATGATTGTATAGTTGTATAATTTTGCTAAATATTAATTTTATGAAAACAAAGCTTGTAATTTTTTAAATAAACATTTAAAATTTTTCGGTTTCATTTTAGTCATTCATTTAGAATTTGTTCAAATTTAAGCCAAGGAGTAAGTATGTCAAAATTAGTTGCGAGCAACTATAGGCATCGTAAAGACTTCGCCCGTATTCCAAAAGTAATCGATATTCCTGATCTAATTGATATTCAGAAAAAATCTTATGAGAGATTTTTGCAATCAAGCGTTGAGCCAGATCAAAGGAAAAATATTGGTTTACAGAGAGTTTTTACTTCAGTCTTTCCAATCAAAGATTTTAATGATATTTCTTCATTAGATTTTGTTAGTTATACTTTTGATAGACCCAAATATGATGTAACAGAATGCTTAACAAGAGGCATGACTTATGCAGCTCCAATAAGAGTTACCATAAGATTGGTTGTTTGGGATATTGATGAAGAAACTGGCGAACGTTCAATAAGGGATATTAAAGAGCAAGAAATATATTTTGGTGAAATTCCTTTAATGACTGAGACAGGTACATTTGTTATAAATGGAACTGAAAGAGTTGTTGTTAGCCAATTACATAGATCACCTGGTGTTTTCTTTGATTCAGATAAAGGGAAATCACATGTTAGTGGGAAAGTTTTACATTCCGCCAGGTTGATACCTTATAGAGGATCTTGGCTAGATTTTGAATTTGATCACAGAGATTTTCTATATGTCAGAATTGATAGAAGAAGAAAGTTTCATGCAACAATTTTGTTGAAAGCTCTTGGTTATAATGAAGAAGAACTTTTAAATTACTTTTATGAAAAAGCCCATATAACTTTTTCTAAAAAAGGAATAATAAAGAAAGTTAGACTTGATTTAATGGCAGGTCAAAAAACATCTGTTGATATTCTTCATCCAAAGAAAAAAGATGTTCTTTTGAAAAAGGGAAAGAAATTTACTACCTTCTCTATTAAAAAACTTATAAACGCAGGTATCGAAGAGATTCCTATTAGCCAGGAAGATCTTTATGGTTCACTTGCCTCAGAAGATATAGTAAATCCTGATACTGGTGAAGTGTTTTTACAGGCAGGTGAAGAATTAACTGAAGAAAGATTAAAAGAAATCTTAGATGCCGGTCTAAAAGAATTTAATTTTCTCCACATTGATGATTATAATGTTGGATCCTATGTTAGAGATACTCTACAAGCGGATAAAATTAATTCAGCAGATGATGCATTATTGGATATATATAAGAGAATGAGGCCTGGGGACCCTCCAACAATTGAAACGGCCACTCTATATTTTAATAATCTATTTTTTAATCATGAAAGATATGATATTTCTGGTGTTGGTAGATTAAAAATTAACTATAAATTTAATATTAATACACCTCTTGATATATTAACTTTAACAAAAGAAGATATTTTAGCGACTGTTAAATATCTTATTGACCTAAAGAATGGTTATGAAAAGGTTGATGATATTGATCACCTGGGTAACAGAAGAGTTAGGTCTGTTGGAGAGCTAGTAGAAAATCAATACAGAATTGGTCTTGTTAGGATGGAAAGAGCTATTAAAGAAAGAATGTCACTTCAAGAAGTTGATACTTTAATGCCTCATGAGCTTGTTAATGCGAAACCTGTTTCAGCTGTTTTGAAAGAATTTTTTGGTTCTTCTCAGCTTTCTCAGTTCATGGATCAAACAAATCCAATTTCTGAAATTACACATAAAAGAAGATTATCAGCACTTGGTCCTGGTGGTATGACAAGGGAAAGAGCTGGCTTTGAGGTTAGGGACGTTCATCCTACTCATTATGGAAGAATTTGTCCTGTTGAAACACCTGAAGGACCGAACATTGGTTTGATCGCTTCACTTAGTTCATATGCCATAGTTAATGATTTCGGTTTTATTGAAACACCATATAAAAAGGTTGAAAATGGAAAAGTTTCTGATGAAATTATTTACTTTTCTGCTTTGGACGAAAAAAACCATGTTATTGCTCAAGCAAATGCAAGATTAGATTCAAACAATAAATTTATAGATGAATTCGTTGCTGCTAGAAAAAAAGATGAATCTGTTGTTACACCGTCTGGAGAAATCGATTTGATGGATGTTTCCCCTCACCAGCTGGTGTCTATTGCTGCTTCACTTATTCCATTCCTGGAACATGATGATGCAAACAGAGCATTGATGGGTTCAAACATGCAGAGACAAGCAGTTCCATTAATTAAAACAAACGCACCTATTGTTGGGACTGGAATGGAAAGAAGGGTAGCTGCTGATTCTGGTGTTACTGTTGTTGCGAAAAATGATGGTGTTATTGAATGGGTTGATGCTTCAAGAATTGTTGTTAAGAAAAATCTTTCAGCTATTACTGATGGATCAATGGTTGATATCTACAATTTGATTAAGTTTCAAAGATCAAATCAAAACACCTGTATTAATCAAAAGCCTATCGTTGTAAAAGGTGATATGGTTAAAAAAGGTGATATAATAGCAGATGGTCATGCAACAGATGTAGGTGAGCTTGCCCTTGGTTATAATGCCGTGGTTGCTTTTATGCCATGGGGTGGCTATAACTTTGAGGATTCAATTTTACTTTCTGAAAAGCTAGTAAAAAATGATGCTTACACTTCAATTCATATTGAAGAATTTGAATGTATAGCTCGTGATACAAAACTTGGTAAAGAAGAAATTACCAGAGATATTCCAAATGTAAATGAAGAAGCCTTAAAAGATTTGGATGATAGCGGTATCATTCGAATTGGAGCTGAAGTTACACCCGGAGATATTCTAGTTGGGAAAATAACCCCCAAGGGTGAGACACAACTTTCTCCTGAAGAAAAACTTCTTAGAGCAATCTTTGGAGAAAAAGCTGGAGATGTTAAAGATACATCTTTAAGAGTTTCTCCTGGTGTTAGGGGATGTGTTATTGATGCAAAAGTCTTTTCACGAGAAGGTATTGAAAAAGACGACAGAGCTAAAGATATTGAGTTCTACGAAATTAAGAAGTTAATGCAGGATCAACAAGATGAAATCAATATTGTTAAAGAGAGTTATGCTCAAAAGATAAGAGAAATACTAAAGGGCAAAACAACTTCAACAAGACTTGTTGACAATGAAGGAAAAGTATTAATTGCAAAAGATACTAAACTTACAAAAGAGCTTTTAAGTGAAATTCCAGTTAATTACTTTGAAGAAATTAATGTTGGAGACACTAGTGGAAAAATAGAAAATGAAATAGACGATGTGTTCACCAACATGAATGAACAGATCGAAATGATCAAAGTTTATTTCTCTGAAAAAATGGATAAACTAAGAAGAGGTGATGAACTTCCTCCTGGTGTAATCAAAATGATTAAGGTTTTCGTTGCTGTTAAAAGAAAAATATCAGTTGGCGATAAAATGGCTGGACGTCATGGTAATAAAGGTGTTGTATCAAGGATACTTCCAGAAGAAGACATGCCATTTTTAAATGATGGTACACCAGTTGATGTTGTTTTAAATCCTCTTGGTGTTCCTTCTCGTATGAATGTTGGTCAAATTCTCGAAACTCATTTGGGTTGGGCTGCAAAGGAAGTAGGAAGAGATATTAGGAAATTGATTGAAAAAGCTTCAGACGTTGAAGAATACAGAAAAGAATTGATCAAAATCTTTGATACTCAGAGCATGAAAAAAATTATTGAAAACGCATCAAAGGATGAAGTCATTACTTTGTCAAAGCGTATTGCTGAAAAAGGTATTCATGTTGCAACCAGAGTTTTTGATGGTGCTAATGAACATCAAGTAAAAGCACTACTAAAAAAAGCCGGACTTCCAGAGAATGGACAAGTCGATCTTTGGGATGGAAGAAATGGTGAAAAGTTCAAAAATCAGGTTACTGTTGGTGTAATGTATATCATGAAACTACATCACCTGGTAGATGATAAAATTCATGCTAGATCAATTGGACCATACTCTCTAGTTACTCAACAACCTCTTGGCGGTAAAGCTCAATTTGGTGGTCAGAGACTAGGAGAAATGGAAGTGTGGGCACTTGAAGCTTATGGCGCAGCTCATTGCTTGCAAGAGTTTCTAACAGTTAAGTCTGATGATATTCAAGGTAGGACTAAAATGTATGAAACTATTGTAAAACGTGAAGCAAGTGTTAACATTAGTATGCCGGAATCATTTAAAGTACTTGTTAAAGAACTCCAAGGTCTTGGATTGCTTGTGGACCTGGTAAATAGAGATGAGTTGAATGCTGATGGCAAGTATGTAGCAAAACTTAAGCAAGTAGAAGAGTAGAATATAAGATTAATTAACTTGTAAATTATTTAAGGGGTCACTCTTGGAAGAATATAATGATTTATTACAAGAAAGTAAATTAAAATCCATTAAAGATTTAATGGCAATGCGAATATCTTTAGCCTCACCGGAGTCTATTTTAGAATGGTCTTTTGGAGAAGTTAAAAAGCCTGAGACAATTAATTATAGAACCTTCAAACCAGAAAGAGATGGTTTGTTTTGTGCTAAAATATTTGGACCAGTTAAAGACTATGAATGTAACTGCGGCAAATATAAGAGAATGAAGCACAGAGGAATTGTTTGTGAAAAGTGTGGTGTTGAAGTTATTCTTTCTAAAGTTAGAAGAGAAAGAATGGGACACATTACTCTAGCTACTCCAGTCGCTCATATTTGGTTCTTAAAATCTCTTCCATCAAGAATAGGAACAATTCTTGATCTTTTATTAAAAGATTTGGAAAAGGTTTTATATTGTGAATCTTATATTGTTACAGATCCTGGAGATACATCATTAAAAGAAAAAGCATTGTTGACTGATGAAGAATATAGCGAGGCACAGGAAAAGTTTGGTGCTAGATTCTCCGCTGGTATGGGTGCTGAAGCTATAAAAGAACTTTTAAAGAAACTAGATGTAGAAACAGATTCTATTGAACTCAGAAGAGAGCTTGTAACTGTTACTTCTGAAGCAAAAAGAAAAAAGATTATAAAAAGATTGAAAGTTGTTGATGCTTTTAGACAGTCAGGCAATAAACCTGAATGGATGATTATGGATGTTGTTCCTGTTATTCCACCTGATCTTAGGCCTTTAGTTCCACTGGATGGCGGAAGGTTTGCAACTTCAGATCTTAATGATCTTTATAGAAGAGTAATTAATAGAAATAATCGTCTGAAAAGATTGATGGAGCTTAATGCCCCTGAGATTATTATTCGAAATGAAAAAAGAATGTTACAAGAATCAGTTGATGCCCTTTTTGATAATGGCAGAAGAGGCAAGGCAATCGTTGGTTCTAATAAGAGACCTTTAAAATCTCTAAGTGACATGATCAAAGGTAAACAAGGTCGATTTAGACAGAACCTTCTTGGTAAGAGAGTTGATTATTCTGGCAGGTCAGTTATTGTTGTTGGTCCAGAACTCAAGCTTCATCAGTGCGGTCTTCCTAAAAAAATGGCTCTAGAGCTATTTAAACCATTTATTTATGGTAAATTAGAAGAAAGAAATCTTGTTTCAACTATTAAGAGCGCTAAAAAGATGGTTGAAAAAGAAAGACCAGAAGTTTGGGATATTTTAGATGAGGTTATTAAAGAACATCCAATCTTGCTAAACCGAGCGCCAACTCTACACAGGTTAGGTGTTCAGGCATTTGAACCTGTTCTTATTGAAGGTAAGGCTATTAGATTGCATCCACTTGTTTGTTTAGCTTTTAATGCTGACTTTGACGGTGATCAGATGGCTGTTCACTTACCGCTGTCAATTGAGTCTCAAATTGAGTCTCGTGTTATTATGCTTTCTACAAATAATATTTTATCACCTGCAAGTGGTCAACCAATTATTATACCAACACAAGATATTGTTTTGGGGCTTTATTATTTAACAAGAGAAAAGCCAGGTGTTCCTGGTACAGGAATGATTTTATCTTCTAAAAGTGAAGTTGTTTCAGCATATGACGCAGATGTCTTGGATATACATGCAGCTATTACTGTTAGAATGGATGGTAAGAGAGTAAAAACAACTACTGGAAGAATTATTTTTTCTGAAATTATTCCCAAAGAAATATCTTACAATGAAATTAACCGGGTTATGGATAAAAAAACCTTGGCAAAACTCATCAATGTTTGCTTTAGAAGAGCAGGTGGGAAAAAAGCTGTTCTTTTAGCCGATAACATGAGAACCATGGGTTATAAGTATTCAACTCAAGCAGGTATTTCTATTTGTCTTGATGATATGGTTATTCCTGATAAAAAAGAACCACTTATTAAAAAAGCTTGGGATGATGTTGAAGATATTCAAACTCAATATCGTGAAGGTCTTATTACTGACGGTGAAAGATATAATAAGGTTATTGATATTTGGGCCCAAGTTTCTGAAAATGTTGCAACTGAGATGATGAAAAATCTTGCAACTGATGATATAAAAGATGAAAAAGGTAAGACTCAAAAAGTTACAAGTTTTAATTCTATTTACATGATGGCTGATTCTGGCTCAAGAGGTAGTTCTCAACAGATCAGGCAGTTAGCTGGTATGAGGGGCTTGATGGCAAAACCATCCGGTGAAATTATGGAAACCCCAATTACTGCTAACTTTAGAGAAGGTCTTACTGTTTTACAATATTTTATTTCAACCCACGGTGCTAGAAAGGGTCTAGCTGATACAGCGTTAAAAACAGCAAACTCTGGTTATTTAACTAGAAGGCTTGTTGATGTAGCTCAAGACGCGATAATTACTGAAAAAGATTGTGGTACCTTAGATGGTATTTATATTTCATCTCTAGTAGAAGGAGGTGAGATCATTGAAACAGTTGGAGATCGTATTTTAGGCAGGGTTGTCTCCCCTGATATTCTTGATCCATTTACACAAGAAGTATTGATTAAATCAAACACTGCTTTGACAGAAGCTCACATTGAAATTATTGAAAATGCTGGCCTTGAAAAGGTTATGATTAGATCGGTTCTTACATGTAGAGCAAAACGTGGTATTTGTGTTCGTTGTTATGGTCGAGATCTTGGTAGAGGTAAAATGGTTAACCTGGGAGAAGCAGTTGGTGTTATTGCTGCTCAGTCAATTGGTGAGCCTGGAACTCAGCTTACAATGCGTACTTTCCACGTTGGTGGTACAGCAACAAGAGCAGCTGAGCAAAGCACCTTGATTGCCAAGAATGATGGTGTTGTTAAGTTTAATAATCTTTCCAGTGTTGAATCTGTCGATAAACAGCTTGTTGTTGTAAATAGAAATGCTGAATTAGTTGTTATCGATGATTCCGGTAGAGAAAGAGAAAAATATATCTTAACTTATGGTGCTAAACTTAAAGTCAGAGAAGGTGATTTTATAAAAACAGGTGAACTTGCTGCTGAATGGGATCCTTACACAATGCCAATTCTTACACAAGTAGGTGGAAAAATAAAATTTAAAGATCTGATTGATAATGTAACTATAAAAGAACAAGTTGACTCTGTTACTGGTCTTTCAAGGAAAGTAATTATTGAATCAAAAGATTCAGAAATGAAACCTGAGATGGTAATTCTTGATAAAAAAGGAAAAACTCAAAAAATTCCAGGAACTAATGTTACAGCAAAATATCTTCTTCCAGTTTCTGCTAACTTGCAGGTAATGGATGGTGATGAGGTTGGACCTGGTGATATATTAGCAAAAATACCTCGTGAAACTACTAAAACAAAGGATATTACTGGTGGTCTTCCAAGGGTTGCTGAACTTTTTGAAGCAAGAAAACCAAAAGAAATCGCTGTTGTTAGTGAAATTGATGGTTATGTATCTTTTGGTAAAGATACTAAGGGAAAACGAAAAGTTATAATTAATCCTGAGGTTGGCGAAGAATCTGAATATCTAATTCCAAAAGGAAAACATATTTCTGTTCATGAGGGTGATTTTGTTAAAGCAGGTGAACCTTTAATGGATGGTGCTGCTAACCCACATGATATTATTCGAATTTTGGGTGTTAAAGATCTTGCAAAATATCTTGTTGATGAAGTTCAAGAAGTTTACAGATTGCAAGGTGTTAAGATTAATGACAAGCATATCGAAGTTATTGTTAGGCAAATGCTCAAGAGAATTAGAATCACTGACGCTGGTGATACTGATTTCTTAAGGGACGAAGAAGTAGAAAAAGGTGTTTTTGAAGCAATGAATGAACGTATGATTAAGGCAAAGAAAAAACCAGCAGTTGGTTTGCCAATCTTGCTTGGAATCACAAAAGCTTCTTTAAGTACAGAAAGTTTTATTTCAGCAGCTTCCTTCCAGGAAACAACAAAGGTTTTCACTGAAGCAAGTATTCACGGTAAAGTTGATTACCTAAGAGGCTTAAAAGAAAATGTTATTATGGGTAGATTAATTCCAGCTGGTACAGGAATTAATATCTATAATGAGCTTGGAATTAAGGTTGACTCAGAAGATGATGAAGAAGAAGTAACGGAAGATGATGCGCCGATAAAAGAAAGAAAATCTGAATCAAAAGCAAGAGCTAGAGCCTAATGATTTATTTAATTATAAATTCTTAAAACTATTTTCTAAGATCTTTTTATAACTAACTGCATTCCATCTCTAATTGTTAATAAAATATTATCTACATTACTAGATTTGCATAGCTTTTTATTTAGGTTATGAATAGCCAAAGACTCCTCATCATTAGGAGCCAAAACATTCCCAGACCAAAACGCATTATCAAAAATCATAATACCACCAGAATTTAATTTTGCTAAAAGCATGTCAAAATAGACTGGATAATTCTTTTTATCTCCATCAATAAAAATAAAATCAAGTTTGTGCTTTATTTTAGGAATTGTTTCAATTGCTAAACCCATTTCAATTTTAATTTTTTTGCCATGGGGTGATTGCTTGAAGTATTTTTGAGCTAATTTTTGAGCAACAGTATTGATTTCACATGTAATTAAGGTTCCATCATCTGGCAGAGCTGAAGCTATTGATAAGGCTGAATACCCTGTATACATGCCTATTTCAAGTGCATGTTTTGCCTTTGAAATTTTAACAATAGAATGAAGGAATTTGCCAGCAACTTTACCAGTTAGCATCTTTGTTCCAGTCATTGTAACAAGAGTTTCTTTTTCAAGATCTTTTAATAAAACATCTATATCAGAAGAATGATTGGAAGCATATTCTTCGAATTTTTCATCTATTATTTGCATTAATTTAAATCCTGTTTTATGTAAAACTAAATTGAAATATTAAGAAAAAGATAAAAAGGTCAATGATAATATATACGATCAAATTTTATGACAACTGGACCCTTATTAATAGCAGTCACTTAATTTATATTATTGATTCTTTGTATGGTCTTGAATATTTTATTTTAAGAAAGGAAAATATATGAAAAATATAAGAGTTGAAAAAGAGATATCAAAAAATCTAAGTAAGGAAGAGTTTGAATCATTAATTTTAAATATTAAAGAATCGCGCTTCAAAGATTATGATTTTGATTATACTTGGAGTGATGATGATAATATTTCTTTTAAAGGAAAAGGTTTTTCTGGATCTTTAGAGAAAAATAAAAACATAATATCAATAAATCTTTCTTTTGGTTTTTTGTTAATACCTTTTAAAAATCTTATTAAAGAAGGTATTGAAGCAGAATTGGATAAAATTTAAAATTACAACTTCCTTTTTAACCATGAAGGAAGACGAAATGGCAAAATCACATTTCTTTCCTTGTATGTTCCCCAATAATCAGATCCTCTCACATTGCCTGTTTGCATATCCATTAAAGCTATTTCACGAGCTCGCGTAATTAAACCAGGATTTGAGAAAAGTTTATCAGCTGCATCTACTACTACTGAATAGATATATCCAATTTGCTGATCAATTATTATATCAAAGAGCCTTGACTGCATTGGAAAGTCTATTAATGAAGAAGTAACAACTTCCCAATAATTGTCACGAGCATGAACTTCATGTTTGTGGGAGTGGCCTGCAATATGCATGATAACTTCTTCATAGGATGATAAAATCTTTTCTAAGTCTTTTCCTGAATATTGTTTTCCTTGCTTTTTAATGCATTTTCTTGCTGTTGCAAATGGAAGAATGTTGTTCTTCTTTATTATATTTTTACCATGATGAGAGGCGATAATAACAAGCTCTTTGCCTTTCGATTTTTCTAGCTCAGGTATTAAAAAATCTTCAATTTGTTTTTCATAAAGCATGGCGTGGACTGCTGAACATTTTGGCCAGGTATTTAAAACAATCATTTTTATTGGAATATGAGAATCAAAAGTAATTGTATAATAACCCTCTAAATAGTCAAAGCCATGACTAATTAATTTTTCATAAAATTCTTTTTCAGAAAACAAACGCCTTTCTGGGTCACTTGAAATATCAAAACTTACTTTTTTCTTTCTTTCAGTTTCCCTTTTTTTATTCACAAGGTCTTTTATTTCATTAAGGGACAAATAATCTTCAGCTGGAAATACTGGTGCTTTTGATATACTAGCCAAAGGATCATGGGGGAAGTTTATAATAACTTCCTCTTTTATTGTATCCTGGCTGAGGTTTCCATATAAGAATCCATCATGATTTCCCATAGCGACATACCATGGAATTTCACTTCTCAAACCTTCAGCTAAAAATGGATCATTAGCATCATCTGGAAAAAATGGAATATCTTCGCACATGCTTATGTATGGGTTTTCATCTAAGCCACTATCAGGATCAATGTATTTGCCATTAATAATATCATAAAACCAATCAAGCTCAATTTTTAAAGAATTTTCAACTAAATCACCTGTTAATAAAAGCATATCAAAATTCTTATTAGTTTCATGGGAAATCTGATTGGCTGTTCTTATCATTGTATCAAAAACTTGAGTTGAATACTGTTCTTGAGGTCTAAAAAAGCCATCAAGAAGTTTTGAATCTTTTAAAACATCCCTGGCAGGTGATTCTTCATCTGTTATATGAGCATCTGTTATCTGCATAAAATATAATACAGATAAAGCATTAGTTGATATATAGTTTTTCGCGCGAGGTATGTGAAAATCATTTCTAAAATAAAAATCTTCACCAAGATCAGGTTCATATTTTTCTATTAATGGATCGTCATACCAATATGGATCAGTTTTTAAATTAGGATTATCAGGATCATCTTTAACCCCAAGGATAGGCCTATTAATGTAAGTGAGTGTAGTTAAATCAGTTCTATTTATTATATTAGCTAAAACTGGCCTATCAATTTCCTTATTTAAATAAACAGCAGTACAAATATAAGGGAAAAACAATATATTTATTATTATTATAAAACCAGGTAATTTTCTAATTTTCATGTCAATATCATCCCCTCCAAAAAGAATGTGCTTTTTTTATTCAAGATGCATGCCAGGAATAGAAATTTGTTTCGATTATAGAAAGTTTAACAAAAACAAGATGATAGACCATCGTCTCTTTTGGAGGATAATTTAAAGTGGTGCCATTTTGCTTTCTGGGGCTTTGAAAAAAATTAAATTCTATGTTCAGATTTATCTTTTCTCAATTCGCATGCACTTCTCAGTTGATATCGCTTTTCATCTTTTATACATATAAGTAATGAGTTTTAAATTTAATAAAACATTTATTTTATCTCTTGTTTTCTGTCTAATCATTACATGTTTTACTATTTTCCTTTTGAAATTAGCTGCTTTTTCTTGGCTTGAAATGGCGGTTTTTGATTATAGATCAAGGCTTGCTACTGATTATAATGATAAATCAACTTCAAACATTTCTTTAATCACAATTGATGAATCTTCCTTGTTGTATATGGAAAATAAAGCACAGCAACCATGGCCATGGTCTCGTGATGTTTATGTGCCTGTTCTTGGTTTTCTTAAAGAATCTGGAGCTAAAGCTATTATATTTGATATGATTTTTGATAAAAGTGATTTTAAGCGCGCTGATATTGATGGCTATGACGCTGATATAGCATTTGCAGATGCTTGCAGAGATCATAATACTTTATATCATTCTGCAATATTTAAAAAACAGGAAGGCCAATATTCATTATTGATAAATGATTTTGAAAAAAGAGAAAATACATTTTTAGAAAAATCCAAGATTTGTATTGATAAAAGTGTTTTAAGTAAATTGCCTGAAATGAAATCAGCTATTTTACCAATAGAAGCTTTAATAAAAGCATCCAAAGCAACTGGCGTCGCGAATATTGATCATTCATATTCAAACGTGAAAGGGATTAATGAATCTATTAGTAGGGAAGTAAAATTATTATATAAATATAAAGAACAAATTATTCCTCATATGGGTTTGAGAATAGCAATGGACCTAAAGGGGATTGATTGCATTGGTCTAACAAATGATAAAATAACATTTTCTGGTGGATCCATTCCTGTTAATATAGATCAAAAATTACTTTTAAAATGGTATGGGCTTGGTGGAACAAATAGTAATGGAAAAAGCCTTACCTTTAATTACTATTCTTTTAGGGATGTTTTATTATCAGGTGTAGCTATTTTGAGTCACGAGAAACCTTTACTTCCTATAAATTCATTCAAAGATAAAATTGTAATTATTGGTGGTACAGCTAGTCTTTTATTTGATCTGAAAAACACACCAATGGGAAGAAAGTACCCTGGCATGGAAATGCAGGCAACAATTATAAAAAATATTATGAATAATGATTTTATTTATAAAGCATCTGTTTATTATACTTTCATTGTTGTTATTTTATTGAGTTTATTTCTTTGTTTGATCTTTTTTCATATTCACAGATGGTACAGCTCTGTTTTAATTTTATTTATTACCCTAATAGGACTAACTTTTATTAATTTTACTTTGTTCATAAAACACTCTCTATTTCTTGATTATATTCCTCCTGTTTTTGCAGTGTTTTTATCTTTTATAATGGCAATTTTATATAATTTGCAAACTGAGGGTAAAAAAAGAAAAGATATTAAAAAGAAATTTCAGCACTATGTTGGAGCTTCAGTTGTTAATGAAATGATGAATAATCCTTCAAAGTTTAAGCTAGGTGGCGAAAAACGAGTGCTTACTGTAATGTTTGCTGATATCGCTGGTTTTACTGCTATTTCAGAAAAACTTAGTCCTGAAAAGCTGTCTTCAATGTTTAATGTTATTTTTACTTATTTAACAGATATAATAATAAAGCATGATGGTACTTTAGATAAGTATATTGGTGACTGTATCATGAGTTTTTTTGGTGCTCCTGTTGCCTTTAACAATCATGCTGACATGGCTTGCAAGGCCGCGTTTTTGATGAATCTAAAAATTGGTGAACTTGCAAAAGAGTATTCAGCTGAAGCGATTCCTGGTTTGAGCATGAGAATTGGAATAAATTCAGGTGAAGTTATTGTTGGAAATATGGGATCAAAGTATATTTATGATTATACTGTTTTGGGTGATAGTGTTAATCTTGCATCAAGAATTGAAGGTGTAAACAAAGTTTTTGGTACAGCTATTATTATTAGTGAAGATACCAAAAAACTTTTGACTGAAAAAATAATTCTTAGAATGCTTGGATCTGTTAGAGTTAAAGGAAAAGCCAGGCCTGTTATTCTTTATGAAATCAGGGGTCTTGGTACTGCTGCTGAATATGAGCTTGAGTTAATACAAGAATTTGAAAAGGCTTTACAATATTATAAAAATAAGCAAGTGGATTTAGCCTTGCAATCATTTAGAAATGTATTATCAATAGAAGATAACGACCAGGCTACAAAATATTATATTAATTTATGCCAAAATTTGATAAGAGTTGGTTATAATGATAAGTGGGATTGGACAATAGATTTGAAAAGCAAGTGAGGAAGAAGTATTTGGTATTTGGTATTTAGTATTCAGTAAAGAATATAATCACAATACTATGTTTCAGTTACTAAATATATAAAATATAAAGAGGTCAGATGTGTTTATAAATAAAAAGCTCATGCTTATTTTTGTTGCAGTTGCTTTTCTTTGCTTTGCTTCAAGTGTAGACACTGTTAAAGTTAAACGAAAGTATGCAAAAGTTAGAAATGGGCCGGCTTCTTTTTATCCTGTTGTTTCTTTGGTCTATCAGAATGATTCTCTTAATGTGGTCAAGGCTACTGATAAATGGCTTAATATTTCATTTGAAAAAGATGCTGCTGGCTTTGTCAAGGAAAGTGATTACTTGCTTTATAAAAAAGAAAAAATATCTACACCTGTTTATAAAGAGGCGAGTGATGCTTCTAGGAAAATAAATTATCTGGATAATAATTTGAGTTTTTCAACTAAAAAGAAAGATGATAGTTGGAGAGAAGTGCAGATTAAGAAAAAAATAGAAGGATGGGTAGCAAGAATTTCTATAGCAGAAAAAAGTTCTGGTTTTGATATGAAAAATCTACTCCAGGATATTGATCAAATCCCCATATCTGAAGTGGAAACAGCTGCTGCAATTAGAGGACTTACTGATTCATTTTCATCTATTAAAGATTATAACTTTAAAGCTCTCAAGGAAATATTAGAAAAGGAACTCTTCTCAGTTGATAGTTATAATGCTTCATTTAGAGATCCTTTGCAGAAACACATAAATGCACCTAAAAAGAAAAAAATAAAACAAATGGTAAAAGAGATTTTAGATCCCATTTATGAAGAAAGGCTAGGATATTTAGTTGCAGCTCACCTTTTGGGCAAATATAAAATTGTTGCTGTTGATTCTGAGCTTTCGAAATATGTTAATATGTTGGGCACCTTTATTGCATTCTATTCAGAGCGCTATGATGTGAAATATCGTTTTTTAATTTTAAAGTCAGACGAATTAAATTCCTTTTCAGCACCAGGTGGATTTGTATTTCTTACAACAGGTGTTTTAGAAAAAGTTACTTCAGAAGATGAGCTCGCTGCTATTTTAGGTCATGAAATTTCACACATCGCCTTAGCCCATAGCGCAAAATCTCAAAGGAACACAGCTGCTAGACTGGGAGGGATGGATGTCCATGTGCTTGAAGCTGACTTTGATAAAGAGATTAAAAAGGCCCATAAAAGGCAAGACTATGAGGGTGGAGATCTAGCTTATGCTAATAAAGAGGTTTTTCAAAAACTTAGTCATGATTCCAATCTCTTTTTAGATGCTACAATTGGTGGCGGCAGAAATTATCAATTTGAAATTGAAGCAGATTTTTATGGTCAGTACTATGCTTATATTGCTGGTTTTGGTACAAACGGAATGCTAAAATTTCTTGATAAAATAAAGGGAAAAAACGAGAATTATATTTCACAAAAATCTATTCGTGATTTTATGAACCACCCAGATGTTCCCACTAGAATAAAAGAGTTAGAAAGAAATCTTAAAAGAAATGGCTTATACAAGATAAATGGATATGAAGGTCAATCTAGGTTTATGGAATATAAAAAGCAACTAAATTTACTATAATTAAACATTAGAAAGAAGAAAATTCACATAAAATTCACATAAAATTCATATTGTAATTCATTGCAAACAGATAAGTGTCTGTTAATAAAGGATAAAAAAAGCATTGACACAAGCCATGTGTTAATGCATTAAGTCGACTGGTTGGTATGGGATCTGGGAAAAACAGGGATATCTCCCTTTCATTGTGGTTTTGAAAGTATGTTATGATCTATCTTATTTAATTAATTGTGTTTTTAGCTTTGGAGGCCTTTTATGCATTTTATCAAAATTACAAGTTTTGCATTATTTTCATTATTGATTGTTTTTTCAATTTCTCTTCGTGCAGGTGGAGTCGAAAAATATTGTACGGATGAGTTTTATGTTGGTCCATGTGAAGAATATGAAGATGCCAATGCCCATTTTCGTGTTAGTAATCATCTTTCTTTAGATTCAATTTTAAGTTTTGCTGGTCCAAGCAAAAGTTTTTCAGATAAACTAATTTGTGTAAGAGGAACAAATTCTGATGACCACATTGAGGTAAAGCAAGAAGGAAATCTCTTTTATTTTGAGTTTAATGGTGAGGCTACAAGCTATGAATATTATCCCGAAAATGTTTATTTCTTTAGAGGCTGTGCTGGAAATGATATTTTAATGGGTGGTCCTGCTGTAGATATTATTAATGGTGGCGCTGGTAATGATTCAATATATGGCGGGGATATTTTTGAAAATAAAATGGATATAATGTTTGGTGGTGAAAGTTGGGATAAGTTTTTTGTGAGTTGTGAAGATTATATTATTGATGTTAAGCCAAGAGGTCTTTTGGTTAGATATTCACGAAGAGCATCACATGTTACAAGCTCCTGTGTAACACATAAGGTTGGTACTTTTGTTGATAAAATAGATGAATATGATGAAGGTGTACAAATATTATCCGCTGACGAACCAGAACCAGATGCCTGGGAAGGTTTTGTTTTTGAAAATTAAATGCCAACCTATTCTATTCAATAGACAATAAAATTCTACTTAAAATATTAATGCTTTACTTATAATCCTTTGCACTTATACCGTATTTTTCAAGTTTTCTAAGCAGAGTCTTTTTAGGAATATTGGCGTGTTCAGCTGTTTGATTAATTTTGCCTTTAAAAGTTTTTAATGCTTTTATAATAAAATCTTTTTCGAATTGTTCTTTCATTATCTGAAAATCTAATATTTCTTTTTTTGAATTTTCTTCATTTGTGCTTTCAGCATTTGTTAAAAATTCTGGTAATGCATTGGTAGTAAGTTCATTAGCGGTTTCAAGGATGTATGCACGTTCTATAATATTTTCAAGCTCCCTAATATTACCAGGCCAATTATATCGTTTTAAAATATTGATTACATCTTTAGATATTTTTATAAGATTTTTTCCATGTGCTTTGTTGAATTTTTTTAAGAAGTGTTCCACAAGAAAATCAATATCTTCTTTTCTTTCACGAAGAGCTGGTAAGTAAACAGGAAGCACATTTAGTCTATAATATAAATCTTCTCTAAATTTATTTGTCTGAATAAATTCTTCTAAGTTTTGATTAGTTGCTGCAATTATTCTTACACTTGCACCTAATTCAAGGTTTGAGCCAATTGGTGAAAAAACTTTTTCTTGAATAACTCTCAAAAGCTTTGCCTGCATTGAAATGGCTAAGTCTCCTATTTCATCAAGGAAAACTGTTCCACCCTCTGCATATTGAAACTTGCCAATTTTTCTTTGATCAGCTCCTGTAAAGGCACCTTTTTCGTGTCCAAAAAGTTCACTTTCAATAAGATTTTCTGGAATTGCACTGCAATTAATTGCTACAAAGCGATTGTCTTTTCTTGAGCTATTGAAATGAATGGCCCTTGCGACAAGTTCCTTGCCTGTTCCACTTTCACCACGAATTAAAACGTTGGTTTCAAATTGAGTTAGTTTATCAATTATTTCAAAAACTTTTTTCATACCTTTGCTTGTTCCGATAAACTCTCTATCGCCACCGATTTTTAATATTGGAGATGATAAGGCAATGTCTCGAACCATTTCATTTGCTTCAAAAGCTCGTTCTACTATACTTTGAACATCCTCTTTTTTAACTGGTTTTGGTATGTAATTATAGGCCCCGTCTTTTATTGTTGAAACAGCATCCTTTATTGAAGCATAGGCTGTAAGCATTATAACAATAATTGAGGGATCATATTGCTTGATTTTTTTTAAGGCCTCTAAACCATTCATCTTGGGCATATCAACATCAAGCAAAACCAAGTCAAATGATTCAGCTTCAATTTTGCCAACAGCTTCTTGGCCGTCACAGGCTTCATCAAGCAGAAATTTTTCATCATTTGCAAAAGCTTGCTTAACTATTTGGCGATGGTTAGGGTCATCATCAACAACCAGAATTCGTTTCACGAAACACCTCCAGTAATATTAAGTGGTAAGTGGTAGGTGGTAAGTGGTAAGTGGTAAGTGCTATGTAGTTCATCTATTCAAATACCAGTCTACCTTGATAGTTTATTAAATTAAATTAAGATCTTGGTCAAGAAAATAGTGGCATTTTGTCACCAGCTAAAGTAGCAAAATTGGAATGATTATGCTTGCTCCAAGCAAAAGCATAATCATTGTAGAAATAAAATAAACACCTTGCTTTTCTTCGCCTGTTATTTCAACTCCATCTTTATCAAGATCTTTATTTTGTGATATGAAGACATTATCAAATTTAAAGACATTATTGTTCGATGTATTTACTAATTTATTAAAAAAGACTTTACCTTTATATGAAACGCTAAGTTGATAGTTGGCTCTTTTCATATTCAATAAAATAGGTGAAACACCTGCGAACTTATAGTTTATATAAATTTCCCCGTTATCTGGAAAAGTAATAAATGAACAAATTCCAGTTTTATCACTAAAAAGCCAATTTTTATTTGTGCTAAGATATTCAGAAATACTTTGTTCAACTATTTCATTATTATAAAAATTAAAAGTTTTGGATATATAATTACCATCTGCTTCATAGATATAAAATAAAAATGACAAATTATTATTCTGTCCAAAAACATTAAAACTATTTGCTGCATATAGTTTATCTTCAGTGAGGTTCAGCATTTCAAGAGCAGCCTTGTTTTTTATAACAATTAAATTTTTAAATATTTCTAAATCTTTTGCTATTTCATTTTGTATTGCTAATGGAATATTGCTTCCAACAACAAAGCCTATTTGATAAGAAACATTTTGATTTATACTATAGTCAGTTGGAGGGGGTGTTTTTGCGGCACATCCGAAAAGTGAGATAAATATTAATAAAAATAGGGTGTGCAGCAATTTATATATTTTCATTAGTTATTATCCTGAACGTGAGCTATCACAATTGTATCAGCGAAAATATCTCCAGCTCTTCTTCCTTGTTCATTTGTAAAAATTAAATAAATTTCAACTGCAAAAATACCTAAACCAACTGTAAAAAATAATAAAAGACCAAGCACTGGAAAGGATAATATGGCTGCTACAATTCCTAAAGGTATGTTTCTAATTATTGATTTTTTTATATCACAATCTTTTGAGTTATCCTTTAAGTTTACAACTTGCAAATCAAACAGACGTTTTCCTGGACTTTGGCCTGATAGCATAGAATCAGAAACAAAGATAAATAATAAACCAAGTATTGATCCACCAATGCCAAAAAGTGTAATTAAAATTATGAATATGGCAATATCAACGAGTTTAGCTACAAGTCTTTTTGCAGGAAGGCCGGAATCTTGCTTTGCAATTTTTTCAATATTATTTAAAATCTTGTTTTTCATATCTTACTCCTTTTTTTTGTATCATAGAGAGGCAAGATTTAATTATTAGAAAAGAAAAGTAAACGCGTGGGCAAATTAAGTCAAAGTAAAAATTATTTCAATGCGATATTATGGTCCCTATTTTTTAGGCTAATTTCATAAAAGCCTACTTTTATTCAATAAAACTTATATCTTAGAAATAAAAACATTGTATAAACAGGCACTTGAATGTTAGTGTTTTGTTTTGTTTTGGTATCAAATTTGCATAATCAATACAATGAGCATTACAACGCGGGGGCATTATATGACTTTTTTATATTATTTAAGAGCTTACAAGGTTATGAAACGATTAATTATTATCATATTTATTTACTTTCTTTTTTTCTCATCCCTATCTTTTTGCCAAGACAATTGCATAAATTTATTTGGGAAAAATACTAAGAATATTTATATTCAGGATGTTTCTAGAGTTGATCAAATAATACTTTCATCAAATCAAGGGCAAGAAAAAGTATCACCAGAACAAATCCAAATAAATGAAGCTAGCAATTTAATGCTTGAACGAATTGCCCAGGCGGATTCTAAAAAGAAAGCAGCATTAGCTGATACTGTAAATCGTTGTGAAGTTGATATGTATAAAAGACCAGCTTTTGATGCGTTTTATGAATTAGCAGAAGCAGGTGAGTGGGTGGTAATTCTTAGATCTGATAAGAGTGATGGTGGCGGATATACCTTGGCTGAGGGTCGGGATGTAGCTGATAATGGCTTTAGGGATTTTTACTTTAAACCTTTGGAAAATCTCGCTGAGGAGCTTGGTGGCATAGCTGGATCTTTTGGTCAGGGAGATGAAGCTGGAATAATTATTGTAGGCTTAGATCCTAAAATTGTTATAGATCATGCTAATGCATTTCTTCACAAATTATCTCAAAAGCAGCCAGAAAAAGGCCTGCATTATTTGGGTAAATATTCCATGGATTATTTAACAATCAATGGTTTTAGAATTGGTATTGCTTATGGTGAAAAACCAGGAAATAAAAGAGATCAAGTTGAGTTTTATAATAATCTGCATGAACTAGCGGACTCTAGAGCTGAAAATGGAAAAATCCATGAAGTAAGTGAAGTAAATAGTTTTGATGGTCGAAATCCAATAGAAATAATAAATGAAAAATATATTGAAATAATTGAAGAGTCTTTCGTTGAGTCAGCTCGTCAGGGCAGAGTAATGTCTAGCTTACTGCATGAACATATTGATGCAAGATCAGAATTTATTCCTCGAGGTGAGGATGTTGAAGCTGAAAGAAATAGAATAAAAGATGCAATTGCAAAGTTGGGTGGAAAGGGATTTTTAATAGACGCACAGTTTGAATTTTCACCGGAAATGTATAGAAAAGTTTGGTCAATATTATTTACACAAAATAAAGGTCTGGGTGAAGCAATACAAGGAAAAGCCAGAATAAAAGTATTCAATTCTATCTGGGATCACGCTGGTGGAGACCTTGCTATTGCTGCTTCAGCCAGAGGCCTTAAACTTTCTTTAAATAGTATTATAGGAGAAGATAATTATAAATATCCACAAGATATACTAGTAGATGGAAAAAATGAAAAAGATATTAAAGAAGGTGATATTATTGTTTGGATGCAAGACGCTCCTGATTTATGGGCTGTCTTCATTGTAGGCAAAGACATTGATTTTCCAATGGGATTAAATGAAACAATGAAGCAAATGGATCATCTTTTCCCTTTGGGCATAGCTGACATTCTTAATAGAAGGCAAGTTGTTGCAAAAGCCAGGGTTGTTGGCTTTGAAATAGAAGAAAATTCTAGCCTAAAAGATGCTTATGAAATGTTTGAAAATTCATTTGCTCTTATGCAAGCAGCTCATAAAGTAGGTAGAGAAAGCACAGTAGAAAGTCCTTATCTTTATACAGGTTCAAAACAAGAACTAAGAACTTTATCAAGATATCAAATGATTGATTTGACTGCTACCTGGTTTTTAAGATTTTTAAGGGATTTGAATTCATTAACAGAAGAAGATTTTTTTGCAAAACATGGACAGGAAGACCGTGACATGGCCCCAATGTTTAGGCTTCTTTATTTTTTACAAGATAAATTTTCAATGGTTGGATATTCAGAAAATGAGAATCCATTACTTGAAGAAAATCTTAGACCTCCTGAGATGCAAGGTTATTCGGCGGATGAGGCAAGAATAGTAATTTTTGGAAGAGGAAGTATTGACGCTATGGAAAATTTTAGAAAATTTGGTCGCTATTCTGATGATCCAGATCTTTCCATGGGTGATACTTGGCAAGTGGATCAAATAAATATTCTAAAGTGGATAGATGAGTGGTTAAATATCGCAGAAAATAAAGATGCTGTGATAGAGAGTTATTTTCAATATAGGCAAGATGCCAAATATGAGAATGAGCCAACAATAGGATTCTTATTTAGCAATAATATTACAATTGAACTAGCTACAGTTGCAGCAGCAGCCTGATGGTTTTATTTTTTTTAATAGCTCACAGCCAAATGCTTCGGCTGCTTCAGGCCCTGATGCTGTAATAAATTTTCCATCAACTTCAACATCCTTTCCTGTATAATTTGCATTTTTACTTGCTAGAGCTTCTTTGGTTTCATCAGATGGATAAACGGTTGCATTTTTATTGTCCAATACTCCAGCATTGGCTAAAGTAACAGGCGCTATGCAAATAGCAGCTAGGACTTTATTCATGCTGTAAAATTCTTTTGCAAGAGTGTGAGCTTTTTCATTTTCCCAATAGCAGGAAGAACCATAGCCCCCAATAAATACAATTGCATCATAATCAGCTGAATTAATGTCATCAATTAATATATCTGCTTTGGCTGTTCCACCAAGCATTCCTGTTGCTTCTTCTAGTGAAGTTGAAGCAAGGGTAACCTGGACACCGCCGTTTTCAAGTATTTCCATAGGTTTAAAAAGTTCTTCATCCCTAAAATCTTTTGGGGCAATTATAAATAAAGCTTTTTTCATGATATTCCTCATTATTTTGTGTTATGTATTCCTTGATTTAGTAAGTAATCTAAAATAAAGGAGAATTTGTCAATAGATTTTCAGCTAACATTTTTCTTGATATTTTGCATATGCTTTTGTTATTTGCTTGAATTCAAAATAAATTCTAATTTTATTTGAGGTTTTATTTGAAAAGTTTAAGAAAAGAACTTTGGTTTGAAACATCTAATCGTCGTGAATTTATTAATATAACAAAAAAAGTACAAGAACTTGTCGCCGAAAGTGATGTGAAAGAAGGCCTTGTTTTGGTAAATGCCATGCATATTACAGCTTCAGTTTTTATTAATGATCATGAAAGTGGTTTATGGCAGGATTTTGAGAATTGGCTTGAAAAATTAGCTCCTGAAAAGCCTTATGATCAATATAGGCATAATGGATATGAAGATAATGCAGATGCTCATTTGAAAAGAACAATAATGGGAAGAGAAGTCGTAGTAGCTGTTACTGATGGCCAGCTTGATTTAGGTCCATGGGAACAAATTTTCTATGGTGAATTTGATGGGAAAAGAAAGAAAAGAGTACTTGTTAAGATAATTGGTCAATAGCTATATTCGCTTGACTGATTATTTCGAAAATGTTTGTTAAGATTAATTAATTTTATTTGGAGTTTAAAATGCTACCAGGTTTTGGTGAATGGGTTATTATTTTACTTATAATACTTACTATTTTTGGTGCGTCAAGGATTCCTAAGCTAGGAAAAGCTCTTGGTGAAGGGATTAAAAATTTTAAAAGTGGAATAAAAGAAGCTAAACAAGAAGAAGATACAAAAAAAGTAGAAAGCGAATCAGATAGTGAGCAAGAAAAAGCATAAGAATTCGATTAAGCTCCTTTCTCAAAATACCATTAATAAAATCGCAGCAGGTGAAGTTATTGAAAGACCTGCGTCCATTTTAAAAGAACTAATTGAAAATTCTATTGACGCTCAAAGTAAAAATATTACTGTTGAGCTTGGCAATTCCTTGCCTTGGTTTCTTTCTATTACTGATGATGGAATAGGAATGAATCACGATGATTTAAGCTTGTGTGTTAAAAGGCATGCAACAAGTAAACTTACAGAAGAAGAAGACCTTTTAAGCCTTAATACGTTGGGTTTTCGAGGCGAGGCTTTGCCTAGTATTGCATCGATTTCAAAGATGGCCCTAGAATCAAGAACACGTGATGATCTGACTGGTCGCTTACTTAGGATTGAAGGCGGGTTTGAAGATGAGATACAAGAAGTAGCACTTCCATATGGAACAAAAATAACAATTAAAGATATCTTTTTTAATACTCCTGCCCGGCAAAAGTTTTTAAAAAGATATGCAACTGAACTTAATCATGCCATTGAAATTTTTTATTTAACTGCCTTTATACATCAAAACATATCCTTTAAGTTATATAAAGGAAAGCAGCTTGTGTACCATTTTTCTGAAAATACAAGCATTAGGGAAAGAGCGCAAAATGTCTTTGGTTCAGAATTTTATAATAATTCTGCTAATTTAAAATCTGAAAATGAAACTTATAGATTAAATGGAATTATTTCAAGTTCAAGATATACTAAATCAAATAGCAAAAATATTATTTTCTACGTTAATAATAGATCTGTTCGTGATAAAACTTTGATACACGCTGTTACTCATGCTTATAAAAATTTTATTCCATACGGGAGATATCCAGCTGTTGTTCTTTCATTACAATGTCCACAAGATATGGTTGATATTAATGTTCATCCAGCGAAGTCAGAAGTTAGGTTTGTTGATCAATCTCAGATATATCGTTTTGTTTATCATGCTATAAAAGATAAATTGGAGTTTGGGGAAAAAGAGCACAAGGGAACAAGGGAACAAGAAATTAATTCAAAATTCAAAATTCAAAATTCAAAATTAACCAATGAAATAAGTACAAGCAATATTGTGTCACTAAATTCATTTCCATCTCAGGAAAACTTATGGGTTAAAGAAGAAACGGGTTACTTTGAATCAATGGAAGTTATTGGGCAATATGATGCAAGTTATATTGTTTGTGAAAGCAGTGATAATAAGCTTTATTTATTTGATCAGCATGCGATGGCTGAAAGGGTTGCTTACGAAAAAATTCTCGAAAGTTATGATGCAAAGAATGTAATTTCACAGAAATTACTTTTTCCTGTATCAATTGATTTAAAAAAAGGCACCTTATCTCAAATTGAAATATTTTTTGAAAAATTTAAGGAGATAGGATTTGAAGTAGAAGCATTTGGCGAAGAAACAATAATAATTAATTCCCATCCTGCAATCATTAGTTCATCAAATATTGAGTCTATTATAATTGATATAATTGAAGAACTACTGGTTCTTGGAGATATTAGAAAATTTGATGACATTATTCATAAGCTAATTTCAATGCTTGCTTGCAAAGCTTCTATTAAAGCAGGAGCTTTAATGAATGTTGAAGAAATAAAACAGCTTTTAAAAGATGTTGATAAGCTGGGAATTGGTTTAACATGCCCTCATGGCAGACCCTTTGCAAAAGAGTTTGAAAAAGCAGAAGTCATGAAGTGGTTTCATAGGAAGTGACAATGAACTTATTCTGCTTCATTTGAAACTTTATCTAATTTTTTATTTAGTTTATTAACTTTTCTTCTAAGGTGAGTAATATAAACGCCTGATCTTAAAATCTCAAAAAATACAAGCAAGATCATGAATAAGATGCCTGAACCAATAGATAATAATATGATCAAATAAAGTGGTATTGGTCCAACGGGTTTTCTTAAAAAGCTAATTGTTATTTCTTGAGTGTTTGATGCAACAAAGTCACCTAAAATAAGAACAATTGCAATAATAAGAACTATGAAAAATACTTTTTTTAATAATCTCATCTTTTCACCAAGATTAATTATAATTTATTAAACTATCTTAAATATATTTAAATTAAATTTCAATTTAATATATTAAATATTTTCTATCTTTTTAAATTCTTTACTCAAAATATTATATGTATTTTGGATATGATCAGAAATAACTCTTGTTTCTGAAATTACACACATATAATTTGAATCACCAAGCCATCTAGGAACAATATGAAAGTGTAAGTGATCTACAATACCTGCTCCAGCCACTTGTTCTAAATTACATCCTATATTAAAGCCTTCAGGATTTAGAGTCTTTTTTAGCATTTCAACTGACTTGGATATTGTTTTCATTATTTTTAGTTGAGTTTCTTCATTTAAGGTTTCAATATTTCTTTCGTGGTTTTTAGGTATAACTAAAAGATGGCCATTTATATATGGAAATTTATTCATTGAAACACAAATTGTATTATCTCTATATAATAACAAGTTTTCTTCTAAGGTTTTAGCCTGAAAAAAGTTGCAAAAAATACAGGATGCAGTTTTATTATCTTTTGTGGAAAGGATGTAATCCATTCTCCATGGAGCCCATAATTGTTTCAATTTATTTATTCCTTAGATTATTTTACAATAATTGTTTCTTTTTTTTCAATAGCTGCATTAATTGCATTGGAGATCATTTTGGTTCCAGAATCCATTATGAATTCAATTAATTGTTCATGCTTTTCTTTATAGTATTTAACTTTAGGTTTGCCGCTGATACCTGAATGTCTGGCTGCATAAGCTATAACAGAAGGCAAGTTGCCAAGTTCATCAATCAGACCATTTTCTAAAGCTTGTTTGCCAGTAAAAACTCTTCCATCAGATAATGCTTTTACTTTTTCTTTTTCCATATTTCTGGCTACAGAAATGTCAGTAATAAATTGATCATGGATGTCATCAGCTAGGTCTTGAAATATTTTTTCTTCCTCTTTTGACATTACTTTAAATGGAGAGCCCATGTCCTTATATTTTCCAGCTTTTATTGTGTGCTTTTTAATTTTCGCCCAATCATAGAGCTCTTGAAGGTTAAAAAGGTCCATTATCGTGCCAATGCTACCTGTTAACGTGCCTGGGCTTGCAAAAATTCTATCTGTTGCTGAAGCAATGTAATAGCCTCCAGAGGCTGCAGCGGATCCCATTGATGCATAAATTTTAAGTTTCTTTTTTTGACGTAATATTTCTTCATATACTTCTTGGCAAGGTGCAACTGATCCACCAGGAGAATTTATTCTAATAATAACAGCTTTAACATTCTCCTGATCTGCAAAGTGTTTTATACCCTCAATATACATTTTTGAATCTAGGATAACTCCCTCTACTTCAACGATTCCAATATCAGGCTTGCTTGACAGTTCAACTTTGCTTCCAGTTAAAGAGTAAAGAAAAATAAAAAAACCTGCAGATACAAGTAGAAATGTACCCAATACTGCAAATGTAACAATAATGACTGTATAATTTATTTTTTGTTTATTTACTACTGTAGCTTTTGGTATTTGGTTCAAGGTATCTCCTTATTATAAGTGGTAAGTGTTAAGTGGTAAGTGGTAAGTAAAATATGAAAATATTATTAGCACTTATCACGTTAAACCTACTTTTTGATAAAAATAGTTTAATTAATTGAAATGTCAATTTTGTTTGGAGATTTTTTAAATTATGAATTTTGAATTATAATTTTAAATAAAGATTTATTCTGATTTCTCTTCTTCTTTGGCTTCAGCCAAAGCTTCTTCTTTGGGTTCTTCTATATTCACTTTTTCAACAGCTTCATCTGTTTTAGGTTCTTCAGCTTTTACCTCTTCAATTGCTTCTTCTGCTTTAGTTTCTTCAACAGGTTCCTCTGCTTTAGGCTCTTCTTGTTTTTCACCAATGGTAGGCATTAAGTCTCCAAATGTTGGAGCTGCAGTTTTTGAATCTTTATTAAATTCTTCGATTGCTTTTCTATCTTCTGCATTTTGAACTGCCTTAATACTTAAAGCCATTTTTCGTTCATCTGGATCAATGCTAATAACCATAGCTTCAATTTCGTCACCTGAATTGAATTTTGGTTTATTTTCTTCATCTTTATCATAGATTTCTTTTTTGTGTACTAGGCCTTCAATTTCATTTTCAACTTGTACAAAAATACCGAAATCAGTAAGTTTGGTAATTTTACCTTTAATAATATCACCTGATGAATATTTATTAGCAGCAAGTTTCCAAGGATCGTCTTTTAGTTGTTTTATGCCAAGAGTAAATCTTTCGTTTTCAACATCTAAGCTAAGGACGATAGCTTGTACTTCTTCCCCCTTTGAGAAAAGGTCTGAAGGATGTTTTGTTTTTGTATTCCAGGAAAGGTCAGATGTATGAACAAGGCCATCAATATCTGTATCAACGCCAACAAAAATTCCAAAATCAGCTACTTTTTTAACTTCACCTGTAAGCACAGATCCAACTGGGTATTTCTTTGCTAGTTCTTCCCATGGATTTGGTTCTGTTTGACGCATTCCCAGAGAAATTCTTTTATTTGGTACATCAATGTCTAAGATAACAGCTTCAACTACATCACCAATTGCAACTAGTTTTGATGGGTGTTTAACTCTTTTGGTCCAGGACATTTCTGAAATATGTATTAGGCCTTCAATGCCTTCTTCTAATTCAACAAATGCGCCATAATCAGTAATACTAACAATTTTTCCCTTAATCTTTTGACTGATTGGATATTTTTTGTCAGCTTCAACCCATGGATCTGGAGTGATTTGTTTTAAGCCAAGAGAGACTCTCTCGTTATTTTCATCATATTTGAGTACCATTACATTAACTTCATCACCAATTGAAAACATTTCTGATGGATGGTTAACTCTACCCCAGGACATATCTGTAATATGTAAAAGTCCGTCAATGCCACCAAGGTCAATAAATGCACCGTATTCAGTGATATTTTTAACAATACCTTTAAGAATAGCACCTTCTTTTAGGTGTTTCATGGTTTCTGTTCTAAGCTCTTTTCTTTCTGTTTCCAAAAGTGCTTTTCTGGAAAGCACAATGTTGCCTCTTTTTTTATTAAACTTAATAAGTTTGAAGTTTAATTTTTTGCCTAAATAAGCATCAAGGTTTTTAACTGGAATTAAATCAATCTGAGAACCAGGTAAGAAAGCCTTTACGCCGATATCTACTGATAAGCCACCTTTAACTCTATCCATTATCCTGCCTTCAATGACTTCACCCTTTTCAAAGGAGTTTTCAATTTTATCCCAAACCTTCATTTTGTCTGCTTTATCTTTTGATAAAACAATGTTACCAGTATCGTCTTCTGTTTCCTCTATCAATACTTCGATTTCATCACCGGGTTTAACGGTTATGTTTCTATCAAGATCTGAAAATTCGTGGATATTAATATAGCCCTCTGACTTATATCCAATATCTACTAAAACCTGGTCATTTTCAATTTTAACTACAGTGCCCCTAATAACGGAGCCTTGTTTAAAATCATTTTGTTGCTTTAGGCTTTCATCTAAAAGCTGTTCGAAGTTATCTTCTCCAGCCAGTTCTAAGCCATTGCCATTACTTGAATCATTTAAATTACTTGGAATCATAGTTTTACTCTCGGTTAATAGTTAATAATATTGTTTTCCCAATACTAAGAGCATGGAAAAACCCCTTTTTTATTAAAGATAAGTGCCTATACACTTTTATTTTTTGACTTTCAAGTATTAAATGAAGTGAATCAAAAGATTTTTCCAGGATTCAGGATGGTATTTGGATCAAATGCTTTTTTAATTTCTTTCATAAGATCTATTTGTTCTTTTTCTAGAAACATTGGTAAATATTCTTTCTTTGCAAGACCAATCCCGTGTTCTCCTGATACAATACCTGACATATCTTTTGCTATTTGATGAAGTTCTGCTTTTATTGTATATATCTTCATTGAGTTTAGCTTATGATTTGTTTTGATTGAACGATTTTTTTTTGTAATATGGGTATGTATATTTCCATCCCCAGCGTGTCCATAACTTGGAAGCCAAATGTCATGTTTTTCAGATATGGCCTGTACTGCCTGCAGATATGCGGAAACCTGAGATGGAGGAACAGTAATATCAAGGGGTTCTAATGTTTCCTTTTTTATAGCAAGATAAAGATTGCTTCTTAGGGCTAAAACATCTTTTCTTCTTTTTTCAGTATCTGCTATAACTGTATTATCTATGAGCTTATTATTTTCCGAACATAAATTGTTTATCTTTTCAGCTTCTGCAAACAATAATTCTTCAGAATTGCCATCCAGTATTATCATTAAAAAGGCCTGGCCTTTGCAGGGCCAAGTTTTATTTAGCATAAGTTCACATTTTTGAATTACATCTTTTTCCAGAAATTCAATAGCCATTGGCATAACTTGTGCCCTGATTTTTGGAACGATATTTAAGGCAGAATGAATATTTTCAAAAGGAATAATCAGTGTAAGCATTTCTTTGGGTTTTGGTAAAAGAGCAATAGTTATATTAGTCACAATACACAAGGTGCCTTCTGAACCAATAACAAGATTTAACAGATTATAGCCACTTGAGGATTTAACCAGTTTTCCACCAAGTTTAATAATTTTTCCATTTGCTAAAACACAGGTCATGCCTTTCACATAATTTCTAACAATGCCGTATTTTACTGCTCTTGCTCCTCCAGCATTAGTAGCGATAAGGCCCCCGAATTGTGCGTTTTCTTCTCCGGGATGGGGCGGGAAAAATAAGTTTGCTTTTTCAATTTCCTTTGAGAATGCCTCTAAAGTAACTCCGGCTTCTATTTTTGCCATGAGATTTTCTGTATCGATTTCCAGAATTTTATTCATTTTAGAAAAACTAAGTACAATACCTCCCTTTAATGGGAGAGCTGACCCGCATAGACCAGTACCACCACCTCTGGCTGTTACCGGTATTTTAAGTTCATTGGCGTTTTTAAGTATTGCACTTACATCCTCTTTATTTTTTGGAAAAAGCACTAGCTCTGGTAAAAATCCTTTATCATATCCTGAAGATTCATCTTTTGAATATTCTTTTAATTCACTCTCATTTACCAAAGAATCTTTCCTCAAATGCTCTGGAATTTTACTTAAAAAGTTCTTAATTTTCATTTATTATCTCATATACTTAAAAAATAATTATAATATGTGATCTAATTCACTTAAATTTACAATCAAAATTTGCTATAATAATATACGAGGCTACTAAATAATTACGATACTTGCACAATCTCACTTAAGTGTTGGATATTATAGGATAATGTTCTTCAGGATGGTTTCAATTATTCAAGGAGGGTCTAGTGAGAAAATCTGAAAAGAAAAAAATATTTATTTCAGTTTTAATTTTTGCATTAATTTTTCTTTTTTCCTGCAGTAATTTTTTTGATCAGGATACAAATACACCTGAAAATTCTGTTGGTGGTGACATTACTTCAATTAGCGATACAGCAATACCCGGACAAGTATCAAATATTGAAGTCTCAGGAACTAATCTTGGTATTGGTGAAAACACATTTTCAGAAGCAGTTGATGTTGAGTTATCAGTTTTAGATGACGATGATCTTGATGCAATAATTGGTGAATCAGGGATAAGCCTTGAATATGACAGCGCCAGCGCAGAAATAGCGACATCTGTGGAGATTGGACTGACCAGCACAAGCGGAGCCATTATTGCTGAAGATTCCATGTTTGTGTCTTCTGCCATTTCTTCCTTGAGCATGGATTTGTTTGACGGAACTTCAATTGATGAAGATATTCCCGGCATAACAAGTGGCGCAATTCCAGGGGCCATTCCAGGAGCCATTCCCGGAATGTCAGCCTATTTCCTTAAATATTTCAAGTGGTTAAGTGCTGGTTTTAGCTTAAAAGCCATGTTGTTTATAATCGGGCCTGATAAAAAAATAATTAGCTGTCCTAAAAAATTGGCGATTTACCTGAATGACAATAAAGATTATCTGGTTTATAAAATACCTCAAAGTTTATTTGGTGCAGGTTTGCAAAGCGGAGTTCGTTTTTATGTAACTCTTTTCGCCATTTCAACTGAAGGTAGTGCTGATGTAAATGTTGCATATACAGACGAAAATGGTAGTTCACAAAGCTCCACACTTGATGCTTTAAGTGAGGTTGAGGATGAAGATACAGCCGCTGGCGCGGATGCTTCCACAGGCACTTCTGAAGATGATTCTGCACAAACCCCGGATTCACAGGAGGATAATACAGATCATGCAGTTCCAGGGCTTAATGGAGATTCCATTATAATTAAGCTTGGTGGAGATCTTAATTCCACTACTTTGAGATACATTGATATCCAGATTTATGGTGAAGGATTTTCAGGGTATTGTTTAAGCAACATTGAGGGAGAGTTTATTACCTGTTCAAGTGTTAATCAGGATCAGTCTGATGCTAGGCAAATTACCATCCACGACTATGATCTTGCTGCAAGTCTTGGTTTAAAAACCATCTATTTCCGTTTTAGTAATTCGAATGGTGACTATGTTGATAAAAGCGCGAGTATAACTCTTACGGAAGCTGATTATGGAACTTATCTGTACGCTTCTCACTTATCTCTTAATGAAGAATCGGGAAGTTCTACGATTTACGATGTTGTATTTATCGAAGGAGAAGATGAAGAGGAAGCTGGGAGCATGTTTTATGTTGGAAAATTTCAAGGATCAATTGATTTAGATCCTGATGAATCATTTAATGCTCTTTCTGAAACTGGAGAGACTTACAGCGACTTTTTTATTGTAAAGGTAGATGGTGAAGGAAAGTATATATCTGCAACGGTTGGGGGTGGTTCTTTTTCTGATAGGGCGAGAGCTATTGATATTGATGCCAATAGCAATATTTATGTTGTTGGGGAAGTCGATGGTAGTGGTGTTGATCTTGATGGAGATGGAGAGACTGAAAATTTAAGTGGGATGCTGGACATTTTTCTGCTTTCATTTAATTCTGTGCTGGATAACGACGACAGGTACACATTTGTTTTTGGTTCATCAGTCAATGATTACGCCAATGATGTCGCTGTGGATTCTCACGGCAATGTATATATATGCGGCAGCAGGGAAGATAAGGCCTTTATTGCAAGAATTGGCTCTAGTGGTGAGGGAGCGGAAATCGGGGAAATATGGTTAAATAGCATTGAAACCTCCGGAGCATCTGTCTGTAATGAACTTTATATTGATGATTTAAATAATGTTTTCATGATCGGAAATTATATAGATAACGGTAGTGCTAATTTAAATTTTTTGGGAGAGGGAGCTGACTTCAAACAGGCAACAACTAATCAGGATGTTTTTATTACTAAATTTAGCATAAGGGATGAAGATGGTAAAAATGAATATGAAGGCACCTTTGTTTATAACGGTGGAATGGATGATTTTGGTAATTCGTTAACGGTTTCAGGAGATGGATTCCTCTATTTCACAGGAATGAGTGTTCGAGAAGAAAGCAGCGGAGATATTCTTATCGGCAAATTATCATCTAAAGACCTGACAATGGGAGACAGCGGTTTTACAAAGGTTTTTGGAGGAACAGATATGGATGCTGGTATAAAAATTGAATTGAGAAACGATAACGAAATCTTTGTTGCAGGTATTTTTTCTGGTGTTGAAGTTGACCTTAATTTCACTGATGGAACTGACGACGATTCAGTGTATAATTCAAGTGAGGATGATATTTTTCTGTTAAAACTAACCTCAGATGGTAATTTTGGATGGGTAAAAGTAATATCAGGTGAGGCCTCAGATACCCTTGAATTACTAACTGTCCATGAAGATAACCTTATTATTGGTGGTGCCTTCAATGGTGCCATAAATTTCAACCCTGGCGTAGAGGGCGCTGAACAGGAAGAAAGTCATTCTGTAAATTCCGGGTTTTTACTTTATTACGACATGATGTGCTATGATTAGGACTGAATAAATTAATAAAGGCTGCTCAAAAAATCAGCTTACTTATTCCTTTGCCACGGCTTATAAGATTTTCTGCAATTTTATGTGTATTATTTATTAACTTCATTTTATCAATCAAGACTTGCTTATTCTTTTTAATAAAATTTCCATTAACTATTGAATGGATTATGTTGTTTTTGCTGCTTGAATAAATTATTGCTGCAAGCGGATTGTGAGCAGGTGCTGTATTAACCTGCTTTAAATCCCAAAGCAAAAGATCTGCTGCAAAACCTGCTTTGATTTTTCCAGTGTTAAAATTTAGAGCATTATGTCCATTTTGCAAAATTGACCAAATTTCCTTTAACTTAAAATCTTCTGCGTTTTTCCCATTTAATTTGCCGGCTAATGCAAACAGACGAGCCTGTTCTATTGGATCCATGGAATTTGAACTGACCACGCCATCAGTACCAATACAAAGAGGAAGTTTGTTTTTAAATTTCCAGATATTGCCATAACCCATGGCAAGTTTCATGTAAGTTTTAGGGCAGATGGCTATGTAACTATTTTCATTTAATAATGAGATTTCTTCTTCTGTAATCCATAGAGCGTGTGCTAAAATATGTGGAAGATCTAAGCCTCCAGATTCTTTTAAAACTTGAAGAGGCGATAAATTATAATTTTTAATGCTATCTTTTACTTGTTGTTCTGTTTCTGAAATATGTATATGAATTCCAACATCCAGGTTTTTAGCCGCACTATTTATAATCTTTAATTGCTCAGGACTGCATGTATATGGTGAATGAGGACCCATTCTTACCTTAATTAATTCAGAATTGCCATTCTCTTTGGAAATTAATGAAGAAGCATTTTCAAGTTGCGTATTAAAATTATTATTCATTCCAAAAAGAGTAATAGCAAGGTCAAGTCTTATTCCAGTTTCCTTTGCTGCTTTGACTATCATTTCCGCGTTAAAATAGTGATCAGCAAAAGCTGTAACTCCGTTGTCAATCATCTCATAAATCGCCAGCATGGTTCCCCAGTAAGACTCTTTTGGAGTCATTTTGCTTTCATATGGCCAGATGTAATCATTAAACCACTTTTCAATGCAAACATCTTCAGCTATCCCTTTAAAAATATTCATGCCGGAGTGAGTGTGGAGATTGACAAGCCCTGGGGTTATGTAGAAATTAGTACAATCAATCGTTTCATCAGCTTCCTTGTTTTCAAGTATGCCAATTTGAGCAATCTTTCCATTTTCAATAAAAATATCCTGACTTAATTTTATTTTGCCCTCATGATCTATTGTGTTTGAATTTTTTAATAATATATTATTTGTCATAAGATATTCTTTGTTTATTTACCTAAGACTTAACTTAATCTTATTGATTTTAATGTCAAAAGCAATATTTTGGAATGATCCTTTTTGTGATTTTCATCATTGAAAAATTAGCAATATTAAGGTATAATTTAATAATGATATGAAAATACTAGGTTTTTAAAAGGTGAGGGGGTAAGCTTTTGACATATCTTCTTAAATTTACAGGCAAAATAGCTTTTTTTCTTTCCATTGTCGTTTTGTTTTCAGGCTGCCTGGATTCCATTTTTCCAGGGATATCTGGTGATAATACTACAACAGAAGAATTAAAATGGGCTGAAGGCACAGCATCACCTGATTTTGATACTGTTATTAGTGAGGGAAATGTGGAAATGACCATTCCTGCTTCCTCTGTTGCCGAGGAAACTCCTTTTGAGGTTTATGTATACTCAGAAGCAGATTTTACATATTATTTAGATGGGATTCTATCTATTGAATATACAGAAAGTGTTGTTGAATTTCTTGGTGGCATTGAGCTGTATATAGAATATTTTGAAGATGAAATATCGCTTGATTTTGATGTAAGTGAATTTGAGCTTGATCAGGGAGCAACTTATAAGGCCATTTGTTTTTTACTTGATGTAAGTTCTTATGAAATCTTAGGGCAGCTTTACAAGCTTGATGGTAGTTTAGATAGTTCAAATAAGCTTGTTGCTATAGATATTCCAGCTTCAATTTTTTATGAAGAATATTATAAATCAGACTTATTACAATTAAAATACTCTGAAGCAGATGGTATTGAAGCAACTGATGCTGAATCTTATGAATACTCTTATTCACTTTTTTTAGGGCTTTATAAATTTAAAAGTACAAGTACAGAAGATGATTTAGTTATATCTCATGGAGAAGAGCAGTACACTCTTGATGCTTTGTCAGAACCTGGTTTTTCAACAGCTGTTGAGACAGATTCAATTTCCGATCAAGATTATGAAACATATGAGGATGAAGCAGAAAGTAGTCAAACCTCAGAAACATCAGAAGATAGGAGTGATGAGCTTAATTCTCGAGAAGCAGAAGATGCAGATACAGAGAGTCAAGATGTTAGACCAGCAAGACAAAGACCAGAAACTGAAGATGAATCAGATTCAGAAAGACCTGCTTTAGATGAGCAGTCAAGACCGGATCTTGATTCTGAAGATAGACCTCCAAGAAGAAGACCAACACGAGAAGACTTATAGAAATCTTTAATCTAGAAATAATTTAAGGGTTCACCAAAAAAGTTTGTATATTTTTCAATCTCATCACCAAAGACTTCCATTTCTTCGCCTTTGATTTTGTAAGTTACTTTTTCACCAACAATTGTTGAAAAATAAATATCAAATTCTGTTCCAACATGGTCTTCCATATGGATTTTAGCCAGATTATAATCTTTTCCTTTTACTGCAAGATCTTCATTGCACATTGGGCAGTGAATATCAAGTTTTTCACCTTCTTCGTAATCAAATGAAGGATGATTTACAATGGAATAATCTCCTAATTGTGGATCTAGTAGTAGCATTCCAAAAGTGCCGTTTTCTTTTTTTGCAGTTACAATGATTTGATCATTGACTCTTAAATGTCCCTTGCAATGAGGGCAAGAATAGTCGTAGTTCATTTGGCCTCCCGTTTCTTTTGGGCTTGTTAATATGGGGCCTTAGATAGCACAGGTTTGCGTGGAATGCAAGGATATAAGTGGTAAGTGGTAAGTGGTAAGTGGTAAGATTTGTATTCAGTATTTGGTTTCATTATCTTTCTGGTGCTCTGGCGCACTGGTGCAAGGATATAAGTGGTAAGTGGTAAGTGGTAAGTGGTAAGTGGTAAGTGGTAAGATTTGTATTCAGTATTTGGTTTCATTATCTTTCTGGTGCTCTGGCGCACTGGTGCAAGGATATAAGTGGTAAGTGGTAAG
>JBDREC010000087.1:0-19522 GCA_043820105.1 Pseudomonadota bacterium
GGATATTAGTTAAGCAAACAGGCTAATTACTTAGATTACATATAACACTCTAGATAACCAGATAAGCTCAAAAGAGGATCTAGGATAGAAGGCATATCCAAAAGGTATGCTGGCGGATTTTAGATAGATAAGATTTGGAAAAGATCTAGGAAGAAGAGAGACTACAAAAGTTATTTCAACCTGTCTTTATAAAAAAAGGCCGTCAGGTGCAAACCTGGTGGCTTTTTTTTTGACCTCAGAATATAATTCAAATTTACTTCAATATACTTTCAAAAAATATTTTATCGTCTTGCCTTTTTATTTTTAATTTTATAATTTCTCAAAAAGTATAATAATTGAATAAGATATAAAAAAAGCTTTAAAATAAACTACTTGCTAAAAAACATACGGCAGGATGAAATATGAAAAAAAGTATTCAAACACTTATTAGAAATGAATTTCCTCTTAAGAAAAATATAATTTATCTTGCAAATGCTGAAGTTGCACCCCTTCCACTATCAAGTGCTAATGCAATAGCTGAATATGCAAAAGACTATAGTAACTTTGGACATAAGGCATATTATAATAAATATGAAAAATTAATAGATGACACTCGAGTTGAGGCTGCAAAACTGCTTGATTGCAGTGAAGATGAAATTGCTTTTGGAAAAAATACGACCTGGGGCATAATTCTTGCGTCAATGTTACTTCCATTAAAAAAAGATGATGAAATAATTATTCCTCATAAAGAATTTCCAGCAAATTACTATCCTTGGCTTCCTTTAAGAAATAAAGGTATTAAAATAAAGTTCATTCGAAGCAGAGATTTTGGTATAGCACCTGAAGATATTATTGACAATATTACAAAGAAAACAAAATTAATAACACAGAGCTTAGTTGATTATTTTACAGGATACAGACAAGATTTTAAAAAATTAAGTAAAGTTTGCAAAGAAAAAGATATCCATTTAGTGCTTGATGCGATACAGGGAATTGGCGCAATTCCTTTTTCATGCAAAAAAAATCATATTAGTTTTTTATCAGCAGATGCTCACAAATGGATGATGGGACCTGAAGGTATAAGTCTACTTTATATTAATAAAAAGGTAATTCCAAAATTAAACCAAGATTATTATGGTTGGCTAAATCTTGAAGATCCCTTTGATTTTTTGAAGAGAAATAAAGAACTTGTTAAGACTGCTTCAAGAGTAGAAGAGGGATCTCATAATATGCTTGGAATTGCTGGTTTAAATAAGTCTTTAAAACTTATCAATGAAGTAGGTATTGATGAAATTTGGGAATCAATTTTTAAACTAACTGAAATTTTAATTATTGAACTTAAAAAACTTGGTTACTATGTTGTAACAAGAAAGCAAAAAAATAGTAGAGCTGGTATTATTAGTTTTAAACCAACTAAAAACGCCACTTTGATTCAAAAGCATTTTGAAACAAAGAAGATTTATATAAATCAAAGAAATGGATATCTTAGAATTAGCCCACATTTTTATAATGACAAAGATGAAATAAAAAATTTTATAGATGAATTAACTTATATTGAGGACAATTAAGCTGGTGGATATAAAAGTTAAAGTTTGTGGAATTACTTCAGTTGATGATGCAAAAAAAGCAATTGATTGTGGTGCTTCAGCAATAGGTTTAAATTTCAATCAAGATTCAAAACACCTTATATCTTTATACAAAGCAAAGCAGATTATTAAACTAAGTGATAAGATTAAATGGGTTGGAATGTTTGATGAAAGCAACATGGATTTCATACAAAAAATAATTGATGAAACACAATTAGATATAATTCAAATTGAACAAAAGGCTTATCCTGAATTTTGCAGTCCTTATTTTGGTGTTGTTGTAAAGTCTATAATTGGTGATAAACGTGACAGCATGAAAGTTATGCTTGATTTCCATGTTGGTTACTTAATGATGGATAACGTATCTGGTTATAGATTTCTTTCTAATTTTTCATCTTTATGGGAATTCTCAAAAGAGGTTTCAAAGTATGGAATGGTAATACTTTCAAGTGGAATTAATCATTTAAATGTAAGTGAAGCCATAAATAGGGTTAAACCGTATTGTGTGGATGTTTGTGATTGTCTAGAAGATGAAGTCGGTAAGATGAATATTACTAAAATGCAAAGATTCTTTAAAAGTATGGAAGATCTAAAATGATAAAAAAAAACAATGCTATTTATGATTCTCTCGTCACTTCTTTTTATTAATTTTTTAGGGGCCTTAAATTCAGATTTATTGCCATTAAGTGAAGTGAAAAAGGGGATGAAGGGTTACGGCTTAACAGTTTTCTCAGGGCAAACACCGGAAAAATTTGAGGTAGAAGTTATTGATGTTGTTCGCAACATGAGTGAACCGGATGTTGATATGATTATTGTTCAATGTACCGGAAAAAACATTGAACGTTCAGGGATAGCTTCAGGCATGAGTGGTTCACCCATATATTTAAATGGGAAGATAGCTGGGGCTTTGGCAATTGCCATTATTTTTTCAAAAGAAAACATTGGGATGGTTACACCTATTGAATACATGTTAAGAGACGCAAAGGAAGACTTTCCAAGATACGCCCTGGGAAAATATAAGGGAAAAGAGATGAAGCACATTTCAATTCCTGTTTCTATCTCTGGATTTTCACCTAATTCAAAAGGGCTTTTAGCCAATGAGCTTAAAAAATATGGTTTTGAAGTTGCTGATTCAATAAGTGGGAAAGTGGATATCAAAAAAGAAAAATTAGTTCCAGGTTCAGCTGTTGGCCTTGTGATGATTGAGGGAGATTTGTCCTCTACTGCTTATGGAACCGTTACTTACGTTGATGGTGACAAGGTTTATGCTTTAGGGCATCCAGCGCATAATCTGGGCTTAATAGAATATCCTATGACTAATGCTCTTATTCATACGATAATTCCAAGATATGATGTTTCCTTAAAAGTAGCCTCCTCAGGACCTGTTATTGGTACTTTTATTAGTGATAGATACCCGGGAACTTTTGGGCTTATGAATAAAAAAGCTGATCTTGTCCCGGTTACAATAAAAATAAAATGCAAGGCCAGAAAGATAGATAAAGAATATAATATTCGTATTATTCGTAGTAAGTTCTTAACCCCTGCAATGTTTATGTCAGCTGTAAGCCATGTTTTTGATAAGTATTCACGAGAATCAAATGAGAATACTGTAAATCTTAAAGCCTGTATAAAACTCAAAGGTCAAGATCCAATCAATATTGAAGAAACCTTTTACAACCCCTCAAGCACCCTTGATTTATCAATAGTAAAATTTATTAATGATATTTATACAAATCCTTTTGAAAAAATAAGAATTGAAAAAATAGATGTTTCAGCTGAAGTTTGGCATGAAAAGAGAACGGCAATTATTAATTCTATTTGGACTGATAAGAAGGAATTAAGTCCATCTGAAGAGTTTAAGCTTTTTGTAAAACTTGATATTTATAATTCTTCCCCACAAATCTTCAGTTTTGATATGCAGGCTCCTGCTAATAAATTGTTAAATGCATTTTCGATTAAGGTTTTAGGCGGGAATTCATATGTTCCGATGATTTTACCTCCTAAGTCTGTTGCAGATATTATTAAGAATATACCTTTATTTAAAAGTTCAACAAATCTTATTGTAAATACATCACATGTTCAAAGAGGCTTAGTTCATGGCGGTTATATTCTAGATAATTTACCAGAATCTTATCTGCACCAGTTTGCTTCAAGCAATAAACAAGAAACAGCACCTTTTATTTCAAGCAAAAAACTTTTCAAAGATACAGATTATATAATTCAAGGTGAAAGAGAATTACAATTAATTATTAAATAACTGAGGCTAGAAAAATGCTTAAAAAAATTATACTAATATTACTTATCTCATACCCATTATTTTCGACACAATCATTGAAATGGAGGAATAGAAATTTTAATGATTTTTATGGTGGAGAATTAAAAAACACTGAAATATCATCATCAGGATTTTTGCAAACTACAAAATCAATTTCTGAGTTTTCTTTAAAAGAATATGATTCAATAACAGCAATAGCAAAGTATAAAAACAAGTATTATTTAGGGACATCTTCAAAAGCGGCTATTTTTGAGTTTGAAAATGGGCACTACAAGAAACTTTCTGATATTGATGGGGTAGGTGTATCATCTCTATTGAATATTGGACAGTATATCTATGCCTCAACTTTTCCAACAGGGAAAATATATAAAATAGATACCAAGAACAATAAAGTCAGTCAGCTTTGCCAGTTAGAAGAATCTTATGTCTGGAAACTAGCAAAGTATAAAAAGAATTATATATTAGCAGCCACAGGTCCAAATGGTAAGCTTTTTAAAATCAATATTGAAAATGGCAATATTGGACCAGTTTTTAATGTTGATGATACACATATTACAGCCTTATATTATGATTCAGATAAGGATGAGGTCTATATTGGAACTTCTGAAAAAGGTTTATTAATAAAGCTTGATAAAAATTATAATCCCTTTACTGTCTATGATTTTGCTGATAGAGAAGTAAAAGTTATAAAAGCATTTAATGGTAATATTTATGTTGGAACTAATGAGTATTTCTTATTCCCAGCACCCAATAATAATGCCTCACAAGCAGGTGGTCAAGGTCAGGACCAAGTTCAACAGGATATAGGACAAGCGCCACAAACTCAATTTAGATTTGCATTGACTTTAATTAACACTATGGGAAGAGAGGAAAAAATCTTTTTTTCAGTAAATGAGTATGTTAATGATATTTTAGTTGAAAATGAGGGAACTATTTATCTAGCGACATCTCCAAATGGTAGGATTTATAAAATAGATCCTGAAAAAAGAATATTCTACACTTACAGGGATTTGGAAAATACTAATATTGTAAAATTATTTTCCTCTGATCAAGGATCTTTCTTAGAAGCATTTAGTTCAATGGGACCGGCTGCTTTATTTACTGTTAATGATAATTTTAAAGCTGAAGCATCATATAAGTCAAAAGTGCTTGATACTCGTTGTAAATCAATGTGGGGAAAGTTTTATTTTACAGCAAGCCATGGAGTTAAATTTTCATTGAGATCCGGCAATACACAGTTTCCTGACCAGACATGGTCTAAGTGGGTTGCTAACACTGTTAGTGGTCAGAAATCAGATCTTAAAGAAGCACGTTATTTTCAATGGATGGCTGTATGGAATAAAGAAAATGCTAAGATTTATAATGCTAAAATATATTATAAAAACGTTAATCAAAGACCAATTATTAAAAAATTAAGAATTGATGGTGTTGGTAATGATTTTGGTGGAGGTGTTTTTGATCCTGGATTAAAGGCAATTGATGACAATACCGTTGAAGCTTCTGCTTTATTATATGAATTAAAGGAAAATACTTTCATTAAAGAAATCGTTTGGGAATATGAAGATTTTAACAAAGATAGAATTTTTTCTAAATTATCGCTTGCTTCAAAAGAATATCCAAATGATTTTGTTGAAATTAAAAGCAATATGTTACTTCAAAAGCATACCTGGGAGACAAAAGATATTCCAGATGGAGAATATAGAATCAAACTAGAAATTAGTGATGCACCAGATAATATGCAAGCTGAAAGCTTAAGTAATTGGCTCATTTCTGATTTTTTTACTATTGATAATTCAAAGCCCACTTTTGAAGCCGTTAAAATAAAAGATGGAAGCATTTGGTTTAAAGCTGTTGATAATTTTAGTAATATACTTAGAGCAGAATATAAGATTAAGAAAAATAAATGGGGTTATATAGAACCAATTGATGGCATTTTTGATTCACAAACAGAAGAATTTGAATTAAAAATTCCAGATCAACTCAAAGAAAGTGATTTTATCCTCTTAAGAATTATTGATGAAGAGGGTAATTACATAACAAAATCATTAAAGGTAAAATAATGATATATTGTATTTTAGCTTTTGCCATAGTATGCAATGCCACAGCCAATATATTAATTAAACTAGGTATGATGAAGCTAGATGCCATAAAGCTAGCTCCCTTTGATTTCTTAAGATATTTATCATATATAAATCTCACAATTGTTGCAGGAATTGCAATGTTTGCTTTAGCTTTAGTATCTTATGCCTATGTTTTATCTAAAATGAACCTTTCAATAGCTTACCCAGTAATGACCAGCCTGGGTTTTGTCATTGTAATAGCCTTTTCAGCCACTTTCCTAAAAGAAACAATCACTTTTATACAATTAATTGGCTTTGCCTCAATCATTCTAGGAGTTTGGCTCGTGGCCAGATAACACCTCAACAAACTTTACACAGATCTTTCTTCTACCACATTAATTATTAATTATTATTTATTAATTATTGATTATTTTCTATTAATCTCCATCCCACCCAACTACAACTCAAGCATCCTATCAAGCGCAATCTTAGCATATTTTTTCACTTCTTCATCAACTACAATTACATTAACTTCCCCGAGGTTTTCAAGAGAATAAAGCAGATTCTGCAGATTAATTCTGTACATATTAGGACATAGTGAGCGTGCAAGTGGAATGACTTTTTTATCTTTATGTAAAGCAGCTAATCTTGAAACCAGGTTAATTTCAGTTCCAATCGCTACTTCTGCGCGCACAGGTAATTTTTGCACATAATTTATTATATGGCTTGTTGATCCATTTGAATCAGCTTTTAATACAATATCTTTTGGGCACTCAGGATGTACAACTATTTTGGCTTTTGGATAATTAACTCTAATATTTTGTATATGTTCAGCAGTAAACCAAGTATGTACGTGGCAAAATCCTTTCCAGGTTATTATTTGAGATTTATTCAGATGCTCAATATCTATTTCACTTTCGCTTATTTTAGGATCCCAAACAAAAATATATTCATCATCAATACCAAGTGATAAAGCTGTATTTGTGCCTAAATGTTCATCCGGAAAAAAGAATATTTTTTTATTTTGATTTAAGGCAAATCTAAAAGCCTTTTCAGCATTTGAAGAAGTACATACAAGGCCATTATGCTTTCCACAAAATGCTTTTATAGCAGCTGTTGAGTTCATATAAGTAATTGGAATAAATGAATCCATATTAAATATTTTGCCAAGATAATTCCAGGCATAAAGGACATCAGGCTCGTTAGCCATTTCAGCCATAGGACAACCAGCTGATAAATTTGGAAGGATTACTTTTTGTTTGCTTGAAGATAGAATATCAGCTGCTTCAGCCATAAAATGAACTCCACAAAATACAATATATTCAACTTCTGCAAGAAGGGCTGCTTTTTTTGCAAGCTCAAAACTATCTCCTAATATATCAGATAAATCTATTATGTCTTGTCTTTGATAATGGTGTCCAAGAATTACAAGTCTGTTTTCCAGGCGTTTTTTTATTTCATTTATTTTCAACTTTAGTTGTTCATCTGTAAAACCAGAATATAAATCCATTTCACTTCCCTTTAATTTTTTCTAAATGTTCCGAGGCAACTTGTCTTGTTTTGTTATATAGATCATTATTAGATATTTTGAGAACATGTTCCAGGCAAGCCTGAGCATTGCTTATAAAGGATTGTTGCTGCATGCTTTGGCTAATATAATAAAGTCTTACCCCTAATATTGTGAAAAACTCAATCTGATCTACTGATCCTGAAATTGAATTTAAAGAATTTTTGCTAATATTAAAAGAGGGAATGATTTTAGTTAATAAACTTGCAAAACTAATTTCAATATCCTTTTTTTCAAAACCCATGAATTCTTTTTCAAGCGGCAAAATACCTTTTTTCATTTGGTTTATCATGTAAGCTATATCAAGGTCTGAAAGATTAAAGGAAATAGTGATCTCAAGGTTTTGGTTTGCTGTAATAAAGGAGTTTCTTAAAAGTGAGGTGCTTGCATTATATAATCTGTTTTGAAGAGCACTGAGTTTGTTTTTATAATAATTAATTTTATCCTCAACTAATTTTAAATCATTTTTTGTATCTTTTTCTTTTAAATAGGCTTTGAGTTTTTTAATTTCATTAAGCCGTTTTAGCATTTTGATATAAGAACTTTCTTGTGCCAGGAAAATAGATGTATTTAAAATTAGTGACTTTGTCGCAAATTCTGAAGTCGCAAAATTCTTAATTGTAATATCAAACCATTTAATAGATTCATTAAAATCTAGTTTTGTAAGGGCTTCAGAGGCATTTAAGTAGGGTCTTAATGCTATATTATTGTCAATCTGTGCTAGTAATGAGCTAGTCAATAAAAGAAAGCCCAAAAAAACAATTGAATACTTCCGCATCTGCAATTTATTTACTCCAATTAAATTTATGAACAATAGGCATTCTCCAGCCAGTACTAAAAGACTTCGCTGTTATTTTTAAAACAAGGGGTGCTTGATTTCTTTTAAATTCAGCTGATGACATTAAATTAAGGATTTTTGAAGTGTATTCTTCATTGTTATTTTCCTTAATAATTTGGGCTTTAGTAAGTCCTTTTAAAACAATTGAATCTAAAATTTTATCTAATTCATCATATGATCCAAGACTATCTTCATCTTTTTGTTCTGGTCTTAATTCAGCAGAAGGTGCTTTTGTGAGGATGTTTTTTGGAATAATTTCATTTTTTTCATTAATAAAATTCGCAAGTCTATAAATATCTGTTTTTTTGATATCACCAATTGGAGCCAAGGCACCAGCAAGATCACCATAAAGGGTTGAATAACCAACAGCGAACTCGGACTTATTTCCAGTTGCTAGCACAAGGTTTCCAAATTTATTTGAATAAGCCATAAGAATATTTCCACGTATACGGGCTTGAATATTTTCTTCTGTAGTGTCCGTACTGCATCCTGAAAAGACTTTTTCAAGGCTTTCTATATATGTATCAAATAATTTTTGAATATTAATAATTGTATATTCAATTCCTAAGTTTTTAGCAAGTTCTATAGAATCATCGATACTGCTTTCTGAACTATATTTAGATGGCATTAAAATACCAAAAACATTATCATTACCTAAGGCTCTTTGAGCAAGATAAGCAGTGATGGCCGAATCAATTCCACCTGATAAACCAATGACAACTTTTGAAAAACCTTGTTTTTGAATGAAATCCTTAATTCCTAGTATTAGTGCATCATGCATTCTATATAGATAAGTATAATTAGAACTGCTTTTTTGTTTATCAAGTATTTTTTTTTCATTAATTTGCTCTAAATTAAAGGTCATTAAATCACTTTCAAATTCTTTTGCCTTTGCAACAATTTCACCATTTTTATTTGCAACAAAAGAACCACCATCAAAAACCAGGTCATCATTAGCGCCAACTGAGTTTACATGACATATTGGAATTCGATATTTTTGAGCAATCAATGAAATCATCTTTATTTTAAAATCTGCTTTTCCGAGTGAAAATGGGGAAGATGAAATGTTAATAATCAAATCAGGATCCATTTTAGCGAGTTCACAAACTGGATCTTTATGATAAAGTCTTTTTGTTAAAAAATCACTATCATTCCAAATGTCTTCACATATGCTTAAACCTATTTTTGCTTTTTTATAATTGATAATTATACTTTGATCAGATGCTTCAAAATATCGTTCTTCATCAAACACATCGTAATTAGGAAGAAGAAATTTGTTTTGGATTACTTGTATCTTTTTGTTTTCTATAAAAATAGCGCTATTATACAAAGCCTTCGCATCATTTTTATTGGTTTTTGTAAAAGCTCCAATAACAATAGCTATATCATTTGCTAATATTATTACTTTTTCTAAGTATTTTTCAGCTTCTAAAATAAATTCAGAGTTAAAGAGTAAGTCTTTAGGAGGATATCCAGAAATGGCGAGTTCAGGAAAAATAATGAGATCACAATTGTCATTCTTAGCTTTTAGTATATTTTTTTGAATTAAGCTAAAGTTATTTTCAAAATCACCAATTGTAGTATTTATTTGGGCTAGGGCAATTTTTATATTTAATTTGGACATGGTTTTATCTTCTTATGAAAATTTCATCTATATTATAAAGAGAATTATATTTTGGAGAAGGTTTCGGAATATAGTTGCCAACATGATTTCTAGAAGCTGACATAAAAGAAGGAATAACAGTAAAAATCATTGGAAGCTCATCTGAGGCGATGTACTGCCATTTATCATAGATTTCTTTTCTTTCCTTAAAATCACTAGTAGCAGAGCCCTTTCTAAGAAGCTTATCAATTTCAGCTTCCCAAATAGTAGATGGTTCAATTTGATTAGGAAACCAAATGTTTGAATTGGAGTTTGAATACCAGTAATGATTAACAAGATCAGGCTCAACTTCCCCTGTTAATCCTAAAATTATTGAATCCCACTTGTAAGATGTCCATAATTTATGAACTATGTCACTTGTGGCTGTTGGAGTAAAATCAACAGTTATCCCAAGTTTTCTAAGATTTTTAACAAGCTGAGCAGAAATCTTATGCCTTTGAAATCTTGAAATATCAGTAAATAAATTAAAAGCTACCTTATTTCCAAGGGAATCAACCAGTACATTGCTATTGGCTCTATATGAAAAGCCACCTTTTTTAAGATATTCAGAAGCTTTTTCAAGATTAAATGGATATTGAATAACATGCGGATTAAAATATTTTTTAGCTGATGGTGAAAGAGGGGAGGTGCCGTGATAGCCGAAGTTTTTCATGGTATTAAGGATAATTTCACCTTGATCAGTTGCGTGAGCTATTGCTTTTCTAAAAAATTTATTCCTAAACCATGTTAGCTTCACAGGATCTACATAGTTTTTACCAGTCTTTGGGTCAGTTTTAGTATTCTGATTAAAAACTAAAAACTGAGAAGCAAAATCCGCGCCCGAGTTTACAACTTTAAATGCATCTAGCTCTTCTCTTGGTTTTAGTACAGAATAGTCTTCGCCTCTAAAATCCCCACCTCTAAGGCCATATATGTCGGCTTCACCACTTAAAAATTTTAAGAGACAAAGATCAGGGGAATCCAGGAAATGTATAATAACACCATCTAAATATGGCAACTTATCTCCAAAAATATTTACTCTATAATATTTGGGATTTCTTTTTAATATGGCTTTTTCCTTTGTGATTTTCTCAAGTATAAACGGTCCATTAACTACCATCTTTTCAGGGTCATCATCAAGTGAAAGAGCGTTTTCAAATTTCCCATTTTGAACAATTTTTTCATAAATATGTTTAGGTATAATAGGTGTTGTAGCGATAATATAAGGAAAGGGTGAATAGGAATAGGGCAATTTAAATATTATTTTATTGTCTTTAGCGCTTATTTCAATTCTTTTATTTTTTATTGTATATTGGACTTTAAAAGGTGAAGCAATATTTGGATTATAGATCACATCTTTAAAAGTGAATAAAACATCTTCAACTGTAAGCGCTTTGCCATCAGACCAAAAAAGGTCATCTCTTAAATAGAAAGTCCAAATATCTTTAGTATCATTTGTCTTCCAAAAATAAGCGAAATTAGGTTCAAAGTCATAACTGTCCATTTTGATTTTTAATAGTCCCTGAAACATCATGTTGGTTATGTCTGTAGTATCAATGACATCAGAGGTAATAGGATTTAGAGACTTTGGTATCTTAGTAGAAGTTACATTAATAATGCCGCCATATTTTCCTTGTTCAAAGGAATGTAAATAAAACGGACTTAATAATGCTAAAATTAAAAGAAAAATAATTTTTTTCAATCTTCAAACCTTGTTATTATTATGTTTGAATAGTTATAGGGTTTCAAAAAATTATTATCAAGCACAAAGATAGAAAAGAATAATCTTGATTGGTAAACTTAATTTGTTAATATTAGCCTTAAATATTAACTTACTAGAATTGGTAAATCATTGAGAATTGGAATTGCAATATTAGGAAGCTTATTTTTTTCATGCTTATTCGCTGTCCTGGTTTTTATAAATATATTTTTATATTTTTCCTTTCATCTGCCATCAGTTTCAGAGCTAGAAAAATATACACCCCCTGGGGTTACTGAGATCTTATCATCTGATTATGAGACAGTAGGTAAATTTTATGTTGAGGAAAGATATACATTACCATTGTCAAAAATTCCTTTTAAGTTAATTGAAGCTTTTGTTGCAGCTGAAGATGCGAATTTTTTCATTCATAAAGGCATTGATCCTACTGGTATTTTAAGAGCTTTGATTAAGAATGTTCTTAACAAAGGTGGCTTGCAGGGTGGGAGTACAATTACTCAACAGGTAGCAAAAACGTTCTTACTTACTTCTGAAAGAACTATTACCAGAAAAATTAAAGATATGATTCTTGCTTATAGGATTGAAAAGCATTTTTCAAAAGATCATATAATATACTTATATTTAAATCAGATTTACTTGGGGCATGGTTATTATGGAGTTCAAGCAGCTGCAAGGGGATATTTTAATAAAGATGTTAGCGAGCTTTCTTTAGCTGAAATGGCAATATTGGCTGGTTTACCACAAGCACCCACAAAATTATCACCTGCGATAAATCTTGATAGGTCAAAACTTCGACAAAAATATGTGCTAAAAAGAATGGTTGAAGATAGATATATTAGTTATGAAGAAGCTATTGAGGCATTTGAATATCCAATAATGGTTTCACCAAAAAAGCCAATGGCCTATGATATTGCACCTTATTTTATTGAACATATTAGACAATATATAGTTAGAAATTATGGACAGGAGACTTTATTAAAAGGTGGATTAACTATTATTACTACTCTGGATATTGATTATCAACTTAAAGCTTCAGCTAGTGTTAAAGAAGGTCTTGAACAACTAGATAAAACCACTGGATTTTTTGGACCTATCAAGAACATTCCTATTCATGAAATTGAAGCTCAAATTGCAAGTTCTACTCAGAGTTCTGAATGTAGCCTTCAAGATGCAAGTACGCTTAAGGGTATTGTTACTCAAGTCAATGATCAAGAGGGATTTGTAATTGTAAATGTTTGTGGTAATTCTGGAAAGATTTTACTTGAAGATATGAGATGGGCTAGAAAGCCTGATACTAGTGTTTTCTGGAAGGAAGCACTAATAAAAAATCCATCTGAAGCTTTAAGTGTTGGAGATTTAATACTTGTAAAAAGAGTAATGAAAGAAGATAGAAACAATCTATATTTTGCATTGGACCAGGAAGTTTCGGTTCAAGGAGGATTAATTGTAATTGAACCAGACACAGGTTATGTTAAGTCCTTAGTTGGAGGTTATGATTTCAATAAATCAAAATTCAATCGTGTTTTACAGGCCAAAAGGCAACCTGGCTCTGCCTTTAAACCAATAATCTATGCTGCAGCACTTGATAAAGGATTTACTCCTTCAACATTGATTATTGATTCACCGATTGTCTATAATGATGCTGAAACAAATAATACCTGGAAACCTGATAATTATTCTGAAAAATTTTATGGTGAAACTACTTTTAGAAGATCTATTGTTAAGTCACTTAATATACCAACAATCAAAATATTAACTGATATTGGAATTGATTATGTTGCTGAATATGCTAAGAAGCTAGGTATTATTTCTCCAATAACTAAAGATTTATCAATGGCTCTGGGTTCATCTTCTGTTACTCTTGAAGAGCTTACTGCAGCTTATGCAGTGTTTGCTTCTGAAGGACGAAAAATCAAACCTATTTATATTAAGAGAATTATTGGACCAGATGGTGAGGTGCTTGAAACAAACGCTATTATGGAATTTGAGACAGATATTGATGAAAAGATCAAATTTTTAGAAGATAATTATTTATTAGAAAATGAAGCTGAAAATGCCGTGAAGCTTGCCATATCTAAGAATGATGAACGTGTTGATAAGAATCAAAAGCTATCTGAAAACATAATTCACAAAATGGAGCCTCTTGATATTGAATTGCCAGAAGGTTATGTTGTATCAAAAGAAACTGCATACTTAATGACTAATCTTATGCAAGCAGTTATTGCTGATGGAACAGGGTGGAGAGCTAAAGCTATAGGCAGACCAGCGGCTGGTAAGACTGGAACAACAAATGATTATTATGATGCATGGTTTTTAGGATATACTCCAGAAATCGTATGTGGTGTATGGACAGGATTTGATGATTATAAATCCCTGGGAAAAAGTATGACTGGATCTGGCGCTGCTGCTCCAATTTGGGTTGATTTTATGCAACAAGCAACAAAAGGCAAAAAAATAACTTCCTTTAGGGTTCCTTATGAAACCATTGATTTTGTTAGGATTGATAAAAACACTGGACAAAAAGCAGTTAAAGATACAAAGGATACCGTAATGCAAGCTTTCCTCAAAGGGACAACTCCAACAAATACAAATAAAAGTTCAGCTTCAGGTTCTTATGAGGAGTTCAATATCGAAGATTATTAGGCACAATCATTAATTATTAATTATTGATTATTAATTATTTTAAGAAATTATGATAAATAAATTACTAAAATTCGTACTATTATTATTACTTTTTTCATCTACCCTTGTCTCCAAACCAAGTTATTATTTAAACAAGCGCCATTGGTCATCTGATAATTATTTGAGAATCGTGTTTTATCTTACAGAGTCTTCAAAATATGAGACACAGAAAATTAGTGCAAATAAGATTCAGCTTAAGATTATAAATAGTGATGCACCTAAGTTTTTATTAGAAAAAGAAAATTATAAAGATATAATTCTTGATCAAATAGAAGCAAAACTCAATAATGGTAATCTCATTATTGATGTGGGCCTAAAAAAGAATATTGAAACTTATAAAGTAATGGTTTTTTATGAACCATTAAGGTTAGTTTTAGATATACATACTGATAAATCAAAAGCATATGCAAAAGAAAAAGATAAAATTAAAGCACTTTTGCTTTCAAAAGAAAAAGATAAGCCAATCATTGTTTTAGATGCTGGGCACGGCGGTAAGGACCCTGGGACTGTTGGTAATACTGGTTTAGAAGAAAAATATGTTACACTCGAAGTTGTTAAAAAACTCAAAGAGTTATTGGATAGAAAAGGACTATACAGGACTTATTTAACCAGAGAAAGTGATATATATATTGATCTTGAAGAGCGAACAGCTATTGCAAACTCAAAAAATGCTGATCTTTTTATTTCTGTTCATGTAAATGCAAGTTCCAATATTAAAACCCTTGGCCTGCAAACCTTTTATCTAAATCTGGCAACAGATAAGGCTTCAAAAAAATTAGCTAAACGTGAAAACCTTATAACAAGTTCAACTTCATACGTTGATTTGATAAAACTAGACCTTGAAACTACTATGTATGGAAATAAATCTGTTGATTTAGCTAAAATTGTGCATAATGCTACACTTATGAAAATGAATAATAAGTATAGTGATATTGGTGACTTAGGCATAAGGCCAGCTCTTTTTTACGTCCTCTGGGGTGCAAAAATGCCTTCAATTTTAATTGAAGTTGGCTTTATGTCTAACAGGACTGAAGAAAGAAGATTAACTTCATCTGAATATAGAGACTTTGTAGCAGACTGTATTGCAACAGGTATTCATGATTATTTTAAATGACTTATTTAATAAAAGTTGGGTTTTTTTTCTTGCCTTTTGTATATTAAATCTGATAGATAGCGTGGCACTTAAAAATAGAAATATTTAATATTTAGAGGAACTAGCGATGATTAACGGATTAATTGGAAAAAAGATAGGAATGACCCAGATTTTTACTGAAGATGGAGTAAAGATTCCTGTTACTGTTGTACAACTTAACCCTAATGATATTGTACAAGTTAAAAATCAAAAGAATGATGGATACTGGGCTGTACAATTGGCTTACGGCGATTGTAGAGAAAAAGTTTTAAATAAACCAAACCTTGGCCATCTGAAAAAAGCATCAGTTGAACCTAAAAAATACCTTCGTGAATTTGTCGTTGATGAAAAAGATGCTGTAAATTTTGAACCTGGTAAAAACATTAAATTAACTGAAATATTTTCTGAAGGTGATTTTGTTGACGCAATAGGCACTTCAAAGGGAAGAGGCTTTGCAGGCGTTATTAAAAGACATAATTTTCATGGTGCAAAAAGTAGTCACGGTGTTCATGAATTTTATAGACACGGTGGTTCAATTGGACAGCACACATATCCTGGTAGAGTTTTCAAAAACAAGAAAATGCCTGGACATTACGGAAATGCTAGAATTACAACGCAAACATTGAAACTTGTTAAAATATTAGAAGAAGATAATTTAGTATTTATTAAAGGCTCTGTACCTGGACATAACAATAATTATGTTATAATTCAGAAAGCAGTTAAAAAGAACTAATGATATTGGAGGTTTACATTGGCTAATCATAAGCAAGCAAAAAAAAGATATACACAAAGTATTAAAAGAAATCTTAGAAACAAACATTTTTCATCAACACTTAAAAATACTGTTAAGAGCTTTAAATTAACTTTAGAAACAGAGAATGTTGAAGATATCAAAACTGCTTTAAAAGAAGTTGTTGCAACTATTGATAAAACTGAATCTAAAGGTATTATTACTAGCAATAGAGCATCTAGATTGGTTTCAAGACTTTCAAAACACACTCATAATAGAACAAGTGAACTTTTAGAAAATAGCATACCTTCTACAGAAGCTGAAGTTTAAAAAAGATCAAACTTTAGTTTTTATTGATTAATTCTTTTAATTGAAATTGCCTTGCCAGACTTATTATCTATTTCTACTATAACAGCATTTAGCATACATTGTGTTTTAGCAGGAATGCATTTAAACTTACCTTTTTGAGTGAATTTTTTTAATGATAATTCTGTATCGCAACCTATTATCGAATCCATAGGTCCAGTCATTCCGACATCAGTTATATAGGCTGTTCCACCTTGTAAGATTCGCTCATCAGCCGTTTGGACATGTGTATGAGTACCAATGAGGGCTGAAATTTTACCATCAAGATAATATGCAACGGCTGTTTTTTCGGAGGTTGCTTCAGCATGAAAATCAACGATAATTATTTTATTTTTTTTGTTAAGTAAATGAATAATTTTATCAAACTCTTTAAAAGGGGATGTTGTATCTTTCATGAATAGTGCACCACACATGTTTATTATGGCGAGTTGATTTCCAATATCATCAGTTAGCTCTATAAAGCCTTTTCCTGGTAACTTACCTTGTTTGAAATTAAATGGTCTTAGAAGCTTTGAATCCTGCTTATTTAATATTTCATAGATTTCTTTTTTATTGTCTATGTGGTTTCCTGAAGTAACAAGATTAACACCAGAGTCTAGTATCTGTTTGTAGACTTTTGGAGTTATACCAAAGCCGCCTGCTGCATTTTCACCATTGGCAATAACAAAATTTACATTCAAATCGGAAATCAATTTGGGAAGCGTTGAAGTTAAGTAATCTCTTCCAGGTTTTCCATATATATCACCAATGAAAAGTAATTTGAACAAATTGAACTCACATATAAATGTTGTTATTATTTAGCGTAATCAACGGCTCTTACTTCTCGAATAACTGTGATTTTAATTTGACCAGGATAGGAAAGCTCTTTTTCGATTTTTTTTGCAATATCTCTTGCTAAGACTGTAGATTTTTCATCTGAAATTTCTTTGCTGTTAACTGTAATTCTAACTTCTCTTCCAGCTTGAATTGCAAATGTTTTTTCAACGCCTTCAAACTCATTTGCGATTTTTTCAATATCTTCAATTCTTTTAATATAGCTTTCAAGCATTTCTTTTCTAGCGCCAGGACGAGCTCCTGAGAGACTGTCAGCTGCTTGGATAATAACATCATAAATTGACTCTGGCTTAATATCCTCATGGTGGGCCCTTATTGCTTGTACTATCTGAAAATTTTCACCATGCTTTTTAGCGAAATCAGCACCAATAACTGCATGTGTTCCTTCAACTTCATGGTCAATTGCCTTACCAATGTCATGCAATAAACCAGCACGTTTAGCAATTTTTGGATTAACACCCAGTTCAGATGCAATAGCTCCTGCGATAAAAGCTACTTCCATAGAGTGCTGGTATTGATTCTGTGAATAGCTGTACCTATATTTTAAACTACCTAATAGTTTTATTATTTCTGGATGAATACCGTGCAAACCAAGGTCAAAGGTAGCTTGTTCACCAGCTTCTTTAATTCCCATTTGTACTTCTTTTTCAGCTTTTTTAACAACCTCTTCAATTCTGGCAGGGTGTATTCTGCCATCATTTATAAGTTTTTCAAGGGATATTTTTGCTACTTCACGTCTAACTGGGCTGTAGCCAGATAAAATAACTGCTTCAGGAGTATCATCAATTATTAAATCAACACCAGTTGCTGCTTCCAAAGATTTAATATTTCTACCTTCACGACCAATAATCCTACCTTTCATCTCATCTGATGGAAGGTTAACAACAGTAACTGTTCTTTCTGTAATGTAGTCTCCAGAATATCTCTGAACAGCTGTTGCAATAATTTTTTTAGCTTCTTTTTCAGCATTGTTCTTTGCTTCTTCTTCAATCTCTCTTACTTTTTTAGCTGAATCATGTTTTGCTTCATCAATAATCATATCCATCAGTTTCTGTTTTGCTTCTTCTGGTGTGAGGCCTGCGACTTTTTCAAGTTGTTTTTTGCTTTCGAATATTAACTTGTTATATTCCTCTTTTTTCGTTTCAATTTGTTGGGCTTCATTGCTTATTTGTTGATCTTTTCTTTTTAATTCAGCCTCTTTTGAATCTATTAGATTCATCTTTTTTTCTAAATTTTCTTCTTTATGATTGAGTCTTTTTTCAAGATGATGCAGTTCTTTTTTTTGCTCTCTAGTGTCTTTTTCAAAATTAGTTTTCATTGTAAAATGCAGATCTTTTGATTTTAGAGAAGCTTCTTTAAGTATTGTTTGAGCTTCCCTTTGGGCGGAATCAATGATTTCTTTACTTTTTAAATTAGCTTTTCCAGTTTTTGATTCTGTTATTTTCTTTAAAATTACATATCCTAGAAAAAATCCTATTAGTAAAATAGAAGCTGCAATAATAATTAAATAAACTGGATTGTTAAGTATCTCATTCAATGGGACACCTCCTATAATAAAAGTTCTTTTAATAAAAAGAACGAATTAAAACTGGTAACATTTATCTTCTAACATAATTAAATAAGAGTTTGGAAATGATTTTATTAGGCTTTAACTATTATAAAAAAGGTTGGAAATTTATTCTAAAACAAATTTAAAATTTTATCATCCTCTGCGTTTTTTTTCTCATTTTTTGTATTGTTTTGTTGTTCAATATTTGTATCTATTATATTAATAATATTTTCAGCTTTTGAAAAAATTTCCTTTTTTAACTTTTTATTAGTTTTGTTCTCCTGAATAAAATCACTTGCAATATTTAGTGCTGCCAGAAATAAAATATTAGTTTGTGGTAAATTATGAACTTTTGAATAAACCTCTTCAGTTTTTTTCTTTAAATATGAGATAACTTCTAAAACTTCTTCCTCTGAAGCATCGCTTAATAAATTATACTCATTACCAAGTAATTCTACCTTATAGGTCTTTTTCAAATGAAATTCCCCACGAATATTTCAAAACGGTTTACACCAGTTAAGCAATAATTTAAAGTAATGCTATAATGAAGTCAAGAAATAAG
>JBDREC010000088.1:0-104132 GCA_043820105.1 Pseudomonadota bacterium
TGAAAAAGTTATTGACTTTGAATGCAAATCTGCTCCAATATAACTATTCATTGCGTCTCTCCTTCTTGTATCTTAATAATAATATTGTTATACAACAATTTATACAGAAGCGAGAGATGCTTTTCATTATAATGGCACTAAACCCCCTGTTATATCAAGGGGATCTTGAAATAAGTTAAGGATGACCATCGGGTAAATCGCCATTTCGGGGTGGAAACTATTAGTTTATTCAGACACTTCTTTTTCCAAAATTCCTCGCACAGTATCTGGAGTATCTTAAGATGGATCATCAGGGTCTTTTTTTGACTGAATTCCTATAAATTAAACTCATAACTAAGTTCAATTTCTTCGTCTGGATTAGCTAATAGATATTCTTTTGCTAAAACTCTTTTAACATCAGTAATCAAGCTATTTTCATGCATAAGCTCTATTAATGTTCTGCTGCTAACAAGTCTTTCCGTTATATTTCTTGATGTTTGAACAAATTCATATCGACAATTGTTCTTCCAGTCTGTAACTATTGTCGCGATTTCAAATTCAAGGTTAATGCTTGTTTCAAATACTGGACCTTTTGATGTTAATTTAAAAACATCTGTACTTTCAATTAATGAAATCTCTGAACCAGGACAAGTTTTATAAAGATCTATTTTTAGATATGTTGAACCATATTCAGAAAGCTCAGAAATATCCTCTGGAAAGTTTAATGTTATTGTAAGATCTCTAGGTTCTGAATCTGAAATTTCATATTCACTTGATGAGAAAATATCGCAATCACTACATTCTTCAGAATCAGTTTCACCGCTTTCTTCACTGTCGGTTTCTATTTCCGCACATTCAGGGGCCTCTGGTGTTAGTTCACAATCGATATAAGTGTCCCCATCTTCGGGATCTTCTCCAAGGTCAGTTATAATAATTTCTTCATCTTCATCAAATTTAAAATTTGAATTTTCTAAATCCTGGTATCCGCATCCTATTGCCATAATACAAAATAATAATAACATGCCTAAAATATTAACGTTTTTTGCCAATGTACCTAAGTTTAATTTTTTCATATCCCATTTCCTCCTTAATTGATAACCATAAAATATTGATTTTTGCATATCTTGCTTTAGTTTTAAAGCATGTTTTGTGCCAAGACAAATGAGTTTAAATAAACATTTAAATAACATCTGGTTACATGGCATTTGCCTTACATTTATTAAGTTAAAACTTGTGGATTTTTGTTGTTTTTGTAAAGGGAGCTAAGATGTTTTTAATTTAAAATAAATTTTTTATGTCTTCCAATGAATATTTGCTTTCAATATTTCCTTCTGAATAAGTATAAAAAGTCAAACCGATGTAAGGATCATTGTCTAAACTAATAACTTTTATAAAGATTAAATTTCCATAATCATCATAATCATATTCATATGTTAGATCAATATTATTATCACCATCTGAATCATCTTCTAATTTTATGTTATTTCCATTTTCATCATATTCATAAGTTTTTATATGTTCATAATTATTATCATTTCCAGAGTCATAGCTATATGATATGTTATTTCCGTTATTATCATACTCATATGTCTCTGCGAAAACGTAATCGCTTCCTTGATTGCCATATTCTACGCGTATAATGTTCTGATTTTCATCTAGTTGATAAGAGGTGTAATAGTCAATTACTTCATCATTTTCATAATCCAATTCTTCTTTAAGCAAGTTATTATTATCATCATATTCATAGTATTTAATATATTCATCTGTATTATCTGCATCATAGTCGTATATTGCTTTGCTGAGGTTTCCTTTTTCATCGTATTCAAAAGAATAAATATGGTCTATGCTTCCATTTGCATCATTGTCCCTTTGTTCAGACACTAAATTAGAATTTTTGTATACATAATAAAAAATTTTATCCTCTTTGCCATCTGCATCATTATCATAAATCTCCTTAGACATATTTCCATCTTTATCATATTCATATGAATAAATTATATCTAGGGTTCCATCTCCATCATTATCACGCTCTTTAGTGAGCAAGTTGAAGCTTTCATCATATTCATACAAGTACATCTCGCTTATTTCAGTGGCATTTATGTCATCATAATGGAAATAACTTGTTTCCTGTCCCATACTATTATATTCAGTAATAATCAGGTCACGGAATATTATTTCAAGATCTTCTTTTTCATATTTGTAATAACTTTTACTAATAATATATTTATCAAGACCACTGCAGTCCTGATCAATTCCATCACCAAGAATTTCAGTTGCTCCTGGGTAAATTGAAGGATCTTGATCATCGCAGTCACCAGCTGTGATACTATATCCGTCTTCATCATTATCAATAAGTTCATCTTGAGCAGAGGCTAAACCGTCATTTTCATAAATAGAGTCTTGTAGGTTTTCCTGATTTTGAACAAAAACAGGCTGATTTGCACACGAATTCATTATTAAAATAAAAATAATTAAAATAGATATTTTAATACTGGATTTTAGAATAACTATGTATTTATATGTGTTATTTTTAAGCATATATCTTCTCCTGTTGTATTTTTTAGTAAGCTTTAAAAGGTGTATTTGTGTTATCTAGCCTTTGGCTACCTGCAACTCTAATTATTGAATTTGATAAGTCTTTTTGAGTATCTTCAAGAGAAGACAAGGGACCTGGGCAGTTTTTTTTCATGGTTTTGCATGGTCCACTATAATAAGGAAAGTAAATAGTATAAAATTCAGCATAGCCACTACCACAGCCCCTTTTTTCCAGAAAGGGCCCTATCATTGCATTAAGCTTTTCATCACCAAAGGCCCTTCTTAATTTCTCTGGCAAGTATTCCAAGTCTTCTTCCGGGATTGAAGCATACATATAGTCTAGAAAGCATTCCATGTCCATATCATCTTTATAATACTTATCTGCTATTTTCTCGAAATCACCAGCTGCCCCTCTTGTTTCTTGTGCTAGTTTAATTTCAAAAATCATATCAACCATGGAGTTTTTATCACCATCTGCTCCAAGTTCATAAGCTTGTTCTGCTACCATCATGGCTTGACCGCAATCACCGCTTCTTTTATAAGCATCTGAGATTTTGCGAAATAAGTTAAGTTTTGTTTGATACATTTCGGATTCGGCATCTATGTTCCGAAGTATATTATAAGCAGCATAATTGAGGATATCCTCGATTTTTTGTCCTTTGCAGTCAAGCTTTCCAATTTCTTTAACGCCAGGCCCGGCATTATCAATGCATTCATTTGCCTGGTTAAGCAGACCGTCAAGATAATCTGCAAGTACGGTTTGGCTTTTTATCGAGTTGTGTTGTGCAAAGCTTGGTGTGAAACTAAAAATTAGAAAACATTGTATTAAAAGAAAAAACACCTTTTTATTTGCCTTAATTTTCATATCCCATTTCCTCCTTAATTAATAGCCATAAATTTTCGATTATTGCTAATCTAAGTTTATCTATATAGCAGGGATTGTGCCAAAACACCTCGCCAGCAACAAGCGAAATTAAAACAATGACTTAGCTTGCCATTTGCTTGCATTTATTAAGTTAAAACTTGTGGATTTTTGTTGTTTTTGTAAAGCAAGAAGTCTTTTTAGGCAAGATTTTGTAATATTTTACATAGCAATATTCTTAAAATAATAAATTTATTCATATGAAAAAAGTTGATTTACAGTGGTTTTTATGTTATAACATTATTTATTATCAACAAAAAAAGATATAAAATTTATGAAAAGAAATATTTTAAATAAACTTATAAACTGGAAGAACTCACAAAATAGAAAACCTATTCTATTAAAGGGAGCAAGACAGGTTGGGAAAACATACATTATCAAAGAATTTGGTAAAACCAATTTTGAAAATGTTCATTATTTTGATTTTATGAAAAATAAAAAGTTATGTGACTCCTTTTTAGACACCCTTAATCCAGATCAAATATTATTAAATCTTGAACTGCAAAATAAAATCAAAATTGATATAAATAAGGATTTAATAGTTTTTGATGAGATTCAGGAATGTGAAAAAGCAATAAGTAGTTTAAAGTATTTTTATGAAACTTATCCAGGTGCTTTCATTATTGGATCAGGTTCATTTTTAGGATTGTCATTGGGGACAAGTTCATTTCCAGTTGGAAAAGTTGAAAAATTAAACCTCTATCCTATGAGTTTTTTTGAATTCTTGGAAGGCATTGATAATGAAAAAATATTAAATTTAATGACTGATGGGTATGTTAATAACAAAATCTCTAAAGTGCTTCATGATGAAGTATTAATTTATTTAAAATATTACATAATAACTGGTGGTTTGCCTGAAGTTGTATCGACATTTCATGAAAATTCAAATGATTTACAACTTGCGTTTGCTAAAGTTAGGGAACTTCAAAAATCTTTATTATTTGATTATGAAGCAGATATTAGCAAGCATTCTGGAAAATCAAATGCTGTTAAGATATTATCCGTTTTTAATAATGTGCCATTACAGCTGGCTAGAGAAAATAAGCAAAATAAAAAATTTATATTCAAAAATATTTTGCCCAAAAACTCCAATTATTCAAACCTGGAAGATCCAATTAGCTGGTTAACAAAAGCTGGCCTGATTCATAAAATATCAATCTGCAAAAGAGCGGTAGAGCCTCTTAAGGCTTATACAGAAGAGAATAGATTTAATTTATTTATGTTTGATATTGGAATACTTGGAGCTATGCTTGATTTGGATCCCATAAGTATTTTTAAATCTACCTATAAAGAATATAAAGGGTATATTTTTGAAAATTTCGTTATCCAAGAGCTTGTTTCCAGTCAAAAGTTTGATTTTTATAGCTGGAAAGAAGGAACTAGTGAAATTGAAATTTTAGCAAGAACAGAAAGTGGCATTACACCAATTGAAGTAAAATCAGGATTAAACACAAAAGCAAAAAGTCTAAAAGTTTTTGTTGAAAAATATGCTCCTCAAAAAAGATATTTATTATCACCTTTGAATATCAAGAAATGTGACTCTGGTATGGTTTTTTTACCTATTTATTGTGCTTCACTTATTCAATAAACCTATTATAAAAGAAGCAATGTGCTTATTGCCTAAAGGCGAGTGTTTTTCTGCTATAAAAAGAGAACAATTAAAAAGAACCAAGTTCAATGCAGCTCAGATTATCTCCCATTTCACCTGTCTGATCACCAATGTTTTCAGAAGCAGCCAGCCCTTGACCAAGTTCGCCAGAGCTATTATTTCCCCAGCATTTTACACAATCTTCATCTATTAAAACGCAGGTGTGCTCGCTTCCAAGGGAAATTTCACTGGCTGTCAGATCATAGCCAAGACTAACAGCTGACAAATTGCTTCCCATTTCGGAGGCTTCGTCTCCTATTGTTTCACTGTTTTCGTATCCTAGCCTTCCATAGGTTCCAATTCCCCAGCATTTTACTCGACCAACAGATGTAAGCGTGCATACATGGTCATTTCCACAGGAAATTGCTGTTGCATATGTATTATTTCCAAGATCTACATTTGAACTGCCTGAAGGGTCATTTATATCAGTTGTATTTTCATAGCCAAGATTTCCATCATTTCTCCCCCAACATTTAATTCCGTTACCACTTAATAAAGCACAGGAAAATTGATTTCCAGTGCACATGTCCATTGGAATTTTATTTGCATCCCCAAGGTTTATTGCAGTGAAACTGTCTGATGCATCATCTCCTATTGGGTTACCAGTGCTATTATAACCGCACTGTCCATATTCATTATTGCCCCAGCACTTTATTTCCTTGCCATTAATATCTTTCAAAAGTGCACAAACATGATTTGTGCCTGCGTCCATTTTTAAAACTTCAAAATAGCTGCCTATTTCAACAAAGGGTAAATTATTTCCCATTTCTGAAGTGCTGTCACCTCTATCTTGAGTATCTTTTAAGCCTAAGACGCCATTAGTGTTTTGCCCCCAGCATTTAATTCCCGCTGAAAAATCAGAGGTTTTATATCCATAGGCGCAGGAAAAACTGCCTCCTACTGTAATTCCTTGAGCTAGAAAGTTCATTCCAAGGTCAACGGCAACTATTGTCGCATTATCAATTAATTCAGAACCAGTTCTTCCAAGCACTGCGTTTTCAGCCAAGCCCCAGCAATAAACAATGTTGCCAGTGCTTAAAGCGCAAGCATGTGTTTCTTGTATATCCATTTGAGTTATTTCAAAATTATCCAAATCAATTGGGAGCAGGCTTATCCCCATTTGTGAAGACGAAGTGCCTATATCTGAAGTGCCTGAGTTTCCCAGCAGATCACTATCTCCCCAGCATTTTACTATGCCATTTTGTATGACACATGAATTATCACCACCTGCAAATAATTTCATTTCATCTGATGACTCATCATCACTTGTGCTTGTGGATTCTGAAATACCTTCTGTTTCTGTGGTGTCAATAAAACTGATTAGTTGATTATTTGATGAATTGTAAACCAGGGTTCCAAAATCTAAATCCACATCACTTGAAGCTTTAAGTAAATTTGTGCCATTTTTATCTTTAATGGAAATTTTTTCTGCATCCACACAGTCCAGGCTTGAAAGAGTTGTTAGTGTACTTGAAGCTTCAATGCAATTTGCAATTCCAGGAACTATCCAGATTGAAAAAGTCAGGTCTGCAGAAATTTCAGCACTAACATCTATTGTATTATTTGATATTTGTGCAAGGCCAATAATCTCAGAATTATCTTCATCAACGATCATTGCCATAAATAGATAATCTGAGGAGCTATTTTTTATCCTGGAAATAGTTTTTTTCGATTTATTGACTATTTCAGATACTGGCACCCCAACAGGAGATATAATTTCATCGCTTGTTATTAGATCACTTGTGTCAATGGTGGCAGAATTGCTTAGAAGCATATCAATATCGATTGTGGCTAGAATATTAATTTCATAATTATCATTATTTTGAGTTTGATCAGTATTGCTGTCATTGTTATTAAAGTTGCAGGAGTAGAATGATAATACAATAAAAACATAAAGAAGAAATCTTAATGGTTTTGTTTTCATATTCCTTATCAGTCTTTTGAGTAAATTACCTTTAGCCTAGCATAGCTTTATAGAAAAGTAAATTATTTATTATTGAAATAGGCCATGTTATTTTAAAAGCACCGAGAAGGACAATATTTAGAGATTTGTTTTAATTTACACGGGCTTGCAACAAACACTTATTGTCTTGTTAAGTTAAATATGCTATGAATTTGCAGCCTTTTGTCACAAGCAAGGCCTATCAAGACACAATCCCTGCGCTGGGCGTTAACACTTTAATAATAAAAAGGAAATATAGCTAACGGCTATTAGAAAAGCATTTATTTAACTTAATAATGTTGAGTTTTTTGTTTTTTTTGTTAAGCTATTAAAATTATAATCATTATTAATTAATTAATGAGTTTAAAAAATGAAAGAAAAATTAGATGCTTTTTTTGCTTCATTAAACAAAGGCAAAAAAAAGTATTCAGCTCATACAATTGAACAATATAAAAAAAAGCTTAATGATTTATTTGAATTTTGTGGCTATAAAGATGAATTTGACTTAGCTGACCTCGATGCATTTATCAATGATTTAAAAGCTAAAAATCATTCAAATTCTATTATTAACTTATACATTTCAGCAATTAAAACCTTTTATAATTTTATTAATAAAAGATATAAAACCGAAAATCTAGGCAAAAAAATAAAAAACGAGAAAATTCGAAAGACTTTAAAGCTTGAAGATACAGATATTTTAAAGTTTTTACATAACATTAAAGATTTAGAAGATCCTAATAGGGGGATTTTCTATTTATATATCTTGTTTGGATTTAGCACCTCATTTATATCTAAATTAACTAAAGAAGATGTTGAAATTTTAGAGTGTAAAATAGGAATAAAAACAGATAAAAAACAATTTGAGTATTTTTCGTTAAATAATAGTGAATTTAAAGAGGTAATCAGGGCTTGTCTTGTGAATTTATGCGAAAATTCTCAAAATTATTTATTTGAAACCAAAAAGGGCACCTGTCTTTCAAAGCCCCATTTTAAATATCTGTTTAATAAATTTAAAAAATATTTACCTTTAGATTGCGATTCAATTATAAGATTAAAGGCAGATAATTTAATGCTTATAAAAGAAAATATACTTGATGGTTCATTGGTAAAATTATTATCTAAAAAACTAAAGATAAACAGGCTAATTTCAAAAAATGATATGACGGCTATTTATGTTGCCTATAATATCCCAGAAAAAATGCCCGTTATTTTAAAAATCTTAAATAAGGATAAACAAAGCAAGGTCACAATTGACCAATTTAAACACGAGTTTTTAAATCTTAAAAAAGTCTCACATCCTTTGGTTCCAAAAGCATATGACTTTGAGTATCTAAAAGAAATAGACAGCTATTGTTTTACAATGGAATATTTTGATTTTGAAAGTCTATCAAAATATGAAAAGAAAATATCTAATAAAGATATTGCCTTTATTCTTTACTATATGCTTGAGCTTCTTGAGCATCTTAAAAAAACAGGAATAAGCCACAATGATATTAATCCAAATAATATTTTATTTAAAAAAGACAGTGACAATAAGCTGCATTTGAAATTACTTGATTTTGGACTATCAAAAGCCAGCAAAGAGTTTAGTGTAGGAGGCACATTTTTATATATGCCACCTGAAATGATTATTGAAAAGCAAATGTCTCCTTCTTTGGATTTATATTCATTGGGTATTACAGCGTATTATCTTATTTCAGGAAAGTTTCCCTTTAGCGTGAAAAGCTTTGATGCATATCTTGAGGATATTAGAAAAGATAATTATATTTCCATAAGTAAATATAACAAAAATATATCCCTGAATTTTGAAAAAATTATATCTAAAATGACAGCCTTTGATCATGAAAAAAGGTACTCTTCGGCAAAAGAAGCTTTAGAGGACATCGAGAATTTAATTAAAATAGAGTTTTTAAATGATGATATTTTAAATGATCAAATCTCTCTTTCTTATGCAAATTTCATTGGAAGAAACAAGGAACTTTCAATATTAAAAAATAATTTTAGTATTGTTTATTCAGATATTTTAAAAACAAAGGAAATTAAATCATTTTTAATAAGTGGAGAAAAAGGTATTGGTAAAAAAAGACTAATAAACGAAATAGAAGTTTTAGCAAATTTAAACTGTATAGAATTAATTAAAGTTGATATCTCTAATAAAGATTTTTTAAATGAAATTGTAGAGATTTGTCATAAGAAAAGAAAGCTCAAAAAAGAAGATACTAATATTGAATCAGAAGATGTAAATATTATAAAATCATCTCTGCTAAAAAAACTAGCTGTTTCTTTTTGTGATATTTTCAAGAATCAAAAGACTCTTCTTATTGTTGAAAACTTAGAGTGCCTGGACAAAACAGGCTTAACATTCTTTAAATTCTATTTAGATGAGCTTGTAAAAATTAGACTGTCATTAATGCTTTTGTTTTCACAGAATATTGACATATCGAGGGAAAATCCGAATATTTATAAGCTAAAGGAGTCAACTTCAATACACACAGGCTTTGAAGAAATTTGCCTGACAAATTTTTGCATGGCAAAAAGCCTTGATTTTATTTCTTCTATCTTAAACAGAGCCGTTTCTCCTGATTTTGTGGACTTTGTGTTTTCTTCTACAAATGGTAATCCACATTATATTATCTCATTGCTCTCTTATTTGCGAGATAGGGCCTTCTTGTATACAAAGAACCAGGTTGTAATGTTGAAAAAACATGCAATCGATATTCCTCCAAATATTCTAGAATTAACTTCTTCGAGGCTAGAGAGATTATCGCAAATACAAAAAATAATTTTATTTATATTTACAGAGTTTAACAAGGAATTGAAAGTAGATATGTTGTTTTCAGTGTTATTAGAAACAAAACACAGTTTGCCTTTAGTTGATTTGATTGTGCACCTTAAGCAGCTTGTATCTGTAAATTTTATTAAAATAGTAAATAAAAAAGATGTTTTGTATAAGGAAAATATTAACGAAAATTCAATCCTCAATCTTTCTGATCAGTTAATCAGTAATCAGATTCAAAAGCATATTTCGAAAAATAATTTAAAAGATATATCTTTGGCACTTTCAAATACAATGGAAGATTATTTAATAAAAGATAGTTCGTATAAAAAAGTCGCTGCTAGAAATTTACATAAAACAGGTCAAAACCAGAAGGCCTTTGATTTATATATTGAAATCGCTGACGATTATTTGAAAAATAACATGATTGATTTAGCAGAAGATTATTACGAAAAAGCAACTTCTGCAAAGGAAATATTTGAAGGCGGTGAAAGCTGTATATTTAATTATGCTAAGATTAAATTTCTTTTAAATAAATACGAAGAGGCTTTGGGCATTTATAATGCATTTTATGATAGATTGGAAAACAAGCCTGTTCAGGCAAAAGTATTGAAATTCATCGCTCAAATAAAAACAAAACAAGGCAATTATGAGGAGGGAATCAGGATATACGAACAAGCAATTTCTCTTTTAAGCGATGAAAAACCAGACATGATGTCTGTAGAGATTAATTTACTTAAATTGACGGCCTTAATGAGTTTATCGCGATTCCAAGAATGTAAAGATATAATAAATAGGCTTAACGAGCTTAAAGAAATTGATATAAAATTACAGGCCAAGTTATATAACCTTGCTGGTCTTGTTAGTTATTATGAAGGCGAGCTTGAGCAAGCCAAGTCGAATCTTTTGTTAGCAATTGATTTGTCTGAGCGTTGTAATAGCATAAATGAGCAAATAGGAAGCATAAGCAACCTGGGTCTTGTTTATTTTGCACAAAAAAAATACCTAAAATCAATCAATTGCCACCAAAAAGCCTTGGAAATATGTGAAAATAATTTTATTGTTTTTATAAAAGCTCAACAATTAATAAACTTAGGAAATTGTTATTTAGAAACTGGCGGTTTGTCTAAGGCCATAGAAACATATGAAGAAGCGTATTCAATTTTTTCAAGCCTTAATTTTCCAAAGCAAAGTGAAGTGATTACTTTTAATGTTGCTTTAGTCTATTCTGAAATCGGCAGTTTTGATAAAAGCGAATTCTTTATTAACAAGTCCTTAGATTTATCTATTAAAAGAAATAATAAACTTATGCAGGCTTATAATTATACCTTGTTAGCAAATCTTAATGCTTATAAGTATGATTATATCAAGGCCAGCAGCTATTTTAAAGAAAGCATTAAGATATTCAAAGAAATAAACGATAAAACTGGACTTGGCGAAACATATTTAAATATCGCAGATTCTAAGATCAGACTTGATGAATCAAGTGACCTTAACTATTATATACAGGAAGCTAATAGTTTAGCCGCTAACAATCCTAACATTAGACTCTTTGCTATTTTATTAAAGGCAAGCGACCACTTAGATTCAAATAGTTTTAGCGAATGCAAGAACTTATTAGATTCCATAGAAAATACTGATATTGAGGATTATAGTTATTTTATTAAAATAAGATTCTATAAAATTTTTGCCTCTTATTACTTTAAAATAAATAATAATGAAAAACTTAGCGTCTATAGTGATAAACTGAGAAATACACTGAGTGAATTATTGGAAAATATTCCAGCCACAAATAAATTTAATTTTAAAAATCATTTTAAATTTATAGATGCCTTTCAATTTTTAAAAAATCTAGAGTATAACAAAAACGATGATACAAGTTCTTTTAAGCTTGAAATGTTATATGAACTAACATCTGAGTTGTTGTTTGAAAAATCTCTGGAAAAACTGCTTGATTCAATTTTGGATAAGGCAATATTAATTTCAAATGCAAAGCGTGGATTTATTTTTTTAAAAAAGGATGAAAATGAAAACCTACAGCTTGCAAACAGCGACTACATTGTTGTTGCTGCAAGAAAAATAAATCAGGAGGAAATAGGAAAAACTTCTTTTAAACTTAGTTTATCAATACTTGAAAAAATGAAAAAGGAAAACAAGGTTTTAATTATTGATAATGCTCTGGAAACTTTTGATAAATCTTATAGCATACAGGATGCGAAATTACGCAGTATAGCTGTTTTTCCTGTTGTAGAAAAGGAATCAATTATTGGAGCGATATATTTAGATGATCCAGGCAAAGTTGATGCCTTTAAGGATATTGATGAAAAATTAATATCTACTTTATCAAAACATATTTCACTTGCGATTTCTCATGCAAGATTTTTGAATGGTTTAGAAAGTCAAAACAAGAATATCCTAAATGTAAATAAAAATTTGTCAGCCAGGCTAAATAACTTTGAGCAAAGAGAAGTACAGCTTTCAAAAATATTGGACTTTCAAAAAAACAAAGAAGAAGAAAAATATAATTATAAAAATATAATTACCAAAAGCCCTAAAATGCTGGAGATTTTCCAAACGCTGCAAAAAATACGAACTACTAATATTAATGTTTTGCTATTAGGAGCAACTGGTGTTGGAAAAGAGCTTATCGCTAGAGCCATTCACTTTAAAGGAGATAGAAAAGACAAGCCCTTTATCGCTGTTAATTGTGGAGCTTTTACAGAAAGCTTAATTGAAAGTGAATTGTTTGGTCATATTAAAGGAGCTTTTACGGGAGCTGATAACAATAAAGATGGAATATTTGAAGTGGCAAAGGGTGGCACCGTATTTTTAGATGAAATTGGAGAAATGTCTCTGGAGACTCAAAAAAAACTTTTAAGGGTACTGCAAAATAGGGTTATAAAAAAAGTTGGAGATACAAAGTTTGTTGACATTGATGTAAGAATAGTTGCAGCTACAAATGTAAATTTACTAAAGAGTGTACAAAAAGGTACCTTTAGACATGACCTTTATTATAGAATAAATTCAATGGAAATTGTTATTCCGTCATTAAAAGATCGCATTGAAGACATCCCACTCCTTGTTGAACATTTCGTTAATAAGTTTGATCCAAATAAGAAAATAGACCCAAAGCTTATTGAAGTATTTATGAATTATGATTGGCCGGGAAATGTTCGAGAACTTGAAAATGAAGTGCATAAACTGGTTGTTTTTTCTGAAGGTGATATTCTCAAGAAATCTTTACTACAAAATAATTCTAAATTTTTTATTAATAAACAAGAAATAAAAATAAAAACTATTGCTGAAATGGAAAAAGATCTGATTATTAAAGCTTTAAAAGAAACTTTGAATAATAAATCTAAAGCAGCCAAAACTCTTGGTATTGATAGAAGGACTTTGGATCAAAGAATTAAAAAATATCATTTAACTTTTCATTCTTGACTCATTTATAAATTATTGCTTATCTTTTAAAGCTTTTAGTGGACAAAAGAACCTTGAATATCTTTTTAATTTTCGAAAAGGAGTAAGTATGAATAGATATTTGATTTTACTTATGCAATTGATATTATTATTTTGTTTTTCTCTTATAATGCTTTCATGCGTTAGTAGCGTTGAAAAAGATGTTGAAAGAGCAGAACAGTATTTGAATGATGGTGATATTTTTACAGACGATGATGCAGCCGCAGGTGAAACAGAAGATGAAGATAATTCCTTTTCAGTATATGCAGAAAAAGGCAAAGAACTTCTGGATCAGTATTTTGACCAAACTACAGGAGCCTTTACTGATAAAGTTGAAGGCGTTTCTGCTGATGTTAAATTAGCTTTAATTAAGGTTTACGTTGAATGCGTTTTGGGAACACATGGAATTACCTTTGTTAATGTTTTCTCTTCATTTTTAGATCAAGGTTCAGGCAATGAGTTTTCTGTTTTTGCTTCTTTAATACCGGATGACATTGAAGATTCGGCTCAAACTGATTTTCAGCTAGCTTTTAACGCTATAGACAATAATACCCAAGCTTCTTCTTTATATTTTAAATTCACTGATGGTGATGATTCTTCTTCTGAAAGCTCTTCAGAAGAAGAATCAACAGTTCCAACCAAAGATACTGAAACTCTTTACCTCGAATCCTTTATTTCCTTTGCTGTAATTTCATTTGTTTCATTAGCCTATTCAAAAACAGGTACTGTTACAGCAGAGCAAGCAGCACTATTTTTTGAAGGTCTAGGTAATTGTGCTGATGCCCTGGAAGCAGCCGGTGTTGACGCGACTGTTTTGGATACTCTGAGAGAGGATTATGATTTTGTTGATGATGGTGGAACTGAAGGTGATGCTGATACAACAGAAGCAGTTATTGAACTATTAAGTCATAATTTTGATTAAAGTAAATGGATGATTTAGTGAATTTCCTATGGAGTATAAAGGAGACCCAAAAATGAAAAAAATATTATTTATAATTTTAGGCATGCTATTTCTATCAACAGTAATATTTGCCTTTCCTCAATCACCCAATACATATAGAGGCTTAAGACCTCTTGGCATGGGAAATGCTTTTATTGCTGTTGCTGATGATCAAAATGCTCTTTCTTATAATGTCGCTGGCTTGAATGATGTTGAAAAATGGAGAGTTGAAATTTTAAATCCAACTTTTGAAGTTTCACTCACAGTTTATGATATTATAAAAGAGGTTTTAGAAATTGTGGATGAAATGGATTCAAGTTCTTCAAGTACAGATCAATCTGAGATAATTGAAGATGTAGTTGATGCAAACCTCGGTCGCTTGACAACGCTTAGAGCAGCAATCTCACCATCTTTTACCATGAAAAACTTTGGAATAAGATTTCTTGGTGATGCCCGTGGCAGGTTTCATATTAGAAATTCTGTTTTCCCCAATGTTTATTATACTGGTAAAGCTGATGTTGGCATGATGCTTGGCGGAGCATATGGCCTTTGGGATAAGGCTCTGCAGTTTGGATTAGGGCTTAAGCCAATGTACAGGCTATCAACAGGTGAAGTTGTTTTGGGCGCACATAACTTGTCCACTTTAGAAGATGAAGTTACAGATTTTCACACAGGTTTTGGAGTTGGAGTTGATGTTGGTTTAAAATCTCATCTTGATGCTGTTGCAACAAAGGCAGACTTATCTCCAAAAGTTTTAAGGGTTATGAATTTTTTAAGACCAATGGTAGGCTTAACCTATCAAGATATTGCTAACACAAGATTTCAAGATGCTGACTCAAACAAGCAAACAATTGGTTTGGGCACAGCTGTCCACATGGATTGGAAAGTTATAAAAAATACTTTTGCAATTGATTTTAGAGATTTAACCTGGTCTTCTCCTTTTATTTCAAAATTATGCATTGGTTGGGAAACCTGGTTTGACAAATATTTTGCATTAAGATTTGGTGTCCACCAAGGAAGACCATCTGGTGGTTTAACTTTAGATTTATGGCTCTTTAAGCTTGAGGGCGCGATTTATGCAGAAGAAATCGGCGAATATAACAGAGTTAAGGGCGACTACAGAGGCGCTCTACAGTTAGTTCTAGGATTCTAGAAATTCCTATCTAAAACCCACCCTTGCCTGTTTTTAGAACATAAGGATATTGTTAATTAGAATCGAATTGTTGCATTCCACTGAATAGTCCAAGCTTGCTCAGCTGTGTTTGTATCACCAGCAATTGGATAGAGGAAGTTTTGTTGCTCGTCAAAGATTCCTCCAGGGATGAAATGACCCCATAGCAAACCATAGCTGAGGTTTTCGTTTTGATCTATATTAAAGTAAATATCATATTCTATTCCATACCACTTAGAGCTGGCATAACCTAAATTTGTTACATCATCAGGATCGTAACCTATAAAAGGGGATCTGTATGGAAGAGCTGAAATAATATTTATTCCAGGGCGCAAATATTTACCAAATTTAAAATCTGTAAAAGCTCTAAAATAAAAGGCATTAGAAACAGAAGAACCACTTCTGCCTGCGGACAATACATTTTCATTATCTTCATCACTACCATCGGCTTGTGCGCCACCTGGAAGGGATTCTTCAAATAAAATATGTGAAATATTATAATCTCTATTAAAGGGCAAGGTTCCTAATACCGTTGTATTTGATGGACCACTTTCTGTTCCACTTGCACAACCATGTTCAAATCCAATATTTAAGTATTTAAACAAACCTTCAAATCTTAAAGCATAGTTATAAATATCAATATCTCTCTGACCAAGGCTGCCTTGAGCTGAAAGAAATTCTGAGCTGAACTTGAACCAATCTTTTTTATAAACAGCATAAACATCGTAAATCCAGCTTGATAAATCATATGCTCCACCCCATTTTTTTGAGATTCGAGCTAGCAGCTTTCTATCTTCTGAATCAAGGCCAGCCTGAATGAAGATTCTATTAGTATCATCATCTGAGGTGTCTACTCCAACAGCCTGATACCTGTTGCTTGCTAAAGAAGCATCATCAATCTCAACCTCTTTGTCATATCCTATGGAAAATTCATAATCCGAAAACCCGGTTTCAAAACTTATTCTATCTACCGTGTTTCCGAAATTGTCATCAAGACCATTTCCAGCATTTTCAAAAATTCCGAGACCAAAATGGCTGGGTTGACGACCAAGTTTTAAATAGCCAACAGGAAATAAAATTTCAGCCCAGGCTCTTTTTAAGTAAATAAAGGAAGAACTTTGTCCTTCCGTAAAAGCAAGTGATGTAGCTACAATGTCACTTACGGCTTCCGGTGTTTCATCAGTCGAGCTAGCTGCATAAACAGCAGGTGTTGAAGATGTAGCTAGACTTTCTGCTGAATCACCAAAAAAGGCGTTATCCAAAACATCGATCTGGGTTTTTATCAAAATATTATCTGTAACAATTAGGGTTGGGTTGAATCTAAATCTTTGATCAATATAAGATCTGTAGTTTGCATACATCCCATCATTAAGGTCTAGTTGTCTGAAAGTGTCGCCTCTAACTCGAAAGTAGCCCTCTAAATCTAGGTCAACAGCACTCAAAAAACAACTTAACATTATAAATAAGGCAAAAATAATTCTAAAACTTTTAGTCATCAATTTTCTCCAGAAAACATAAGTGTTTATTAATGAAGCCACATAATTAGTGATTGAAATAAAAAAAATCAATGCTAATATTTTAAAATTGTTATTTAATTTTACTTGATGTCTTTTACTTCTTAACCTTAATCCAAACTTCCCAAAAGCTATTAATTCGTGGCGTTTTCGGGACATTTACGCCCTATTTCAAATAACATTAAGTTCTAAACGCCTAATATCACGTACTTTCATTCTTGGCATGATTTGTGCAAATAGTAGAAATATTAATGATTTCTCGGGAGCTCCAGTTATGAAAAAACTAATATTTTCATTTATCTCTATTATGATTTCCATGCCAATATTTGTTCCTGAACCAATTTTTGCAGCTGATGATGTTGAAGTTATTTGTGATGTGGAATATTTTGAAAAATCTCAGGAAAAAGACATTTCAATTGCTACAATTTCAATTTTAGATTTAGATTCATTGATCTCAGAAGCTAATGATTTGCTAAAACTCAATGAAAAATTGACTAAAGAAGAATATGGGGAAAGTGCCAATAGATTATGCCTTTTAGTCGTTAAAAGCAATTTAACCGCATATGCCCTGGATTTCAAAAAAGAAAACCCAAAGGACTTACCAATAACAAAGGATTGCCTACATCATATGGGTCTTTCGATGTTTTATGCAAAGGTTTATGTAAAGGTAGCCAGTACCAATGCAAAATTTAGCAAAGAAAGAGAAATTATAGTTAATGGCCAATCTCCATTCCCAGATGTAGTAAACTCTTTTTGGTCAAATCAAGAATATGATAAGCGTACTTTGGGTAATTTAAAATTCTGTGAAGGAAGTATTCCAGAGTGGGTATTTGAAAAATAATACCATGCAATTTGGTTGACGAAATCATTTCCAATTTCTAGAATATCTTTATGATTCATGGATTCACAAAAATAATTGTACCTATTTTAATTGTTTTATCTGGATTTATTTGTCTTGAATTTGCTTTACCTATCTCTGTTGGTGAATTTCTCGCTGGCATGCTTGGCTCTATCTTTTTTGATTTTGAAAAAATTCCATGGCTGGAATTCTTTTCCTACCTTGGTATTCTCTGCATTATGTTTCTTGCTGGCTTTGAGATTGATACTAGAATTTTAAAAATGAATTTCAGGAAAAATCTCATTGTTGGATTTTGTTCTTTTTTTCTTCCATATATTTTAATCGTTCTTTTAGCCATAATGATTGGAATATCATATACTCAAGCGCTTATTCTTGGCACAGCCTTGTCTACTACATCCCTGGCAATTGTTTTTACAATTCTGAGAACATCAGAGTATTTAGAAACAAAAAATGGGCAGATTCTCTTAGGCTCAGCCATGATTGTTGATATTATAAGCATGATAAACTTAACCATAATCCTGGTTGGTTTTTCTTTTTATAATCTAATTTATCTAATAGTTTTAGCCTTGATTTTAATTTGGATAAGAAAAGTTGTTATCACAATTTTCAGAAGATACCAGGGAAATAAAGCTGAATTTGAATTAAAATTTTTCATGTTAATATTATTATTTTTAGGACTTCTTTCAGAAGGTGCGGGTATTCACGCCGCCATCATTGCGTTTCTAACAGGGGTCATTTTTTCAAATATAGACCAAGAATATGAAGATATTATTTTAAAACTTCATACCATTGTATTTAGCTTGCTTGCCCCAATTTTCTTTTTTCATGCAGGAACACTGTTGTCAATTACTAGTATAGATTTGCAGAGTTTATTGTGGCTTGTTTTATTTTTGTTTATTGCTGTCAGCGGCAAATATTTTGCAACATTTATGGCGATTTATTTTTTACATGGAAAAGATTTTAAACTAGCAAGATATGGTGGGGTTCTATTTAATTATAGACTGAGCTTTGGTATTGTGATTGGTGTTTATGCCTATGAAACAAATATTATTGATATTAATGTATTGAATATTATCTTATTGATTGTTGGAATTAGTTCAGTTTTAGCTGTTATTTTAGAGAAAAACATGAAATTTAATTTTAAATAGCAATCAAGTCCTGCTATTAGAGATGAATCTAGTTTAAGGAAAAACATTGTCTAATAAAATATCAAAAATCGGTTTTGTGCTTGGACCATTTTTTTACATGGTCATTTTATTATTTTGTGATTTGGATCCACTAAAGCTTTCTGTAACCCATACAGCAGCTGTTGCTACCCTGATGGCTGTATGGTGGATAACTGAAGCAATTCCAATTGCAATTACAGCACTTTTACCTCTAGTTTTTTTTCCAATGCTAGGGATAATGTCTGGACAAGATGTCGCTCCAATTTATTTTAACCATATTATCTTTTTATTTATTGGTGGTTTTATTGTAGCCCTTGCCATGCAAAAATGGGATTTGCATAAGCGCATTGCTTTAAAGATTTTAATGGTATTTGGTGTTAGACCAAAAAATATTTTAGCAGGTTTTATGATTGCCACTGCTTTTTTGTCAATGTGGATTTCGAATACAGCAACAACAATGATGATGATTCCAATTGTCTTATCAGTTATTTTAAAACTAGAAGAGCTATTGGGAATTGATAAAATAAATAAATATTCTATAGGAGTCTTTTTAGGGGTTGCCTATTCAGCTTCAATTGGAGGAATATCAACGTTAGTTGGAACTCCACCAAATCTTTCTTTTTCAAGAATTTTAATAATCTGCTTTCCTGCTGCTCCTGAAATTTCCTTTGGGTCTTGGTTTGTTTTTGCACTGCCATTATCCTTGCTTTTACTTTTAATTGTTTGGATTTTCTTTGTTGTTTTATTTTGTCCAAAAACAGTTGATTTCCAGATAGATAAAGATACATTTAAGAAACAATATAAAGAACTTGGAGAAATAACTTTCGAACAAGTTATTGTTTTTTTAATATTTATTATGTTGGCTTTTTTATGGCTTTTTAGGGCTGATATAAAGCTTGGCTCTTTTACTATTCCTGGTTGGTCAAATATTTTTCCCAATCCTAAATTTATCACAGATGGATCAATTGCAATTTTCATGGGGATTCAACTTTTTTTAATTCCCTCAAGAACTAAAAAAGGCGAGATGCTTATGGACTGGGAAGCTGTTTCCCGTTTACCATGGAACATTGTTTTATTGTTTGGTGGTGGATTCGCTTTAGCAAGTGGTTTCAAAACATCAGGTTTGTCGGAATGGTTTGGAAATCAATTAATTTGGGTTTCAGCTTTTCATCCAATTTTAATTGTAATGGTAGTATGCTTGCTTATATCTTTTCTTACTGAACTAACCTCAAATACAGCTACAGCTGAAATATTTTTACCAATTTTAGCAGCTCTAGCTGTAACCATGAAAGTAAATCCTTTGTTATTAATGATTCCTGCTACCTTGTCTTGCTCATTTGCATTTATGCTGCCAGTAGCTACCCCCCCAAATGCCATTGTTTTTGGAACAGGCAAGATTAAAATGTCAGACATGGTGAAAGCAGGGATTTGGCTTAATTTGATTGGTGTGGTTTTAATAACATTGGCGATAGTTATTTTGGGCAAATTGGTTTTTGGGATTGATATTAAAGAATTTCCAATGTGGGCGATAATGCCTTGAGCGTATGGCGTACAGCGCTCTTGTTCTCTTTAAATGCGCCTGTTCCTTTTTTTCCTAATATCTTCTGGCACCTTATTATTAGAAAAGATTTATGCACTTTTGATTCATGACTGGATATTTTACAGATAAAGACATTTCGAAATTTGATTCTTCTAAATTACCCTGCCTTTCTAAAACCATGCGTAAAAGCAACATTCGAATTATAGCAGGATGTGTTATTGGATCACTAGCCTCATAATAAACAACATCCATGGCATCAAACATTGCAATAAGGGCAGCTGTCCCATGAAAAGCGTACATAGCTAGCATTTGTTGAATTTCTATAGCATTTGCCTTAAAAAACTTATTTTCATTTGTTGGCTTGAATAAGGAACTTTTTTTTAATCTATCATCCAAAACAAACTCAAATTCTTTATCAAAATAATATATATCTCTTGTAGAAAAAATCATTGTTTTTACAAGATCGCGAGCTATCTCACGAATAAATGATAAATTCTTTCCCATACACCCAAAATTTCCAATAAATATAGCTCTTAATTGCCGCTTTATTAATGGATCTAAAACCCTATTATTTTCAATTTTAACAAGAGCTTTTTTGTATTTATCTAGGTCATTATCTACTGCCCTTGCTAACATAAACAAAAAGCCTGAATAATTATTAATATCAAGTCGTGAAAGCAGATCAAAACTATATTGCAAATAGCCATCAAAACTTATAAACTCATTTTGAAGCAAGGCAAATAGGATATGAGAAGCAAGCCTCAATTCATGAACAGACGCATCTTTTTGAAATATTCTAGCATTTATCGCCCCATTTGCCTCTCTTAATGTTGATGAAATTTGGAGATCCTGTGCAATGGCCATTGCCTCGATCTCAAAAACCATTTTTTCAAGCTTTGAAAAATTTCTTTCAAAAAGTGGTTTTAGAGATTCAAATAAATCCCTCACTTCTTCTGCTTCAGCTTGAGAATAAAGCCCTGAAATAGACAAATATAAAACATTTGCCTCAACATCATCCACTGTTTTATGTCCATTTAATGTGACAATTTCTCTTAATATCTTAAATGTATCCAGTGAATACCCCTTTGTTTCTTCTGAAAACAGGTTTGTTGATAAAATAAAGAATGTACAAATGTAGATTAATTGATATTTACGATTTCGTTTCATTACTTGTTCCCCGTAGTTTTGATTTTTGTGCCACATAACAGATTGGGCGCAGCGTGTCAAGAATTATCCTGCCTTTGGTCCCCTAAGTGTGGCACTGGTGAACTAGAACAATCAATCATCCCTTGCAACAACTCCATACTATTAAAATAACCATACTCCCAAAAAATAAAAAAATCACTGCTTTCATGATTTGTATCATTATAATAATCATCCAGCTCTTCTTTGCTTGGAACTATAAATTCCCGAGCAATAAGATAGCACTCCTGCCAAGAGCTTGCTTCAAAATTATACCTAAAATAAGGCTCAAGAGTCTGAACATAAATAGATCGCTTAATGTCAAATCGCTTAAAACTACATTCTCCAGGTGTATCTTTTGCAAAAGAATTAAAAGGAATAGATAAAATAATAATACATAAAGAAATGAAAAATAACTTCATATCCCCCTCCAGGATTTTTAATAAATATTTATCAACTTTTTATAAATTCCAGGGGATTATACTAAATTTTATTTTTTGTGCAAACTAATTTAGAATATATTTAAAAAAACTCAATACCTTTATAATAAAAGATTGAAATAGCATAAGAGTATTATATTCATTATAATCTCTTTCTGATTTATTCTAATAAAAATATGTGATAAACAAAAAAGAGTCTACCCTTTTACAGATAGCTAGTTATAAGACTTATAATATTGAAACCATCCGTCTTTTGAATATTGTAGTTATTTTGTTCAACTACTGAACCATAAAGTATGTTAAAAATCTGATTGAAAAACATTGATTCTACGCTATATTTGAAAAAGATTTCATGTTTTTTTTGTAATTCAAAATTATCGAAACTTAAAAGCTCCTGATATAGCTTTTCAATCACAGGTCTTTCATATAATATCACCTTATCAAGTTCAATCTTTTCATTATATTTTTCTTGAGCAAATTTTCTCAACTGCTCAATAGTTGAAAATTTTTCTTTGTTCCCCTGATTTATTTCAATTGCGTCTAATAAAATTTTAATAAAAGCAATTTCCGAAAGACAAGATTCGAAAATTAAATCCTTATTTTCATTATAAAAACTCACTATTTCATAAACTGAAGGATTACTCAACAAGAGCAATTCAATTTCACGCCATAAAAGACCTGCTATTTTAATAGAAGTTATGTCCAGCTTAACATCACCAATCTCATTATCTATATAGTTAAGAGGCAAACCATTTTGAATTCTTAAATTTAAGTCTAAAAGTGCATATTTAAATTCTAAGTTATCTTCATAATCAACAATTGTTGATAAATGTTGTTCAAATTCTTCAACTGTGAAATCCTGATATTCAATAAAATCCAAATATTGTTTTAAATAAGACCATAACAAATCATTGTTTTCATTATCTTCAAATGAAACCTGCTTTCTTCTGTCTACAGAAGAACACATTAACAAATCAGCTTCATTAAGCTCATCAATAAAAGGATCAACAAAATTAACCAAGGAAACAACAGGAAGGCCAAAGTCGTAAGAGTCAATAGTATCTTCACGTGTCGGATCCCAAATTTCTTCTTCCCAGCCAACAAGAATCATTTTAGATTTTATAAACTGGTTTTGGGCATATTTTATTCTTTCATTTTCAGACAAAAAGAAGTCTGGATTTGTGTAAACCTGCAATTGCACTGCTTCTTCAAAACGTTTTTTATCTTCTGCCGAAGCTTCCAGATATTCTTTTGAGTTCATTTGTTCATTTATATAATTTAATTGCATTAAACTTAAATAATCATCTTTTCTACTAAGCATCTTTAGATCAGCAAAGAAGTTGCGAGCATTATATTTCATTTCACTAATTCTTCGCAATTCATTTTCTAACACAAATCTTACATCATCGTCGTTTTTGATTTTCTCTTTAAACCAGTATTTAAAAGGTTCGTTCATGTAGTTTTCTGCGTATTTCCCAGCATTTGAGCTTAAACCTTTTTTATAGGCTATTATAGGATCAATAACCTTTTCAACAGAATCTTTTAATATAGCTACGGATTGAGAGAGCTCTTCTAGTTGTTCATAATGTTGAATTAAATCTTCTGGGCTTCTTATGGCATGATAAGAATAAGTCAAACCAATGCTTTCTACTGATATAAAAGAAGCTGTTAGTTTAATTAAACACGCTGGATAATAGGCAAGGTCAATTTGGCTTTTTGCTGCATATGCTCTTTCAATTGTGTTCACTGAATCATTTATTATTTTTAAAGTTTCATCCTCGCAAGCAGCATATTTTTTATTCAGCTCACTAAGTTCCATATTTGCTAAATAATCTTTGTGCATTCCCATACTTTTTCCAACACACTTTACTGCTTTTTCACAGATAGAAAATTCTTTTTCATATTGCCCGATTTTCTTTTCAAAAATTGCTTTTATTTTTTCAGGATTATTTTTATTATCTTGAACAACTTGGTTTATGTTAAAATCTGAGTTTGCGGAACTGGTAGGCCCTACATCATGCAAAAAGTAATCTCTTTGCATTCCAATAAAATCCTCATAATCTTCAACTGTCTCTGAATAAAGCTCTCTAATTTTTCTTTCTTTAGTTGTTTGCATATCAATATAGCTCTTAAGCTCATGCTTTAAGCTTGGAATTTCTTCAATAAGCTCTGCTCTATCTGTTGAAATTAAATCAATCCCTGCGTCTTTTAAGCCTCCAGCTAGAACTTTTAAGGATATTTCTTCGTCTTGGGCTTTATAGTTTTTAAGAACATTTATTAAAATTGTTTCTCCTCTTGTTAAGCCTTTCTTAAAAGGAGACGGTCTTTCTATTTCTCTAACAAAATGAGTTAATCCATTTTCAGAAACATCAAAAAAGTTTAGCATGGTTACAATTGAAGATCTTAAAATCCCAGGGCCATCAACAATATGGCCAGCATCTACATTTTCCCAAAACTCACTGTTTTCTTTATCAACCAACATTGATAAAATACGTTCGCCAAACTTTAAGCCTTTAAAAAAGTTTATTATTTCTAAATGAGCGTGAACATATTTTGAATCTGGCAGTTCATCTTCTAAATTATTAATTTTAAGTTTTTCCCTTGCATATATTTCCCATGTAAGCTGTCTGGTTTTTGCTAAATTGTGAAGATAAGCTTCTATATAAGGATTAATAGTTGCTTCTCTTCCAAATTCAAGTCCAGACAATATTGTTTGCACACTAGTCTTATTAACAGGTGTTGCATTTAAGCTTTTAAGAGACAAAGATAATTGGGCAAGACCCGATTGATAGGCGGCATTAAAGCCATAGTACCTCCCTGAATCAAAAACTTCATCAACTGCAATTGTTACATACTCTGGTACCTGAGTGTAAATATAAACTCCTAAGAGACCTCCTAAAACACCTATCCCAAAACCAGCTGCTCCTCCTGGAACATTTCCAAGAATCGCGCCAGCTGCTGTTCCAACTATGGCAGGCCCAAGCATCATACTTGATACTAGTGTTACAAATTCACCTGAAAGAATATTATGCCACCATAGGTTCCTAAGCAATAAAGGTGCGAGGCCAGAAGGAGAAATCGCCTTATAAAGGTTTCTGAAAAAACACTGCCTAACAATTTTGTTTTTTGAAAGAACAGAAAAATATGTAACTTTTTCAAGGTCTATTTCAGGATGTTTTATCCCAAGTTCCTGAATTGTAAAATATCTGGCTATCTCTATCCAAACCTCAAAAAACTCCCAAAATCCAAATAAATAAGCAGTATGCAAAAAGGAAAAAGTAATTTTTGAAAAGGCATTTCTACCCATTTGTGTTTTAACAGAATTTGCAAAAAGCTGAAAAGCCATGTCACCAGCTGCCTTTGAAGCCTCTGTTCCAATAATTTGTTTTAAGTAAAGATGCTTAAACGCTTCTTGTCCTACTTTTTTTAAAATAGCTCCAACTGGTTTCTCTAAAGCTTGAGATCCAAGCATCATTGAAGGAAAAGTTACCTCATCTGCAAGATAAATTAAAGAATCTGTAGCTAGATCAAGCTTTTCTTGAAAATCCGCTGGCTTTCCATAAATAAGCAAAGACCTTTCAGAGGCTGAATCAAATGTTGCTATAACCGTTGAAATAGCAACCATCATTGCAATAGACATGGTATGTTGACCTGGCATTTTATCAAACTTTGACCTAATTGCCTCAATGTCTTTTTGTGTTTCTGGAGCTTCTAAAGCATCAACTGTTGCGCCCGCTTGATCAATTGGATCAGCTGGCAAAGTTGTATCAGCAGCATAGATATGGGTAAGGTTAATGATTAAAGTAATTATTAAAAGCGCACCAATAAATAATTTCCTTGAACTCCATAGCATTAAAAAATTCCTTCCACTAAAAAGCCGCCATAATATAAATAAAAAAATTTTCACATAAGCTGTTTTAATATAAGCAATTTGAATACCAACAAGCGATCCTGATTTACTCCTATCAAATCAGAATGTTATTGCTTGGTTTTAGGTTTTTTTATGTTCAATGAAGTAAGTATTAGGCGGTTTTATGGATTATTGGGAAACCAAAGTCCCATTTATTTAATCTTTCTAACTTCTCTTCCATCTATTTTTGTCCTAGCTCTTTCAAGCTGGGCTAGTCTATCTCTTAATATTGCAGGATCAGAAATTAAACGTCCTTCTTCTGTTTTAATGTATTCCCAATGCTGGGCACCTAGGCCATATTCGTTTAGAATACTAAGAATCTGCCTTGATCTTTCGATGTAATCTATCTTTCCGGGAGATGTTGATTTATCTACCTGCAAAACTTTGGGTGTAAGATTTAATGTTTCAAATAAGGGTGGCATTTCCTGCGTAGATATCGGAATTTCACTTGAAGCAAGTAAAGTAGCATGTCTTGCTCTACTAACATCTAAAATCTGCACTCTTTGTTGAAATCTTTGACGAAGTTCTTTGAATTTTCCTTTTTTAAACCTTAACAGTTCATCTGATAAAAGCCCTTCAAATTCAAGCTCACTAAGTTCTGAATCAAGCCATTCCAAATATTCATTGATTCCCAAAGCCGCTAAAGGAAACCTGTCTGACAAAAAAACCATTTCATCTACCATAGGCTGCAGATTATCCATTTCTGTAATATCAACACAAAATCTAACAGCTTCTCTTCTTTCAATTAGATTTATAGATCCAAGATAAGCATAAACAATTTGCCTATAAGCAATTACTTCATGCAATTTATTCCATCTAATGTGATCAATAATATCATATTCAAGTTTTCCATGAGCAAGCAATTCAAATAATAAAACAATTAGCTCTCCTGTCCTAAGCTCGCCTCCGGGCTGGGCTTTTAGTTTTAACAAATATTCATCAAAACAATCCTCAAATACTTTAATGGCTTCACTAAGCCTGTCATCGCTTAGAATAATCCCCTGAGCTTTGGCATCTTGTATAATTTTATAAATTTCTTCTGCCCAAAAAGCTCTTTCCTCAATACTCGCCCTTTTTGACAACTCATCAAAATTTATATCTTCAGTTTCTCTTTTCATTGTTTCAGGAAAATACTTTGAATATCGGCCAAGATTTGAAGTTTTTTGCCTGGACATTTTAATTAAAATAAAAGTAAAGCGTCTTACGTCAGCCCTATCAAGGCCAATCATTTTATCTATTAGAATATCATCATGTAAAGAAATACAAATCGTGGATACCTGGAGATTGCTATCCTTTGCTCCAATTTCAAGAGAGCTTAAAATGCTTTTTCTTAATACTTGATCTGCTCTAAGCATTCTTCGAATTTCCTGATTTTCAAAGCTTGGAACTGATTCATCTAATGGATAAATGAGCTGATCTAATCGAATAATATATTCGAGTCTTTCGAAACCTGAGCTTGATTCTATTTTTTGTGCAAGCTCCGTCAATTGACTTGTATTATTTGAATAAATCATGGGTACTGTAAATATAAAAACTAATCCTGTTAAAATGGATAATTTCAAAATATTTCTCTTCATATAACTTCTTTCCTTATTAGTTCCATGTAGGACTTTGAATAATGCTTCTATTTAAACTCATGTCAATGTGTATAGATTTAATTCTACCGCGATTCCGGCTAATTCCATTTGCATCTGTATATGTTGAATAATTTTTATCTGAAACTATTGCTTTAAGTCTAACACCATCAACTGTTGCCCTTATAATAATATCACCTCTTGCATCTACTTTCTTTTGACCATATAAAAATAAAGCTTCAACTGCTGCATCTATTTTGGCGCTATCCCAAGAGGCTGGAAAAATTGTTTTAGCAATAGGTATTGGGGATCTAACTATTTCCCCATTTGCTTGCACAACAGCAGGTCTGATTAAAACACCATAAAATCCACCAGGAAATTCTACAAGACCTAAAAGTTCTTTATTAGACCTGCTTGTTTCTAATTCATATCTACCAGCAAGTAGCATCTTAAGGCCTTCATAAGAATGAAAACCATCTAACACATATATTCTTTTATTATGATCCCATCTTATTCTACCAATTTCGTGATTTACCTCAGCACTTGTCATAAATTTTGCACTATTTCCCTGAGATCTTGATGAAATAATTTCATTAAACACTGACTCTCTCACAACAGGTGAAGCCTCAGAAGGAGTTGTAAACATTCTTTCGCTTACAGGCAATTGCCCACGAGCCACAGCTACACCCATCCATGCACGCACTCTTGCTTTTAATTCAGGCTTAGAAACACCTTTAAGTGAAGGATTTTTGCTGATAATCTGTTCATATTTTTGATCGATATATTGTTCTTCCGCTGTTACAGATTTTGATCTGGCCAACCTGGACATTATTTGACTTGGCAAATGCCCTGGTAATGATTCACCAGCTCTAATACCTTCAATAGTCGCAATTTCACCAGAGACTTGTATTTCAATAGATACAACCTTCGTTGGTATTGGTGATTTTTTAATAGATAAAACAGTATCACTTCCAGTTGATTCCATCATTCTATGTGAGCTTTCACTGCTTGAAATTTCAATTAAATCACTAAAAGCTATATATTCTTTGGCGCTATATCTCAGTGTATATCTACCTGGAATTGTTTCACTGGCTTTTATTGAAATCTTTGTGCCTGGATCCATTTGACTTTCAATTGCTTCAGGCACACCACCATTATTACTTCCTTTTATTATAGCATCTACGGCTTCATTTAATGCAGCATCTCTTGAAAGAGCAGCGGCATTTCCCCAAGCCAGAACAAACTGTCCAGAAGGATTAATTACAAATATTTCATTCTGTCTTTGAATCTCAGAACTATCAGAACTTAAGCTTACTTTCGGCCTAATTACTTGTCTTCTTGACATATCAACAGCTTGTAATTCTACGACTGCTCTTCTGGATACTGCAGGTTGCTGCATTCTGCCTGAGCCACCGCCATTATAGTTTCCTCTATGCCCTCTTGAGTAAGAACTGCTTCCTTCTCCAGGTCGAGAGGATCCATTATTGCTTCCTCCTGAGTTCAATGCAACATCTAGTCGCCTAAACAAATCTTGACGTGCCGAAAACTCATATCCAGGTTCACTTCCCTGACCTTCAAAAAATCTCATATTTAATGTGTTATTTTTAAGGTTCCATTCTGAAACAATGCCCAAATTTCCTTGCTCAACTGAAGATCTGTCAAGAGCTGATGGCTCTGTTCCATTATTAACATGGTTATGTAAAGTAATAAGGTATTGTTCTGCATTAGCCTTACCTTGAGCTCTTTGAGTAAATCGCGGTAAAATATATGTTCTATCTGGTGTGGAAATTGCTTCTGTTTCTAGTCTTTGCGCAAGTTGAGCATCACTTAGCTCAGACTCTGGGTTTGATTCTCTTAGTTTTTGCAAGGCTTCAGCCTTAGACATATTACCTCTTTGATAAGCGGTTATGGCAATATATAATCCTTGAGTTTGAGAAGATGTTTCAGCTCTTAATACAGACTCAGGAGTAAAAGCAACATCAATAAGCACATCTTTGCCTTCAGACCTTGCAAGGAGCAAAGTAGGAAGCTCCATTTCACCAAGCAGACCCCTTTTTGTGCTTTCAGCCATTTTTAAAAGAGCAGCTTTATGAACCTTCACAGGAGCTCTAAGATGATCAAAAACATAGAAGTCTCCTTGCCTTGAACCTTCAAGACTTATCTTTAAACCACCAAAATCAAGAACATGCCTGTCACCTCTATAAGCAACAGAAATCTCTCCACTTGCCAGCTGTGCTAAAGCTAATGAATGGTCATAGGCAACTGCTTCAGCAAAAAGCCTTTGAGCTTCTTTACAAAGATCAGACTCCGGATTTTCCCTGCTAAGGTGAGGAATAATCCTTGCAAGAGTTTTCTTTTCTAAATAATTTATCTTTTGCTCTATTTTTATTCTTTTCTTAGTGCCTGTTTCTGATAAAAGCTTGGCTCTTAGTTGTACAGTTCTAGATTTTAAAAGTTCAAATTCTGCTTTTGCTTGAGAAGAATGAATTTTGCCTGATATTCTTGATGTTAAAGGCTTTGTTAAAGCTCCTGCAATTCTAAAGCTAATAACAGTTGGCAGTGATCCAGTAATATTTTTTCCTATATTTTCAAGACTTCCAATATCTTCTAAAGATTCAGCTTCAATGATCTCACCGTCTTTAAAAACATATACAGGTTCATCACTTAGCTTAAATTGTAAAGCCTGTACAGAAACCGAACCAAGCCCCATTCCTGTTGCTTCACCTGCAATAAAAACAGCATGATTAATTAGTTTAGACGGAATCAAACCTGATTGCCCAGCAATATGCGCAACTTTATTAACTGATTTTAAAACACCTAGTGAGACAACAGTTCCAGCATATTCCCAGGCTGCCTCCTCAAGGGAATGAGGCAAAAGGTGATCCATAAAGTCATCGTTTTCAACACCTCTTATAAGGTCTTCTCCAAGATCTACAACAGCAGTGATTACTCTATGGCCAGCCATAAATATTAGAGATTCAACACCTAAGGCAACAATAACACCACTAATTGTTGCCATTGTGCTTCCAACTCCAAAAATCGTTCCACCAATATAAGCTCCAGCAAATTGACCAGCTGGACCTGCAATCGAAAAAAGCCCAACCATTAATGTCGTTGTTACTGCAAACTTAGCTGACTTTATTAATGTTTCTTTTATTCTTTCATTGCTCTTAATCTTTTCCCAACCATTTATGAAAACAGAATAAAGACCTGCTTCACCACTTGCTGAGATAAGGCCAGCACTTTGTGCATAAGCGCCTTGAGCTACCTCAAGCATAGATTGGAGTTCTATGCTTCCTTCTTCACTAGGTCTTGCTAAAAAGGCCTTTATTCCTTCAAAGGTTTTCAATAATAAGGATCTGTTGTCTTCTAATTCTTGATAAACTTTTACAATGTCTTCATCAAAAGTATTTATATATTTCCTTGCCTTGTCTAAATAGGTTTCAACCTCTATCATTTGTTGAAGCAAGCCCAGACTTGTCACCCCAAGCTCTAAATACAATTTGGCTTTTTCCATATCAGATTGATGAAATGCCATCTCTGCATCACCAAAAAGAGAATAGGCTAAATCCATTTCCAGGTTGAAGTATTTTATTATATGCTTAGAAAGGTCTGATAGTTTTCCATTTTCAACAATATATTTTACATATGCTTGATTTTGATCCCACGTATAAACCATAGAAACAATGCTTAAAAGAAGCATTTCTTTTTTTATAATTTTTCTTGCTTTTTTTAAAGCATCTTTGGAAATATCAGAATTCCTAATAACACTAAACTGATCTCTTATGCTGTCTATTGAAGATTGATACTTTGTTTGAATATCATTTGGGATTATGCTCAAATAGCTAAGAAGATTTTCATTTTCTTTTCTAACAACTGAATAAAAGCTATCTAAAGTTTCTTCTGATAAACCTGCTTCGTTTCTAAGTTTCTGTCTTTCTTTTTCCTCATCACTTACAGATAATGAAACATTCCTTGATGGAATTAAAATTCCCTGAGCCTTTTGGCTTAAGTTTCTGTATATGTGATTATGAAAGTCTCCTTGCAAATAAACTCTTTCAACTATATCTACAAAACTTTGCACTTCTTTTAGTTCAACATCAATTTCAGTCCATGCCTCAATTATTTTTGCAGCAACCAAACTATTAAATAAAAATATTTCCTTAAAAATCTTTTCAGCAAAAGAGTAATTTGTATTATAGCGATCTAAAATAGTAGATTCAACTGATGACGTTCTTGTTTTATAATGCTCTCCTAGAATAAAAGCAGCTGATCTATATTGAGCAATAATTTCGTCTTTATCTTTTGAAAACCTATCTGTTTTTATAAGCTCATAAGCAATTATATGAGCTATCTTTTTTATTTTTTCATCTAAATTATCTCCACCTCGATCAAGATACAAAACAATATCTTGGTTACTAATAGAAGATTGCCTTGAGTCATATTGAGCAATCTTTTTAAAATCTTCTTCAAAATCTTTTGTAGTTTCAAGTTCAGCAGAATGTGAAATTCTACCTGTATATTTTCTTTTTAAAGCGCTAGATGTTTTATTTCTTTGCTGCTGTCTTTCTTCTTTATTGGCAAAAATCATCATGCCATGATACAATTTCTCAAGGGCTTCAATGTTTGCTTGTTCTAGATTAGTATTTAGTTCTATAAAAACTTGTTCATTTTCTTGCGATAGCCTTGAAGCAATTTCTGAAGCAATATTAAAAGAAACATTATTGCCTCCTAATAGATTTATAAATAGATTAGTTGCTTCATCTGGATATTGATCGCAAAGACTAATCAAATAATTATAGGCCTGATTTTCATTTTGAAGGTAGTTATTAGTAAATTCGTTTGAATAAATTTCCACCGATGCAAAAATATTAGACAGAGATAATGCTATAAATAATAAAAATAGATAAATTTCTAATATTTTACTTACTCTAAAAATTTTATTTTCTCCCTTGATGCTGTTCATAAGGATCTCCTTAATCTTTAACTTCATAAACTATCTCATGATCCTTAATGATAAAATTTTACCCAACTCGCTTTTATTATTTGCAATTACTGTGCCACCTTGAAACAAATAAAAACACCTTTACTATCAAACGATTAACAGGAACACTTTAATAATTTTATGTTCAAAAGGATAAAAACGAGAGCTCAAGCAATGATAATAAAAATTGACAGCTTGCCATGATTTGAATATGAAGAGCCTGTTTTATTAAGCATTAAAGAAGTTATAACATGAGATATAAAGCAATATCACTACTTTCAGGTGGCCTTGATAGCATAATAGCAACTAAAGTTATAATGGAACAGGGAATTGAAGTCTTAGCATTGAACCTTGTTTCACCTTTTTGCACCTGCACCTCTTCTTCAAGTGGCTGTTTAAATATAGCTAAAAAAGCAGCAGATGATTTGGGAATTGAAATTAAGTTTGTTAACAAGGGCCTAGAATATGTAAAGTTAGTTGAAAATCCCAAGATGGGATATGGAAAAGCCTTAAATCCTTGTCAAGATTGCAGGGTTTTTGCCTTTAAAGTTGCTAAAGATGTTATGGACTCTGAAAAGGCTCAATTTATTATTACTGGTGAAGTTCTCGGCCAGCGTCCAATGTCTCAACGAAAAGATGCTCTCTTTAGAATTGAAAATGCAAGTGGTTTAAAAGGATATATAGTAAGACCTCTTTCAGCTAAACTTCTTCCCCCTACTATCCCAGAAAAAGAAGGTATTATTGATAGAAATAAGCTTCTTGATATTGCAGGGAGAAGCAGAAGGCAGCAATTGGACTGGGCAGACAACTTTCAAATTAAAGACTTTGCTTGCGCAGGTGGTGGATGTAAATTAACAGAAAAACTTTTTGCTAAAAAGCTTAAAGATGTTTTTGAAAATGATCCTGCTTATGATATGTCTGATATTATTCTTTTAAATATCGGCAGGCACTTTCGAATTGCTAAAAATACAAAAGTAATCATAGGTAAAGATGAAAAAGAAAACAGAAGGCTTGTTGCTTATGCTAAAGCTTCTGAAAAATATAATTATTTAGAAGCTGTTGATTATCCTGCGCCAAGTGCCTTGATAACAAATGGAAAAAATGAAGAGGCAATGGAAATTGCCAAAAAGCTGATAAGTGAATATGCAAAGTTTAATGAAGAAAAGCTATCAGAAATAAAATTTAAGGATAAGGATGAGGATATTATTGTTATTAGGGTGGCCGAAGCTGGATTTGAGATTGATCGGTATCGGGTTGTGTAGGTTTATTGATGGGGGAAGAAAAAATAAGAAAACAACCACTAATTAATAAATAATAATTAATAATTAATGGGGAGAAGAGGAGACAAAAATGGAAGCATATAAGATTCAGAAGCAAATATTAGAAGCTATGGAAAGCTCGAAAAAGGCTGCTGTTATTACTGTAATTAAAACAGAAGGGTCGGCTCCGCAAAAGCCTGGGGCTAAGATGATTGTTTATGAAGATAAATTGATTGTTGGGACAATTGGAGGAGGAGCTATTGAATTTAAGCTAACTGAAGATGCTTTGAATGTTATTGAGTCTGGCAAGGCTCAGATGTTTTCTTATAATTTAGGTGCACAACTTGGAATGTGCTGCGGAGGAAAAATGGATGCATTTATTGAACCGACTGAACCATTGAAAAAACTTGTAATTTTTGGAGCTGGTCATATATCAGCTGAGCTTGTTCCCCTTGCGAAAAAGATTGGTTTTCATGTTACAGTTATTGATGACAGGGAAGACTTTGCCAATAAAGAGAGGCTTCCTCAAGCTGATGAAGTGATTTTTGAGCACTATGACTATACTCTTGATAAGCTTACTTTTGATAACTCTACATTCATAGTCATAGTAACACATCAACATAAATACGATGATGAAATTTTAACGCGCATAATAGATAAAGAATATGCATACCTTGGAATGATAGGCAGTAAAACCAAGTTTGAAAAAACAAAGCTTAGACTAAAGTCGCAAAATTTTTCAGATCAAATTATTTCCAAAGTACATACTCCAATAGGCATCAAGATTTCTGCTAAAACCCCATTTGAAATAGCTCTTTCTATTTCTTGCGAATTAGTTAATTATAAATATATTTAAATGGAGATTAAATGCTACATTGGGTAGAATACACGAAGTTGCTAGCAGGTTTATTTGCAATAATTGATCCTATTTCAATAGTTCCCTTATTTCTTGTTATTACTTCTGCTGCAAACTTAAAAGAAAAAAGGGAAATCATAAGTCTGTGCGCTTTATCTATGTCTGTTATTTTAATCTTCACTTTAGTATCTGGTGAATTTATTATGTGGATGTTTGGAATAAGTATTCAATCTTTTTCTATAGCTGGTGGAGTCATTTTAGTCTTAATAGCCATGTCAATGGTCACAGGAAAGCCTGTTGCAAGCTATGCTGACAAGCAAGAAACCTCAAATAAAAGTTTAAAATCCTTAGCTGTTGTACCCTTAGCAATCCCTCTATTATCAGGACCTGGGGCCATAAGCACTGTTCTGGTTTATGCACACAAACACGAATCGCTTTTTCATTATTTAATAATTCTCTGTGCTATAATAAGCATAGCTATGATAATATTTATTTTATTAAGATCCGCCACAAAAATTGAAGCCTTTTTAGGGAAAACCGGAATGGATGTGGTAGCAAGGTTAATGGGCTTAATAACTTTGGCAATTGGCATAGAGTTTATTGCTCAAGGCATATTGGAATTTTTCCCTGGTTTAAAATGATAAAAAACACTAAATCATTTGCTCCTTATCTTATGCTTATAATTGGCGCCATAATGATCAGCTTTTCATCTGTTTTTGTTAAGCTTGCTAATGTAGCACCAACGGCAGCTGGCTTTTATCGCATGTTTTTTGGGGGCCTTGTACTTTTCCTTATAGTTATTATTAAGTCAGAAAAGTTTTTTTATAATTTCAGGCATTTATTTTATGTAATTTTATGTGCTGCAATTTTTGCCCTGGATCTTATAATTTGGCATCGATCTATTCACTATGTTGGTCCTGGTCTATCAACATTACTAGCTGCCTTTCAAGTTTTTTTCATGGCTGGAATTGGTCTCATTGTTTATAAAGAAAAAATAACTTTTAAATTAATTATTGCTATTCCCTTGGCTTTATTTGGATTATATTTGATTTTAGGGGATAATTGGACAGGTCGTGGTGATATATATCGGCTTGGAGTTATTTTTGGTTTATTAACTGGTCTGACCTATGCAGCCTACGTAGTTTTCTTAAGGAAATCACAAAATATTTCTAAGGAGATATCAGGTCATAGTAACCTTGCTTCAATTACTATTATTTGTGCAATAATACTGGGAATTACAGCTTTTATTCAAAATGAAAGTTTTATTATTCCAGATTTCACTAGCCTTAGCACCATGCTAGCCTATGGAATTATTTCACAGGTCTTAGGTTGGATTTTGATTTCCATTGGAATTTTAAAAGTACCAACACCAATTATTGGCTTAATTTTACTGTTACAACCGACCTTAGCTTTTGTTTGGGATATATTGTTTTTTAATAGACCAACAAAATATTTTGAAGTTTTAGGGGCCTTGCTTGCTTTATTGGCGATTTATCTTGGATCGCAGGGGAACAAAAGAACAAGGCGAGGTCATCCTGAACTTGTTTCAGGATCCCTTGAACTAAATTAATACAGCGTCCTTTTTTATTGCCTTTTGCGTCACGTTAGCTTAGTATTCATATTTGTTGTAATATTGAAACACGTTACAAAATATAATTCTTGGGAGCGACATGAGATCTTTTAAACCAATTTCTAATCTATTTATCCTATTTTTGATTTTTATATTTGTTAATTTTTCATTTATTTTTATTTCATGTACTTCAAATATAACAGAAGATGATACAACAGAAGATGACAGTTATACAGATGATGGTTCTTCTGGTGAAGCCGAAGAAGAGGAAACTGAAGCCGAAGAAGAGGAAACTGAAACCGAAGAAGAGCAAGAAGAAGAAACAGCCCCAAGCACCTATACTTATTATTTAGATGATGATAGCGATGGTTATGGTGACGCAAACACCTCAACAACAGCAGAATCAGCTCCATCAGGCTATGTGGCAAATGCAACTGATTGTGACGATACTGATGCAAACATTAATCCAGGAGCTTCCGAAACCTGCAATGAAATTGATGACGATTGTGATGGAACTGTAGATGATGGCTTAACAAGCTATACATATTACAAAGATCTTGATGAAGATACCTATGGAGATTGGGAAACAACGATAGCAATTTGCCATGATTCAGCACCAACAGGTTATGTAGAAATTATGGGAGATTGTGATGATTCTGATGATTCTTTACCAAATATAATAGTTAGACAAGATGGGCTTGGTGATTTTACCGAAATATCAACAGCTGTTGCTGACGCTGGAACTGTCAATGGAGATTGTATTGTTGTTTATCCAAGTACTGCCCTTGATCCTTATGAAGGAGAATTTGAAGTCTCGGATAATATTTCAATTATAAGTACAAATGGAGCCAGCCAGACAAGCATTTATGGAACAGGAACTTCAAGCAACATTTTCTTAAATGGAGGACAGTCTTTTAAAATTATTGGTTTCACTATTGAAAATGGAGGCGGTTCAACTGGTGGGGGGATATATCTGGTCGCTGTTTCAACATCATTTACAGTAGCTAACAATATTATTAAAAACAATTCCAGTACCAATGGCGCTGGCATAACTGTTAATAATAGCGGTAGCGGAACCATTAGCAATAATACAATCTTTGGAAATGACGCAAGCAATTCCGCAGGAGGTGTTTATATAACAGCATGCTCGACAACTGTTACAATTGAAAACAATAGAATATATAATAATACTGCAAATATAAGCGACGGAAGAGCAGGAGGAATTCAAATAAATAATAGTGTTGTGGATATTTCAGATAATACCATTTATTCAAATACAGCCGAAGATGGTGGTGGAATTTATGTAAGCGGAACATCCAGAGCTAATATTGAAAACAATTCAATATATAACCATGATGTTGGTGCAGCTGGAAAAGGTGGTGGTATTTATATTGAGGGTACATCCGTAACTTATATTAACATTGCTTCCAATGATATTTACAACAATTCAGGATATAAGGGAGGAGCGATTGAACTTGCAAATGCAGGAAACATTACAGCTTGCACAATAAACTCCAACAATTTTTATGACAATTCAGTCACTAATTATGGCGGAGCCATACACTTTGAAGATGCTCCAATTGAACATAAAATTTATAATAATATTTTTACAAGAAACAATGCACAATCAGGATCAGCAATTCATTTCACCACAGCAATGGGGGTCAATGTCTTAAATAATATTTTTTATGCAAACGGAAATGATGGCTCATTGACAAATAGCGGAACCATCTATTTACAGACAGAAAATGAAACAACAGTTAATAAAGCATATATTGCAAATAATACTTTAATGTATAATTCCACAAACATACAAGGAACAATCTCAAGAGGTAGCACTTTTGATATTTCCTTATATGCAGGAAATAATATTATCACAAATAATGATTGCGGGGTTAGAATATATAACAGAGAGGAAACATATTTTATTTCTAACCTGCTATATGACAATAACGACGATAATTATTGCAGCTCAAATATTTCTGGTTTTGCTACAATGTCTGGAAATATTGAAGATGAAGATCCATTGCTAGATTTTACACTTGTGTCATCAACAGATGATGATGCTGATGGCATTCCAAATGAACTTGAAGATGAATCTGATGAGAATTTTGATGAAATAAAAATAAATACTGAATTTACCATTTCAGCATCATCTCCATGTATTGATGCTGGTACAAACAACATAGATTCCAGCGACTCTGATCCTGATGATATAGATAATGATACCTTCGCAGAAGATTGGAACCACGACGGAACAAATGATACCTCTGTTGTTTTAATTGACTGTGGAGTGCATGATGGGATTTATGGTGTAAGTTGGTAAAAAGATGCCAGGCGACATTAGGGAAAAAAGGAACAGGCACTTTTTAAGAGAACAAGAGCGCAAGGGAACAAGAGAACAAGGCTAGGAAAATAGCTTTCAACTTTTTCGCTGATAGCTGACAGCTTACTTTTTCAATGAAGACTATTATTTTCATTCACTAAAACTAACATCACTCACGCTTTCTTCGCTTCCAAACTGAAAAACGCTTGGCTCGATTTCTACATATTTCCTATGTTCATAGTGAGCGATAACTTCTTCTTCTGCCATGTAGCGATCGTAAATTCTAACTTCATCTATTTTTCCATCTAAAACAGCGCCGTAACCATTGCCTCCGATAGCAATTATATCAGTTGATCCTGGTGATAATCCCTGATAGTCAGAAACTCGTTCCAGATCTCCATTTATATAGACTTTAAAAGAATCTGCCTCGCTTTTATCATGAGTAACAAGCACATGATTCCAGGTACTTTCTTCTAAGCATCCAATCGAATATTCAGGATCAAAAGTATCAATTCCCACTACAATTTCACACCCATTTGTTTGCTTTATTATTTCAAAATTTCCGCCGCCGCCGGTCCCTGTTGTAAAAATCGGCCCCCAGCCACCACCTGCAATATCATCAAACATAACCCAGGCTTCCAGGGTAAAATCTTCATTTAAATTTGAATTTATCTGCAGAGCGGAATAAACCTGATCAGCTCCTGCTCCGCTGAAATCAACAGCGTCGCCTACTGAAAAATAATTGTCGGAACCATACCAGTTACTGCCTTCATCTCTTACCAGGATTCCATTATTTCCATTTCCAGAACTATCAGCTACCACTGTTCCTGTTCCTTCATCCAGCAGCCATTGCAATAAAAGATCACTGTCACTGGAATAATCACTTGCCATTGTATTATTGTAGCTGGAATTTGAAGTAGCATCAGCATTTCCATAATACATGTAAACATTTACAGAAGAAGATCCTGTAATTGAAGGAAGCTCTACCCAGACAAGAGCATAATCAGAATCAACTTTAGATTCCAGATAATAATCAAGCTCAGTTTCTCCATCTGCCGCAGTAAAACGAAGATCATCAAAATCTGTTTGCATGTCACTATCATAATCAACGAAAAATAGTGTCTGGTAATTAGTTAAATTGCTGGCCACATTATTAACAACTTTAAATTTTATCCGCTTTGATCCCAGGTCTGGAGCTGTACTTTCTTCTTCTCCAAAAGAAACCAGGGGCTCACTTGTTGCATATTTTTTTATGTAAAAATGATCGAAACTAGCTGAAACTGTTGATTCAGTTCCTAGCCAATGCTTAATATAAAGTCCAAGAGAAGACATTGTATCAGCTGCTGTATAACTTCCACATTGTGTCCAGGTATCACCATTATATGAAATATAATAATTATATTCATTGGCTAAGTCAGGACCATTTCCTGTTGTATTGGAAATTTTTAAATAAACAGGTAAAGTCGCTGGAGTGATATCACAAAGATCATTTGCTCCTGTTTGTTCTAATCTAAACTCATCATTATTATCATCATCAATATTCATTTTTCCAAAACTATAGCCATTAGTTAGATTTTCAAAATTCATTATTCCATATTGCTGATATTGTACATCAGTGCCATTTGTTATTTTTGTTACTGCCTCCCATGTACCACCAGGATCTGAAACGTATATTCCAGCCCTTAAAGAAACAGTATTCCACCAGTTACAATCTTCACCACTTCCTGAACATGTTTTTGTCCAGACTCCATTTTCAATTGTCCCAACTGATGCTCCTTCTGATGTCACCTCTGTCCAAGCCTCATTAATAGTTTCACCTGAAAAGTCATCTGCAAATAAAAAGGTGTCAGAAGCTGAAGAAACAGAAGAAATTGTGTTATGACCATAGTACATATATAAGGTAGTGCTTGAGCTTGCTTCCAAACTTGCAACTTTTACCCAAACCTTAGCTGATGATCCATTAATTTTGCTTTCTATCCAGTGCGAAAGTAGTGTTGATCCATCACTTGCTGTAAATCTTAAATCATCAAAATCTTCCTGCATTTCACTTTCATAACCTACATCTAATTTAACTTGATAATTTGTAAGATCAGATGCTTCATTGTTTGTAATTGAAATTGCCTTTCGCTTTATCCAGGCAGTTGAAGGGCCTTCTTCTTCGTCATCGTCTTCATCACCATCTCCGTCTCCATCTCCATCTCCATCTCCGTCTCCATCGCCGTCGCCATCACCATCTCCGTCCTCACCTTGTCCGCCAGAAGCTTCAGAAGCGATATCTTCCAAAACACTTTCATCAACTTCTGAACTTGCTGTTAAAGTCCCATCTTCATCTTCACTAACACTTATTTCACTAAAATCAAATTCTTCTGCTTCTTCTGATTCAATCCTTATAACAAAATCACTCTGATCATCTGATAGTCCACTTGGATTATAATCTATCACAATATTATTTTCATCTTCTGCCCAATTCTGCCAAGTGCTTACATCTGTTTCCTCAGATAACATTATTATTTTTAATTTAAGGTCTATACCATTTACAACCTGAAGTGAAAAAGATCCATCTTCATTTATTAAAACATTCGAATGCAATGAATCCTGATTTGCTTCCTGAGAACTTAAAAAGATTGCAGGCAAAGCTGCTGCTTCTGATTTTTTCAATATTTGCTTTTGATAATAGGATGATATTACCTCAAAAGGATTTATCTTAAAAAAAGCAGAATTTGGTGCTGCAATATTTTCAGTAGCTGTAAAATCAGTTCTACTTATAAGATCATTTCTGGTAATTAAGTCACTACGACTTATAATTGTGTCATTAGTGCTAATTGAATCCAAATCAACTGTTCCAGTAATTCGAGAAATAATATAGCCATCTAAAGTTTCATTTTCACTTGTATCATCTGACTCTGGTGAACCAGCATTTGAAGAATTTGTTCCCTGGCAAGATAAAATAAATAAGCCAATAATAAAACACATCCCCCAAATTAGACTTTTTTTCATAACTAATCCTGCCCCCATTAATATTAACATTCCGATATTACGGTGTTATTTTTTATAATTATATGTTTTTTCATTATAACATATTTAATAATTTAATAAAACTGTAAATTTTGATCAAACCCTCCCTACAGCCACTAGTCCTTAGAAATAGCATGCCTCAGAGAAGTGACAAAATTTGTCACCCTTGTCGAGCTGTTTTGTCTTGCAATTTCAGGGGCTTACAACCGGGGTGACAAAAATTGTCAGGTTTTTTCTATTGCCGAAACCCAGCCCCTTAAATTGATCTATAATTTCAAACAGTTAAAAAATAGAAGTTTTGGCATAAAACTTGCTACAAAAAAAGATCGAGTCTGTTAGTAATATTATTTTTTTTAAAAGAGGAGATCAAAATGAAAAAGAAAGGCTTTACATTAGTCGAACTAATGATCGTTGTTGCCATTATCGGCATTTTGGCAGCAATCGCGATCCCATCTTTTATGGCTTATATTAAGAAGTCAAAACAATCAGAAGTTAACACTTTATTTAATGGAATGTTTGCAGCAGAAGCTGATTACAATATAGATAATGCAAAATTTCATGAAACTCCTGCTATTAAGCCATTTGAAGAAGTTACGGATTTAGATGGAAATAAACAACCAGGATCTCAGGCTGCATTTGCTAATGATACAAATGGATTTAAAATTATCGGCTTTGCCCCTGACCAAGATCTTTATAGTGCAGCAAAAGTTGCGTGTAGTGGCGGTTCACTTAGCCCAATTACAATGTGTGCAATGGCTGTTTTTCAAGATCTCGATGATGATGATACCGCTGGACGCTATATTCAGCCTATAGCTAGAGATAACACGGGAAATGCAGATGCATACAAAATGGGACAAGTGGATACTCAGGTTGAAGACTAGGAAAAAGAAACAGGCACTTTTGAAGAGAAAAAGAGTGAAAGGGAACAAGAGAACAAGGCGATGTTGTTTCTCGATACTCGATAAAAACATCGAGCAACGAGCATCTAGCATCAAACTGTACAAATAACTTTAAAACTGATCTATTGAAGGTAGTCCAGATTATTAATTAGTTTTCATCCCTAAAATTTCACTTTATGCCACGTTATCCTTAATTTCTTTCAAAATCCCCCTGGTATAGCTTCGTTCGGGGATGCTGAAACAAGTTCAGCATGAGGAAAAGGAATTTCGGTATGGAAAGCAATTAACCACGAACTCATAACCCAAAAGCCACGCCTTAAGCTGCAATCAAAAGCCTGTCAATCAAAAGCCTTGCAAAGTTATTATTTTTAAGATACAAGCGTTTTGCATTAAATTTAGGGACCCTATTATGAATCGAGCTCTTTCGTTTTTTATAGTATTTACATTTCTAACAATTTTACTCCCCACTTGTGAATTTCTCTCTGGAGAAGGGCCAAGTGAATCTAATATCGAAAATCAAAATTTAGAAGAAAACAATCTTGATCTTAATGAAAATGGCTTTGGATCAATTAAGTTAAATGTTTTATATAATGAAGCCACAGAAATTTCTTATTTTGAAATTATAATTTCAGATGAAGCAGAAGAACTAATAAATTCCACCCTAACACCTGAATCAGGTGAAACAAGTTTTCATATTTATAATATTCCAAGTGGAATAGATCGATCAATTGAGGTTAATGCTTATGATATTGACGATACGTTAATCTTCCTGGGTTCTGCTACGGCAGATATCACCGCTGATACTGAAAGCACAATTCAAATTCAATTATTAGAAGTCAACCCACCAGAAGAAAGCTTAGGTGATGCCCAAATCAATGGGTTTGAAGTCACACCTGAAGAAATAACTTTTGATTATTATGGTGCTGCCTGGAGAGGGGATAACCTCAACAATATGTACATTGGAAAATATGAAGGCCGCATAGCAAGCTTTCGCTTTAAAGCAAAATATACCAAACAAGTTGAAAAGGTGATCTTATACTTAATTCATAGTTACCCAGGTTACTATGATGGCGACGGGGGACACATATTAATGGAACTTCAGGCAGATGACGGCTCAGCTGATCATCTGCCTGATGGTGTCACCTTAGCATCGTCTTTAATAACTGATCCTTTAATTTCATTTTTCAGAGATTTTTATTTTGATTCGCAAGTTACAATTAATGAGGGCCAACTTTATCACCTTGTTTTTACTAATCCTCACAATGACCCTGTTAATAATTATGTTTCAATTGATATGACCTATTCTGTAGATATTCACAGTCCAAGACAAATTGCTTTTACAGACGATGAGCTTGGTGTTATTTATAAACGTGCTGGAAACTGGCCATGGGAAGTTAATGAAAGATCATCTCCAATTTTTTCACTTTTCTACACTGATGGCGCAAACCAAGGACAGTGTTATATTGAATTTCTATCTAACAGTGCTGTTAGAACAATATCTGGAGATAATAAAGTCAGACAGCACTTTACTGTAAGCGATTCAACAAAGATTGCACACTCCACTTCTGTTCGAATAAGAAAAATCAATGACAATGGAAGCCTAACTGTTCGCCTTGAAAATAATGATGGCAGTTTAATTGAAGAAGGGGAAATCTCCGCAGCTGATATTAATAGCTCAATGAGATATGTAACATATAATTTCACAAATACACATGACCTCGAACTTGCCCAAACTTATAACCTTGAATTAAGCTCAACAGCCGGCCACTTTGAAACCTATGGAATGCAAGAAGGCGATCATTACGGCATGGATGGCGATTATCTTTTCTTAGACGGATATATGCAATATAACACAGGTTCAGGCTGGATAACTCACAGAAACGAATCAATTGATATGCAAGCTTATTTTAGGGTTGAAGCTAATTGAAAGATTATCTCACTATTCTTGGGAAAAGTCTTATATAAATTATAATTCAATAATTTTTATTTACATTCCTTCTAAAATTATTAAGTATAAAAAAATATATTTTAACGTCATTGGAGGGGGAATCCATGAAACAAGTCTTTCTTATTCTTTTAATTTTTTTTTACTTTTTATGCACACACTTATCAATAATTAATGCACAGGATTATTTAGTTGCAATTGATACATCTGAATACTCGTATGCAGACTTAGTTTTTTCATATGATATAATTGAGGATCGAAAAGATTATGTTCTGGCTCTTGCAAATAATGAACACATAAAAGATCTTGAATATAATGAGATTAATTATGAAATTATTGATACTGAACCATTAAAAAATGAATACTTTTTTATCTATCAATACCAAGAAGATGACCTAGAGCTTTTAGAAGAAATTGGTAAAATTATTTTTTATGATTATGGCACAGTCTTACTCAAAACAAGTCATAAATATGCAATCATTATAGCACAATCAGGTTTTGAAATTTCTAAATTATTCTTAGAACCTATAAGTTCTCTGCATCAAGCTCAAGCAATTGAATCTTCAGCTTTTAAATACAATAATGATATTAAAGCGATGACGGATTCAGTTGATAAAAAAAAATTGCTTTCAATTGCCACAACACTTGTTGATTTTGGAACAAGAAAATCAACGAGTCCTCAAGGCATTGAAGCATCAAAATATATTTATAATCAATTTAAAGAATATGGCTTAAAAAGAGTTGGCTTTCATGATTTTGATAAAAATGCCGACAATGTTGTTGCGGTTTTACCAGGGAATGAGGAACCGGAAAAGATGGTTATAATTGGGGCTCATTATGATTCTCTTTCTTCTTATTATTCAACTGTAGCTCCTGGGGCCGACGATAATGCCTCAGGGACTGCTGCGGTCCTAGAAGCAGCCAGAATTTTTTCAAATTATACTTTCAAATATTCTATTGTATTTATAGCCTTTGCAAGTGAGGAGCTTGGTCTAATTGGATCAAAAAACTATGCTCAAGAGGCAAGGGAAAGAGGCGATGAAATAATTGCCATGATAAACATAGATATGATAGGCTATTTAGCTGAAAATGATGTTCCTGATATTGACCTTATTCCAGGAAGAAATGCTCAAGACCTATTAGAACTAGCGCATTTTGCAACAAAAACATATATTGGTGGTTTTTCATCAATCACCGGAAGTTCTCCAATGTTTGCCTCAAGCGATCATGCTTCTTTTTCAAAATATGGATATAAAGCACTTTGGTTTTTTGAAGACTCAAAAGACGATTCTCCGTTCATTCACTCTGCGAATGATATAATGGGCAAGAGTCTTAACAATCCGGAGTTCTTTACAAACTGTACAAAATCTGTAATCGCGACTGCGGCGAGTCTAGCAGAAGTTATTGATTAAGCGGAAAGATAATATTTCTTTTATTAAATTTAAATAAAGTATAAGCGGATTGATGAATTTTTTAAAGCCGCAAGTTAAATCTAGCCCAAGATACTTAAACCAAAAAATAAAATAGAATAAAATATTGCAGACCCATAACAGCATTCACCTTCCAGTTTTACAGAAAGATCCTCTTTGCCGTTATTTAAATAGAAAGTAATATTTTTCATATGTCCGTCAGCGAAGTCCTCAAACTCAAAACGGATTTGAAAATCTGCGCTGAAACTTTCATTAGTAAGATCATCATTAATATTTAAAGTTATAATCTTATTATCAGGATCCAGACCCGAAAAAGAAATTGCATAACCCTCAAAATACCCGGTAATTGGTTTTCCTTCTTCGGCGATCACTCCAAATTCTTTTATTTCTTCACCTGTTTTATATTGGCCTTTAATATGACTTCCACATTCTTTTTCTGCCCAAACAGGAATAAGATTGTATGTTCCAACCAGAACATGATTTACATGTACAAGGTCAAAACCTGCACCTTTGATAAATTCTTTATCAGCGTGACCTTCGCTTGCTAATAGATAAACAGGAAATAATAAGATTGATAGAAATAGAAAAGATTTTTTCATTTGCCCCTCCTTGGCGTTTAGTTGTTTAAAATTGAGTTTGCAATTTGCCAATATTAAGAATAAAAATCAATTAAATAAATTTCTTAAAGGCTTTAAATTGAAAATAATAAAAAAAGTAAACTTGATATTAATTTTTATAGTTTTCATTAACTTGTTTATAATTACTCAACTTTTTTCAGCTGAGCCTCAAGTTAATAATCGGGAAGTTATAGAAAGCAGGAATATATCAACTATTCAAAATATATTAAGTATAATAAAAACACTTGAAGCAGAAGCTGTAAACAAGCAAAAAGACTTTGATCACTCTAAAAATGAAGCTGAGCAACAGGAAATTACAAAACAGATTTCCTCTTCCAGCAGTTCCTAAAAAAGCAATGTACATCTCGTGTTTGGAACATTGCCTTCTATAGCAAGCAAAGGATTACTTTCTATACCATACACAGCTTCAATTGAATTAATTTCTAAAATTGAATCTACTGCCAAAGTTTCTGTAATTTGGAAAATCTCTCTGGTTAACAACCTTAATTGACTTTTAATAAATAGATTGGAAGATTCAAGCAAAAGCACATTAAGAAACCACTCATAAATTGCTCGGTCCTGTTTCACCTGCCCCAGTGCCCTATCTATAACGTGACATGCAGTAACAAGGGTTTCAGGATTTTTATCAACAATCCAGGCCATATATTGTATTGCTTCATATGAAGACTCCTCAAAAGACACTCTTATCATTGGATCAAAATTTAATCCCCCAGTTGTATGAGCACCAGCCAACACAAACCGTGCAAGATATACTAAAACATTATTTCTAAGTGGACCATAATTTGTTTGCAGTGCTATTTCTCCCAAAACCTTAATTTCATCACCCTTTATAAAATTCTTTTTTCTAGTGCTTGGGTCAATATAGTCATTGTAAATTTTGTGAATTCGCTCTGGGTATTCCAATGCTTCGTTAATCAATAATCCTAGTATTTGAATTGAATCATAATTTTCATTTGATAAACTTACAATTTCATCATTGCCTGATATTATCAATCCCTTATCAGAGGAGGGATTTGAGTTTTGTAAAACACTATCATCTTCAGGATCAAGCGTTGTTGAATCCATTGAATCTTCTGCAAATACAATAAGTGAAATGATATGATAAAGAAAAAGGGTTAAGCACAATAGTTGTTTCATAATATATTTAAATCCTATTTTAAATGCAAACTTTTGCATAAGCTGCAAGAAAAGTGCCAGAACAAATAATTGTCATTTCCTATAATGTCAAGAGCTTATTACAAATTTAGATAAAGGAACCCTTAATATTGAGACAATTTTCCCCCAGCTTTTTTTTCATAACCACCTAACTTTGAATCACCCTTTGAAATCTCAGCAGAAAAGGAGCAATATTCATATGGTTCAATTAGCTCAAAAGGATCCCATATCCTAAAATTTCTTTAACTAGAATTGAACCCATTATAGATGAAAAACCTTCATCAAAAGCTGCTGCTGGGCACCCTCCCTGTAAATGTCCATTATTGCCAGGACAGGGTGCTGCACTATCAGAGTTTTTATAAAACCAAACATGCATTGATTTATGAAAGGATATTTCAGCAATATTAGGATAATTACCATTTGTATAATCATCTAAATAGAGCTTACCCTTAAAAGAGTTTCCAATATTGTTTTTTTATTTGCCTTCTTTCTTAGAATAATTGTAATGACACCATGAAAATAATTTTAATTCAGCCTCCAATTCAGGATTTTTATGATACCAAGATAAGACTGCAACCATTAGGTCTTGCATATTTAAAAGCAAGCATTAATAAATTTCATTCTGAGGTAGAGGTTAAAATTAAGGATTATCACGCTGGATTTAAAAGACAAACCATTTCCTATCCAAAAGAACTTTCTTATTTAAAGGATTATTACAAGTACCCTGACAAATCGCATTTTTCTAGCTTCTATCAGTACTATCATTTTGGTGCGAGCTTTGAATTTATTGCTACTGACATTGAAAGTGAAAAGCCAGACTTAGTTGCAATATCATCTTCCTTTTCTCCCTATTATAAGGAAGTTTTAAAATGTGCTGAAGTAATAAAATCAAAATTAAATGTTCCGATTGTCTTAGGTGGATCCCATGCCTCAAGTATGCCTGAAATGATGCTTGAAAATAAAAACATCGATTTTATTATAATTGGTGAAGGAGAAAGGCCAATAGTTGAACTAATAAAGGCACTCACAGAAAATAGAGATATCGCTCAGGTTCCTAGTCTTGTTTTTAAACAAGAGGATAAAATAATTTATAATAAGCTACAAGAAAATTATGATATTAACAAATTAGCTATTCCTGATTTTAATGACCTAAACCCACAAAATTACCTTTATGATGGCAAACCACTTAGCTTTATTATCACCTCCAGAGGCTGCCCTTTTAAATGTTCGTTTTGCTCGATTAACAAAGTATTTGGAAAAAATTATAGACGAAGGAATAATGAGTCCATTATAGAGGAAATGCTTTTAAGATATGAAACTGGCATAAGAGTTTTTGATTTTGAAGATGACAATCTAAGTTTTCACAAAACAGAATTTTCAAAGCTATGCAAATTAATTATTAGTACCTTCACAAGAAAAGACATTCAACTTCTAGCAATGAATGGAATTTCTTATCAACTTCTTGATAAAGAAATTTTAGGTTTGATGAAAGAAGCTGGTTTCACACATTTAAATATATCTTTAGTATCATGTGATCTATCAACACAAGACAAAACAAAAAGATCATTGGACTTAAAAAAATATGAATCTGTAGTTAAAGAAGCTTTTTTACTTGGGCTTAAAACAGTTTCTTATCAAATTCTTGGTTTGCCAAATGAAAGCCTTGAAACAATGATTGATACTTTAATTTATCAAAGCCAAAATCCAGTTTTAATAGGTTCATCTATGTACTATCAAACCCCTGGATCACATCTATCAGGGGGAATTGAAAAATCGTCACTATCTGATGTCTATAAATCGCGCTTAACTACAATGGCGATTGAAACAGATCTATTTAAAAGAGAGGACATATATACTCTTTTTATTATAACAAGAATAATTAATTTCATTAAGAGTCTAGAAACTGACCAAAAAGAGATTTCAATTCAAAAGGCATTGAACTTATTAGAAAATAAAGATTTAAGGTCAAAAACTTCAGTAGAAATATTAAACTTACTTCTATCGGGCAAAGGTTTTTTTGCCTACACAAAAGAAGGTCAAAAAATTCAAAACAAATTTGATAATAATTTGTTTTTAAAAATCTGGATGCAACTTAGTTATATAAAAACGCAGAAAGGAATAATAATACTGAAAAATAGTATTATCAGCTAAGCCCTTGGAGGGATATTTGATCTTGTGTCTAAAGCTGCTACCATGGAAATATTATAACCATAGCGCTGAACTAGAACTTTTCGTTTTTCTGATGTTTCTTTTTGAGCAATATCATGTAATCTATCTTTTGAAATTAACAAAGGAACGTCTTCATCAAAAGTTTCATTATAATATTCACGGATCATAGCAAAGGCATCAGTATTAAAAATACCTAAAACTTTAGATTGTCTACCAAAGGCTGAAGCATCAGGAATAGCAACCGTATAGTCACCATTTTGCCCCCATATATTATTAATAATCATCAATGCAACATTAAAAGTTGTAGCACCAAATTTCCCATCTATTCTATAATTTGCGGGCAAGTCAAGGTTTAGAGATTTTGCAATTTGATAAAGTGTAAGTTGAACAGCCATTGCAACAGGTACTGCGGCCCCTCCATTATGAGCGTCACAAAGAGCAATAAAAAGATCTTCTTTATTTACATTAAAACCATATTTTTGAGCAAGACCATTGTAAACATCTCTATTAGCATCTCTCATTTCAAGCGCAATTTTTGCAGCGAAAGATGGATCCTGAAGATTCATAAGAGCTTCTTGTCTGGAAAGATTATGGCGGCTTTGAGTAAAATCAACAGACACTTCAAAAGCACCTGTTGATCCAGCTTTTAAAGATCTTTCAATGTGTTCATTTTCTTTGGTAGCCCTGTCAGCGATATCAAAAGATTCTCTGGCAAATTGCTGTGCCACCTGAGGTCCAAAATATTCATTTTCCATGTAAAAGTTTTTAAGCCGTTCAATACCTTCATTAATGCCCTGTTCTAAAACACTCGCTTTTTCTTCCACATAGTCAGATACAGACTCAAAAGACTCAGCAGCGGTTAAATAGGCTTTTGCTTTTGCATGTGCAATTGAACTATCTGCTTTCATTAATTCTTGAGCTTTTTCCCTATACCTTCTTGCCATTTCTAAATTAGCATCACTAACAGTCTTTGATCCTGATTTTATGGTTGGCGAAACAATCCCTTGAGCAACAATAGTTGAGATGCTTTCTGGACTGTGAATATATTCATTGCCTAAAACAGCTAAATTCCCTGCATAATGAACACCTCTGGCTGCTACATCACCAGCTGTTTCAACGCCGCCAGCAGCCAGATCTCTAGCTGATGAAAGCATGCCTTCTTGCCCTGATTCACTTCTAACTTTTTTAGCAACTACTAAAGAAGCATCATGAGTAATATCAACAGCTGCTTCCCTCATCATAACAGTCCCTTCCATTCTTTGCCTTGCATTTTCTCCTTGAGCTGCAAGTTCAAAACCCGTTGCTAAACCTTGTGCATTAGCCCTTGATAAAGGATTCGCTTCTGTTTCAGATTTTCCAAGTTGTTCTCTCCCAAAAAGCTGCTCTAAGTATTCTCTATCTTCTTCATCTCCAAAAGTTTGAATTTCAATAGCTTCATTTACTTCTGCAGGTAAAGCTCCAGTATGAATATCCTGAATCAAAGGACCATCCATGCTTCTATGTTCTCTGCTGGCTGTAATTTCCTTGTCTTCATAAACTCTTTCTTGGAGCGCTATTTGCTCATAGGCAGCATTACAAACTTTTTCAATATGTTCTTTTCTTGCCACAAAGGCAACTTCTGATAAGGCCTGCTCTGATCCCCACTTTTTGATTGATAGATCAATGTTTGGATCAAGCAAGTCCAAAGTAGCAGCTATTGACTTTGCTTGAGCATATGTCCAAAAACTTCCCATTTTTAGTGGACAAACATCATTAACCCACTGGCTCATTGAATATCCAGATGGAATAACTTGGGCATACCAGCCATCTTCGGACTTATACATTCTTTGTATTGCAAGCTTCATTAACCTTAATATTCCTTTTTCTTTATAGTTTGGCGTATTTATATCAAACGTATGAACATAGGAAATAAAGGCATCAATATCATTAATTTTTGGCAGCATTTGCTTTGGCCCACCGATCATTCTTTCTGGATTTATACCTGCATAAAAACATGCAAGCATTAAATATTTCCATTCTGCTTCTATTTTTCCTTCTGTCGCATATCTTTCAGGATATTGATTTTTGTAAGCATCCATTGCATTTTGAGCAGCCCCCATCGGAAAAAATCCAGCTATTTGAGGAGGAATTATACTTGTAGCTTCTCCTCTTAAAACAGCACTAATTCCTGTTTTCACTTTTTTATGATTTAATGTAAAAATTTCAACTGGAGCGAACAATCTTGAACCAATCATTAAGGAAAGGGGTGTTGTTCTTTCAGCTCCAATAATTTCATGAGTAATTATAACATCCGTAAATCTAAATTTCTCACCGCTATTAATTCTTTTGCTTATCGAGATTTCTTCCCATGTTTCATTCCTGAAAACTTCTGGATTCATTCCTTGAATAATTTGATTATTCATGTTCCAAATATTATTGGAAAAGGACAATCCACCAGAAACATCATAAGTTTTAGCGAGTAATTTTTTAAAATTTCCATTTTCGCTTGCTATAAATTCTTTTGTTTGAACACCTCTGTTAATTGAAATATGACTTGAAGATGCTGTTATTTTTTTTGTTTCTTGGCTTGCATAAGAAGCAATTATTTTTCCAGCTGCTCCTGTTCCACTAAACAAGTATGATACTGTTCCATATACGGCTTCATTTGTTTTTGCAAAATTAATAAAATTTTTGTAATCATTTATGAGATTTGAGGCATTTGAAGAAAATATTTTTGTTTTGGTCCAAACTGTCTTATTTCTTCTGGCTTCACTTGCCCACTGAGTTTCATATCCTGGAATAAGCAATTCTCTATTGGCGGCCCTTCTATTTAATTGCCAGGCATCTCCATGGGGAAAGCTTACATTAAAAAAAGCAGATAATGTACCAATAACATGGGCTGCACATTTAGCTCCTTCTACAAGACCTTCTTCATTTCCATAAATAACAGGCATTACATCATCTGTCCTCAAGCCAATTTCAAACATGCCAGGTGAAGGCGAAAGTCCACTTTTTTTACCTGCTGAATATTCAAACTCACCCTCTAATGCTTCTGTCTCAAACTCAGGAAAAGAAAAGACAACAGCAGTTTCGCCTGTATCATCATCCAATGAACTCTGTTTTAATATCCCAGCGATATGAAGTTTTTGTAAAACTTCAAGTTTTTGACTTTCGTCAGAACATTTAACTATAACTTCAAAACCTGCTTTTAACCACCTAACTTCTTTATTCTTAATTTGTATGATTTGTTCTTCAGATTCTATCTGATATTCTGCAACACCAAGGAATCTTGCTAAATTTTTCTTGTAGCCACAGATTTTAGTCAACTCAGGACTGTTTTGAATTATTTCGAATTCAGGAAGATTAAAAGTTACTTCCAGATCAGGACTTGCATAAAGGGGAACAAATAAAAGAATACTTATTATAATTATTATAAACCTATTAGTCATTTTAAACCCTACCCTCTTTTAGAAATAAACATTTTTTTATATTCCCCTAAATATAAAGCAATCTTCATGCCAGATATTAAAAATGTTATTAGTTCTTTATTTTCAGGCCATTAAGTCGGGCAAACTACGGTTTTTATGTTAAAATCGCAATTTCCATAGTAATTATTCTGTATTTTTTACATTAATGCCAAAACCGACTTGTCCCCTTACACATTATCCAAGTTTACACTATTATTCCAAAAGACTCAATCCAAGACACTTTAACATAAAATTCCGACAACCAAAAACATAACCCCCTGTTTTCACTCAGTTTCCCAGTCACTGGCGAAATGGCACACAATTTGCTTCTATATAAAGGTATAAAAACAAGACAAAAAGTTTAAAAATAGGAGTGAGGAAATGAAAAAACTACAAATAATCATAAGCTTAGCAATCATATCAAGCTTAATTTACTCTTGTGGACCAAGTTCTGCCAGAAATGCAGCTGAATTCAACAACCCTTTAGATGATCTTATCGAAAAATGGGGTCAATGCGAAGAAGTATCAGCCACAGCCTCAGATCCATATTGCATTGATTCAGATGGAGATGGTATTCCAGATATGGTAGAAATTGAAATGGGCACAGATCCAGATGATGGTGATATGACCAGTGAAGAATTTTGCTATAATGCAATGATGACAGGCTCAGAATATGCTGACCAATATTGCCAGGCAATTGGTGTTGGAAGTTTTGCAGACCTTGCTGAAACTTATGCAGCTGATGGATACAATGCAGAAATGCTGTTTCAAATACTAGAAATGTCAACAGGAGCAATTGAGGCGATCATTGTGGCTTTGATTGAGAGAGGGAAGACAGCGGATGCTCAAGCTGCTACAATGCCAGCAGGATACTGTCAATTAGATGGTGAAATTTCTGAGGCTCTTGATGAGTTTTTAGAAGCATTAAGAACTGACACTGGCAGAAGCACTTCAAGTAGTAATAGCGGAAGATCAGAACCAAGCACTTCAACAACTCAAATTACTTCGCACACTTTCTATGCACTTGACGAAGATAATCATATTGTAAAAACACGAGGTAGTCCTTGGGAATATTTTAAATGGCTAACACCAGATATGTATGAACAGTCTGATATTATTGACAGCGCCTTAGAAGCTCCTACATTCATTAATATAAACTACATTGGCAATGGCGACTATGAATATGTACTTGGAACTTATGGAGATACAGGATATGCCTATCAATACGGTGAAGTACTTGGCCCTTGTGGTGGAAGTGGTTGTGCTATAATGTTTGTTCCTGATTCAACAACACAAAATATAACACTAAACTATCAAGCAATTGGATACACAGGTTGCAAAGAAAGTGGTGATAAAGATTCATTAAAAAAAGATACAACAGGAGCAGTATACAAATTCGCACTATGCTATGAATCAATTTCAAGTGATGCTGTAGGTGAAAATGGAACCTATACAACAGACCTAAGCGATGATGAAAATTGTGATTATTTCTTTAGACTTAATCCAGTTGATTGCAATGATAAAAGTGATGAGTAAAAAAATAAAAATCATCCTGGCAACTGGTGCTCTGGTGACTGGTGACCAAGACTAGGATTAAAAGCAAATAAAATTGAAAACTGATTATGAAAACATAAAATTTTCAATAATCAACAATTAATAATCAATTTTCAATGAAAGAAATAAGTAAGTTAGATAATAAAACGTACAAAGGTGGAAAATGAAAAAGCTAATAACAACATTATTATTAATATCCTTTATATTGTCATCATGCATGACCTCAGGAGGAACCTCTGCTAACCAGGTTATTGGTGATGCAGCTGGAAGTGATGAAGAATGGGATTGGGATGAAGATGATCCATTTGGTGGGCTTGAAGATTATGATGATACTGATAGTGATGGTGATGGAGTATATGACTGGATTGAAGAACAAATGGGCACAGATCCAAATGATCCAACAGATGTTCCAGATGTAGCAGGTGCACTGGCCTATGATGCGAGTCTTGATTCTTCAGGAATGTCTAATTTAACAGATTATCTTGGTGGAGCGTTATCAACTTCAATGGCCTCTGTACTAACAGCCTGGGGACTACCAAAAAATATTAAAACTTGCATAACTCCACGCCCTACAAAAATTAAAGGAAACTTAGTAACAACAGATCAAAAGGCTTTAAAACAATCAAGCTTTACAATAAACTCTTTGGATATTGATACAGCAACAGAAACACCAACAACAGGAAAATTGAAATTTTCTGGAAACCTTTATTACATGCTAACAAAGGGAACTGGTGATAGTAATATACAAGTAGGTCATTATTCTGTACAAGCTGGTATAATTATCATGAAACCAATGGGTTTTACAACTTGTGTTAATACATTCGCAGTAGATGTGGCTGAAATCCCATGCAAACCTTGTGAGTTTACAGATACAGGCGTTGTTGAAGTATTCGCGGAAGTTTTTGGTGACTGGGCTTGTACTCAAGATCTGGATAATAAAAAACCTGGTCTTTATGTGGGCTGGGAAGAACCAATTAGCAATGGCTCAATTCAAGGCATTGAATTAACAGGAGTTTCGGCAATTGATGGAAATTTATATGAATTAACCTATATAAATGATAAAGCTGGAGCAACAGATCAAGAATGTGATGAAATAAGAGATGATTCAACTGAAGTAAGCGCTGAATCATTAGTAGAAGATCAGACAAGTATTCTTGAATTAAGAGAGATTTCAACACCGAAAATATAAGTTGAATTTTGAATTTTGAATTTTAAAAACCATACGACAGTCACTAAAAGTCAATAATATTAATACCATAACAGCCCTAAAACCCTCTTAAAACCAATTTAACAACAGAAACCCACCTCTAATAATCCAAAATTCAAAATCCAAAACAAACCAAATCCACAAAAATACCAGTAAACCAAATACCAAACACAACTCCCATGCCTAAAATTCAGCAAAAAACCCCTGTTTCCTTAACAAAATCGCTGAAGATTATGGATTATAATTAGGATTAGGATCAAGGTTAGAATAAAAAAATCCAAGAAATCTCCATATAAGCTCCCGAAATAACAAGAAACAAGCTTACAGCTGACAGCTTACAGCTTACAACTTATTCTCTTGGCACACATCTTGAAATAGAACTCAGTAAGGCGTATATAAAAACTGTATTATTGTATAAAAACACCAAAATGGGAGTTAAGCAATGAAAAATATTAGTTTTTTAGTCGCCTTATCATGGCTCTATCTATTATCAACAATTGGTTGCGGACCAACTGCTGCCAGAAATGCATCAGAATTTAAAAATCCATTAGATGAATTATTCGACAAATGGGGGCAATGCACAGAAGTTTCCCCAACAGCCACAGATCCATATTGTATTGATTCAGATGGAGATGGTATTCCAGATCTAGTGGAACTGGAAATGGGAACTGATCCAGATGATGGTGATATGACCCAGGAAGAATTTTGCTTAAATGCAATGCAAACCGGATCAGAGTACGCTGAACAGTTCTGTGAAGCCATGGGCCTGGGCAATGGTTTTGGTGATATGCTTGATCAGGCAGCAGCTGGTGATGGATTTAATGCAGAACTTCTGATTTCGATTTTGCAATTAACAGGAGATGCTCTGACTCAGATTTTGACAGCTTTTGCTGAAGCGGGAAAGACGAGTAATCCGTATATGGGATCAGCTCCAACTGGATATAACACAAGAGATAGTGAAAAAACAGATAAAACAAATGAATTACTTGAGGAATTACTATCAACAATGGATGAACAACCAAGTAATCTTGGACAAGCATCACCTTCAACGATTTCTAGATCACATAATGAATACTCATATTATTATATAGGAAAAGCACCTAGAAGAACTTGGACCAAAAATGAAGTTAGAAGCCAGAACGCTTCTCAATGGCAATTTGCTGAACCTACATCTTCTACATCATACATAAATATTGTTAGCACAGAATCAAAATATGAATATGTAATCGCATCAAATTATTCTCCAACAGAAGGCCTAAGTTATGATTTTGGGTCTATAACAGACGCTTGTGGAAATATTGGTTGTGGATTAATTTTTACACCATACGCCACTTCGCAAAATTATTTTAACGCAATGACAATTCATTCTTATTCAAGTTGTAAAATTGTTGATAACGGTGATAAAACATATGATGATATAAAGAAAAATACGCCTGGAGCAATTGGTCTATTTTACCTTTGTTATGATCCGATTACAGGCGAAGACACAGGTTATATAGATTCAGATGATAACGAATGTGAGGTCTATTTGAGAAAAACATTGGTTGATTGTAACACTGAAAGTTCAAGCAGTTAATCAATGAATGAACCAATATTATTATTTAGAAAGAGCAATTTATGAAAAAAATATTTTCAATATACTTATTAATCGCGTTTTTAAGCTACCCATTCACCTCTTGCATGACAGGTGGAACATCCGCTTCCAGAAATCTTTCTGACACTGGTGGCATAACAGATCCTGGCGCCGGCTGGGATATTGATCCAGGTGATCCTTTTGCTGGTCTTGAGGATTATGACACAACAGACACAGATGGTGATGGGGTGCCTGACTGGATTGAAGAAGAATATGGCTCAGATCCAAATGATCCAGATTCAATCCCGGATTTAGAAGCAGCCCTTGGTTATGACGAAAGTCTTGATGCTTCCGGCATGGAAAACCTGGCTAGCACCCTTGGAGGCCTGACTGTCACCATAGCTTCAACCTTGATTTCCTGGGGTTTAACAGCAAATGCGAAAATGTGTATCAAGCCATCTGGCAAAGGTAACATAAAAGCATCAGACCTGGAAGCCCTTCAAGGAGCAACACTTTCAATTTCAGGTGGCGCTGGAAGCTTGACCCTAGCAGGCGGCCTGTACACAATGACAACAGCTGGGGCTCAGGGTGATTATATAGATGCAGGAAATTTTACAATATCCAAAGGTCATCTTATTTTAAAACCAATGGGAAAGGAATGTGTTTATACTTATAGTGCTAGTATTCAGGAAGTGCAAAATGAAGGTTCATGCAATCTGTTTTGTATTGGAACCGGAAGTATTCCCTATAGTGATTTAGTAGTTGATGGTGTACCAGTCTGCAAAAATGAATGCACAAAACCTAATGACGGAACAGCAATGGCAACAAAGCATAACACACCTCAACTGGGCTGGGCTGATCCAATTGAATCCTCAAAAATCGATCAATTCAAGTTAGAAGGAATAGACTCTCCAACTAAAACCCCAATAAGCCTAACGTACTCGAACACTGGATATAAAAGTACTGGAGTTAGTTATAATGACATCGATGAACCCAGAACTTTCTAAAAACATGCCTAAATTTCAGCAAAAAATTAAAAAAATGGTGGTTTTTGGATATACAATCAGAATTAGGATTAGGATTAGGATTAAGTTTAGAATTTGTTTTCAATAATCAAAATCCATTAACCCTCCAATAAGCCCATGAAATCACTAAAAAACAAACTTACCACCTAGCACTTACCACTTACCACTTACCACTTACCACTTACCACTTCCCCACTTGGCACAGATCTTGAAAAATAACCTAATTAGAGCGTAAAAAACGTTAAATATTATGAAATAAAAACACTTTGGGGAGTTAAGTAATGAAAAATATTAAACTATTTATTGCCTTAGCATTGCTCATAGCAATATCAACAATTGCTTGCGGACCAAGCGCAGCCAGAAATGCTTCAGAATTTCAAAATCCACTTGATAACTTATTAGACAAATGGGGTCAATGTGTAGAAGTATCACCAACAGCCACAGATCCATACTGCATAGATTCAGATGGAGACGGTTTTCCAGATCTAGTAGAACTAGAAATGGGAACAGATCCAAATGATGGAGATATGACTCAAGAAGAGTTTTGCCTAAATGCAATGCAAACTGGTTCTGAATATGCTGATGCATATTGTGAGGCAATGGGTCTTGGTGGTGGATTTAATGATCTTTTAAATCAAGCTGCCGCTGGCAGTGGATTTAATTCAGAACTTTTAATATCAATTCTTCAAATAACAGGTGATGCTTTAACTCAGATTCTAACAGCTTTTGCTGAAGCAGGAAAGACAAGCAATCCACAAGGGGGCACAATGCCATCTGGTTATAATTATCAAAATGATAAAATAGATAGAGATGAGCTTGCAGAACTTCTGAATCAAATGAGAACAAATCCAGATACAAGCTCTTCATCAACAAGCAATAGAGGAAAATCAACACCAACAACAGAGTCAGTAACTCCTGATGAGTATACTTTTTATAAATTTGATGACGATGTATTTTCTAACATTTCAACTTTTGCAACAACTTTAGATGCAAACTATGAAGCAGAAACAATGATGCCTTTAGCTGCAGATAATCCTACTTACCTGAATATCATAAATGTTGAAGGTAGCAAGTATGAATATGTAATAGGAACATATGCTGACTATGGTTACTCATATGAATTTGGGTATATTAATAATGGTTGTGGCGCTCCTGGTTGTGACCTTATATTAACACCATTTTCAACTCAGCAAAATATTTTTAAAAGTTACACAGCATTATCATACACTGGCTGTAAAGAAGTTAAAAGTCAAAATGGCAAAACCGAATATGATGCATTAAAATCTCAAAGCACTGGTGCAGTTTATAAATTTGCATTATGCTACAAATCCATTGCTCAGCAGGCATATGATGGAGAATTATTGGAGCACTGTGATTATTATTTTAGAGCAAACCCCGTTGACTGCAATGATAAAAGTGATGAATTAGAAGCAGCTGAAGCCGATGCAACAGATGAATAAACAAACATTATAAAGGAAAAGAGCAAATTATGAAAAAGATATTTTCAATATATTTAATAATAGCATTATTAAGCTACCCACTAAGTTCTTGCATGAGTGGTCAAGCTGCCGGATCAAGAGCTTTATCAGATAGTGGAGCAACAGACACAGGTGATGGCTGGGAATTTGATCCGAATGATCCATTTGGCGGGTTAGATGGCATTGATACAACAGACACTGATGGTGATGGAGTTTATGATTGGATTGAAGAAGAATATGGTTCAGATCCAAATGATCCAAATTCAATACCAGATCTTGAATCAGCTCTTGGTTATGACGCGAGTCTTGATTCAAGTGGTTTAGACAGTCTTGCTGACACCTTAGGTGGCCTAACAATTTCACTTGCTACAACATTAATTTCTTGGGGATTAACCGCTAATGCCGTTATGTGCGTAACCCCAGGCCCAGGAAAAGGAAATATTGAAACAACAGATCAAGAAGCATTAATTGGAGCATCATTTGCAATGGTTTCGTCAGAAGCTGCTGGAGCAATTAAATTTGATGAACAAACTAGATACTATCTAACAACAGTTATTCCTGATTTTGATGATCCCTTTACGGAAACTGGATATTTTAAAATCATAAAAGGTAAATTAATTCTAAAACCAGTCGGAAAAGCCTGCGTTTATACTTATAAGGCTAGCATTCAAGAGATAACATGTGAACCTTGCGTTACAACAGACTTTCCTATAAGCGATGCTTTGCTTACCATGTTTGGAGATACGAAATGCACTTCTAATACAAAAAATCAAGTAGCTGGCACTTATATGGGCTGGCAAGATCCAATTGAAACATCAACCTTACTAGAAATGAAAATAGAAGGAATTGACTCTCAATCAAAAGCTGAAATTATTGGCCTATATACAAATGCAAGAGCTGGTCAAGGAAATGATATGGAGTGTGACGAAGTTTCAAAATCTGAGACAATGACCATTAGAACTATGGCTGAATAAAAATAAAATAATTAAGATTTCTTGAAATTGCTTTCCTAATTTCCTATAATAATATAGAGTTTTTAAATAAAAGACTGGTGGTCATTCTGAACTTGTTTCAGAATCCACTGCGTCCAAGGGATCCTGAAACAAGTTCAGGATGACAAGCCAATATATATTGGAATAAAATGAATAAATTTAATTTACGACATACTACATACAACTTACGACTTAAACGAAAAGGACAAACTTTAATTGAGTTTGCTCTCATCTTGCCCTTTTGGTTTTTTCTAGTTTTCTTTTTTATCAAGCTTTGCTTTTTCTTGGTAGAAGAGCACATTGGAACATACATAGCATTTATGGCAGCCAGATCATATCAAGTTTATGGAAATGAAAAAGAAGAAAATGGCTCTGAAATGAAATATAAAAAAGTGGCAAAAGATATGTTATCTCACTCTTTTTTATTTACAAGTGAAAATGAACAAACCATAGATGTTTTCGTAGACAGCGCTAAAGCTCAAAATATGACTGTCTTTTCACAAGAAAGTAACTTTTACCAATACGATGCGCTGCTTGATATATATGGAATGTCACAAAACCAAGATAATTACACATTAGGAGTCCAATCCCCTGATCAAGCAATAGACAAAGGACGCTTCGGAATTTTAAAACTAACCTTTCCACACACCTGGAATATTTTCCCAATGTTAGGTGGATCGATGTTTGATAAACATGAGATTTATGTACCGTATAGGCTGGAGCCTTTGTTGATACCCGATAGCGGGGGGTAGTGGGGTGTTGGTATTTGGTATTCAGTATTTAGTATTCAGTATTCGGTAGGTGAATAGAGGGTGTTATTGTTAATGTGCTTTGGTGAATAAAGCTATATTGAGGTTTTATGACGATTAAAAATTTTAGAGAATTAATTGTTTGGCAAAAGGGAGTTGAATTAACAGAATTAGTTTATAAAATTACTAAAAGCTTTCCTAAGCACGAACAGTACTGTTTAAATCAGCAAATAAGAAGATGTGCAATTTCAATCCCATCTAACATTGCAGAAGGTTTCGCGAGAAAACACAACAAAGAATTTAAACAGTTTTTATATATTTCTTTAGGTTCATTGGCTGAACTCGAAACGCAATTAGAAATAGCAAACAAACTAGCATATATGAATAATAAAATTTATGATAACATAATCACAGAAGTTACACATGAATATAAAATGATTTTAAATTTAATAAAAAAACTAAAATAAAATAGAAAGATTTTCAATAATAATGAAAAATATCTTCAAAAAATGGACCCCTCTTAAACCAAATACTAAATACCGAATACTGAATACTAACCACGGCCAGGCCCTAATAATGTTCGCCCTCTCAGTCATGCTATTCATGGTCCTACTCAGCTTTGTTGCAAATATGTCTCGCTTAACAAACTATAAAATCCGCCTGCAAACAGCTGTAGATATGGCGGCCTATAATGCAGCGGCCATCATGGCTTATTATATGTCGAATGATTCGCCTGATGAGGATTCTGTGGCTGAGATAAACAGGGAAATAATGATAGATTTCGTGAAATTTCGGGAGGGAGTAACTTTGGCGAATTGTTCTAAGATACCGACTGAACATGGTCCTAGAGAAAACTGTTATCCTGGTATGATGTTAGAAATGTCAGAATGTGATGCTGCCCCTGGAATTGGTCCCCCTTGTACACATCCTGGGGTTGGATCACGGGCAAGTGAATCAATAGATGCATATTATGATGATTATTTGGCAAGAACCGAAAAAAGACATGAAAAAATCTATTATTTAATGTTAAATGCTTATAAAAACGCAATAACTTCTGCTAAAAAAACTATTGAAGCAAATTTACCTAATGTTGATGTAGAAAATGAACTTATAACAATTGCAAATCCATTAAAATTTATCCAGGAATCTGAAAATATTATCCCTTCATTTTATTGCCCTGAAATACAAGCGGGATGGCAAACTGAATATAATTGTTTTTGCACATTATCCTCAAGTCCTGACCCAACATTTATGGCAATGCCTTATGATGAAAAAATAGGCTCTGTAAACCGCCGACTTATTTTTGACAGAACTAATTCTTCTGGTTATTTTTTAGTAGGCGTTGTTCAAAGTGCCCATGATCCGGTCTTTGACCCAAGCACAAAAGAAAAGCCAGCCCCATTTGATTATATGAACTTTTCATCTGCCTTTGGAAGACATGATTTCCCGGCTATGCAGGCCTGGGCAGCTGCTGCGCCTTATAGAGATTGGAATGAAGTAACAAATTCAAGCGATACACCCATTAGAGACCCCTATTTAAAAGAATACATTCAAAGAACAGTTGATGTAATTCGTAATTGGCATCATGATCACAAGAGATATCATGAATATTGGAGTAGTCTTAATAATCTACATGGTGACTATTATGCTGAAGGCCCCCCTGATGAAACGGATTACGCCCCTGACGCCCTCTTTTACCCAAATCCAAAATACAGAGTTCGCTTCATCCCTCTTGCTGGTGGAGAAGGACCATATGGATTAGGATTATATGGAAAAGATTCAAGTGCAAATCCATTTGAACTTTTTGGATTATCTGAGATATTATTTGGCAATGATGCATATGTAAATCATTTGGCTTCGTCAGGAGTGAATGCGCAGAATGCTTATAAGGCGTTGTTTAGGCATTGAGAATAAGTGGTAAGTCGTAAGTGGTAAGTGGTAAGTGGTAAGTGGTAAGTCGTAAGTATTTGTTGATGAAGTTAAGGTTTTTTGATTTGAATTAAAGATTGAGCTAAGGAGCTTATAAATCAAATTCAGGACGCTAACAAAGAGGAATAAATGAATAAAACCAAAAACATCCAAAAACTAGCAAAGCCCTTACGACTTACGACTTACCACTTACGACTTACCACTTACCACTTACCACTTACCACTTACCACTTACCACTTAAACGCCGTGCCCAAACCATCATCGAATTCGCCTTTGTCGTTTTCTTTATTGCTCTGTTTATCCTTGCTGCTCTTTATTTCTCAAGAGTCCTGAAATTCGCTACATCTAAAAACCTTAGAATTAGAACTGACATTATGAAAGAATATACAACCTGTGAATCCAGATTTTATGATTATTATCTTTTGCAGTCCATGGAAGGAATAGATAATCCACCCAGTGAAAACCTGGGCTTTAGAACAAATACTCATATTGAAAATCAAGAGCCTTTAAGATGGTTCACAACAGATGGTTCTGGATCAAGAGATATTGCTTATATTTACGCGGGAAAAAGCCTTGAGGAGGGAGGATATGCTCCAAACATATTTGCAGATCCAGAAGCAAAGTTTTTTGTTGGCTATGGCTCATTTTTGTTAATGTTAAATGAAGATGAACTCCCTGATGCTTCTTTGCCAATGAATGATTACGAATCTTTTCAGGAAGAATATGCAGGTGGAACCTCAGATTCATGGACAACTGCTTCGCGAATAGAAAAGTTGAAAGATAATCTTGATTATGAACAAAGGCGGCAATCTGATTACAATAGGGTTTTAGCGGATCCTAATCGGAATGTTTGGATAAATAATCAGAAATAAGTGCTAAGTTTGTAGTGGAGGGGCTTGTCCCCTCCTTAATACGGGCAGGGCTTGTCCCTCGCGTAAAAAGGGAGGGGATAAACCCCTCCCCTACAAGGATGAAGGAAAGATGAATGTTAAATAAACTTAAAAACCGATTACTCAGTCTTTTGAAAATAGAATCCGTTACCGGAAAGGAAAAAGAAATCGCTGATTATATTGAATCCCTTTTGGCGAAACAGGCTTCCTATAAAAACATCAGACGTTATGAAAATACTATTATTTGTCATGCGGATTTAGATAAGGAAAAAAAGAATATTTTATTAGCAGGGCATATGGATACTGTTCCAGGTCATATTGAAATTAGAGAAGATAATGCTCGTGTTTTTGGACGAGGCTCTGTTGATATGAAGGCAGGGCTTGCTGTTATGCTCTGTTTGCTGGAAAACCTTTTACCTGCTGACTTAAATTATAATCCTATTTTTTGTTTTTATTCCGGGGAGGAAGGAGACTTCACGAGCAACGGTTTAAAAAAGATTATTGAGCATGACCAAAAAGAAAGTGATGAACTAAACGATTTTTGGAATAAAATTGCACTGGCTTTTTTACTCGAACCAACAGGAAGCGAAATCCAGCTTGGTTGTCAGGGCTCATTGCATGCCAATATAAAAATCTCTGGAAAAGCCGGCCATTCAGCAAGGCCTTTCTTGGCAAATAATGCGATATACAAGGCATATGATTTTATAAATAAAATTAAAGACACTAAAAGCATAGTACATAAAATAAATAATCTGGAATTTACAGAAGTTTTAGTAATAACTCAGATCAATACCTACACTGCAAATAATGTGATTCCTGGGGAATGTTATGTAAATATTAATCACAGATTTCCTCCGGGAACAACCAAAGAAATGTCTATTGAAGTAATTAAAAAGCTTATTCCTGATGATGCAAGCCTGGAAATAAAAGACTTTGTACCTTCTGGAAAAATTGCTGATACTTCTATTCTAGCTGATTTCACTTTAAACTCAGGTGCACAAATCGGAGCCAAGCAAGCATATACTGATGTAGGACTTTTATCCCTGCATGGGATTGAGGCGATCAATTTTGGGCCAGGTAATCCGGACATGTGCCATACGGAAAACGAGAGTATTGATGCTGGGGATTTGTTGGGGTGTTATATGGTACTAAAAAACTTTTTAAAATCTTAATGTATAAAAATTAATTAATTAATAATTATTAATTGTTAACTATTAATTATTTGATAACAGGTGGACGTTTTAAGAAAAATAATTAATAAGTAATAATTAACAATTAATAATTAATGAAAAGACAACAACAAGAAGATAAATGAAAAAATTAGTGATTCTATTAGGCCTCACAGGCTCCTTTGCTACAGGCAAAAGTCTTATTTCAAGTTTTTTTAAAAAGCATAATATCGCCTTAATTGATGCTGACCAAATCGCTAAAGATATTACAAAAAAAGGTAGTGCTTGCTATAAAGCCATAAGCGAAACTTTTGGAAAAAAGATATTTTTTGATGATGGGCAAATTAACAGAAAAAAACTTCGCAGGCTTGTTTTTAATGATCAAGCACAAAGAAAAAAACTAGAGGCCATTTTACATCCTGCAATAAGATCTGAAATAATTACTAAAATTGAAATTTATAAAGATAAAAAAGAAAAGCTAATTGTAATTGACGCTCCACTGCTCTTTGAAAATGGACTTAATAAATTAATGGATAAAACTATTGTTGTTTTTGTTGATGAAAAAACTCAGCTTATTAGAACCAAAAAACGAGATAAATATAATGCACGAGAATTAAAAAAAATCATAGACTCACAAATGCCAATTTCCGATAAAATTAAACTTGCAGATTATCTTATTGATAATTCGGGAAGTATAGATAATACTTATAAAAAATTCATGAAGGTCTTAGAAGATATTGAAAAGCTACTTTAATAAAATAATTTTTTTAATATTTTTAATTATATCACCTTTGTATATCTCTACCCTTAATGCCAATACAATAAATAAAAAGGAGAATACACCTGAATCATCTGCTTCAAAAGCTGTCTTGCAAGATGTTTACTTTGAAATATCGGGAAAAACAGATGAAGCAAGACTGGAGTTTTCAAATCCTATAGACTTTAGCTTTAAATATGATCGGAAAAAAGGCAAAAGCCAATATGACTCTCTTATTTTCACCATTCCAAACTCAGAATGTTCAGCAGATTTAACAGGCCGTTTTCTAATAATGGAAGGTACCATTAGAGAAATTCTGTGTGAAAATCAAAGAAAAAATATTATTTTTACATTAGAAGTTCTCAATGCCTCAGACATTGAATCAATGAATATTCGAGATAACAAGCAAGTCATAATAAGACTACATAAAAATTCAAACTTAATAAAAAGTTCCAAAAACAAAAACTTTTCTATTCAAACTATGATGCTCTTTGGGGATATTAAATTAAGGGTTATAGGGGAGGCAGAGGATAGCTTAAAGCTGGAGGAACCGAAAATTCAGGAACCAGAAGAAGACAGCAAGAGCGCAAGAGAACAAGGGAACAAGGGAACAGGGAAACAAGGAAGTAAAAGATCCAGGACAAAAAAATATTTTTTATTGGGCATAAACTCTGGAATCAGTGTAATTCCTGGAAACGCTACTGGCCTGGGTTTAACCTTTGGCATGGATATTGGAGGCAGATTTGGAAACAACTCAATTTCTCTTGATAATAATATTACTATTGCTGAAGTAGATACAGCTATTGTAAATTATATTCCAATTCATCTTACCTATAGAAGATTTTTTCCATTATCTTCCTGGGCTGAATTCAATGGCGGATTTGGTCTTGGCCCTCTTAACATATGGACAGATGATGATTTTCAGATTGCAGCTTCTTTAAAAGCAAGCCTTGGATTTGCGTTTAATATTTCAGCAATCTATGTTGCTCCAGACTTGCAGTTTATATATGCCTTTGGAGATGTCTTAGGTTATCCATATTTTCAGATTGCTATGCTTTTGAAATTTGGACTGAGGCTTTAATAAAATCTCTAAACAATGGATGAGGCATGGAAGGTTTGGATTTAAATTCAGGATGAAACTGGCAACCAAGGAACCACACATGACCAGGAAGCTCCATTATTTCCACAAGGCTTGCATCAGGAGATTTTCCTGAAAAGCACATATTATTTTCTTCAAAAGCATTTAGAAATTCATTATTAAACTCATATCTATGTCTATGCCTTTCAGAAATTTCAGTCTTTTTATAAGCTTCAAAAGCAAGGCTAGACTTTGTCAAAACACAAGGATAAGCTCCAAGTCTCATGGAAGCGCCTTTTTCAGTGTTATCACTTTGCCCAGGCAAATAGTGAATAATCTCATTTTTCACCTTCTTTTCAAATTCCCCAGAATTAGCCTTTTCAAGCTTGCAAACGTTTTGTGCAAATTCAATAGCAGCTACCTGCATGCCTAAGCATATTCCAAAGAATGGAATATTATTTTCTCTTGCATATTTTATGGCTTCGATCTTTCCTTTTATTCCTCTATCACCAAAACCGCCTGGCACTAAAATACCATGCACAGCTTTATAAGCTTCATTATTGCCATTTTCAATTTCTTCAGAATCAATATAAACATGCTCAATTAAAACATCATTAAAAACCCCTGCGTGAATAAGAGCTTCGTGTAGACTCTTATAAGAATCTGTTAAATCAACGTATTTACCCACAATTCCAATTTTGATCTTAGTTTCCAGGGAATCAAATCTCTGCGTATATGAAAGCCACCCTTGCATATCAGGAGTCCTGGTCCAGATATTAAGATGTTCAACAATCTTTTCATCAAGGCCTTGCTTGTGAAACTCTAAGGGAATTTCATAAACTGATTTCACATCCCTGGCTGTAATAACATGCTCTGTTTTGACATTACAAAACAAAGCAATCTTGTCTTTTATTTCTTTGGTTAAATCATGACTTGTCCGACAAATTATTATTTCAGGAATAATACCAATTTCTCTTAAAGCTTTAACACTGTGCTGAGTTGGCTTGGTTTTAAGCTCACCAGCTGTTTTTATATATGGAACCAGGGTCAAATGCACATACATTACATTTTCTCTGCCCTCTTCAACTGACATTTGCCTGATTGCTTCGAGAAAAGGCAAGGATTCTATATCCCCAACAGTTCCACCAACCTCTATAATAGCAACATCATTGCCATTTACAACTGCCCTTATATTTTTTTTGATCTCATCAGTAATGTGAGGAACAACCTGAACGGTTCCACCAAGATAATCACCTCGTCTTTCCTTTGATATGACTGAGTGATAGATTTTGCCTGTTGTTATATTGTTCTTTCGCGAATATTTACCAGAAGTAAATCTCTCATAATGCCCAATATCCAGGTCTGTTTCAGCGCCATCGTCTGTAACAAAAACTTCCCCGTGTTGAAAAGGATTCATAGTCCCTGGATCAACGTTAATATATGGATCCATCTTCAGCAAGGTTACCTTGAGCCCGCGATCTTCTAAAATTGCACCAATTGAAGCAGCTGTAATACCTTTGCCAATTGATGAAACCACGCCCCCTGTAACAAAGATATATTTGTTTTTCTTCACTATCACTCCTTAAATAAGTGGTAAGTGGTAAGCGGTAAGTGATAAGTAAAAATATAGATTAACACTTATAGCATGACGCCTAACACTATATGGGGATTTTTTATCACGGGAGTATTAGTTAAATGCTATAAGGATTTTTGTCAAATGAATTAATGTTTCACTCTCCACTTTGCACCTCGTCCCAATCCTTTTAATTCTAATAATCCTTCTTCTTTCATTATTATTAGTACTTTTTTTATCATAGCAGCACTAACACTTGGGACCTTGTTTGATATTCTTGCTAGGCTAAATTCACCAGGTTCATTGAGAATTGCTTGCCTTATAAGTTCTGACTTGTTTTTATGGATATGTGTAATTTTTTCCAAACTATCGTTAAATTCACGATAAGCTTCTTTAAGAGTTTCTAAAAAATATTTATGCCAAACCCAAATATCATGTTTTGCATCGTGCCAGTTTTTTGAAGATTCCTTTAATGTTGCATAATAATTAATCTTAGTTTCTTCAATTATCCTTTCTATACTAATATACTTACCGACTCTATATCCATTTTGGTAAAGAAGGAGTAGTTTCATTAATCTCGATACTCTTCCATTTCCATCTCGAAATGGATGTATGCACAAAAAGTCAAAAACAAAAGAGGAAATTACCAATAACTCGGGTAATACTTTTTTATCCATTAAATCCTGATAAGCTAAACACAACTGTTCAATATATTTCGAAGTTAGAGAGGCTGCAATTGGAGTAAATCTCACATATCTTTCTCCATTTTCAAATATTTCAATAATTTCATTATCTTTTTCTTTAAATTTGCCAGCGTCAGAACAAAGTTCTCCCTGCTGGCAAATTTCATGTAATTTTAAAATGCAGCTGGAATTTATTTTAATCTGATCAAATGATTCATGTATCCATTTAAGTGCTTTTTTATACCCTAATATTTCCTCCTCTGGCCGATTATTTGGTTTAACATCACCACTTAAAAGTGGCTTAAGTCGGCTAGAATCGGTTAATATTCCCTCAATTCTATTTGATGATTCTGTACTTTGAATAATGGCGAGTTCTGTTAAAGTTTTAAGCATTTCAGGTTTCAAATTAAACCAATACTTTTCTTTTCCTCTTGATTCCATACATGTTCCAATTAACCATGATATATGAGGTGGAATTTGAATTTTTGATAAAAATTGAGGTTTAAAAGAATGCATAATCTACTCAAATAGGATAATAATAAAATAATATTATCCTATTATTATCCAATTATCAATACAATTATCCAATTTACAAATAAATGATTTGAAGTTAAAGTCTATAGAAGAAACCGATATTTAAATCTTTTCGGATATTGTGTTTTATCCTTTTCACAAATGGAATAATAAGTTTATCGCGATTCCATGCCCTTCATCAAGAATATTTTGATAGCCAAGCTCAAGAATAAGAAAATTCCAGATTATACCACCAAGGCCTGCTTCAAATCCAAAATTATTCTCATCTTGTAAGGTGGCTTGAACAGCCGAATCAAGTGAAGCGTAAGTTGGAATATTTCTTCTAATTCCATACCAGCCTCCTGATGCTGTTAAATAAAGTCTTCCTGGAACAAAATAAACCTTTGGATTTAGGGACCAGTTTAAGATATTTGCATCCCAACCAGTAGTATCTACACTGTAACCTGATGAATTTGGATCAAGGTCCATATCTGCAAAAGTGATGCCTAAGCTAAAATATTTGGCTATAAAAAAATCAAGCCCCATTTTAAAACCAAAACCATTGTTCCATTTATCATACATATTTCCAATTGGCATTAACCAATTCATTCCAATATTTAAAGCAAGATCTCCTGTTTCCTTATCTTCAATTTTTATAATGTTAATTTCCTCACACTGACTTTCACCGTCTTTCTTTCTAAACTTTTTGATCTTTTTAATTTTGCCCTTATCCTTCTTAATTTCAATAGTCACAACTTCATCACTATCAACTGTATTATCTTGTTCTTCTATTCCCTTGTTCTCTTGTTCCCCTGTTCCCTTGTTCTCCTGTTCTCCATCTTGCGCAAAAATAGAAACAGCAAATAAGATTATAAAAACTAGAATGAATAAACCTTTAAACTTCATATTGGCCTCCTGTTCTCCCAATTAATTATTAATTATTAGTTATTAATTATTTTAAAAAAGCACCCAAAACTAAAATAAACTATTAATGTATTTAGCAACATACATGCCAAAACCATTCCCAAATAATATTAATAGCTTAGTCTCACTATTTTTTTTCATTTTTGGAATAAATTTCTCAAATTGAGAAAACTTACTCTAGAGTAATACCTAAATAAATTTCAAAGTTCTCTGTTTTTACAGTAGCTTCGCCACCAAATTGGATATCTTTTGCTCGAGTTGCACTTTTAATATCAATGACCGTATTTTGAAGAGCCTTTGAAATTTCTGCATCTGATTTAATTCTCAGCTCTGGCAATTCAGTATTAAGTGACAAAGAGTTTTCTGTTTTATATCTTCTCACACCCTTGACAACTTCAACTAAATATTCGCAAGTCTTTTCAGCTTCTGCATTAATAAAACTTTCGTTGAAAACTGGCCACTTTGAAATATGTACTGATTTTTCAGAGCCCTCTTTTCTCAATAAGCCTTGAAAAATCTCTTCTGTTACATATGGAATAAAAGGTGCATAAAGCTTAATAATAGAATCAAGGATAATTGAAATTGTAATTTGAGCAGATAGTTTTTGCTCTTCACCATAAACCTCTGGTTTATACAATCTATCTTTGGCGATTTCTAAATAATTATCACAAAGATCCAGCCAAAAGAAATGATCAACTGCATTTCTTACTTTTGCAAATTCATAAACTTTAAAGTTTTTGGTAGCACTTTCAATAACCCTATTGAGTCTTGAAAGGATCCACTTATCAACAACATTAATGATCTCAGCATCATTATGTTTTTCACAATCAAAATCTGTTAAATGCATTTCTATAAACTTTGAGGCATTCCATAGTTTGTTGGCAAGTTTTTTACCTTGAGCAACTTCATCTTCGCTGTAATTAAGATTATTTCCAAGATTAACTGAAGCAGACCAATATCTGAGCGCATCAGCTGAATATTTATTCATAACAAAATCAGGGGTTACAAAGTTACCTTTTGATTTGCTCATTTTCTTTCCATGCTCATCAAGGCCCCAGCCTGAAATCATGACTGTTTCCCAGGGCAAGGAATCTGTATGAAAATGTGATTTAACAACAGTATAAAAAAGCCAGGTCCTGATAATCTCGAAACCTTGAACACGAACAGTCATTGGATAAACCTGATTTTCCCTGTTTACTTCCTCTTTCCAAAGAGCATTTATTAAAGGAGTAAGTGAAGAGGTCATCCAGGTGTCCATTACATCTTTTTCCCCAATAAACTCTTTATGTCCACACTTAGGGCAAGTATCAATGCTTGGACTATCTTGTGTTGGATCAACAGGCAGAGCTTTATCATCTGGAACTATAATTTCTTCACACTTTGCACAATACCAAACAGGAAAAGGCACCCCATAATATCTTTGGCGTGAGATACACCAATCCCACTTAAGATTTTCAACCCAGTTATCATATTGAGTTTTATAATAGGCAGGATACCATTTTAATTCATTTCCTCTTTTTAGCATTTCTTCTTTAACATCAAGCACCTTAATAAACCATTGTGGGGTCATATAAAACTCGACAATGGTCCCACATCTTTCATGCACACCAACATTGTGATTAAGTGCTTCTTTTTTAACAACTCTTCCCTGGCTTTCTAAGATTTCCATAACTTTTTCACGAGCTTCAATGATTTTCATTCCTGCAATTGGTCCTGCTTCTTCAGTAAAAACGCCATTTTTATCAAGAAACAAGCGAGTATCCAGATTATTTTCACGCCATCTATTAACATCTTCAAAGTCACCCCAGGTACAAACCTGCATTAGTCCTGATCCAAATTCAATATCAACATCTTCATCTGCCATTACTTTTACTTGGTGATTTGTAATTGGAATTACCACTTCTTTGCCAATAAGATCTTTATATCTTTCATCATTCGGATTAACAAACAAAGCAACGCAAGATGGGATAAGCTCAGGTCTGGTCGTCGCAATTATATACTCATTTTCCTTATCCCCAAAATTAATATAATTTAAAGTTGAGGGTTTTTCTTCTGTTTCTATTTCAGCTTGAGCAATAGCAGTTTGACATCTTGGACACCATATCATTGGATCGTTTTTTCTTTGTATTCTACCTTTTGAAAAAAGATCAATAAATGATCTTTGTGAGATTCTTCTACACTTTTCATTAATGGTGCTGTAAAGCAAAGACCAATCTACTGACAAGCCTAAAGCTCTCCAAAGCTTTTCATAGGTTTTGCCACCTTCTTTTGTTTCTTTAAGACAGAGTTCAATAAAATCAGATCTTTTAATTTTAGATTTATTTATTTTATGTTTTTTTTCAACAAAGCGTTCTGTAGGAAGTCCATTATCATCAAAACCCATTGGATAATAAACGTTATATCCCATCATTCTAAAAAACCTAATAACAAATTCTGCCTGAGAATAGCTGATCGCATGACCAACATGTAAATGAGCTGAACTTACATAAGGTGGAGGTGTATCAACAGAAAACATCGGCTTAGAAGGGTCATATTTATATTTATATATATCTTCTGCTTCCCAAAAATTTCGAATCTTTTCTTCAAGCTCAGCAGGTTTATATCTTTTTTCAAGTTTGCTCATTGTTAATTCCTTAGTAATATTTTAAATTTGAAATTATTTTTTGAATAAAATGGATCCTGAAACAAGTCCAGGATGACACCCCATTGCCAGCAACCAGCAACCCCTACCACTTACCACTTACGACTTACGACTTATCACTTACCACTTACGACTTACCACTTACCACTTACGACTTACCACTTACCACTTACCCCTCAATTCATCTCCTTACTCAACACAACCCTATTTCTACCTCTTTTCTTTGCCTCATAAAGTGCTTTATCAGAATCTTCAATCATATCATTATAGTTTTTAAACTTTGTAAGCGAAGGAGTTAATGAGGTAACACCCATACTAATAGTAACAGGGATATCTTTGTCATTATAATTAAAGTCAATGCCTTCAACTAGCTTTCTAAGCTTTTCAGCTATTTGACCTGCTTTTTCTTCATTTGTTTCAGGTAAAATAATTCCAAATTCCTCGCCTCCATAGCGTCCAATAATATCTTCTTTCCTTAGGTTTCTGGTAACAAGGGAAGAAAGGCGCTTTAAAATGTAATCTCCTGCTGGATGGCCATGAATATCGTTTACAAGCTTAAAGTGATCAAGGTCAAATAAGACCAGTGAAAGATCACGTCTATACCTTTTAGATCTTGAGAATTCATTAAACAGACATTCCATGAAAAACTTTTTGTTATAAACTTGTGTCAAACCATCTAGAGTTGCAAGCCTGTAAATAACCTCATGATACGCATTTTCAATATTATCCTGAGAAATGAATTTTAGGATAGTATTACCAATAAGAATCAAATCACCGTCTTTTAAAATAGTGGTTTTTGTTTTCTTAGTATTTATATAAGTTCCGTTGGTGCTATCAAGATCTTCAATAATTACCTTGTCACCTTTATTAATGATTCTTGCATGCTTTCTGGAAACATTTTCTTCATTAACACGAACCTCAACATTTTCGCCCCTTCCAATACACATTTCCAAAGCATCAAGGTTATATTTTTTACCAAGTTGTGAGCCATGAATAATAACAAGGCAAGCATTGTTTCCAGGTCCTGTTTTTTCAAAGACCTTGTCTTTTTTCTGAATAATGGTAGGATCATCAGCCATAATATCTTCTTTATTAATTATTAAACAAAAAATTCATCAATTACATTAGAATACTTATCAATATCTTGAAAAAGTTCAACTTCTTTTTTGCTTCCAAGCAAGGCTTTAGCATATTTTTTTCCAACTTCAACCCCTGGTTGATCAAATGGGTCAATATTTAAGATATATCCTGTTATAGCTGTCACCATTTCAAATAGAAAAAATAAAGATCCAATCGTTTCAGGACAAATCCTTGGTAAAATAAGCTCAAAACTTGGTTTTTTTTCTTTGGCAAGCCCAATTGCTGTTGCCTTTAGCTCTGCTTTAATTAAATCAGTAAAGCTTTTTTCATGAAGATAATCAAACCCTTCGAACAAAGGTTCTTTATTTGAAATAGGAAAGTCTTTTTCGTATTCTGAAACTGAAATTAAACCTATTAGCTTATTGGTAGGACCTTCCATATATAACTGAAGTTGTGAATGTTGATCGCGGGAACCAAGAGCCTTCAGAGGTGTTTGACCAATATTAACTTCATTTCCATCAAGATCAAACTTCTTACCCAAACTTTCACCCCATAGTTGATTAAACCAATCAGAAACATACTCAAGACTATCGGAGTAAGGCATCAAAACCAGCTCTGAAATATCTTTTTCTATCCAGTAATAAGAAATTATTAAAGCTAAGGTCAAGGAAGGATTAATAAAAGCCTGATCAGGTCTTGAAAGCCTAAGCATATTTTTAGCGCCAACAATAATTTCCCTTATATTTATTCCCATTAGAGCAGCCGGCAATAAACCCACAGGACATAAAACAGAGAATCTGCCACCAACTGTCGATGGAATATCAAAACATGGAATATTATTTTCAGTGGCAAATACCTTCATTGGGCCCTTTTGGGGATCAGTAATAAAAACCAAATGCTCACAAAGCTTATCTTTAGGAATAACTTTTATAATAAGATCATAAAAAGCAAAAAAGTGAGAAATGGTTTCAACAGTTGTTCCTGACTTGCTTGTAAAAACATAACAGCTTTCACTTGGATTCACAATGCCGGCTAGATCATACATTGTCTTTGGATCAACATTATCTACAAAAAATATTTTGGGTTCATTAATTACATTATGATATCTATGAAGCAGAGATTTAAATAAAGTGTTAGGTCCTAAAGATGAACCACCTATACCAAAAAAGACAATATTTTTATATTTACCACGAACCTTTAAAGCAAAATCTTCAATAGAAGAAAGATCCATATCATTCTTTATTAAATTATAAAAACCAAGCTTAGCGTTATTTTGATCATTCAAAAACTTTTCTATTTTATCTTTGTGCAATAAATAAAAATTATTAATTTTCTTATGAGTCAAACCAAATTCAGGACCAATTATTTTTTCAGATAATTTACTAAAATTCAGGTTTATTTTCATGGATATACCTCAAATGTACTTTAATTAGGGATGTTTATAAAATTGGTAAATTTAAAGCAAGGTAAAAGTTGGGAATTAAGATTAAAACAATCTATGTTTAAAAGAAAACAAATGTAACTAGAATAAAAACTGGAATCAATACTGGAATTGAGTATTTAAACATATAACCAAAAAAACTTGGCATTATAATTCCTGCTTCTTCTGCTATTGACTTAACCATAAAGTTAGGTGCATTTCCAATATAGGTATTAGCGCCCATGAAAACTGCGCCACAAGATATCGCCATCAGATAAATTTCCTGCTCTTTGATTAAGGCAGCCACTGCGCTTGGTTCAGGCATTCCAGCAAAGAAACTTCCTAAGGCAGTATTAAAGAAAGTTAAGTAAGTTGGTGCATTATCAAGAAAACTTGATAAGATACCAGTTACCCAAAAATAATGATATGGCTGTTTTACTGCTTCAATTATAAAGGCAAGGCTTCCTTCTGATCCAGCTTTTAATATTGCAAGGGCAGGAATGATAGTCATAAAGATGCCTGCGAATAAATAAGCAACCTCCAAGATTGGAAACCAAGTAAAACCATTTTTCTCTCTAATAAGTTTCTTGGTTGTGATCATTGAGAAAACACCCATCATAATAATTAGAAAATCCCTAAGAGTGTTTTGAAGTTCAATATGAACACCCAAAATATTTAATTGCCCTAGTTTTAACATACCACTCATTAAAACAGCGGCAACTATTCCAGCAAGAAATAAAACATTATGATAACCAGAAATTTTAAATTTAACAGCATTAGCTGGGTCAAGTTTTTCGTTTTTATAGGGGTCTTTTGCATATAAAAAAGAATCAATAGCAAAATAAACACCAAGTAATATTAATGATACAAAGCTCATTGGAGCAATCAATTTTAGAGTCCAGAAAAATGGGACTTTGTGCAAGAATCCTAGAAATAAAGGAGGATCTCCAAGTGGGGTAAGTGATCCACCAATGTTACAAACTAGAAAAATGAAAAACACAACAGTGTGTGTCTTTTTTTGCCTTTGATCATTTGCTCTAAGTAGTGGTCTGACTAAAAGCATAGCCGCTCCAGTTGTTCCAACCCAAGAAGCAATTACTGTTCCAATTAATAAAATAATAGTATTTACAACTGGAGAGCCTTTCATAGAACCTTCAAGCAAAATGCCGCCTGAAACAGTAAAAAGTCCCCAAAGTAAAATAATAAAAGGAATATAGTCTATCATGTAAATGTGCATTATTTCGTAAAAGGCTACGCTTTTAAAGGCAATCAAAAAGGGCACGGCAAATAAAAGGGCCCACATTGCAGAAAGTTTTGGAAAATGATGGTGCCAAAAATGAGGGGCAAATAATGGAAACAAAGCTATTGACAATAAAATTCCGATAAAGGGAATAATTGACCAAAGTGGCAGTTTCTGACCTAAATCATTTCCATGTTGGCCTTGATTCTCAGATTCAACATGACCATTTTCAGCCTCTTGCGCGTTATGTGTAATTTCCTGCCCATGACTATTTGTTTCTTCTGCAAATGAATTAGCAATAAGTGAAAATGCAAATAAAGCTAAACCAATAAACAAAATCCTAACTATTCTCATTTTCTTTACCTTTTTTGTTAATATTAATCTAAAAAAACGACCATCTGTTTATCTAATTAAACTAAAAAGGCAATGAAAAAAACCAAGATTTGTCAAAAATGACGTCTCCCCTTGTTCCCCTGTTCCCTTGTTCCCCTTGTTCTCTTGAAAAACTTGACCTAAATAAAAAGATAAAGCATATTAAGAATATGAATTTGTTAAAAATAAAATTGCTCCCATTAATCTTTTCAATAATTATCATCCTTAGCTCTTGCTCTTTGCATACAGCTCCAAAGAAATTTTCTAATAATTTAAACTGCAATAATTTTTTATTAAAAATTGAACAAATTGAACTTGATAGGAATTTAGAAAATATAAAATATCAGGCAAAATTATTTTTAAATGATTCTCAAAGCTCAAAGCAAGTCTTAGTTTACGTTTTTATTAAGGAAAATAAAAAGTTAAGAATTGAGGCTGTCACTGATTTTGGAACAACTATTTTTCTGCTTATAATTAATGAAAAAACTCTAAGTCTTTATAGACCAAATGAAAATGCTATTTATATCGGTAACAATTCAAGCTCTAATATTCATCAGGTTCTGGGGGTCGCGGCTTCATCAAAACTTTTATTTACCCTGCTTTCCAATAGATTCCCAACTTTTCCTGAAAATACAAGCTGTACAAATAATGAAGATACTATAAAACTTGAGTCAAAAAATAATTTCACAAAAAAAACCGTGCTAATTAGTCCCCAAAAAAAAGTTATTGAAAATTATAAATATCAAGATTTAGATGGAAATATTTTAGAAATTACTTATAATGACTTTAAAGAAGTTGAAGGAATAATGTTTCCGCATGAAATAAAACTTCATGATCCAGGCAAAGAAAACAAAATAATAATAAATGTTAATGCAATATTTATGAAACAAAAACTTGATGAAAAACTTTTTAGAATTTCAGTTCCCAAGAATGTTGAAGTAAGGACCTTTAATGGCAGTTAAGAAAAAATTTGGTCAAATACTACTTGAAGCAGGAGTTATAAATCAAGCAATGCTTGAAAAAGCACTTGCAAAACAGGAGATTTGGGATGATAAAATTGGGCAAATTATGATGGCTCTTGGGTATTTTGATGAAAAAATATTAATAGCTACTCTTTCCTGCCAGCATTCAATTCCAATTGTTGACCTTGATTATAAAACTGTTACTTCAAGGGCCTTAAAAGCCTTACCTGAATCTATTATTTTAAAACATAAAGTCTTACCAATTGAACTTACCCCAACAAAGCTTAGACTCGCCTATTGTGAAAACAGTGATATGTCTATTTTATCAGACTTATCAGTTACTGTTGGATATACAATAGAAAAACAACTTGTTACAACACAACAACTAACAAACAAACTTCAATATTACTTTGGTGTTCCAAAGGTATATACAAAGAAAAGAAAAATAAGTAAAAAAAGAGCGAAAAATATTAAAAATATAATTAAAAGAAGAATATCTGACATTTTTCCAGGCCTTGAAAAAAGATCAACCCTCATTAATGCATTCCTTGGAAAACCAAAAACACCAAAGGAAATTGAATTAAGGATTGGCGAACTTGCAGAAGATATTATAATTGATAAAAATTGGCTCAAAGTCGAATCTGAAAAATCAATTAGAGATAGAAGATTAATTACAATTTTAAAAAAATCCCGAGACCTTTTTACAATACTTGATAAAAAAGGAGTTTATAGCTACAAAAAATAAGCTATAAAAATAATATGGAAATTAATTCACAAGGAAACATACAAAAACTCTTAGATTATTTTGCAGAAAATAATATTATCACCATAAGTGAACTTGGAAATCTACACTTAGAAGCAAAAGCTCAAAACAAACCAATAACCGCTTTGTTAAGAGAAAAAGAGATAATAACCGAGACTGAGCTTTTAAAAATTGTCTCAAAGCTTTACAAATTAAAAATTATCAACCTTTCGAAATCAAAAGTCTCAAAAGATGTAAAATATCTCCTTTCTGAAAAAATATTATTAAATTTTTCCTGTGTTCCAGTTGCCCTTGAGGGAAAAAAACTTGTCATGGCTTTTAGTATGCTTCCTGATAATATTTTCATTGAATCAATTGAATCTGTCATAAACAAAAAAATTAAAATATTATTGGCAAATCACCATGAAATCGTGACCCTGATTAATAAAGAAATCATCCCTCTTTTCAGAACTAGCGGCTCCCGTCAAGATTCTAGCAGACGATATGATATTTATATCGCGAAACTAAACTCTTTAGCAATTTTCATGATCTACTCTGGAATAATGTCAGACAAAGAACTTGAAAACTTTTTGGAAGATTAAACCAATAATGGATCTTAAAAAAAGAATTAAAAGCCTTGCTTTAAAACTTGGGGCAAGTGACATAGCTTTTACAAATGTAAAAAACTTCGATCTTTTAGATAATTTTTTTATCTATAAAAATGAAAAAAATGTGCCTGGAATGGAATATATTTCTAATTCAATTGAAAAGCGCCTTTTTCCATTAAAAGAGCATCCTTTTGCAAAAACTGCTATAATGATAGCTGTAGCTAATAAGCTAGAAAAGAAACCAGATCTAGGTTTTAAAATAGCTGAATATGCCCTAAGCCTTGATTATCATATAAGAGTAAAGGAAATATTATCTATCATTGAATTTAGCTTACAGAAATTAGGTCTACAGACATATTCATTTGTTGATGCTCAGCCTGTGCTCGAAAAACATCTGGCATCGCGCGCAGGTCTTGGAAAGTGGGGTAAAAATGGTCTATTGTATAATAAAAAATGTGGTAGCTATTTTAATATAGGTGGCATATTTACTGATTTAAAAATCAAAGTTGTAAATACAAATGATTTAAAGTTAGACTGCGGAGATTGTAATAAATGCATTGAAGCATGCCCAACTAATGCTATTAAAGAAAATTATAAAATTGATCCTGTAAAATGCATTTCCTATCAGACCATTGAAAACAAAGAAGATATTAATGAGTCAATCAAGCCAAAATTAAGCAATTATATTTTTGGTTGTGACATTTGCCAGCTGGTTTGCCCCAAAAACTCAAATATTAAGGGAAGCTTACTTCCACTTGAATTACTTAAAATAAAATCTCTCACTGATCAAATATTATCTCTGGATTCTAATAAAGAATATAAAAGAAAATTCAGTGAAAGCCCACTTGGAAGGTTAAAACTTGAAAAAATAAAAAACAACATCAAAGCAGCAACCAGCAACTAGCAACCAGCAACTATTTATTTGACTTTTATCAGACATTCGCCTAAAGACGCACTACATTAAAAATGGTTGGAGTACTTTGAAATGGCTAATAAAGTCAACTTGGAAAAATCACTCGGAGAAATAGAAGAAATTGTAAGCAAGCTTGAAAAAGGCAATATTACGATTGACGAATCAATCAAACTCTTTGAATCAGGTGCTAAAAAAATTAAAGAATGCGGTGCTTTTTTAGAAAAAATGGAAGAAAAAATTAGTAGCGTTGTTATAAATGATGATAATTATAGCCTAGATAAATTTGACTTTCACCTGGATAGTAAAGAATAATTTCTCTGGCATAGAATAAGCACCCCAAAACAGGATCAAATCCGTGGAAATAAACAAATACCTATCCGAAAATAAAAAGTATATTAACACTTTAATTTCAACTTATTTTGATTCACAGAATATAACCCAAAGCACCTTACTAAAAGCAATGGAATACAGCATGAAAGCTGGAGGAAAAAGACTCAGACCAATCCTGTGTTTATCAACTTTTAATATTTATAATGATAATACAGATAAAATATCAAATTTTTTATTAGCCATTGAAATGATCCACACATACTCTTTGATTCACGACGATCTACCTGCAATGGATGATGATAACTATAGAAGAGGAAAGCTTACAAATCACAAAAAATTTGGTGAAGCCATCGCCATTTTAGCAGGTGATGCGCTTTTAACTGATGCCTTTTGGCTAATGGCAAACACTGAAATTACAGGCTCTAATTTAATTCAAGCAATAAGTTGTTTTTCCCAGGCAGCTGGCTCAGGTGGGATGGTTAGTGGTCAAGTCCTTGACATAGAAGCAATTGGAAAAGAAATTGACCTTAACGCTTGCTTAAAAATGCACGCTAACAAAACCGCTGCCTTAATCAAGGCAAGCATCGTTTGTGGCGCTCTTTTAGCCGAGGCTCCTAAAAATCATTTAGCAAAACTTGAACTATTCGGTGAAAATATTGGACTTGCCTTCCAAATAATGGATGACGTTCTTGATGATGAAGAAAGTGCAAATATGGGTAAGGATATTGGATCTGACAAGACAAAAAATAAACCAACAATATTGTCCTTGCTTGGTAAAGAAAAAAGCTATAAGCTGATTAATGATTATTTTAATAAAGCTATCGAAGCTCTTGAGTTTCTAGATGATAAGGCTTGTTATCTAAAACAAATAGCAGCTTTTATAATTAAAAGGAAAAGTTAAACTAATGTATAAATTTTTAGATAATATCCAGGGACCTGAAAGCATTAAAAACTTTGATGAAACCCAGCTTTATTGCTTAGCTGATGAAATCAGACAAAAAATACTTTCAACTTGCTCTCATAATGGTGGACACTTAGCACCGAGTCTTGGCGCTGTTGAAATTTCAATTGCCTTGCATTATATTTTTAATTCACCTATTGATTCAATTGTTTGGGATGTTGGTCATCAAAGCTATCCTCACAAGCTTTTAACAGGAAGAGTTTCAAAGTTTGAAACTGTTAGAAAACTAAATGGACTAAGCGGCTTTACCAAAATATCTGAAAGCAAACATGATGCTTTTGGAGCAGGACACGCCAGCACCTCAATATCAGCAGCAATGGGAATTGCGACCGCGAAACAGCTTTCAAATGACCCTTCAAAAACAATTGCAGTTATTGGAGATGGTTCAATGACAGGGGGCCTTGCGCTGGCTGCTTTAAATCAAAATGAAATAATGAAAAAAAATCTCTGTGTTGTTTTAAATGACAATGAAATGTCTATATCAAAAAACGTTTCAGCTATTGCCTCTTTTTTAAGCAGAAAATCTACCAGCAAACAAATGTACAATTTGCAAAATGATATTAAATCGTGGCTCAGCACTTTTCCTTCTGTTGGACAAAATGTTATTAATCTCATTAGCAAAACAAAAGAAATTGTTAAAAGCATTATTACTCCTGGCATGCTTTTTGAAACACTTGGCTTCAGATATATTGGACCTATTGATGGACATAACCTTGAAGAACTCCTTGAAGCTTTCTCAAATGTTAAACACCTTGATGAACCAGTTTTAATTCACTGCTTAACCAGAAAAGGAAAAGGCTATAAACCAGCGGAAGATGATCCAGAACGTTTTCATGGTATTGGACCTTTTGATCCATTAAAATCGTCAGCGAACAATGAATCCTCAAGGGTTTCATATACTGAGGTTTTTGGCGATACAATGCTTGAACTTGGAGCAAAAGACTCAAAAATCGTAGCTATCACTGCGGCAATGTCACCTGGAACTGGCCTTTGTAAATTTAAAAAGAAATATGCAGATCGCTTTTTTGATGTTGGCATTTGTGAAGAAAATGCTGTGATTTTTGCAGCAGGTCTTGCTAAAATGGGCTATAAACCTGTTGTAGCAATTTACTCAAGCTTTTTACAAAGAGGTTATGATCAAATAATTCATGATGTAGCTCTGCAAAATCTACCTGTAATCTTTGCAATTGATAGAGCTGGAATAGTTGGAAATGACGGACCCACTCATCATGGCAACTTTGACATTTCCTTCTTAAGACACATTCCAAACCTTGTTATTATGGCTCCAAAAGATGAAAATGAACTTGTAAACATGCTTCATACAGCTGCAAGCCTTAACAAACCAGTAGCCATTAGATATCCAAGAGGACATGGCGTTGGGGCAAGACTTGATAAGGAAAAATGTATCCTTGAGCTTGGCAAAAATGAAATTATAAGATCCGAAACTTCAAAAAATAAAGTATTAATATTAGCTTGTGGAAATACTGTTTGGCCAGCAAATGAAGCTGCATCAAAGCTTGAAAAAGATGGAATAAAATCAGATTTAATTAACTGTAGATTTATTAAACCCTTTGACACAGAATTATTAATAAAACTTAGCAAAAATTGTAAGGCAATCGTAACAGTTGAAGAAAATGTATTAGCAGGTGGTTTTGGCTCATCTGTCTTAGAAGTAATTAATGATTTAAATATCCCATCAAAACCCTTATTAAGAATTGGAGTTAAAGATGAATTTGTCTGTCAAGGTTCTCAAGCTGAGCTTAGGGAAATTTATGAAATTGATGCTCAAGGGATCTATAAAAGAACTAAGTCTTTTTGGAATTCACTCTACCCTGAAAAACAACAGCTTCATAAAACAAAAGTTAAAACTAACCAGCAAAGCTTATAAAATGACAGATCTTAAAATAAAGATATTAAGACAATTAAAAGATAATGAAAAAGTCGAAGATTTTTTGCCTTCTTACCAAACTCAAGGCTCAGTTGGAATGGATCTAAAAGCGTGGATAGATTCTGACATTGTGCTTGAGCCTGGCACACGATTTTTGGTTCCAACTGGTCTAGCGATTGAAGTTAGCGAAGGTTATGAAGCACAAATCAGACCAAGAAGCGGTTTAGCTATAAAAAATGGAATCTTCATTGTAAATTCTCCAGGAACAATTGACTCAGATTACAGAGGAGAAGTTCAAATCATAATAGCGAATTATGGCGAAGAAAACTTCACCATAAAACGCAAAGATCGCATTGCTCAAATGGTGATCAACAAAATAGAAAAAGTTAACATCTCTCTTTCCGAGAATCTAAGCACCACTGATCGTAGTTCCGGCGGCTTTGGTCATACAGGAGTTTAGTAGCTACACAATTAATTATTATTTATTAATTATTAATTATTAATTATTCCCACTCCCTCTTTTCCTCCAATTTCCAGAATCAAGAGCCAAAACGATACTACAATCCAAGAATGCCAGAACACAATAATCCCAAATTACCCTTCAAACTTAGCAACTTATAGGCAAACAACTTAAACCCGAAAAACTGGCAAGGAATTTGCAAATACTGCTTGCACTTTTCAATTAAGCATGGAGTGTAATCATGAAAACAGCTATTCAAACAATATTTTATTTAATTTATCTATTTTTATTTTCAGCGAGCGTTCTCGTTGCCTCAACTTTTGAAGCAGGGCTTGATTCTAAATCACAAGCATGCATTGAAAGATTAACGCTTTCTTATCTTCAGGAAAATGCGGAAACACATTGGACTGATATAGATATCTATCCAAGAGGCGATGGATTCATAACACCTTTGAAGTGTGAAACTAATTTAGAAAATGATAAAATGAAAGATATAAGCTGCGATTTTTTATCCACAGCCCAAATAGCCATTATTAACAATGCAACAGGTAAACTAGAAGAATTAACCATACAAGTTAACCTTACAGAAACCCTGGTTACTCCTATTATGACTCAACCTTATTTAGTAGATATGAAAGCAGGCGACAATAGTGAATTGAAAATTTATATCTTAAATTCACAAGACGTCTTTAATTTCGATTTTCTAATGGAGCTTGTTGAGATTTCGAAAGATCCAAGTGAAATATTTGAAGAATGTTTACTTTAATTGCGAAATCGCTTTTTTATAATCTTCAGCATTAAAAATAGCGTTTCCAGCAACCATCACATGAACGCCGCTTGCTTTAACTAATTTCGCTGTTTCGGCATTAATACCACCATCCACAGAAATCAAACAATCGGATTTTGCAGCATCAATTGCCTTTCTTAGGTATTTTATTTTATCTAGTGATTCTTTTATAAACTCTTGACCGCCAAACCCTGGTTCAACTGACATAACTAATATCAAATCAAGATCAGGTAATAATTTTAGTAATTCTTTACAATCGGTTTTTGGCTTTATGGAAATACCGGCTTTTTTTTCTAGATTTTTTATATCTTTTAATAAGGTGCTAGGATCATCACTTGCTTCAAAGTGAAAAGTAATATAATCAGATCCTGCATCTGCAAAGTCCTTTATATATTTTTCTGGATTTGAAATCATAAGATGAACATCAAGGGGCAAGCCCGTAACTTTTCTTATGCTTCTAACAACTGGCGCTCCAATTGTAACATTAGGAACAAAGTGACCGTCCATAACATCAATATGGATCCAGTCAGCTCCTGCTTTTTCAACATTTTTTATTTCTTCACCAAGGCGTGCAAAATCAGCAGACAAAATTGAAGGTGCTATTTTAATCATATAAATTTTATCTCTTTCTTATATCCATTAATAAAATCAACACAAGACATGCGCCTTTTATTTTCAAGATGAATCTCTAAAAGTTCCAGGGTGCCATCACCAGTATTTACTAAAAACCCATCATTTGATGAACATGCAAAGGAGCCTGGCACTCCGGAAACTGACAATTCGCAAAGTCTTGATTTATAAATAGTTACTTTTTTATCATCAATTGTTGAATGAGCTCCAGGTATTGGAGAAAGCCCTCGAATAAAATTATGAATTTCTTTTGCTGTTTTATTCCAATTAATTCTGGAATTTTCAGGCGTAATTTTTTCAGCGAAAGTGACTTCAGAAGAATCTTGTGTTTGTGGCTTTGCTTGGCCTGACATTAATAAATCAATAGCTTCGCACAAGCAATCCGCACCTAAAACAGCAAGCTTATCGTGCATCATGCACAAATCATCATTTTCACCAATTTCAATTTCACGCTTCAAAACAATATCACCTGCATCCATTTCATCTGTTAGAAAAATACAAGAAACGCCTGTTTTAGTATCGCCATTAATTATTGGCCAATATAAAGGAGCTGCTCCTCTGTATTTGGGAAGCAATGAAGGGTGAATGTTTATTGTTTTAATCTTTGGCAAATCTATAATATCTTCAGGTAAAAATTTACCATAAGCAACTACTGCCACAATATCAATTTCAAGTTCTTTGATTTTTTGACAAGTTTTTCCCTTTTTAAGACTTTTTGGTTGAAAAACAGGAAGGTTAAGTTTCTCGGCTTCTGTCTTTACAGGAGGAGGAGTCAATAGAAGCCCTCTGCCCTTTGGCTTATCAGGCTTAGTGACAACACCAACAATTTGATAGTTATCATTTGAGGCTAATTTTTTAAGACAAGGAATGGCAAACTCTGGTGTACCCATGAATAATATTTTAGCTTTCATAAGCTACTTGCTCCCAATTTCCTTGTTATATCTTCTTACATAGAGTTGCTTTTTAAGACGACTAATTTGATCAAGAATTGTTAAGCCTTGAAGATGGTCCATTTCATGTTGAATAACAACCGCGTGAAACCCAGAGGCTTCAATTACAAACTTTTCCATCTCTTCATTATAGGCTTCAACTTTAATAGTTTCATATCTTTCAATTTCTTCCTCAAATTCGGGAACAGATAAACAACCCTCTGTACATTTTTGTAATCCAGCTTTACTTACAAGTTTAGGATTTATTAAAACTTTAGGATTACTAACAATTTCTTCGTTTTCTGTTTTTTGAGCAGCATATCCCTGATCATAAACAAAAAGACAATGATCCTTACCAACTTGATTAGCAGACAAACCAATTCCAGGTGCTGCAAACATTGTCTCATACATATCTTCAATTAATTTCTTAATAGAGCTGTCAACTTTTTCAACAGGAACACACTTTTGGCTTAAACTTGGGTCATTAAAATGAAGAATTTTTAATAAACTCATACTTATATTTCCAAAACATCAAATAATTAAATTAATAAAAAAAGCAGACATACATCAATCTTCTAATTCTGTCAACTTTGCAAATAGCTAGCACTTAAGTTCAAATCTTCTTTATGTGTAATTTTAATATTAGCTGATAAACCTTTGACTACATAAACACTTGCTAAATTGTAATTAAAAACAAGACTTACATCATCAGTAACATTTATATTTTGATCCTGCTTAGCCATTTGATGAGCTTTTTTAATCAGGCTTGCCTTAAAGCCTTGCGGTGTTTGCGCTTGCAATATTAAATTTCTAGCCGGAATTTCTACAATTTCCATTTTATCATTTACTCTATAAATTGTGTCGCTTGAAGCACATGCACAAGACACAGCATCATGAGATTTTAAGGCTTCTAATACATCATTGATAAGCTCATCTGCAACAAAAGGTCTTACAGCATCATGAATTAAAATGAGATCATCATCATTTTGAATTGCATTAACTCCAATAAAAGAGCTTTCTTGCCTTGATAAGCCTCCATCTAATATTTTAGATACTTTTTTATAAGAATTTTTAGAAATAATTTCTTCAATCAATAAACGAAAGTCTGGATTTGCAACAAGAATAATATTATCAATATTTTCATTTCTTTCAAAAGCTTCAATTGAAAGTTCAATTACTGTTTTACCCTGAATTTCAATGAATTGTTTTGGTAAATCTGTGCCAAACCTTTCACCTTTTCCTGAAGCTAAAATTATTGCATTAGATTTCTGCACTTGTTTATTCTGCATAAGCTTTATTTTTAATTTATTCAAAGTTAAATCCTATGTTTACTTAATTATAATAACTTTAACAATTGATTTCCCCTAATCTTTAATTTTTGAAAATAAAAGTGTCAACGTTTGATACAGAATTTTATAGACTTTAGAGATTATATTTTTTATGCAAATAGAATGATTATCTAAATTATTGAAGCAATATGCTAATTTGCCCAGAAAATATTTCAAAATGGTCGATTTATCTAAATTCAAATGAAGACAAACTTATAGGCATAAGTCATGCAGATATTGTTACACTAGCTTGCAAGCTAAAAGTTTCAGCTATTCAATTAACAGATAAACTTGCTAGCCCTAATTCACTTTATGAAACTGCTTTTTGCTTGCGAAAAATTACCAAAGATTTTGGCATTCCATTTATTATCAATGATAGATTAGATATTGCGAATGCCATCCTCGCGGATGGTCTTCATATTGGACAGGAAGATATTCCAATAGCTGTTGCTAATAAATTAATTAATGACGATATGCTATTAAGTGTAACCTGTAATAATATTGATCAAGTCATTGAGTCAGAAAAATGTTTGTGTGATTTTATCAAAATCGGTCCTTTTTATGAAGAAAACTTTGAAGGAAAATCAATTAAAAATGATGAAAGCTACCAGCTTTTATTTGAAATAAAAAAAATATCTAACCTTCCTATTATTGGCTTTGGTGATTTTAATAAAGACAATGTTAAAACAGCTCTAGATGAAGGAATTAACTGCATTTCAATAACACCCAAGGGTAACAATCTAGAAAAAATTGAAAATAATATTTGTGAAATAAAATCAGTTTTGGAAAATATCATATGAGCATTCTAAACAAAACAGGGGAATTTGCTCTTATAGAAAAAATCAAAGAGCTCTTTCCCAAAAATTATCCTGATGAGGTCATTTGTGGTATTGGCGATGATACTGCTATTATTAAAAAGGATGATAATCACTCAATTTTAGCAACAGTGGATATGCAAGTTGAGGGAAAACATTTTGACACAAAATATGCAAGTTTCTATGAAATTGGGCAAAAAGCACTTTCTGTTAATATAAGTGATATCGCTGCAATGGGAGGAAAACCAAGTTTTGCATTTATTTCACTTGGTCTGCCAGGCAATTTAGAAACAAATACTTTTGATCAAATCATGCATGGCATAAAAAAAGAAGCAACAGAATATCAGATAAGTGTACTTGGTGGTAATATTGCAAAAACAAATCAAATTATCATTGATATATTTTTAATGGGAGAAATCAATACCAAGCACATCCTTAAAAGAAGTGGAGCAAAAATAAGTGATAGAATTTTCGTCACCGGAAACCTTGGATCATCGGCTCTTGGTTTAAAAATGTTACAGGATTTTGGGAAAGACTATCCAAGAGAATTTGAAAACTCTGTAAAGGCTCACTTAAAACCAGTTCCAAGAATAAAGGCAGGACAAGTAATAGCAAAAGCTGGCTATGCAACAGCAATGATAGATATTAGTGATGGCCTTATCCAAGATCTGGAACATGTTTGCGAAGCAAGTAAAGTTGGTGCAATTATTTATAAAGATAAATTGCCTGTTGCCCATGATGTGCAAACTCCAGAATATAGCATAAAAGATTTGGCTCTATGTGGAGGTGAAGATTATGAACTGCTTTTTACCATGAAAAGTGACACCTCCATTGGCCTTATAGAATCTCTTTTTAAGGAGAGCGGAGTTAAGCTTACAGAGATTGGCAAGATTACAGATTATGAGGATAAGATTAAGATTTTGGATAAAGATGGTGGTGATGTTAAGCTATTAAGCAAAGGTTGGGACCATTATAGGTAGTAAGTCATAAGTGGTAAGTTGTAAGTTGTAAGTTGTAAGTATAAATCTTTAAAACACTTACCACTTACCACTTATAAAAAGGATACTCATGTCAAACAATTTATTCATAGGTGCCATATCAGGCACATCAATGGACGGACTTGATGTTTCGATTTTAGACATATGCAAAAAGTCCAGGGAAAATTATGCTTTTAATTCTATTTTCTTTAAAACGTATAAATATCCTGATGCATTAAACGCAGAATTAAAACAACTTGTTTTCACAAAAGAATTTGAGCTTAAGGATTTTTGTGAACTGCAATATAAGATGGGAAAATTCTTTGCAGAAAGTATTCTTAAAGCCGTCAAGGCTTCAGGAATTAATAAGCAAGATATTAAAGCAATTGGCTCCCATGGTCAAAATATTTATCACCTGCCAAGTAGTATTAGTGATGAACCATATTCTTTTCAAATAGGCCACCCCTCAATAATCGCAGGACTTACAGACATTACAACAGTTTCAGATTTTAGAATGGCTGATATTATCGCCCATGGAGAGGGAGCGCCCCTGGCCCCGATTTTTCACTATCACTTTTTTAAAAAGTTTAAAAAGTCGTTCATTGTATTGAACATCGGTGGAATTGCAAATATTACAGTGATTGATTATTCAAAAGAAAAAATAAAAGTTTCAGGCTTTGATACAGGCCCTGGAAATACTCTAATTGACAGAGCAATGAATCGTCTCTTTAAATTGCCTTATGACAAGAATGGACAGATTGCTAAAAAAGGAAAAGTAGATTATTCAATAATAAAAAAACTATTAAAAAATGATTATTTCCAGAAAAACAACCCAAAGTCTTCTGGTCTTGAAAAATTTGATGACAAGTATTTAAAAAGCATCATTCGAAAACTACGAGCTAAAAGAGCAAATAAAAATGACATTATTTCAAGCTTAACAGCTTTAACAGCTGAATCGATTTCTTTAAGCTTAAATAAACATCTCAGAAAAAACATGGATACTGTTGTTTTATGTGGCGGTGGCCCCAAAAATAGCACAATGATTTCCTTTTTAAAAAATCTTCATCCAGACCTATCTTTTATAAATTCTGATAAATTTGGAATTTCAATCGACGAAATGGAAGCGGACTTATTTGCATTTTTAGCTTATTTATCCATTAATGGCCATAGAGTTAACCTAAAAACAGTAACAGGTTCAAAAAAAGAAATTTGCTTGGGAGTAATTGCACCTGGTGGTAATTATAGGTCTGTATACCTCTCACATTAATTATTAATTATTGATTATTAATTATTTTCACCCCACCCATCCATATGCCGTATTTTCACCAAAACACTAATTAAATGATACCTTAATGCTCAAAACAAAAACTGTAAGCCAGATCACACTCCCATAAGGCCTTGATTTGTCTTATGTTTTCAATTGTCCCTTTTGGCACGATTCTTCCATATAAGCATATACTAATTAGGTTAATAAAAAAGAAGGTAACAAACACAATGCAAAGCTTAAGTTTTAAAAGATTATTTCTAATCGTACTTTTCACAATTCTTGGTTCATTTCTATATTCACTAAATGCATATTCGTCTGAGATTGGAATTTTAGCCAAAAATAAAATCGAGCAACATGTAAAAATCATTGAAAATAAGACTTCTATAGAAAAACTTGCCTTTTATGATAAAGATATATCGACATATAAAGACATCATGAAATTCATAGCAAGGGCAACTGATAATTTAAATGGCTTGGCCCTGGCTTATGATAATAAGCAAATCCTTTTCAAACCAGCACTCGTTGAAAGAAATGATAAAGTTCATTTGAATTTAGCAGTATTATTTTCTTATAGAATATAGTTACTTCGTCTTCCTATCTTTCGGAAACAGCTTATCAACAATTGATCGCTTAATTGGCTCTTCTCCGACCAAAACCCTCAAATTATTCTTAGCAGTATGATTATCTTCCCATAAATCCAGGGCTGTAGAGTAACTTTTAATGGCATCATTATGCCTTAGAAGATGTCTTTGAATCATTCCGAGATTTGTATAACTTACTGATAATCTTCGATAAGTTTCGACTTGAGCAATTTCAATCTCTTCGATTCTCTTATTTCTGAATTTTTCAATATCTTTGCCTTTGAAAGCTTCGTCATTTGGCTGGAAATCACCCTTTATTAGATTGTAAATATCATTTTTTGCTACTTCCCCATAAGTTTTTAGCCATTTTACATAGATTGCAATGCTTTTTAAAGCAAAATCATGTGCTTTTTGTAGATATTCACTTTTTTCTTCTTCTGACTTTTGTTCATAAATTGCTAGCATCAAATTTGCGGATGCAAAATTATTATAAATAATTCCAATTTCATATGACTCAGAATAAGATGGATATTGCAGATAGATTTCTTCAAGCTTTTGCAATAAAGCAAAACCCAAATTATAGTCCTTATTATTTATGAGCTTATCATATTCTGAAAGCAATTTCCTTGCTTCAAACACTCTTGGATCTTCATAGGCATTTTTACTTTCATAGTAAAAATAAATTATTACTAAACCTATGATAGAAAAAATAAAAATAAGAGAAAATAATATGGTTTTATTAAGCATAAAAATAATAAGTTAAAATTTTAGCTGTGAACTTGTTCAACAAGGAGTTTTCTGATTTCAAGTGGTGTTTCTTTTCCAAATCTAGAAAAAACAATATTGAATAAAATTGCAAGTGGTGCACCAATCCATGCAAAATACCATGCATTTAACCAATAAGTAATAAAATCATTAAATGGTAAAACCACGCCAAATTTATTTGCAATAAAGTAGGTTAAAGAAATAAGTGAAACTCCGATTCCTACTGAAAGTCCAGCAATAGCACCTGTTTTATTTGAACCTGTCCACCAAATTCCAAGTAGGAACAGTGGGAAAATTGTACAACCAGCTAAAGAAAAAGCAACAGCAACTAATTGAGCAATCAAAGCAAGTTTCATAAGTGCAACGACTGCAACTGAAACCGCCATAAGAATTGTACCAACTCTAGCCATTAATAATTGCTTCTTTGCTGATGCATCAGGATTAAATACTTTAACATATAAATCATGAGAAAAGGCAGAAGCTCCTGCTACGAGCAAACCCGAAACCGTTGAAAATGCAGCTGACACACCACCTGCTGCTAAAAAGCCAACAATCAGAGGATGAATTTTTCCAAGTTGAGCGGTGTAAACAACAATTGCATCTTTAGCGAGGACTCCAACATCTGGATTTGCTGACAATATTTTTCCAAACGCTGAATAAATTGGAGCAGACCAATATAATAAACAAATAAAGAAAAGTCCCCAAACAACTGACCATCTGGCGTCATTTGCTTTTGGCACAACATAAAATCTTTGAATAACATGAGGAAGTCCAGCAGTTCCAACCATTAAGGAAAAGCTTGTTGCCATCCATTGAAAAAATGTGCTTCCGGTTGCAGGATCCCAGGGCATAGCAAACTCAGGGCATGGCACAATTGCAAAATCATGCCCATACGAATTCACCAGAGCGACCGCGTCCGCCAGATTTGGGGCCGGGATTCCTGTAACAATGTCAGAAACAATGCTTCCATAACCAATTTGAGGAATTATCCAGAAATAATCATATTTAAAGGTAAGCATAAAAAGTGGAATCAAAAAGGATATAATGATGATTACATATTGAATCTGCATGTTTTTGGTAACACCAAGCATACCTGAAATCAGTGTATAACAAAGCACAACTGAGGCTCCTATTAAAACTGCCCAGGTATAGTCAACACCAAGTACCCATTTAAACATAAGACCGATTCCACCGAACTGTCCAACACAATAGGCAAAGGAGATGAAAATCGCAACAACAGCACCAGTTGCCCTCAGACCCTGAGAATAATATCTATCGCCAATAAAATCAGGGGCAGTATATTTTCCGTATTTTCTAATTTGGCCAGCCATTAATATTAATAATAAAACATAGCCGCCAGTCCAACCAACGACATATGATAAGCCATGATAACCGTAACCATACATGATTGCTGCCATTCCCAGAAAAGATGCAGCACTCATCCAGTTTGAAGCAATAGCCATACCTGAGCCAACTCTGGATATCTTTCTTCCTGCAGCCCAATAGTCGCCAGTGTCTTTTGCCTTATTTAAAATACCAACTAAAACAAAAAGACAGAGAATTGAAATAAGAATAATAGCAGGGCCTACCTTAAAGCCTCCTTCAAGCTTAGTGGCACTTGCAAAGCTTAGGCTGGGTATTACTAATAAAGTAAAAATTATATAATATAACTTATTAAATTTAGTCATTTCTGATTACCTCCATTTGTAACTTAAGCATCATCGTGTGCTGAATATTTTTTATTTATTTTATCTGTTGCTTTACAATATATAAAACAAAGCGCTACAAAGAGAATTAACAAAAATTCAGCTGTATACCAATAATGAAAAGGAAATCCCAAAAACCTGGTATCAGTTAAAAATGATTGGTAATGTGTTAAGTATAGATTCATAATAGAAGGAACAGCACTCATACTCTCTTGGCAAAGCTCCTTAGACACATTTGTTATTATAAAAAAAGGCAAAAGCTTCACTTCTAAACTATCCTGTTTTAAATTTAAAGCTTGGGCAAGAGCCACAGAGTCTTTAGGATTTAATGATGGATCTAATTTGTAAAGCTCATAAGAAAGCACTTTAGAAAGCGTTTCTTTATGTTCTTTTTTAATAGATTTTCCCATAACAGCGATTAAGGACTTAATAAAAACCTGCTGATCTGCAACTGTTGCCTGTCCACTTTCAACAGAGGACCAAACAGAATTAAAAGCAACAAGTGTTTTTTCCTGAACTGGTTTTTCAATAACTTTTAATAGAATCTGAAATCCAAAAATAGCGAAAGCCCAAATTAAAACCATTATAATAATCATCCTGGTGTTTGCTTTTGCTCGATCAGTTGTAGGTCTAAAAAAACTGATCCTTACATCTTGATTTTGTTCCGACATTTTTACTCCTAATTAATATATACTTAAAAAAGGACGAAATTTCCTAACCTAGTAAAAATGTGGAGTCAATGAGAAAAAATTGGCGGGCAAGTATTGGCAAAAAAGGGATAGGCACTTTTTGACTATGCCTTTAAAAAGTCGAAATCAAGTTTGCTTTGGAAGTTTGAAATTTGGGAAAAGCTATTTTGAAGCATTACTCTTTCCATGTGAGTTAAGCGGGATAGATGAATATTATTATTGGGTTTTTCACCCTCATTCATTTTTCTTGCTTGTTTTGCAAACCTAACTTGCATCAAATAATTATAAACCTGCATAGCTTCTTGATAATCTGTTTTGTTTAATGCACCTTTTTCAAAAAGTTTTTCAAGTCTGTTAATTGTGTTTGTTTGAAATATATTATTTTGAAGAGCATAAATCCGTGCATATTCTATCAAAGGTCTTATTGCCTTTTTAATATTAAAGATTTCCTCATTATCCTCACTTTTTTCAGCTGAGATTTTCCCAAAAATATTTAAAGGTGGCTTTGAAAGCATTGCATTTGTAGCGAGGTTTCGAAAAAATGTATTATTTGCCTTTAGTTTATCAGAAATAGTATTTTTAATTTCTTCAATAAATTCATCATTTCCGTATATGCACCTAAAATCAAAGAATATGCTTAATTGTAACAAATCTTTTGGATCGGAATTTTCGATCCATTTGCTAAAATATTCTTTCCATACAGAAATTGGCTGGCACCAATTTAAATTTTTAGCCATTATTTCACCTGTGCAAAATGAATAGCCAGCTTTATCTAAATTAGTGCAAACAAGCTCACCTAATTTTAAAAAATAATTTTGATAAGCTTCTGGATTTTCGGTTGAATCATCATAAATAAAAGCATTATCCTGGTCTGTAACAAGGGTTTGCTCCTGGCGACCTTCGCTTCCCAAAGCTATGAAAGCAAAGTCGCATGGAGCATTGCCAAGCTCAGCTATTGCAAACTTAATTAATTTTACTGTAATTGAATCTGATATGGTTGTTATAATTCTTGTTATGTTTTTTGACATGGCTCCTGATTCAATTAAAGTTTTTACGAGCATTGGAAGTTGCTTATGATAATCAACAATTTCAGCAACTGTTTTTGCTTTCTTTATTTCTTGAAGTAAAATTGTTGGTGAATATGATTTTAGTTTTAAAAGCTCCTTGTTTTCTAAAACACTTAAAATTTCATTACTATCACTTTTAACAACAATATGACCTATGTTATTTTCCTGCATTTTAATAGATGCTTCAAAACTTAGAGCTCTGTCTGAAATTGAGATAAGGGGGGTTGAAGCAAGCCCAGCTATGCTTGAATTTAAATTCAAACTTTGTGAAAATATTTTATTTCTAAAATCTTTATCAGTAACAATTCCAATATAATTTTCTTCTTTATCCTTAATTAAAATCGAGCTTTTATCCATTTTCTTCATAAGCTCAGCAGTTTCCTTGATTGAAGCTGATGAAGCAATTTCAATAAAGTCTTCAAAAAAATCTTTAACAGGTTTATTAAGATATAAAAGCTCTGTCTGAAGCTGAGATAATATCTCATCTCTTTGTCTATCTATCTTTCTTTGTTCAACTTGCTTATTAAGACTAAGGTCCTTAAAATTCATGACAATTGTATTTTTTCCATGAAAAACGATCTTTGAGGTATTGAGAATTACAGGAACTTCAGCGAAATCTTTCTTTTTAAGTATGACTTCATAATCATTAAAAAGTTCTTTATTTGAATTTCCTTTTAAAAAGGCATCCAAGTTCTTTCGCCAAATTTTGCTGTCTTCATATTCTGTCACAATGATGTCATCAATTGTAAGTAAATTAAATTCACTTCGACTGTAATCTAAAAGCTCAAGCAAGGTTTGGTTTGGGTAAAGGTTTTTGCCATCAAGCAAAATCATCGTTCCTTCTGATGAAACGCTAGCCAGTGCTTTATATTTTTCCTTTGATTCTTTAAGCTTAATTTCTGCCTCAAGTTTTTTGCTTTCAATTGAAAAACTTTGCTTCATTATGAACAATAAAAATAAGGCAAGGCTTAAGCAAATTAGACCTGAAATATTAACAAGGCTTTTTGTAAGACTTGAAATTTCTAACTTAACATCTTCAATATAAATTCCAGTTCCCACAATCCAATTCCAATCATTAAACCTTTTTACATAAGAAAGTTTTGGAACAATCTTGTTTGCATCATCCTTCCATTGCCACATGTAATTCACATAGGCCTGACCCTTTTCCTTTGTTGCATTTACAAACTCAACAAAAAATTTCTTGCCAGCCTTATCTTCAAAGCTTGACAGGTCCTTTCCATTGAGGTCTTTTCTATAAGGATGCATAATCATTTTTGGGATTAAATCATTTATCCAAAAATAATCCTTATTTTCATCCCCGTATCTAAGAGCTTCGATTTCTAAGATCGCCATTTGTTGAGCTTTTTTTAATTCTAAATTACCAAGCTTGTTTTCATTTGAATATTTATTCAAAATCGAAACAGCGCTATTTGTGAGCTGCATTATCATTTCCTGCTTCTTTCTCATAATCATATCTTCATACTTAGGAATAATGATATAAAAAATTGAAGAAACGAATAAAACAATGGCAAGTAATGTTGGAAAAATGATCTTAAAAAAGAATCCTTTTAAACTCTTATATTTAGCTGTCATCTCTAACCCCCCTCACAAACGAAGAAAGTTCACTTAAAGTGCTTTTTTTATCTTTGTAATCTGTAAAAGATTCTGGAAATACTTCTAAAGTAATAGCGCCACTATAATTATCATTTTTTAATCTTCTAATAAGACATGAAAGCGGCTGGGATCCTTTTCCTGGAAAACGATGTTCCTTTTTAAAAAAATCTGACACATGCAAATGAATAATTTTATCTTTTAATTTTTCATAATAAACTAAAATATCATGTCCTGTTGTAGCTACATGTGTTGTATCAAAAGTTAGGTGATCAAAGAAAGTAATATTTTCAGGCTTGTTTAATGAATAATTTATTTCTTTGCTTCTTAAAAGATAATTTTTAAAGGCTTTGATTGTTTTAAGGCTATCAACCTTTGAAAAATATTTTTTATATGAATTATTGAAAATTGGAAACATTCCTAAAAAAGGATAAACTTCTGGCATGTTTTCAACTGCTAATTTTATGCTTGTTTCGGCCTGGATTTTAGGGATATTTTCTTTTTGCCATTTAATTACTTCACAAGCTACCCCAACATGAATAACAACAGTTGAAACATCAAACTCTTTAGCAATTTCTAAAGTTTTATAAATCCTTTCCCCAGGATGATTTGGCCACGAATCAATATCCCAAAAGTAAAATGGTTCGTGAATTATCTTAACTGGTTGATTGAATTTATGGGAAATTTTTTTTATTTCATTAACTGACTTAAGGCTTTTTCCCCAAATAAGCTCTACTCCATCAAATCCTGCTTTGGCTGAAATTTCAAAAATCTCTTCTAGGGGATATTTAAAAAGACTGCCTGTAGATAATAATATTTCCATGAATTAATTAAAAACGAGAAAAGTTTTAATGTCAATTATGTATATAATCAAAGTTGTTGAAATTCAAGCAAAAATAGACCAAACGCGTCATAACAAAATGTGTTGTCTGAAATCTGTTTTTATAATATTTCAAATGTCCGTCTGACTCTTTTACTAATTTTCTTGATAAAAAAAACAGCTTTCAATAACCTACTTTTAAAATAAGAACTATGCGAGCGTTCATAAAAAAAAGGAGACTTGAATGAAATTCCTAAAGTACCTTGGTGTTATTCTTAACATCACCTGCGCGATTCCTGTTGTTTTTTTTCTTACTGTTGGTGGTGAACTTATAACAGTTTATCAGTATGTTGGTTCAGTTTTTCTATTTTTCTTTCTTGGACTTAACATATTTTTAATTTTATTTCTGCCTTCTTCTGGCATGAAACCTGTCAGTTCAGACAATAAAAAGCAGCAGAACTAAAATAAATTTAATAATGCCAAACAACGACATTGACATAAAAGCAGGCTACAAACAGGTCTTTATCATTGCCTACCCTGTTATGTTTTCAATGATAGCCAACTCCCTGCACCATTTAACTGACACCTATTTTCTAGGAATGGTAAATTCAGCCCAGCAAGGGGCTTCAGGCCTGGGTGGCACACTCACCTGGACAACCTTTTGTTTGTTTGTTGGGACTATCAATGTCATTATCACATTCACTTCTCAAAGCTATGGTGCAAAAAAATTTAAAGAATGTGCTAAACCCTTTTGGATTGGAATTTGGTTTTCTATATTTGCGGGATTTATTACGGCTGGCCTTATACTTTTCTTGCCAGCACTGATCAAACTAATAACTCCTCAAAAAGAAATCATCAGGCCTTTTTATCTTTTTACTTCAATAAAACTTGCTGGATCTATATTTGTTTATTTTAATTTTGCTTTTGTTAATTTTTTCAATGGTCTTGGAAAAACTAAAATTCCAATGTTTATTGGTATTTTTACAAACCTTTTAAATGTCTTTTTGGACTGGCTTTTGATTTTTGGAAACTGGGGCTTTCCTCGCCTTGAAATCGCTGGAGCCGCCTGGGGAACCATTATCTCTATTGCCGCTGGAAACATTATTTTATTTTTTATTTTTTCAGCTCCAAAAATGAAGGAGACATTTGCAACAACAAATATCTATTTTCCTTCGATAAAAGAAATAAAAAGATTTTTAAATATTGGGTTTCCAATTGGCATTCAAATGTGCCTTGGAATGCTAGCCTGGTTTACTTTTTATTCAATGATTTCAAATATGGGGGTTGCCCAGCTAGCTGCGAACAGCATTATTTTAACAATTTGCATGGTTTCGTTTATGCCTGGACATGGTCTATCAATCGCTGCTAACACCCTGGTTGGCAGATATATTGGAGCAGGGAGACTGGACCTTGCCAGACAATCTGCTTATACAGCAATAAAACTGGCCATGATTATAATGTCTCTAGCTGGTCTATGTTTTCTATTATTCAGACAGCAATTAATGGAATTATTTTCAAAAGATCCTGAAGTTATTTATTATGGATCAAAAATTTTAATGATAGCAGCAGCCTTTCAGATAGCTGACGCGATTCAAGGAACAACTTCAGGAGCCCTAAAGGGCGCTGGTGACACCAAATACCCCATGTATCTTTCTATAATATTTGCCTGGACCATATTTGTTCCTTTTATTTATATATTTGGATTTGTTTTTGGATATGGAGTCATAGGAGCGTGGTTTTCAACCTTTATATACTTTACCCTTCTTGCAATCAGCTATTTACTAAGATTTAAAAATGGTCCATGGGAGAAGATTAAGATTTAATGAGTAACAGTAAAGTCAATCTCCTGATCAAGGGAAATTAAGCTAGGTTCAAGTGATAAACCGTAACTATCAGCCATATCTTCCAAGGTAACATGATCAACAGCATCAAGCAAGGTTTGATATGAGGAATCAACCTCTTCTTCATTTCCGCTTAAATCAAATGACAATGGATTTTGGTAAAGCAGGTAATTGTAACCACAAGTATCACTATTAGCCAGTTCATTTTCCGAATCCTCACAAATTTCTTCAAAATAATTGACAAGGTCAGTGCGCACTTCCTCCCAATATTGATCGAATGTAAGCGAATCCTGCAAACTGCCCTCTAAATCAATCCCCCTGTCACAAAAATCATAACTTGTTGAAATTGAAGCAGCACTAAAATCAGCATTTGTAGTCTCACAAATATTTGCAGAAGTAACTTGCCAAACAGTCCAATTTTCACTTCCTTCAGTAGCACTATAGTCTTCAAAAATATCTGCACTTTCGTCCAGGCCCGATGAAACCAGGTTTTCAAGATCGTAAAATTCTCCATAATTCATGATAAGATAATTTTCATCAAGGTCTATAATGCTATTTGTAATGTATGCTGTCTGATATGAAGAGTTACCAATAAAATAAGTCTGCTTCGCATACCTCATTGTTTTGGCAGCTTCATCAGTTGGATTACTTATTTCAAGATAATTGTTTGAATAGCCGGTTGTATCATCTGTTGATAGGTCAAAAAGCTTTTTGAAAGTTATTTTACCATCTGTTGCTTTTGTAAAGGACAAACTAGAGAGCGTTAAATATGTAGTTTCAACAAAATCATTGGCTAAAATTTCTGAATTTTTATCTTTTAAAGAGGAATATGTATAAGAAGTCAGATTTCCGCTTGAATTAATATTAAACAAGAAATTTGTAACCTGCTGATAATAAAATTCTTCCTCTGTGTATGTTGAAATTGAATACTGATAGGTGTCGCTGGAAGATAATGATAAAACAATAAGCTGAGGATAATTCTGACTAATTACATTATCAAAACTATCGTCAACTTCAATATAAATAGAATCACCAGTTATTGGGCCATAATCTGCCATAATTACATCTATATCATAATAAAATAATAAATGAACCAGCTCAAGCCACTCCTCATTTACTTCTTCTATGCTTTCACCTAAAAAACCCCATGCAGGATCTGTAATATAAGGCCAAAAATTATCCCCATATAAAAAATTCAAATTGCCGTTTGTTGTAGCCAGCTCACTATCATTAACCGGAAAAGGAAAACTTTCACCCTCATGCAAAGACGAAAAATCAGAACTTGAAATATTTACCCTTGCATATTCAATAGTTGTTGTTGAATTAGTGCTGTCATCATCAGAAGTTTCATCAGATTCAGACTCTGTTTCTGTATCAATAGATGCAGCATCTCCACCTTCAGCTGTACTACCATCTGTTGATTCTTCTCCAGCATTGTCACCTGAATCACCAGAACCCTGGTCACTATTACTAGGCCCATTTCCATTGTCAGCAGTCAAACAAGAATTAAAAATAAACAGTGAAAATATAATTATTAGAACTAAATATAGGATTTTTTTGAATAAACTTAACATATCCACCTCTCCCCTTGTATATATTTCTTCGAAAAAAGTTATACCCTATTAAAACAAAAAGCCTTTTTATTATATCAAAGACTTATTGGAAAATATGTGCATTTGATCACAATACTCATTATTATAGTATAATTTTGAAAGAAAATTAAGAAATTTTTTTTATTTCTCTTTTAGCCAAAGCTCTTCAAAAGCGTTTAAGAGATTATTCTGAAAAATCGGATCATCAATGGCGCTTTCAATTAATCCTAGATAGGCATGCAAATTTGATATTTCATTAAAATCATCAATTCCAGCCAAAACGAGTTCTTCTTCAGCAAACAACTTCAAAGGATCAATATTATTTTTTGCAATATCATATAATAATATTGCGCTATCAAATTGGGTCGGGCCATTTTCTGCTCTTCTTTGGAAAAATTCATCAGCAAGCATAAATAAAGCAGGGATCTCTGCATCGCCCATGCCTAAATTGTCTATAATTTTAATTGGTTGTGAGGCAGGCTTTGAACCAGAATATCCCGGCCTAGGTCCAGCACAATTATCCGCGTAGCCTGAAGCACCACAGCCTCTACCTTTTGTACCCAAACCTCCAAAGCCAGAGGCTGAAGCTCCACCACCAAGACCTGATCCTCTTGAACCCAAACCTCCACTGCCAAACTGAATGCCTTTTGCGCCAATAAGTCCCCCAATTCCACCTAATAAGTCAGAATTCAAGCCATATGAGCTGAATACCTCTTCCAGCTCTCCACCATCTCGAAATGCTGCATGTAAACCGGAACTTTCAGCAATAATTTTATTAATATCGCGTTTGTCCGCTTCTCTCTTGTATGCAGGTGCCCTTTCCAGTTTTATAGGATCGCAGTGTGTATCAGCCATTAATGAAAAAAACAGGTTGCTAATAAAAAATGCTCCTACTGCAAAAGTTAAAATAGTGTTTTTGAATTTTGTCTGTTTTGTAATAAGCATAGAGGTCTCCAAGCATATTAATAATTGATTTTGTTCTAATATGCTCGGAATTTTTTATAAAATAGCTAGATTCTAAGCGAAAAACATAGATTTTTATCCCCAAAACATAAAAATCTTTATTTTCATTCGCAAATATTGTACCAAAGATTTTAAAATTACCAGCCACGCCATAAAACTCATCGAAAACAATACGTTATGCAATGTCATCAAGCTTTTTATTAAAAACCATTTAGCCGTTCACACACATTCTTCTCAAATCCGAAAAATCTGATAGATATCACACAATATTTAAACCTTTTATTAATTGGTACTATTAAAATTCCTTAACACTTATAAACTTTGAAGGTGCCTGGAAATCCAAATAAAAGGCGCCTATGGAAAAGAAAAAATAACCTTTATTGGATAAAAGGAACTAATTAAGAACAAAAAAGCTACAGGACGAGCTCTGGATAAAGTTGACTTTGAATAACCAATAGACAAAAATGCTGAAACAAAAGGAAAATCCTTTCTTAAAATCGATTCTTTTCAGACTGGCAAAATCGATATCGTCCTTGTAGCCAGAGAAGGCAACACCGCCTGTCAAATACTAGGCAGTAAAAACGCACCATTCCATTCAGTCGTCGTCGGAATTGTAGATGATATATGTTTTTCAGCCGTTTGACAAAAATTGTCACCCTGCCTGTCAATTTTATTCCAATAATTACAACCCCTTAAAAAAGGTGACAATTTTTGTCACGCGGCCTGACAAAATTTGTCACTTTTTGCGTTTTACAGTTTTTTCTCAATTTTGCTTTTCAATAAAATGTAATATCTATTGTTCA
>JBDREC010000089.1:0-39965 GCA_043820105.1 Pseudomonadota bacterium
TTTCATTATTTTTAACATATTAATGTAAGGAGTTTTAATTTATGAGTTGCAATTTTTATAAAAATTTTAGATAAAAATTTTTGGGCTAGGTGGACCACTTTTGCGTCCGATTCGTGGACCAGTTTTCAATCCGATTGGCATTCAAAAGCAAATGACTTAATATTAAAAAAGGGAAGTCTAAGTCCCAAAAAAAATCAAAATAAAATTTACTTATATGCCCCCAAAGAGACCGCTACAGATGACAGCCCTTTCTTCTCGATCCCTAACAACGGGATTCATTTCCTCTGAAATACTATAAAGTCCTCTTAACAAAGATTCTTCATCAGCCATCGATACCTTTGCCCTAAGAAGCATGTTTAATAATTCCAAAGGACTATAAACTCGATCTGCAGGTAAGCCACCTGATTGTCTCACAATTCTAGGTCCATTTTCATAAAAATATCTAACTTCAGCTTCAAAAAGAGGTACTCTATCTTTCCAGGCATGATTAAGCTTAAGCATATTAACTCGCATTTCACTTAAATCTTCTGCAGATTCATAAACACCCAAGAATCTTTGAAAACCCTGAAGAAAGGATCTTCGAGTCTTATCAATATCAAGCAGACCTGATTCTTGTTCGTAATGGAGTTTAAAAATTATACCTGTGTGTCCATCCTCAATAGAATCAACTAAACCTCCAACATTTGACCCAATGGGAATAGTAGCAACAGATTGGGCCTTTGTTTGTGTTTGCCCAGATGGTTCAAATGTAGATGGAACTAATGAAGCATCAGCGCCAAATGTTATTACTCGTTCATATGGAGCTCCCCACTGCTCAAATGATCCATAAAAAAACCTGCCTGGATAGGCTTTCATAATTTCTATAAGTTTATCTTTATATTCTTTTTTACCATCACCTATTATTACAAATTGAGCATTAGTAGTTTCTAAAAGCTCAATAAAGGCTTCTGGTAAAAACTGAAAACCCTTTTGATCTGATAATCTATTGAAAGCGCAAACAAGTGGAGCTTCTGGGTTAACCTCTATACCATATATTTCTCCATCAATTTCAACTTTTAACAGACCTTGAACATCTAATTTTATCCTTTGTTTTGCAGTAAGATCGCTAAGGGAAAAATGATTTGCAAAATTTGTTCCAGGAGGAGGAAATGCAGGGTTATAGTCAATAACATCAACACCATTTAAAAGACCAGTATTTCTATAATTATCCCTTGCTTCTTGGGCAAATGGATCCATAGACATACCAAACCTGTGGTCCAAAGATTCTCTCATATAATTCAATGATACAGAACTAACCCCTGTTGACATTGTATAAAGAGCCTTTAAAAAAGCGATTCCATTTCCTTCATATTGACTGAAATGCTCAAAACCGTTATTTGTCCCAAAGCCTCTTGAATAATAGCCAGAATCAACACCAAGATATCTAGGAAGCCAAAGTTCTGCGAGGCCTTGAAAAGAATTGTTATGCACCTTTCCAATTGTTCTGATTGGTTTTTGACCTCTTGCTTCTGCTATTTGCCTTAAAAAAGCAACAAGCATACCAGTTGTCCAGTCATGTGCCATAACAAGATCTGGCTTATCACCATTGGGCATATGATCCATAACATATATTGCTTGAGCTTTTCCAAGCAAACCAAAGGCTAGCACGTCAAGCCTTCTATCAATCCATTCATTTGGTTTGTGGGATATTTCAACTAAAGATGTATATCTTGGAGAGGTATCCTCAGCTTGAGGATTAATTGTGTTTTCAAAGATATTTACTTCACCACGTTCAGGTAGATGGTTGAAAAACGTAAAAGTCACACCATCCTTTTGCAGCTTCACTACCTCAAATTTGACTATTGGTCCCCTGGGAACATAATTTCTAAATGATTCTGGGATATCTTCTGTTTTATAATCAACAGGCACTTCAATAATAATTCCGGTTCTTTCAAAACTGCTTGGAGCTAAACCATAATCTGCATTAAACCAGGTATAACCAGGCATAAACATTTCACCTGGAACCGTTTCACTTGAAAGCTTAGTCATTTCAACATAACCTTTGGCAGCATCTGCAAGTCCAGCTACACGATAGATTCCGGTGTACTCAGGAAAAGCCATTGAAAGCCTGATTGTTGTGCCTTTCCAGGGAGCTGCTTTTTGTGTAAAAGGCTCATAATAATCAGGATCATTAAAAATAGTATGTGGAGGATTAATTGAAAAAACACTTGCACTTAGGCTTAAAATAGAAACCAAAACTAAGAGTAAACTGAGAAATTTATCTCTTTTGCCATGTCTTATTAAGAAATTTAGACAAATGTTCATTTGAATTTTTTGAAGGTTCATTACACTCCTTTTTATCTACCCTAGGTCTACACATGCCACGTCAAACACCTTATATAAAAAATGAATATAATTTGTCAAGTTAAATTGCGCAACGCATTAGTATTTTTGTTTTTTTTAGTTTTGCTGTGTGCATTGAGCATGGACCCATGAATGTCACATTGCCCCTGATCAAGACCTGGAGTGTTATGCTTATATGATTATTTTAATCTTTATTAATGTAATCGTCCCAATCTTTATAATGCTCATATGCAATTCCCCTGAGTCTTAAAAATAAAATTAATTTTTTCTCCAAGGGGTATGTATCACAATTTGATCCTGTATAAGTAAAAATGCCAAACTTTGATCTGTGCTTTTTCAAAACACTAGCAAGCTCATAAACATCTGTTCCATAATCACTAAGTGACAATTTTGGATCTTCATTAATATAATGATAAATGCATTTTATGGCCTGTCTGGATTCTACTGACAATCCCAGCTCGTCATAGCTTCGTACAATAGTTAGGAAGCCTAAAATTTTATGATCAACGGCCATACATAAAAGCTTGTAATAAGAATCAGTGTCCATATCGAAATCTTCAAGGGAGAGTTCCTTTCCCAATTTTTCTTGAGCAAGTTCAACTAAAGCATTAAATTTTAGAACAAAATTTAAATTATCAAAATATGTCCTTTTAGCATAATCCAAATATACCATAGCAATATTTTTGTAACAAAAACCGAGCATCTGGTTAAATTGACTTTCATCCATTAAATTCAGATCAACCCATGACGATTTAGATTTTCTTTTAGTTTTATAAAAAGCATTTAATTTAGCATTAAACCCACTTTCTAAATCTATGTAGCCATGCATATCTTTCCAATTTTTAATTTCATCAATGTCTAAAGCTACACTTAATTGATGTATTTCTAGTAATTTTTTTTTGCATAAACTCTTATAACTTTCATTTAGATATTTTTTTAATTGTTTATTGGTAATACCATAATATTGTAAAGACCTTCCTGATTTATTAACTAATTTTTTAAACTTTTTTATATCGTCAGGAAGTCCTTTTCTGCAAAAGCTTCAAGAGACTCAAAGTATACCTTAGCTTCTTTTTCATATTCAGCCTGCATATCTTTTTTAAATGACTGTGAAAAAACAGAGGAAAAATTTAAGATTAAAAAAGCAAACAAGAAATATAAGTGATATTGTTTCATAACATGACCCTCAAAATAATTTTAACTTACTTAGAAATAAAGCGAAAGGCATGCCAAGCATACAATACCCCTAACTCCCATTTGTTTTCAATTAGTTACAGAAGCTAGATGAAAAATTATTTTGTTAAATATATAGTGAAAATTACATCTTTAAAAAAAAAATGAGACAAACTAATCTCAAGCCCTTGACCTTGTGAAAAAGCGATTTATCTTTAGGGCAAGACAAGGGAGCATTGAAAATCATTAATTATTGTTTTTATAATATTATTAATCATTGCTTTAAACATATAAGAAAGGACGGGTGGTGTTATGACATTACAATTATGGAGACCAAGATATAATTTACAAAAAAGATGGCCATTCACTGATATGTTTGGCGATTTTTTGAATGATGATTTTTTGAATGAAACAAAGCAAAAATGCTTTAGTCCATCTATTGATATCAAAGAAAATAAGTCTGATTTTGAACTCGTGGCTGAACTTCCAGGGATTGATAAAAAAGATGTGAATATTGAAGTTAAGGATGGAAATCTTACAATTAGCGGCAAAAAAGTATATGGAAATGATGAAGAAAAAGAGGGATATCATTACAGAGAAAGATGCTATGGCTCATTTTCAAGAAGCTTTTGCCTTCCTGAAGGTGTTGATGAAAACAAAATTAAGGCTGAGTTTAAAAATGGATTATTAAAGCTTAGTATTCCAAAACCAGAGGTGCAGATTCAGAAGGAAACAGTTAAGAAGATTGATATAACTTAAGGGGGGATGGATGCTCGATGCTCGATGCTGGATGCTGGATGCGGGATGCTGGCTGTTGGGGGTGAATCTATTATTTTTTGAGTGAAGGCAAGTTATTTATTTATTATATTGAGTAGCATTTCTCTGAAAGTGCCACTTGCATTGAATTTGCCAAGGTTTCCAAAGTGACCTGCTAAAGTTCTATCTATAAAAACAATGTCTCTTGGAAACTGGAATTTTGAAATTTCTAAGAAATGTTTGGTTTTGAGCTTTATCATTTGCTGAATTATTTCTTTATTTTCATTAAAAGTGTATTCGCCAGAGGTTGACATCTTTTCAAATGGGGTAAAAAAATCATTTACTAATTCTTGAGAAACTTCATTGCCCCCATAGATATAAATTCCGATTTTCTTTAAATAAGGTGGCAAAGCTTCAACATCACTTTTTAAAACGCTAGAAGTAAAATCCTTCAAATGAGGAAGCAGCTTTTCGGGAATGGTTTTTACACATCCAAAATCATAAACAATGATTCGCCCATCTTCTAAAAAGGCAAAGTTAGCAAGGTTTGGATCTGCGTGCAAAAACCTGTGAACAAAAAAACTTTCAAAAACAAATCTAAAAAGGGCTTTTGACCACTTATTTTTTAGCTCTTGGCCATAGGCACCTGAGCAGGCATCTTGTCCTGAAATTCCAACAAGGAGTTCCATTGTTAGAACATGCTTTGTTGAAAGCTCTTTAATAACTCTCGGGATAACAACTTCATGAGAATCTGCAAAAAAGGTGGCAACCTTTTCGACACTTGAAGCTTCCCTTTCATAATCTAATTCTTCAAGAAGCCTTGCCTGCAGCTCTTTCCAGATTGGTTCAAAATTGACTTTCATAAACAAGCCAATCAAACTTTTAAAAATGCCCTTTAGATTTTTAAGGTCTGCTTTTATTACTTTATCAATATCTGGATATTGGATTTTTAAGGCAACTTCTCGGCCATCACGCAGCCTTGCTTTGTGAATTTGGCCAATGCTAGCAGCTGCATAGGCTTCCTCATCAATCCATTCAATTTCTGAAAACTTTTCTTTCAGATCTTTTTTAACTAAAACTTTCATTTTTTCAAAAGGAACCGCTGGGGCTTGGGATTGTAATAAAGAAAGAATCTTAGCGACTTCTGGTGGCATTAAACTGTCTTGCAAACTTAGCATTTGACCAACCTTCATTGCTCCACCCTTTAACCTGCCAAGAGTTTCAGCTATTCTTTGAGCATTATTCACAAGGTTTTCGATTTTATGCTTTTCAACAGACTCAGAATTCCGAAAAATATCTAGGGTCTTGTTTCCCAGAATAGATAAACCTACTGTCCCTACTAAAGAAGAAACAGAATAAAGCCGAGATATTGAAGAAGAAACAATGTCTTCCTGCTTTTTTTCTTTTTTTTTATCATTAACCATATTTTAATTAACCCTAAATACTATTAAAACACAAGTAAAAGCTGTGTTCGGCCGGATGAGAAATATCCACACATAAGATTAAAAACTTATGTATATCCAATATGCTATATTTTTTTTATATTGACGATTTTTCAAAGTACCAATACGAACTTATCATATATATTATTCGGTCTTATTTTATTAAATTTACAAAAATGGAGATTGTAGGAGAATGAATTCAAAACTAGTATATTGTAAGCCGTCTTTATTAAATATCAATCATAAACGACACCAACAGGATTGCGTTGATGGCTCCGGTGCTTCATCAAGCACCTTGGACTGTGGCATTGGTAGTATTGACAACCAAAATACAGGGTGTGGAGCGGGACATGTAGCTGAGACATCAAGCAATCCTCAGGCTTGTTACAATGGCACTATTGCTCAATCATGGGATTGGGGACTAACTGGCTGTGAAACTGGTACCAGTGCAAATAGCAACGGTGGCACAAATTGTTCAGGTGGCAGCAAAGCAGATGCTACACGCTCTACATGTGAAACCGGTGGATCTCCTACTAATTGGTAATAACTTGGCAAAGACTGCCCACCTCTCATAAGAAAAAAACTCGCCCTACCTAAATGCAAATATCTCTTCTCGCTTAATTTATTCAATTGAGTTGAAAAACACATTTTAATTTATTAAAATAAGTTTCAATTAAAAACAACAAAGTGGATTTAAAAAAATGAGTAAAATCGCATTTAATATCATTTTAATATTATTTTTTATTACACCTGCCTTTGCATCTATTTCAAAATATGCAAAAGACATGAAAAGTGGTGACCCAGATGTTAGACGAAAAGCACTTTATGAACTTGCCCAAATAAATACTAAAAAAGGAAATGATTATATAATAAAAGCTTTAGATGATAAAAACGGGATGATACGAAGAAATGCAACCTTTATTTTGGGAACCTTAAAAGACAAAAGAGCAATTGCAAAACTTTCTCAAGTTGTTTTTTATGATGAATCTCCTGAGGTTTCTTTATTTGCTGCTGAAGCTCTTTATAAACTTGGGATAAAGTCAGGCCTAAAGGTTTTGATTTCAAGCATTGAAAATAAAAATATATCTATTGCCTTGCTGGCTATAGATAAACTAGAAGCAATGAAAGAGCAAGAAGCCCTTGTGACACTTGAAAAGAATTCAAAAACAAATGTAAGCGCTGAAGTCAAAAACAGAGCGGCAAAGGCAGTAAAAGTATTAAAAGGTGAAATTGATTATGATAAAGTTTTAAAGGCGAAAAACATTGTTGAAGATATTTATAGATCCTTTGATTCTTCACTTCCAGAGGAAATCGAAAAGAAAATTCAAAAAGCCATAAAGCTTGATCCTTTATTACCAGATATCTACATGATACTAGGAACTCTTCATAACCAAAACAGCTCAAAGTGGAGTCAAGCTATAGAAGAATTTAAAAAAGCTCAAGATCTTGGCTATACTGACCGTGGTGAACTTTTCTTTTACATGGGCACTCTGTATTTAAACCTTGGAAAATTTCAGGATGCTATTAAAACTCTTACTAAAGCTGCTAAAGAAAAAAATGATGCTGATTCTTATTATCAACTTGGAATTGTTTATTCTCGAATTAACCAAACTCAAAAGGCTATTGAGGTTACAGAAAAAGCAATAAAGATAGATCCAACTTATTCAATTGCCTATTATAATCTTTCCCAACTTTATAAAAGCATTGGAAACCCGTCAAAGTCTTCACAATATCTTGATCAATATAACTTAATGACTTCAAAAAAATAAAAGTGGCTGTAATTTTAAGACAAAAAATTAGAAGCTGATACAATATAGCAATTATCTTTACCAGCTTTTATAACATCAGGGTCATGAATCAATTGAACCAGAGGTACATTTAGAATTTTAGAATGATCAATGTTATGAGATTCAAAGTTCTTAGAGCTCAATTTCGTTTCAATGAGCAAAAATGGTTTTTCGTCTCTTGTTATTATAAAATCAGTTTCTCGTTTATCTCTTAATCTTATAAAATTAAGATTAAAGGTGTATTTTGTAGCCATATTCCAAAGCTCTATTCTATTTTTTAGTTCACAGGCAACATAATTTTCAAATCTTGCCGCCTTATCCTTCACTTGTGTCCAATCATAAAAATAGACTTTTTTTTCTTTTTTTACAGCTCTTGAAATCTTTTCTGAATAAGGAGAAATATTAAAAATTACATATGTTAGAATAAGAGAATTAACATAATTTTTAATAGCATTAAAACTAACATTTAAATCTTCTCTCAAAGAATTTAAAGACAAGGGTGAGCCTATCTTTGCAGGTAATAAATGCATTAGGGTAACAATATTCTCAAGCTCTTGAATCTTTGTGAGATCTCTTAGATCAGATCTAACAAGAGTATCAATGTAATTATTATGCCAATTAGAAGAAAAAACAGCATTCCCTTTAAGCAGTGGTTCTGGAAAGCCACCAAATTTTAATAATTGATCTAATTGTTTTTGATTGCAATGGCTTTTAATATTTTCTTCAATATATTCTATAGCATTTCCAGTGGGAAGGACAAAGTTTGATTTCATCAATTCAAATAGCGATACAGGCAATAATCGAAACAAGAAAAAACGCCCAGATAAGCTGTCTCCAGCTTTACGAAAAAGATCTAGTCTAGCTGAGCCTGTTACAATAAAATTATACTTTTGCTCAAATGAATCAAATCCATCTTTTAAAATATCTTTCCATCTTGGATATTTGTGAATTTCATCAAAACAAATCCATTTTTTCCGACGTGTTTTTATTGTAATAGCATCTGAGTGATAAAAATAAGGGTCATCAATGAATCGTCTCTTTATAGTCCTTAAGTCCCAGTTATAGTATAAATCTTCAAAACCGGTATCTTTTAAATATTTTTTAGCTAGAGTTGTCTTTCCAACTTGCCTTGGACCAGCAACAAACCTCATTTGACGGCCAAAGATTTTTGAAAAACATAGCTTTTCTAAATACCTTTCAATCATAACAACATTTTTACCTATAATGGTAATTTTGTCAAGACATTTTTTACACCAATGTTAAATTTGTCAATATCATGCTTTTAGAATGTTAATAGAACTAAAAACATAGTTAAAACAACAAAATCGCCAAGACCATAACTTGAAAAACGAATAAAAAGAATCGAAAAGCCTCTCAAAATCGCTTAATTTTAATATTAATAATAATTTGCAAAATCTAATTAAATTTCCTAATATGTTTTATAACTTATAATTATTGTTAGGGGAATACGTAACTTATGCACACGCAAACCCTCAAAGAAGAAATTATAAATACTGTCATTCATGGTGTTGGTTTTTTGTTTGCTATGGCAGCTCTCATTTTAATGATAGTTTACGCTAGCCTTACAAAGGAACTAATGCTCATTGCCAGTACAACTGTTTTTGGAATCAGCTTAGTATTTTTATATTATTCATCATCTCTTTATCACGCCTTTTCTTTAACAAACGCCAAATATGTTTTTCGTAAAATCGATCATTTTAATATTTACATTCTTATTGCAGGTACCTACACGCCGTTTGCACTGTCTGTTGTTGGTGGTGCCTGGGGCTGGACTCTTTTTGGAATAGAATGGGGGCTTGTTGTAGCTGGAATTGCATGGAAATCTTATTTTGGATATAGATATGATTTTTATGCAACAATGGGTTATGCTGTAATGGGATGGATGATGATCATTGTTATAAAGCCACTTCTTGCAAATTTCAATTATTGGGGAATCTTTTGGCTATTCGGAGGAGGTGTTTTCTACACCCTCGGAATTCCATTTTTTTTATTAGATACCAAGCACAAATATTTTCATAATATCTGGCATGTATTTGTTTTAGCAGGCTCTGTATGTCATTTTTTATCAGTGTTTTTGTATATAATTCCTTAATAAGAGAACAAGAGCGCAGGGGAACAAGGGAACATGGTGAATATTATTGCTACTTGCTGGCTGCTAGCTGCTGCTTGCTGTTGTAGATTGAATTCATTCTTTTGATAAACTTCTTTAAAAGCATTTGCTCTTTTTCTTCTTGTTTCAACATCTAATACCTTATTAAATAGAAGCATAACAAGCGGAGAAATAAAGGCAGAAAGCGCTATGACTCTCCACATAAGTTCTGTGTTTCTTTCACCTTGCTCTGGACATAGTGTATAAAGTAAGATTCCTGTAGTTGGTCCCACAAGAAGCCTTCCAAAAAACATTGGTATAGTTGATAATGCCATATATGATACGAGTTGATTATCAGGAGCAACTGAAGCAGTATAATCCTGTTTTTTTAATTTTATTTAGGATCCAAGGTTAAAGCAAGCAAAATAAAAAAAATCCCCGCCAGCTTAAGCCAGCGAGGATTTTTAAATTTCTATATTGTGGGAAAGATGGTGGCTTAGTACATTCCGCCCATTCCGCCCATGCCGCCCATGCCGCCCATTCCTGGGTTGCCCATAGGTGCATCATCTTTATTGCTTGGTTTGTCAGCAATCAATGCTTCTGTTGTTAAAAGAAGGCCAGAAATTGAAGCTGCGTTTTGTAGTGCTGTTCTTGTAACCTTTGTTGGGTCAATAATACCAGCCTTAACTAAGTCTTCATATTTTTCTTCGCCTGCGTTAAAACCTTCGTTTCCTTTTAGGTTTTTAACTTTTTCAAGTACTACAGAACCGTCGAAACCTGCGTTATTTGCGATTTGTCTGCAAGGTTCTTCTAGTGCTCTTTTAACAATGTTAACACCAAACTGTTGATCGCCTGTAACTTCTAAGTTATCTAAAACTTTTAGACATCTTATTAAGGCAATTCCACCACCAGCTACAATGCCTTCTTCAACTGCAGCACGTGTTGCGTTAAGTGCATCTTCAACTCTTGCTTTTTTCTCTTTCATTTCAGTTTCTGTTGCTGCGCCAACATTAATAACTGCTACGCCGCCAACTAGTTTAGCAAGTCTTTCTTGAAGTTTTTCTCTGTCATAGTCAGAGCTTGTATCTTCAACTTGTGTTTTAATTTGTTTTACTCTTGCTTCTAATTCTTCTTTTTTACCGTAACCATCAACGATTGTTGTGTTTTCTTTATTAATGCTAACTCTTTTTGCTCTTCCAAGATCTTCGATTGTGATGTTGTCAAGTTTGATTCCTAGATCGTCAGATACCATTTGTCCACCTGTCAAGATGCCGATATCTTCGAGCATTGATTTTCTTCTGTCACCAAAACCAGGTGCTTTAACTGCTGCAACTTTTAATGTGCCTCTTAGTTTGTTAACTACGAGTGTTGCTAAAGCTTCGCCTTCAACATCTTCAGCTATGATAACTAAAGCTTTGCCAGTTTGAGCAACTTTTTCAAGGAGAGGAACCATATCTTTCATGTTTGTGATTTTCTTTTCATGAATTAAGATATAAGGATCTTCTAAGTTTGTTTCCATTCTTTCTGCATCTGTAACAAAGTAAGGTGATAAATAACCACGATCAAATTGCATACCTTCAACGATCTCAAGATTTGTTTCCATACCTTTAGCTTCTTCAACTGTGATAACGCCTTCTTTGCCAACCTTATCCATTGCTTCAGAAATAATGTCACCAATCATAGAGTCATTATTTGCTGAAATTGTACCAATTTGTGCTATTTCTTTTTTGTCTTTTGTTGGTTGTGAAAGATTTTTGAGTTCTCCGATAACAGCTGTAACAGCTTTGTCTATGCCTCTTTTTAGATCCATTGGGTTTGCGCCAGCAACAACCATTTTTGAGCCCTCTCTATATATTGCTTGAGCTAAAATAGTTGCTGTTGTTGTTCCGTCACCTGCAGTATCAGAAGTTTTAGAAGCAACTTCTTTTACCATTTGTGCGCCCATATTTTCGAATTTGTTTTCAAGTTCGATTTCTTTTGCAACTGTAACACCATCTTTAGTAATAGTTGGTGATCCAAAAGATTTGTCCAAAACAACATTTCTGCCTTTTGGTCCGAGTGTAACTTTAACTGCATTAGCCAGTGAATTAATACCGTCTAATATTTGTTTTCTAGCTTCGTCGCCGTAATGAATTATTTTTGCCATGATTAAAATCTCCTTATTCAATAATGCCTAAAATGTCGTCTTCTCTTAAAATTAGATGTTCTTCCCCTTCTAATTTTACTTCTGTGCCACCGTATTTTGAAAATAAAACTTTATCTCCAATTTTCACTTCTACTTCATGAAATGTACCTGAATCTAACAATTTTCCTTTACCAACTGCCATAACCTGGCCTTCTGATGGTTTTTCTTTTGCTGTGTCAGGAATAATTATTCCACCTTTTGTTGTTTGTTCTTCAGAAATTCTCTTAACTAAAATTCTGTCATGTAATGGTCTGATGTTCATTAAAACCTCCTATGCAAAAAGTTTAGACCTATTATAGATTAAATATAATTTATCCTCCTTAAGTCGCTGGAGTATAGATAAGCATTATATTTTCCATGTCAAGGGATGATAGTGGTTTTTTTTAGAGATATAAGTGATTTTGAATTTTAAATTTTGAATTTTGAATTGAAAGACAGCTCTGCCCAAGCTTTTAGCTAGTTATATCAGTGACTTATATGGCGATGACTTGAAAACATTGTTTTATAATCATTTGAAAAAATTATAGGATTCTAATTCGAAATTTAAAATTCAAAATTAGATAAAAAGATCCTCATCCATAAAATTCCCATTCTTGTCCCTTTTCTTTTTAATCCTTTTACTTTGAACTGGATTTTGGGCTGGATCAAACCGGTTTTCAGCAAAAGGTGGATTTAGTAATGGTAAGGAAGTAAAATTTGTGAGAAAAATGTGAGAGTTGTCTTTTGTTTTTTTTGTTGTCATAATTGCTCCTTTGCGTACAACGTACAGCGTACGGCGTAAATTTCATCTATTTATACATCATATGTGTATATATAATAAAGCTTTTGCAAAAATCATTCCAGAAACTGCCCCACATAACACACTAATAACACATGACTTTTATTATTTACAATAAAGCTTAAGCAATTATCGTGAAACATGCAACCCAAAAGACATAGTGGCCTGGGACAGCGATTACTCTTGACACGCTTTGTCATTTTTGTTATGGGTTTCTAGTATTTATAAATTGGGAATGCATTTTATGAACAAAAACACCTTAAAATTTTTAGTATTTTATCTTATTATTTCTATTTCTGCCTTTTCTTCTTCAGAGCAAGATATATTAAAAAAACTTTTACTCGCGTTAACTGATATGACAGAAACCCAGAGTGCTGGAGTCCAAAATAGATATTTAACCAACATTATTGCTTTTCACAACAACCATCCCGGCCTGTCTAAAAATGAAACCGCTTATTCACTGCTAGCTTTAGCTGAAGCTAGACTGCCTTTTCAACTAAGAATAAATGCTTTAATTGCTTTTAATAAAATCGAAATTCCTTTTAGATATGATTTTGCAAAAAGACTTGAAGAGATTGCTGATCCATTAACACAAAATCCATATAAAGTAAGTGTAACAGCTGCTCAAATATTAAACACCTGGAATAGATTACCTGAATATCTGTTTCCATTAATAAACGAGAATGCCACTCGCTTTGATATTGTAATTGCGCAAACAAGGCATCCTGATCAAATAGCCAGGGCTACGGCTCTTATTGAACTTCATAAAAAGGGATTTTTGGGGCAAGAAGAAAGCAGGCAGATATCAATTAATAGATTATTAGAAATAATAGATTTTGAAACAAGAGACGAGAGCTTTCATATTAAGCAAAGGGCAATTTTATTGTTAGCACAATTTCTAGATCAAGAAATTGTTAAATATAGTTTAATGAAAGTGATAACTACTGAGACTATGGACGAAGATGAAAGAGTTCGCTTAGCAGCTGTAAAGGCTTTGACTAACAATATTGATGACCTCGAAATAATAAAGTTTTTGTTTTCAATCGCCACTCGCGATAATTATCTTGATCCAAGTGAAGAAGTCCGAAGCCTTGCCCTGTCTTATTTGCCAGCAAGTGCCAGGCAAATATCTGAAACAAGCGACGGGTCAGAAACAGTAAAAGTAGAAGAATATAAAAACAGATCCTTTTTATCTAGATTAAATCCATTTAAGGCAATAGGAACGATTTTTAGTAGAAACAGAAATCCACAACCCATGGATGATAAAATCTTGATAGAAGAAGCAGAAGACATAAAATTAGAAGAAAAAACAAAAGTAAATATGTGCATGAGATTGTTTTAATTTCGAATTTAGACTTTTTTAAACCTTACCACCTACCACTTACCACTTACCACCTACCACTTACCACTTACCACTTACCACTTACCACTTACCACTTACCACTTACCACTTACCACTTACCACTATTTCTTCAATATCTCATAAAGCTCTTCCTGGATTTTCTCCAAAACCTTTCGTTCTTTTCGTGAGGAGCTTTTTGTATCATACCAGCGATATATAGAGCCCTGAAAATCATCACCCTTGGTAATTACATCTGACCAATATTGCTCTTTTGCTTTAACAATAATTTCTGTTCGGTCAGGAGATTTTGCAACAACGCCAACAATTATTTTATATCTTATTTTATATGGAACTCTAACTTCGCCATAACCTGAATATAAAAGATCTGATTTTGATCCATATACCCAATCGGTTTCAACATAGCCTTCTTTCCTAACTTTTTTGAATATTGGAAAGCGTGACATAACATTTTCAACAGCTGACCAGGTTTTATCAAAACCCAGTCTGAAGTCAACCTGAGTATCATAACCTGGCCCACTTAAATCACCTGGCTCTTCAAAGTTTTTACCACCGCAGGAAAAAATTAAGCTTGTTAAAGTAAGAAAACATAGAATATTTTTAATCATTATTGGCTCCAACAAAATAGTATCTTTTTCTTTTAATAAGGTAGTTTTTTTGAAATGTAAAATCAAGCCAGATTTTCTTCTCTTAAACCAAGAAGTGATTTTTATGCTTTATTTAGAATTAAATTGAGGATGATATTTCATTATCATGTCATGCAAAAATTCATATTCCTTATATTTTTTCAAAACAGTGATCGCATTTTCAAGAGCTGGCTTTATATAAGAAACAAGAGTGTCATTGCCTTTTTCGATTCTAATAAATTCAAACCTTCCAGCTGCTTTTAAAGTTCTGTGAATTGCGGTTAGGTCTACAACCTTTCTAAAATGCCTGGCAGATGAGTTTATTTTTGATTCTTTATGATAAAGCCAGATCATAGACTCAATAAGGTTTTTGGGAACTTTAACGTAGGCATCAAATAATAAGGATGCTAGATCATAAGTTGCAGGTGCCATTAAAGCATCTTGAAAATCAATATTAAAGAGTCTGTTATTTTTTATCATTAAATTTCGTGAATGAAAATCTCTATGTGTAAAAACTACAGGCTCATTGCTTAAAATATTTGAAATATCGTGATAAATATAATTTAATTTATTTTGCTCGCTTTGGTTTGGGTGTTCATTATCCCTTGAAAGACATCTTGCAGTACACAAACCATATTCACTAAAATGCATAAACTCCCAATGAAACAGTTCTTTATCAAAGCGTTTTTGATAAACAATATTCTTGCTTTCATTACAAAGGTCCGTTGCATAATTATGCATGCTCAACATTTGCCCGATGCATCTTTCATACCAAAGTTCAATTTCATTATTATTGTTCATGTCCAGATAGAGCTGTAGTGTTGTATCTTGAAGGTCTTCTAATGTTAAGATCCTTTCATCGGGAATAAATGAATATATCTCTGGCACATAAACAGAAGACTTTTTTAAAACATCTTGAACAATAATAAAGGGCAGCTGATAGGTTGTATTAACTTCATCTTCAATTTTATTAGCAACTACGCCTTCATCTGAATTTTGAAAGTTTTCCGGAAGAAGCATAATTATTAAAGAAGAAAAAGTGTTTTTATCTTGAAGACGATAGTATTGCCGACTTGAAGCATCGCCTTGCAATTTAGAAAGAATAAATCTATCTGAGTCCCTTGTTTGCTGCTTTATTTGCTCAAAAGAATTAAGACACTCTTTTTGTAAAAAATCTAGTAAGTCGCGCATATTAGTTTTCCTAAAAATGTTTGAAAGATAATATTAGATTATTTTCCACTCTTGTCAAAACAAAAGAATCTATAAACCTGCGAGCCCTTTTTTATTTGACAAATTGCATTATAACATATTACAAGTTTCCAGTCAGTTTAATAAAGGAGTTGCCCTATGAAAAAGATTACATTTCTTGCATTACTTGTGTTTATTATGTCAAGCCTATGTCTAATGGCAGAAGACACCAGTTTCGAAGATGAAAAATTTCAAGTTAACAGAACAAAATATTTTGGTGTTGGCGGAGAAATTGTAAATACTACAACCGCGCGTGCAAATACCCTATCATTATTTATTGAACCCCTTTCATATCTAAAGATAGGCGCTAATTTCGGTTTCTTAGATAATTTTGAAAGTTATCTAGTTGGACCAAAATTTCATATAACATATTTAAAACGAAAATATTTTAACCTTTTTGTTCAAATTGCTGCTTATTATTCTAAAGGTTTAAGTGAAGGGGATGGCTATCAGGGAAACACTTTATTGGGTGTAGAACTTTTTATTCCTGATCAAAAGGAAATTGGCTTTAGTATTGCCCATGGCCTTGTTTGGGAAATAATTGATCCTTATGTAGTTAGTTTTGCAAATACTAGTTTAATTGGGAATATAGCGTTGCATTTTTATTTCTAGAAAGCATATCCTTTCTTCAATCTTGACAAGTTTACTTCATAAATATATTTTTCTTATTCTAATAACCTTAAGATAAAAGAAATTATTATGAAGGCAGTAATTCTAGCAGCAGGTTTTGGAAATCGCTTAAAGCCTATTACTGAAAACCTACCAAAGCCTCTTGTTCCTGTTATAAATGAAAAGCTAATTACTTATCCTTTAATGTTCCTTTATAAAAATGGAATCAGAGATATTGGGATAAACCTTTATCATCTCGGGGATCAAATAAAGACATACCTTACAAAACATTTCAATTCTATGTTTAACTTTTATTTTTCAGAAGAAACTGAACTCTTGGGAACTGGTGGTGGAATTCAAGGCTTTAAAAACTTTATAGATGATGAAAATTTCATTGTTATTAATAGTGATACCTTAATTGATTTTAATTTTTTAGATTGCCTGCATCTTCATATAAAAAATAATAGTATCGCGACAATGGTGCTTAGAAAAAACCCTAGTTCAGAAGGTTATGGTGACTTTTCTGTTAATAAGTATGGCAAAATTGTTCACATGCTTGGCAATGGTAAACTATTCTTCAGAGATCCATACATGTATACAGGCGTTCAAATTTTAAACAGGAACGTCTTTGATTATTTACCAGAAGGAAAACCAAGTTGTATAATTAATGACTTTTATATTCCAGCCTTTGAAGAAGGTGAATTTATTTCAGGCTATAAATATAATGGCTTTTGGGCTGATATTGGAACTATTGATAGATATTTTGATACTTCAATATTTTTCCTAAAAAAACGCTATGGAAATCAAATTATTGTTGGTCCCTCTACATATGTTTCAGAAAGCTCAAAAATAATTCCCCCTGTAATCATTGCAGAAAACTGTAAAATAAAAAAGAACTGCGAAATTGGGCCATATGTTATTATTGGGGAAAATTGTAAAATTGAAAAGGGTTCAAAGATTTCTGAAAGCATTATTTTTGAGAATGTTATTGTAGCTCAAAAATCAAACCTAAAAAAGGTCATCTTAAATAAATGGAATCAAATTGATGTGACAAGGTAAAATCTTAAAAACCAGAAAGCTCTAAATTAATCCAGCTCTCCAGGAATATTAAAAATCTGAAACTCTGAATGAAGTTCAACCTTTTTAACCCTTGTTTTTCTAGGTTTCTTTGCTTTTACAAAACCAAGATTATCAAAATCTCGAGAATTATTCACAGCATTTTGAATAGTACTGCACCTAGGACACTCTGGCTGAGACTTATTCAAATCATAGAAAACACAGGCACAATCAATACAGATATATTTTTTTCCATACTTGCTCATATATCCCTCCTAAAAAAGCAATAAGCGATCAGTTGAAAGCTGTAAGATATATCAATTTTCTTTTTAAATGAATTCATAGATACTTTTACCAACCTAAAAGCAATTGAATAACCACTTAAAAAAATTAATGCAAGCAGATTTTAAATTTTTTTCATTTTTTTATGGCCTATTCGTAAGCACCTAAAAATGTTGGCTATTATTTTACTGCACGCTTTTCAATCTTGACAAAAATAGGGGCTACGTATAGTTATTTACCTCGTTAATTTTTAATAATCGATTTAGTTTAAAATATTTTATTTTTTATTCTTTAATGTAAAACAAAATTTTAGTTATGAACTTATAGGAGAAGATCAATGATTGAGGTAAGTAAACTCACCAAGCGCTATGGCGACTTTGAAGCAGTTGATGACCTGAGCTTCACTGTTAATAAAGGTGAAATTTTAGGTTTTTTGGGACCAAATGGTGCCGGCAAAACAACAACCATGCGTATTTTAACCTGCTATATGCCTGCAACTAGTGGTGTTGCAAAGATTGCAGGATTCGACATATATTCTCATTCTTATGATGTGAAAAAAAGGATCGGTTACTTGCCAGAAATACCACCCCTATATCCTGACATGACAGTTAAAAAATATTTAAGCTTTGTTATGAAGATCAGACAAGTTCCAAGAGCTCAAAGAAAAGATCGACTGAGTTTTGCTCTTGATAAATGTGGCCTTGCATCAGTTCAAGATAGAATTATTGAAAACCTTTCCAGGGGATATAAGCAAAGATGTGGAATAGCTCAGGCGATTATTCACAATCCAGAGGTTTTAATTCTTGATGAACCTACACAAGGGCTTGACCCTAAGCAGATTGTCGAAATTCGAGCCCTTATTAAAGGTCTGGCTTCTGACCATACCATAATATTGAGCACACATATTTTACCAGAAGTCACAATGCTTTGTTCAAGAGCTATTATAATTAATAAAGGAAAGCTTGTAACTGATAAACACTTAGCTGACTTAGTAGCAGGCAAAGATTTAGAAACAGCATTTCTTGATCTTATTGCAGGTGGTGAGATGATAAGTAAACAAAAAGAAGAAGAAAAAAAGGAGGTGGCCAATGACTAGATTTTTTAGTTTTTTTACAAACCTTTGGCACTTAATGCTTAAAGAGCTTAAATCATATTTTACCTCACCTGTTGCGTATTTGGTGCTTTCTGTTTTTACAATAATTAGTGGTTTATATTTCTATATAGTTTTATCAAGTTTCTACACCAGAATAAATCAATATAAGGTTTATTCTCAACTTTACAGAAACCCAGAGTTTCTTGAAAGAATAAATTTAAATGAAATGGTTATTTCTCCCTTGTTTCAGTTTCTAATAATTGTTTTAATATTCATTGTTCCAGCGCTTACCATGCGATTAATTGCTGATGAGAAAAAAGCGAAAACTGATGAGCTTTTATTAACAACACCTTTGAGTCTTTATGAAATTGTTTTAGGCAAATTTCTTGGCTCATTTTTATTCTTGCTTATATTGCTTTCAACAACCCTTGTCTTTATTGCAATTTTATTTATTTATGGAGCCCCTGAACTTGGACCAGTTATCACTGGTTATTTGGGCCTTATTTTAATAGGAACTGTCTTACTAGCAATTGGAATCTTTGCTTCTTCTCTTACTGCTAATCAAATTAACAGTTACTTTATTTCTTTCGCCATTGGACTTTTGCTATTGATCACAGGGTGGGCTGGGCAATTAACAAGTGAAAGAATTGGAGGAGTTCTTAATTACTTATCAATAACATCTCACTATCAGAATCTAGCTAAGGGCCTTATTGATAGCAAGGATATTTGTTATTATTTAAGTTTTATAGTTTTCTTTTTGTTTATGGCAAAGTCATCAGTTGAATCAATGAGATGGAGGTAGAATAAAATGATTAAAACTATTACAAAATTTTTCGCGCCAGCAGCTTTTGTTTTTCTGGGCTTTGGTGTTTTAAGTTTTATATTCGATATCTTACTTGGTAAAGGCACCAAGCTATCATATTATCCGATAATAAACTTCTCCTTAGGTGTTTTGTGCATTGTACTTTATTTGGTCTTTCATGGATCAAACCTAAAGAGCATGTATAAAGCAAGGGCTACCCGCTATGGTCTTGGGGCTATTTTATATGTAATGTTCTTTTTTGGCATTATCATTTTTATAAATGTCATTGTTGTGGTTTATCCTCCTTTTTCCATGAGAGCTGACCTAACTGAAAACAAAGTCTATTCATTATCTGATCAGTCAATTAAGCTTTGCAAAAACATAAAAACTGCTGTTGAAATTACTGGCTTTTATGATATTGGCGCGCCTGAAAGAGCCGCCTTAAAGGACTTGCTTGATAGATATACATATTATACTAAAAGAATTAAATATAATTTTTTAGATGCTGATTCAAACCCACAACAAGCAAAGGAACTAGAAGTTTCAAATGGAATGCTAATCTTAAAAGCAGGCAACAACACAACAAAAGTATCTCAAATCTCTGAAAATGAAATCACTAATGCACTAATCCAGATTACAAAAACTGCAAACAAGAAGATTTACTTCCTGCAAGGTCATGGAGAGGGTAATTTTGAAGATGAAAAGGAACAGGGTTTTTCAATATTAAAAAATTTCATAGTAAATGAAGGTTATGAATTTAACACTTTGAATCTTAGTGAGCTTGAACAAGTTCCACAAGATTGCAATGTTCTAGTTGTTTTAGGTCCTAAAGAAAATATTGAAGAAATCGAAAGATTAAAAGTTGAAGCTTATTTAAAAGAGGGTGGTCAGGCGGTTTTTCTTTTGGATCCTATTTATAATTTTGATCAAACTGCAATAATCAATCTTGGATTTAATACAATAATGAACAAATGGGGAATTGAATTAAACAATGATATTATTTTCCATGAATTAGAAATACCAGCTGTTCTTCAAAATCTCGTTGGCAGACAATTAAAGCCTCAGGCAGTTGTCGCGAAATATGAAATTCATCCCATCACAAAAGACTTTGATAGAAAATCTACTTTTCAATATGCTCGCTCTCTCAAACATGGTCAAACCCCAGATGGTGTGCTTGTTACAGAGCTTATTAAAACTGAAGCAGATGTTTTTTGGGGTGAAACTAACATAAAAGGTATAAAAGAAAGAGATATTATAATTGATGATAAAGATAATAAGGGTGAATTGTTAGTTGCATCTATTATTACTGCAAAAACTCAAGCTGTAAATAAAAGAAATGAAGAAACAAAAATTATTGTTTTTGGAAATTCAACCTTTATTACAAATGGATTCATTGCAGGAACAAGCCACTTAGATTTAATCCTAAATTGCTTGAATTTTTTAACGGGTGAAGAAGAAAAAATTTCCATTAGACCCAAGATGATAAAACATTCAACAATTGTATGGTCAGAAGAACAAGCAGCAAGAATTTTCTATGTTTCAGTTCTTATTTTACCTCAAATCATTTTATTGCTTGGACTATTTATTTGGGGATGGAGAAAAAACAAATGAAATGGTATCGCTTTTTAATAATGTTTGTTGTTTTTATTGTACTATTTGCTTTTGCTCATTTTGCCCTCAAAGACAAGGAAGAGGCTGATGTCAAAAAAGCAGCTTCAAATAAAGTTTTTGCAGAAAACATCAGCAGTTCTGTTGAAATAATTATTTCAAGCCAGAAATGGGGGAAATTATCATTTTTACGGAACGCTGAAAACAACTGGCAAATATCCAGTCCCATAGAATATGAAGCTGACAATGAAATCATTAATAATATTATTGATACATCTATTAAACTTGAAATAAATAAAGATCTTGGAAAGCATGAAGATATTTCTTCCTTTGGATTAAATGAAAGTGGAGTGGAACTGACCTTTCGTCTTTCAGGATCCGAAAAAATCTATGTTCTAAAAATTGGTGACGAAAGCCCTGACAAGACTTCTCTATATGCAAAAAGAAATGACGAAGATAGAATTCTAATGATTCCAACATCTATTAAGACATATCTAGACAAGGACCTTTCTGGGTTTAGGGAAAAAAGTATCCATAAAATAAAACAAGAGGATATTACTGCTTTAGATATTACTAATGAAAACAACAGTTTCAAATTTGAACTAAGTGACAATACCTGGAAACTTCTTAAGCCTCTTGCAATAACAGCTAACGAGACATCTATAAACAATCTTTTAAATGCAATTGCGAGTACAAAGGCAAAGGACTTTCCAAGTAATTCATCTGAAAACCTTTCGAAATATGGCCTGGAAAAACCAAAAATCGTTACTTCATTAAAATTAAGTGATAATCGAGATATTGAAACATTGCTTTCCTATAAAGAAGTTCAGGGTATAATAAAATACTATTTAAAAACAAATCAGAAACCGAATGTTTTTGAAATCGATGAAGCTACTTTTAATAAGCTTAATATTAAATTCGCGGATATTATTGATAAAAAAATGCTTGATCTTAAGCAAGAAGATATTACAAAACTAGCTTTAAAGAAAGCAGCTAAAAAAGAAGTGCTAGAGCTTATCAAAATTGAAAATTCCTGGAAATTATCAGGGGATGATAACTTTGCTGTTTCAACAGATGAGTTAACAACAATTTTAAGTCAACTCAGCAATTTATTATTTGATAATATTTTTACTGAAAAGAATGCAAAACTTAAATATTTTGCAAGCAAAGAAGAATTTAATATATCTGTTTACAAAAACACAAGCGAAAATGCTCAAACCCTTTATTTTAGTCAGCTATATGAAGATGATAATGTTAAATTCAGGTATTTATACAAAGACAATTCTGAATTTGTTTATAAGATAAAAGAACCAAAGATTAATAGCTTAAACTTTGATAAAGATAAAATACACATGAAAAAGGCTTTCTCAATTAAGAAGTGGAAATTTGATAAAATTATTCTTGCATGCAATGATATTAAGACCACCTATTTCAAGAAAGCAAGCGGAGATAAAATTATTTGGGTTAAAGATAACAATGGCAAAGAAACCCAAAAACCTGAAGAGATTGATGAATTTAAAAATAACCTTTCAAAAATAGAGGCCGTTTCATTCGTTCAAGATGGATCAAAAGAGTCTTTTGGTCTGGCAAGTGAATCTTGCAAGATTGAAGCTTTTGACAAAGATGGATTAAAAGAAGTAATAGTAATTGGAGATAAAAAAGGAAATCAAAGATACTGCAAGCGATTAAATGACAATGAAATCTGGTTATTTGATGATACAATTTATGATAAAATAATAAATTCAACAAAGGGGAAATAATTGAAAAAACTTAACTTTGAAATTATGGATGCTCAATCTCAATCTTTATATTCTCCTCCTGTTGATTTTTATGAAGATCTAGATTGCTATTTTTTAATAATTGAATTGCCTGGTTTAAATGAAGAAGAAATAAAGGTTAAAATTGAAAACAATGAACTAACAATATCTGGAACAAAGAAAACAGACCAATTTAGTAAGTACAAAACCGTTAGAAGCGAAAGAGCCTTTGGCCCCTTCATTAGAAAAATGAAACTTGGATTTAAATTAAAGGAAAATATGATTGAAAAAACTTATATCGATGGAATTTTAAAGCTTAAAATTACAAAGAAAGGCTGAAAAATGAATGATGTCAATTTTACTTTAAAAAAAGAACAAGAAAAGCAAAAAGAGGAATTAAAAGATAGTGGATTAACCTTTTCATCCTTTATCTTTTCACTATCAAGCTCAGCCCTAATCAGTCTGGGTCAAATGGCAAATCCCCTGACAAATGAAGTTGAAAAGAATCTTGAACTAGCCAAACAAAACATCGATATTCTAAGTATCATCAAAGATAAAACAAAGAGCAATTTAACAGAAGATGAAGAAAAACTTCTATCCGACATCCTTTATAATTTGCGAATGAAATATTTAGCAGAGAAGTAAAAATACTTGTTCCCTTGTTCCCTTGCGCTTTTGTTCTCTTCTTAATGCAACAACTCAACAGGCAAAACACCAAGTCCGGTACTCTTTGGAATTATCAACAGATTATTATTAAAATAAGCTCCTTTGAAAGGATCTTCTTCAATTAAAATTATACTATCAAGATCAACAAAATCAGCAAGAGGCATTATATGGGCAGCTGCTGTTATTCCAAGTGAGCTTTCAATCCTACAACCTAGAAGTATCTTTAGGCTGTGCTTTCTGGCTTCTGTGATCATTTCAATTGCTTTGTAAATTCCACCAACTTTTTGGATTTTAATATTAACACCATCAGCAAGCTCTGCGTATCTAATAATATCATTTAAACACGTGATATCTTCATCAAGTATTATTGGCATTTTACAGTGTTTTTTTATTTCTTTAATGCCTTCTTTTGAACCTGCTTTTATTGGTTGTTCAATAAATTCAACAAAATCATATTTTTCCAGAGCCTGTATTTTTTTTATGGCCTCATCAACTTCCCAATCTTCATTTACGTCAATCCAAATTTTTGCTCTTGTTTTTTGGTGAACATGTTGAGCTATATCTAAATCTGTATCTTTGTTATATTTAATTTTTATAATTGGACTATGCTTATATTCTTCACACATAATATTTAACCGATCAAGCTTGAGCTGATCAATACTAATAGTTTTAGCAGATGGTCTTATGGCTTCTCTATCTAAACCCAATAACTCATATACAGGTTTATTCATAAGTTTGCCATTGATATCGTAAAGAGCCATATCAATGGCTGCTTTTGCGGCACGCTGATTTGGGTCAACTTCATCAAGCCTATCCAGTATCCCCTTAATATCAAGCGGATCATTTCCAAGTTTGTCTGAAACATTAAATAAAAAATTAACAACAGATTCTATACTTTCACCGAATCTGGCAGATGGAACAGCCTCACCCAAACCAAAAAGCCTGCCATATATTACTTCAACAAGCACAATATCCTTTTCTTTTATTGCTTCAGACCTAGAGATCCTCCAGCTTCTTTTTAATTTTATTTTTGCTTTAGAAACTTTAAGTTGCATTTTTTCCTCTTTTATTTATTTGTTTAATAAATGAATCCACAATATTTCCCATTCCAAATTTAACCGGGTCATTAGTGGGAAGCCCCGTATATTCTTCTGTTTCCTTAATTACTAATCTCGCTTCATCAATTGAAAGATCTCTACAATTCAAAGCAATTCCTATCACTTTTGCTTTCCGATAATATGGAGTAATATCTTCATAGACCCTTATTGCTTCTTTTAAATCAGGTATTTCAAACTTAGATTCTTTAATATATTTTCTTGAAGGCTCATGGCATAGAATCATATATTGCGGTAAAGCTCCATGAATAAGACCCATTGTCACACCAGAATATCCAATATGAAATAATGAACCTTGACCTTCAACTGAAATAACATCAGCATCTTTTCCATACTTCATAATTAGTTCTTCTGTTGTCCCAGACATAAAGTCACCAATAACACGATCTATGGCCAGACCATAACCTTCTATTAAAATACCAATTTGCCCAGTGGGAATAAAAACTGAATTTATCTTTCTTTTCTTTAATGCTCTGTCAAAGATTATAGAAGCTGTCATTTTTCCAATCTTACAATCAGTGCCAACTGTAAGGACAATATTGGAATTTAGGTTCATAACCTTTCCGGTTCCAACTGGCCCGTTTTTAGGAACATCCCTAACATCCCATAGCTTAACCCCACAGCGCTTTGCCTCTTTGCTTAAAAGCTCATCAGAATTTAACATGAAGTGCAGTCCAGAATATATTGATAAACCATATCTAATTGCAAATAAAAGATCTGATTTCCATTCTTCTGGAAGCATACCACCTTTTGGAGCAATTCCAATTATCATTGCTTCAGGTTTAAATTCAAGCGTGTCTTCAATGCTTGCATATATCATTACATCACTGGGCAAGTCAGGAAAATATTTTTTAACTGAATTTCCTCTTATACTAGAATCAACAACTCCTACAATATCATAAGTAGAAAATCTTAAAACCCCGAGGGCAAGTTTTGAGTACTCGCCAGCGAACTGTCCTTGTGCATAAATGATTACTCTCAATTTTTTAGTCTCCTGTTAAAAGCGCTTTTTCTAAATTACCTGCACATGATTTTAATTTTTCAAAGGCCTTTTGTACAGAAATATTTTGCTTTTGAGATAAAATTGATACCTTAAGGTCATCTTTTGCACTTTTCAAAATAGTATGAGCTTCTTTTTCTGATATATTTAGCTCTTTTGATAAAATATTAAGTTGCCTTTTTCTTAATTTTTCGTTTGTACAGGCAACGTTGGTCATTAGATTTCCATAGGTTTTGCCTAGTTTTATCATTGAAAGAGTAGAAATCATATTAAGAATTATTTTTTGGCTTGTTCCTGCTTTTAGCCTGGAAGAACCAAGAATGATTTCTTCGCCCAAGGAGGGGCTAATTACAATGTCATATTTATAAATAAGGTTTTGCTTGTTTTGCCCGGTTGTAACTAAAATGGTAAAAGCCTTTTTTCTTTTAGCATAATTCAAGGCTGAAAGGGTAAAGGGTGTTGTTCCACTGGCACTAATGCCAATGCAAATATCGTTTTTATTTAGCTTTCTTTTTTTAAGTTCTTCAACTGAAGCCTTCTTATCATCTTCAGCGCCTTCCACTGCCTTATAAATCGCCTTTTTACCTCCAGCCATGATTGGAATAACCTGATCATCAAACACTGAAAACGTTGGAGCAAGCTCAGCTGCATCTAAATATCCCAATCTTCCTGAAGTCCCAGCACCTATATAAAAAAGCCTGCCAGCTGTTGATAAAGCATTAACAACTTCTCTTATAGCTTTATTAATTCGGGGAAGTTCTTTTTTAATGGATGAAATGACCTTGATATCATCTTCATTCATTTTTTTAGATATTTGAGCTATGCTTAAGCTCCTTAGATTCTTTTTACTTTGCTGCACTTTTTCTTTTCCTTTTCATGCTAATAAGACCTGATTTAATTAAATCATCACTATATTTATAAAAAAGAGTTTCTTCATTTTCAACCATTTTGCTTGTAATGTAAGCTATTTCTGAAAACCTTAATCTGTTTTGCTTGGTTGAAAAATCCAATCCATACTGCTCACAATGAGCAGCAATTAGAATTCCTTTTTTAGAGTAATCAAAAACATATGGCCAGGCAAAACACAAAAGAGGTTTAATGCCCTGAATAGAACATCGATATTTCTCTTTATCCAGCAAATTACAGTGCCCTCTTTTGGGAAGCTTAAGCATACAAACTCCCTGAGAATAATAATTATGATATTCATCATACAATTGAAAATGTTTTAACAAAGAATTATCAAGAAAGTGAGCAACGTCTACAAGATACAAAGGAATATAAGCCACATTTTTATGCATGCAACAGCGTGCCTTACATTTAAAGCAGGGATTTTCTTTAAGGACTTTCTTTGGAAGATTGGATTCTTTTTTTAGTATTTTTAAATAGCTTTTATGGTATTTGTCATCTGTTTCTTTTTTGTCTTTTAGAATTTTAAGTAGCTTTTCAAAATATGTTGATTCACCTTTCATTAATAGCCGCCTCTAAAGTTTTAATAATTTTTTTAAAATCATCACATCGAAACTTATAAAAATCAATTGATTCCATAAGGCTTACTTTACAATAAGGAAGCATTGAATTCTTTCGTATTAGCCTATTACCTGCTTCGTGTGATATTTTAGCGAATTCACATGCTTTAACTCTTGCTCTTTTAAAAAAAACAACTTTTTTCAAATAGGTTTTTTCTTTCTGATTTCTCTGGCTTAATTTGAATATATAGGGAGCAACTTCTAGTTTTTTATAATTTTTAATGTTTTTTTTAATAACCTCATAGCCTTTATAAGAGCTCACAACCAGGCGAGGCAAAGGTAAAACTTCATTTGTTTTTACATTTATCAAGGCTATTTCATCTGATAAATACTTATAACCAAGCTCAGCCATTTTAATTGATATTAAAGACTTGCCTGAGAATTTATTAGCAGAAATCACAATTGCTTTTTCGCCCTTTGCAAATACAGCTGCATGAATTTTTGCATAAGCAGACTCCAGGTGCACAATGTCTTTAATTAAATACCATTCAAAATTCGCAAGCAAATCCCAATAATCATTGGCTACATAATCTAGATTTTGATTTTCATAAATTTCATATTCATTATTTTTATTATAAATAAGAGTATATATTTTGGATATTTTGCTTGTTTGCTTACTGTTTATAAAGGAAAAAAAATAAGGGCTCAGATCTTTTACAAGATTTTCAAAAAGATCCTGACTATTTGATTTCACAGAAATTAATTTATTATTTAAGTCAATAATCTTGGAAAACACTTATGCCTTTCTAACAAGATCTTGATTTTCAAGTTCACTTACTATTTTTTTAATATCAATTAAAGCTTGTTTCTTATTCACTTCATATCTAGTCTTAAGCTCTTCAGCTATTTCATCCAGGGTATTATTACCAGTGCATGCCTTCCATATCAAAGTACTTGTTGCATTCAAGGTTAAAACCTTTGAACCATCTTGATTAAACAAAAGAATTTCATCACCAACTGGTCTTTGAATAATTCCCCTGGATTTTTTAAATTTATCATTATTTTTCATTAATTATATTTCTCATAATAAATTAAACTTAGCTTTTTTATCTCATCATACATTTCTTTGCAACCATTAAAACCAAATGTCTTTGGATAACCATGGTATAAAGGAGCTTGTCTGCACATACCACAAACAGGCTTATATTCGCATTTTAAGCATTCTGAATTTGGGACATTAATTTTTAGGATATCTTTTACCTTTTTAATGATATCATCATCTGAACACTCTTCACTTATTATTGAAACAGGCTCATCAAGTTCACATCTTCTCAAATTTCCATAACAATCAATTTCAAGTAAAGTGCCACCAAAGCACCCATAAAATGCAGACTCAAAACTTAGCATCTTCCTTTGAAAATCCCCTGGAGAGAAGCCTAAAAACCATATTGGTTCAACATGTGTATACTTTTTCATTATTAGAGAATGGTATTTTGCAGATGCCTCCATATATTCTTCTAAGGTTAAGACCATTTTCATAACAGCTGCTTTTGTTGAGTGCCTATGTCCTTTGGGAAAATGTAGGATTGGGTGAACAAAGTGAGATATTTTGCAGCTATTTCTTTGTCCTAGATTATTTAAATAAATTAAAAGAGGCTCAAGTTCTTTAAAGTTATTCTTTGTTAAGGTTGTTTTAATTGAAGTGCTAATATTGGCGTTAAAATATTTTTCAAAATTACCAATTACACTTTTATAGGATTTTCTGGTAAATTCATGAACTTTATCAATACCATCAACACTGACACTTACAGAAAATAAGTTATTATCAACTTTTAGTTTTTTGTTTGTTAAAATCTTGTCCGGAATATTAAAACCATTTGTAACATATGTAAGGCAAACACCATTATTAACAAGATAATCAATAAAGCTGTAAACAGCCTTTGAAGTCAATATTTCTCCGCCTGATAGCTGAAGGCGAAGTTGGGCATTTCCTAAGTGCTTTAGCAAGGCATCTATTATTTTTTTTCTGAAACTATAAGTGATGTATTTTTTCTTGTTTTTTTTTTCGATATAACAATAAGGACATGAAAAATTACAATTCTTGGTAATTTCCATAACAATATTACAAAATTGAAGTTGCTTTGGTAAGATCTTGGTCATTTATTTTATAAATTTCTAATAAGCTAATTTTTCTTCTTATCATAATCGAAAAGAGAATCTTTTTTGCCTTTATCATCATATGGCTGGCCATAGCTTTGATTATAAGTTCCTTCTTGCCCAGGCATTCCACCTCCAGGAGCAGGAACTATAACAGGAGCTGGCTGACCCCATTGTGTTTTTTGATCTTCGGTTTCTCCTGGCATGCCACCCTTGCCTGATCCACCACCACCTTTAACCTTCTCACAATAAGATCCATTCCAAACATAATTAGCAGGACATTTTAGAGTAGTACAAACCCCTTTTCCTGGGTCCCATTTTAAGGCTGGTGGGCAAACACAGCTTTTAACTTTAGTATTAAAAACCTTATTTTTGGGACAAGAAATACCTTTAATCCATACGGGCTTTGGTGGAGCAAAGGCTTTTTCTATCATCATAGTCTCAATTGTTGGAACAAGATAGGGAAGAAGTAGGGCAGACTTTGCTGACTTTTTTAAAAAATCTCTTCTTTTATTATCTGTTTTATGTGCCATAAAATTAATTTTCCGAATAAGTTTAAATAGTTACATGAAGCAGTTATTATACCATTATATTAATAAAAAAGCAATATCAAATACTTAGAAAATTCCCATTGAAAAATGAAAATTCCCAAGAGATTCATTGTCTTGTTTATCAAGTTTGAAGCCATAATCAAGTTTAATCGGTCCAATGGGTGTAAAATATCTTATACCCAGGCCTGCTGATTTTCTGAAGCTAGTTATATCAAAATCATCAAAATCTGCATAGACATTTCCGCCATCTGCAAATACTGCAAAATAGAAATCTGAAAAAACAGGGATCATTACTTCTGTCATATAGTTTAGAAAAATATTCCCTCCAATAGGCTCTAGTTCGCCAGTAATTTCATCAATTCCAAAGGTCTGACTTGAACCAACAAAATCTTCTGAAAAGCCTCTGACAGAACCTGTGCCACCTAGAAAAAATCTTTTATCAATGGGTAGTTCACTTGTATCAGAATAAGGATTTGCAAATCCTGCTCTAAGTGAAAAGGCTAGTAGCAATGGTTTAAGAAAAGGCAAAAAGAAGTCATTTCTAATCATAGACTTATGAAACTCTTCTGCTGAAGCTAAATATTGATTGTATAGCTCATAGTATATAGATCCAAAATATCCACTTGTAGGTCTAAATCGAGAATCTCTTAAATCTAGTGTTATAATAGGACCAATAGAACCCATGATATATTGTCTTGCTTCAATATCCTCTGATAAAATATTAAAGGTTTCACTAACTTCAAAAGCATATTTTAAGGCAGTATTTAATATATTTTTATATTTTTTATCTATCTTGAAAGTGACCTTGTTTTCATCACTATCATAGGCTATTTCATCTTCAGTTTTATTCAGATAATCAACATTGAAATTGTATCCAGTATTCCAAATATCAGGCTCTCGATAACCAACAGATATACTTCTTTCAGTAAGATCAGCGTCCACAATCCTTCTCCTAATCTCACTTCTAAGATATAAAGATTCAGCGCCACCAAAAAAGTTATTGTGGCGAACAAGTGCAAAACCTCTTACAAAGTTGTCTTTAAAGATAGTATTATCAGCGTCATAAAAGCTACCAACCCCTCCTCCTAACTCTAAGTTAATTGCATTTGATTCTTCTACTTTAATTAAAAGATCATGATAATTTGAATATTTACCCTTTCCCTTATCTATAATAGAAACTCGCTTAAAAACTCCTAGGCTTTCAATATTGCGTTTGGTTTGAAATAATAGATCTGGATTTAAGGGGTCCCCATATTCAAGTTCTATTTTCCTTCTTATAATTCTGTCATTGGTTCTAAAATTTCCTTCTATATTAATATCACCTACAAGTGCCTTTTCTCCTTCTAAAATATTAAAATCAACTTGAACTGCTGTTTTGTCATCTGAAAAATTAAGCTTTTCAACAACCTTACAATCAATATAACCACTTGAAAGATATTTTCTTAAAATAAGCCTTTTATCGTTTTCTAGTTCTTCAAGGTTAATGCTAGTATCAACTTTGTTTTTTATTAATTCTTCTATTTCTTTTTTTGAATAGCTATGAAGTCCTGTTAAATTAATTTTTGTAATAGTAGTTTTAACACCCTCATTAATATTAATATTAAAGCTTCCAGTTTCATTTTCTTTATCTTGAACAATATTTAAAATTTCACAACTTGCATCTAAATATCCCATACGATTATAAATAGCTTCTATATCAGGGCAAATATATTTAAGCATTTTTTCTTTATAATAATACTTATCCTTTGATTTTCCCATTTTTTCTTCAACTATTTTATCAACAGCTTTTTTTGTTAGCTGGGAGGCGCCAATTATATTAAATTCTTTTATTGTTGCCACTGGCCCTTTCTCAATATCAAAATCAATAATAAGGTCATTACCTTTCAGATTTGATTCTATTGTAATTTGAGGATTAAAATAACCATTGCTATTATAAAAAGCTGTAAGCCCTCTTTTCAGCAATTCAACAAATTTAGGATCATCAACAACAATACTTTCAAAATTCAATTCTGACATTAGCTCTTCTTCTTTAAAACCTTTATCTCCAGAAAAATCGCTTTTTATCTTATATCCCATTTTAGCTGAAATAAAAATTGTTACATATGAAGAATCAGTATAGGTTTCATATATAGGATTGAATACCCTAACTCTATAATAACCTTTTTCCTTATAATACCGAACAAGCCCATCAATTTTAAGTTTAAGGTTTTTGGGGTCAAGGGGCTCATTTTCTTTTAAAGAAAGTTTTTTTAAAATTTTATTTGTCTCAAGACCAAGAAATCCGTTTAAGTTAACCGTTTTAATTATTGCTTGATTACCTTCATTAATATTAAAAACCAAAAGCCTTCCAAAAGTGTTTTCCCTTTGTTTTAACTCAAATTGAATGTTTGTTTTGAAATATCCTTGCTCTCTATACTTATCTAAAGCATTATTAATGGCTTCATCTAAATCCAGATCATCAATATACATTCCCTTTTTAATTGAAAGCATGGAAAGAAACTGCTTGTCATTAAAAAGAGCATTTCCATTAATTATTAATTCAACTATCTGCTCTTTTTCGACAACTTTAAAGTTTAAATTACATGTTTTTTCAGTCGTTGAACAGGCAGCTGATAAAATAAGATTATTTATATTGTTTTCTTTTATGGTTTGTTTAATCAATTTATTAAACAATGATGAATCATAATCTTCTTGAATATTAGTAATAATGTATTCATAAACTCTTTTTTTACTCTCCTCATTGTCTGACTGGACAGAAATTTCTCCAATTGCATAGCCAATAACTTGGGCTCGTATATTTCCCTGTAGAAATAAAGAAAGCCCTATAAATAAAAACAAAGGGATATTCAAATGTCGTATAATCTTATATAGTCTCATTTGAACTCCCATTTAAACTTAAAGCCAACGCCCATTTCACTTGTTTTATTTATCCCTCGATCTTTCCAATCAGCAAGCAGTGAAAATGTTTTAATCATTTTATATTCTACATCAGCCGCTTGTTCTCCAATATTCTCCAAAGCTGCCTTATAAGTGGCTTCTATGTCATCGCTTATTTTTGTGCTTATTAATAAAAAAGGTTGAACTGAGTCAGATACATCTGAATAACTAGGTACAATTTGAAATGTTTTAATAAATTTCACTTTTGAGGTAAGCTCATTTTCAATGAACTCCTGGGCTGAACCTGTTAACACTGAAGCTGCTTCCCACTTTCCAACCTCAGCTGACTCAATGCTTTTAGCAGTAACGCCAACTTCTATTAATGAAAGAATATCATAGTCATCAAGATATGGTTCTGAAGTAAATGTAGTACTAAAGTTTTGAAGATTGCCTCCTGCATTAAAATAAATTCTATAAGGAATTTTTTCGACTTTTTCCATTACTTCTGTTTGGGCAATTACCTCAAACATAGGATTAATGCTTGTCGGGTCACTAAATTTGAGTGCGCCGATTATAATTTCGAATTCATGTTCTCTGAAAAAGACTTTTCCTTTTTCTGTTTTTATTTGACCAATTACACTAGGTTTATCAAGACTTCCTGAAATTTTCAAGTTTCCACCCAATTGAGACCTTGCCACATTGTTATCTATAAGTATTGAATCCTCACTAATAATAACAAGGTTAAGGTTTAGCTTACTATCATCTGATGTAGACAATCCCTTTGGTTTCTTTTTTTTCTTAATAAAGTTCAAAGTATTTAAAAGATCTGTTTTCCAATTAACTTTTCTTAAGTATTTTGCTTCTTTAATATTAATGTTTCCACTGATATCTGGAGATGATAAGGGTCCATTAAAGGCCAAGTCTCCATTTAATATCATTGAAACCTGTGGCAAAATTTCAAAGGAAATATCATTAAGACTAAAGTTAGTATAAACGCTATCAGGCACAAATCCCCTAAAAGCTAAATAACCCTGGCCACTAATATTACCATCTCCTAATGTACAAGTAATTTTATCAAAAACCATTTTATCTTGATTAAAATTAAACTCAATAAAAGGATCAACAAAAGGTTGCTTTAAATTTCCTATGCTAAAATATGATCCAATAATTTTGCCTTTTCCATGGAGAATAGGATTATCAATTTCCCCTCTAATATTTAAAGCAAACTCGATATCTGCATCTATTCCGGATATGGCAGGCACTAAAGCAGTCAATGGATTTAATGGTAAAAACCCTTCAAGTTTGAAATCAATATTTTTATTAAAATCGCCCTTTGCAAATATTTTAATTAGCTTTTCATTAATTTTTGCTTCCCATGGGCTAATTTTATATTTTCCATTTGAGGCCAAAATATTAATAGGGCCGGTATTTGAAATTGAATTTCCCTTAAAAGTAAAATTTACCCTGGAAATATCAATATCAGCATTCAAATTTTTAATATCATTTGTTTTGGATTTTATAACTCCCTTTGAATCTAGCAATAAAGTTGGCGTTGAACCATTTCCAATCATTGACAAGCTCTTAAATAAAAATCCGAGATCAAGATTTCTTGTGTCATATCTTAAATTAAGATATTGTTTGTCAATATCAATATTAGAAGTGACTTCAATCTTTTCAAGAAGTTTTGCATTCACTGATACAACATTATCTTCCATGTTAAAGTCAATTTGTGAATCAGCAAGAGCCTGTCCATCATAATTAGTTTCACCAAGAATTAAGTTCCCCTGGCTTTTTAGTTTATCTTTATAGTTTATTGAAAGCGTTCCTGTCAGCTTACTGTCTAACTTAAAACTTTCATCATTTATCATCTTTTTAATTGGCAGATCAGCTATCGTAAGCTTTAAATCAGTCTCTTCTGGTGAAACAAAACCACTAGCTACCATTTGACCTTCTTCACAGGAAAAGTGATCAATAATTAATTTATCATTTTCATATTTCAATGAAATTGTTGGTGATTGAAATGAATTTTCATTAAAATCAAGGCTCCTGCCTCGTAAGTTTAGATGACCTGATTTTGAACCATTTTTAATTTCAAAAACACCAGATCCACTTAAAAACCCTGATGGCAGATAATCTGCTTTTAAGTTTGGATAAATTTTTAAAAGATCCTGGGGATTAAATTTTCTAACATAAATATTCGCCTCTGCAGCAAAATCATCGCTAGAAAAATCACTTTTAATATCGATTTGAGCAGATGAATTATATGCTTTTACACTTAAATCTTTAATTGATATTTTACTGTCTTTTAAGGCAAAGCTTCCATAAAGGTTATTAATATTAAACTTATCATACTTCAATTTGCTTAGGTTAAAAGATGTCGCGATCTGAAGATTGCTATATTTTCCCCAAACCCTTCCCTCTATTTTTTCAGCAAAGCCCTTTAGTTGCTTAGAAAAAACCAGGCCCTGAGGGAGGTTTATTTTTTCTGCATTATAGCTAATGTCCATTGAGTCTGTAAAATCAAAAAGGGCTTTTGCGTTTATTTTATTGCCTTTATATGATATTAAACCCTCTGTAATATCAAGACGATTTTTATTGATGTTCAAGCTTGTTTGTAGTTTAGCATTCGTAATATTAACAAGCTCAGTTGAACCATTTATTCTGATATTAGAGCAATCAAGATCTGTTTTTCCTGACAAAGAAAATTCATTTAACCTCCCAGTAAACTGAGCACTTCCATTAATTAAAATATCTATCCTTTTGGTTGAGGCTTTTACAGATTTTAATATCTCTGATAAAAAAACGTTCTTTGAATTTAGCTTACCAGAAAAATTCAAATCTTTATTGCTAATATCTATTGATGAATCTATATGCAATTCACCTTTTTTTTTAGTATTAAATATACCACTGAGCTTAAATACATGTTCTCTGTTAAAGATTTCAAAATTTGCATCATTTATTAAAAATCCATCTAAGTTAACTTTCGACAATAAAAGATTGGATTTTCCATAAACCTTTCCTCTTTTTTTTGAGCCAAGAACGTAGTTGGAAACATATTTTATTTTTCCAGAAAAACCGGAATTAAATTTTAAACATTTTTTATATTGATCAAGATCTATTTTACCCTTCGTGAAAAAGCTAAAAATTCCACTTTTAAGAATATATTTTCCCTTTAATTTATGCTCATCATTTCCTGTTTTATAATCTAAGGAATCAATAGAGATATATTTATTGCTCATTGTTATTAGCAGTTTTTCAATCAAAAGAGGTGGGCATTCTATATTGTCTTTATAAACTTTTACTTTCCCATCGCGAAGCAAAATAGGGTCCCCAGTTGATGCCTGATTATCAAAAGCCAGTCTTCCAACTATATGGGGCACAATTCCTTTTGCATAAATTTTATTTTTTTCATCTGTATAGGAAAAGGATAAGTTAGAAATATTAATTTTTTCGATTTTAAATTTTGTTAATGTATTTATTTTTGATTTAATATCGAATTCATCTTGGGTTTTTTCTGAACTTTTAAGGTTTATGGTAACAGACTCCACTTTTAAAAGACCGATATCAACTTTGCCAACAAATATTTTAAAAACGCTAAATTCCAATAGAAGGTTGTTAATATAAATAGAATAACTATTCTCTTTTTTATCAATAAATTGAAGTCCGTTTATTTGAACTTGTGGTGGAAAGAAATTTATAGAAAAATCATTAACTTTTAAATCTATACCTGCATAAGAAGCACCTCTAGAGGCAAGTTGTTTAACAACATATTCTTTAAAAAAGTCTGTTTTTACAAGAATGACAATAGATGCAGATGAAATCACTACAGCTATTAGAAATCCAAGTAGCAATTTATGTCTTTTCTTCATTTTTCCTGCAAACAATTTTGGTTTGCATTTTTATTTTAATTACCATAATAAAAATAATACTAACTTAAAAAGCATTCAAAAATAAACATTTTTTTTAGGAAAAGTCTACATGCATGATGATATGAAAATTTTATTTATTTGTACTGCTAATATGTGCAGATCTCCTTTTGCTGAAAATTTGGCCCGTAAAATTTTTACCCAGTACAATTTGAATGATTTTAGCTTTGATTCTGCTGGAACTGCTGCTGAAAACAACTGTAAAGCTGTCAAGGATGCTGTCTTGTGGGGATGCAAATTTGACCTTGATTTTAAAGAACATCGCTCAAAACAAGTAAGTAAAGAACTTCTTGATGAGGCTGAAATCGTTTGTGCAATGGAAAAACACCATTACGAATATTTAAATGCCTATTTCCCTGAATATAAAAATAAAATAAAACTTCTTTCTGAATATGTAATTGGCGGGGAGCGTGGCTTTGATATTCTTGATCCTGTGGGAAAAAAATCAGCTTATTATGAAAAATCTTTTACTGATATTGACAGGTGCATAAGAGGTTTAGCAGAATTTTGCTCTGAAGAATACTAATCTTTTTGAATCACCTTGCCTGTTGCCATATCCCCAATAAGCTTAATTGTTTTGTCTTTTTTAACTTCAATACTTGTTCTAATTGTTGGATAATTTGGGTTTTGAAGTTCTATTTCATATTTTCCTGTTTTCATTTTAAGCTCAGAATAGGTTGTTTCATTGGTAAAGGTGCCATTAACATATATATAAGCCCAGGGGGTTGCTTGAAAAGAAATTATTCCATAAGTAGGTGGTTTTACTTTTAGTTTTGCATAAACGGTTTTTGGGAAAATGGTACTAGATATTGATTCAGATGAAGAAAATTGATGGTATTCTTTATTATTATTTAAACTAATTTTTATATTATATTTTTGATTAAGCTTGATTCCTGGAACCTCTAAGGGAGTTTTTCCAAAATGTTTGCCATCAATATAAATATCAGCTCCAACTGGGTCAGATTTAATATTAAATTTACCATACATTTTATCCAAAAGCACCATTAGCCTCTCACCGGCATCTTCTTGAATCATTACATCTTTTGAATAGTCTTTATAATCTTCCTTAGTAAGCTTAATCTTATATGTTTCTCCAAGAGTCATTTTATTAATTGTTGTAGGAGTATTAAGCCCAGTATTCTGATTATTGAGATAAATTCTTGCCCCAGGAGGAGATGATGATATATATAAGGTTGTTTCATTGATTATTTTTTCCAAATTAAATTCAAGAACCTGAATTTCTTCTTCGATATTTCTTCCTCTTTTAACATCTATTTCCTTTTCAATGGTAGTAAATCCTTCTTTTTGGGCGATAATTTTATAGTGCCCAATTTTCATAGCATCTGCCTTGATTCCTCCTGAAATACTTTTAACCCTTGTGCCGCTAACATTAAGAATATCAATGCTTGCGTCGGCTGGATTAACATTGATTGTAACATATCCCTCATTCATAGGAATCGGTTTAACATCAGGGTTATCTTGTACCTTTTGAGAAATATTCCTGTTTTTTTTATATCTATCTTTGAGCCTTTCATCTTTTCCGCCATCTTTATAATAGACAGTATATGCACCAAAACCAAAAACTAATAGCCCTATCAAAAGAAGTAATTTTTTAGATTTTAAAATAAACATTAAAGGTGAAAATAAAAGCTTAAAAATTTTGCCAAGACCTGATTTTGACTTCTTTTCATCCTCTGGAATATCTGAGATATAACTTATTGTTTGATAAAAAGTATCATCGCCTCTTGGAATTGAGGGTGGCGGAACATCAGCCTTTGATACACTGTAATTTGATTGGCTAAGAGAATTTTCGTCATAAGTAAAAAAGGATTCATCAACATTGGAGTTTGAATCCTGGCTTCTTGCCCTTGAAATTTCAGAGTTTTCCTGAGCTGATCTGCTATTCTCGGCTAGCTGCTCATTAATAAGATCATCTATACGTCTTTGGTTTACAATAGTAGATAATTTTTTTCTATCGTCCCTAATTTCGTCTGCAAATAAGGTTTTCATAAATGAAGTAAGCTTTGTTGCTGCAAAATCAAGAGATGTTGAATATAAAAACTTGGTTAAATCTAGTTGAAACTCACCAGCTGTTTGATATCTTTTTTGTTGATCTCTTTCTAATACTCGCAAGGAAATTCGATCAAGGCTCTCCGGAATCTTATTGTTAAAAGTTGACGGTGGATCAATGTGAATCTCTTTCACTTTCTCAAGTGTATCAAAATCAGTTTCTCCCAAAAACAGGCGTTTCCCAGCAAGCAATTCCCACATCATAATTCCAACTGAGAAAATATCTGACCTGGAATCAATTTCCTCGCCTCTAGCTTGCTCAGGAGACATGTAACCAAACTTACCCTTAAGTACCCCTGCTTGTGTTTGGGTAATCTTATTGGCAGCCTTTGCTATTCCAAAATCAACAACCTTAACTTCACCTTCATACGAAATCATCACATTTTGAGGACTTATATCCCGATGAATAATATGTAAGCTTTCATTTGTGTCATCTCGTTTTTTTCTGTGAGCATAGTCAAGTCCCTTACAAACCTCTGAAACAATATAAACAACTTGTTCAATTGAAAGTTTAATTCCCTTTGAAATACACTTCTTTGTAATTTCCCTTAAATTTTTGCCCTCAATAAATTCCATAGCAATGAAATATGTATTGTCGATCTGCCCCAATTCATAAACTTGAGCGAGATTTGAATGTGACAAAGAAACTGATATCTTTGCCTCATCAATGAACATATTTACAAACTCTTTATCTTCTGAAAGGTGGGGTAAGATCTTCTTAATAACAAGCATTTTTTCAAAGCCGCCAATTCCATATTGCTTGGCCTTATATATTTCAGCCATTCCACCAATGGCAATTCTATCTATTAAAAGGTATTTTCCGAAGGGTTTTGGTTTAAAAGATTCACTCATTACTTTTGGTATTCGGTATTTGGTATTCAGTATTCGGTAGTATCTTTACCCTGGTAAATATACCGCAGAAGATTGAATACATGGGTTTTTTCGTTGCATGGAAGGTTATTTAAATTCATGCACAAAGTCAATAGTTAAGTGGTAAGTGGTAAGTGGTAAGTGGTAAGTGGTAAGTGGTAAGTGGTAAGTGGTAAGTGGTAAGTGGTAAGTGGTAAGTGGTAAGTGGTAAGTGGTAAGTGGTAAGTGGTAAGTGGTAAGTGGTAAGTGGTA
>JBDREC010000090.1:0-95000 GCA_043820105.1 Pseudomonadota bacterium
CTCCAATTTGAATACCTAAACAATAGATCGGGCACATAAAAAACATTACAAAACCTCTTTTTCAAAAAGCTAATGCCCACACTCCTTATTCAAGCAATAAAAATATTTTATTATTAAAGGCTTATTGTATTCCCACTATAAGTGGTGCCAGAGCGAGCAGTTGAGCAAGCAGATTTCAAAACTGAAGAAGTGCCAAACTTGTGCTGCTAAAACAGTATACTGGAAAATTTCCTTTTTTAAAACATTCTGAAAATGGATTTTGTAAAAAATTAGTATCAAAGATCTTGAAATTTGCTTTTATAATTAATATGTACTTTATTATGAGAAAAAAAGAAATAAAACAAAGAGCATGTCAAAATGCAGAAGAATATGGAATTGATTTAACTTTAATTGATGAGAATTTGAAAAAAACTCCAACTGAAAGGCTCCTGGCATTACAAGACCTGGTAAATTTTATGCAAACCTTGAAAAAATCTGGAAAAGAATATTATGCAAAACTTCGAAAAAATAATTAAGCTATTTATTGATAATGATGTAGATTTTGTTTTAATAGGTGGATTAGCTGCTACTTTGCATGGATCAAGCATTGCAACGCAGGATATAGATTTTTGTGTATCATTTGCTGAAGAAAATTGTGAAAAGATTCTAAAAGCTATTGACGGAATTAATCCCATTCATAGAGATATTAAAAAACCGTTTAAAGAAAATTCCCAATCACTTTCTAAATATAAAAATCTTTATCTTATAACTGATCTTGGATCCATTGATATGCTTGGGCTCGTAAGCGGTCTTGGGGATTATAAAAAATTAATATCTCAATCAATTGAAGTAGACCTCTTTAACAGAAAATGCAAAGTTTTATCAATTGATGCTTTGATAAAAACAAAAAAGGAAATGCAAAGAGAAAAAGATAAAGAAACCATTTTTCAGCTAGAGGCTATTAAAGAGAAAACGGGATAGATTTTAATATTTTATAAAGTTCTTCCATCGCAGAATAACATAAAGGAAAATAGACTTGTTGAAAGAAGAATTGTTATCGTTTTGCAAGAATTTATACTAAAATATTAATATAGATTTGACAAGGTCTTTGTTATCCTTTAACAGAACCTGCAGTTAATCCTTCCACCATATGTCTTTGCAACATAAAAAACAAAGCCATTACTGGAGCTGAAACTAAGATCGCGCCGGCTGCAAAATGTCCCCAAGCTGTTGAGCGGGCACCAACATAGCTTTGAAGAACAACAGGGAGGGTGTAACTTGTTTCATTACTCATGAATTTAGCAGCTAAAATAAATTCGTTCCAGGCTGTCATAAAGGAAAATAAAAAAGTAATTCCAATAGCAGGTTTCGCAAGCGGCAAAATTATCTTAAGAAATATTTTTAAGGTAGAAGCGCCATCCATTTTAGCAGCTTCTTCAAGGTCTTTAGGAATTGTATCAAAATATCCTTTTAGCATCCATGTTGAAAAAGGAATTGATGTCGTGGAATAAACAAGTATAAGACCTGTTTTAGTATCAAGCAAACCAGTGAAATCTAATAAAATATATAATGGAATCATCATCATTGTTCCAGGAAACATTTGTGTGATTAGCAAGCTTGATAAACAAGTTTTTTTACCTGGAAATGTGAATCTTGAGAAAGCATAGCCAGCTGTAGTTGCCAGGAAAACACCGAGTATGGCTGTTAATAATGAAATAACTATACTATTGTAAAGCTGATATCCAAAAACCCATGTTCCAGCGAGATCAGTGTTTGTAACGACTTCAACAAAATTTGAAATAGAAGCATTTTCAGGAATAGGGGATAATCCCATTGCAAAATTCTGACTTGGAGTAAGAGCCATTCTTACTACCCAAAGAAAAGGATAAAGCACTATGATTGAAACAAAAACAAGCAAAAGGTGACTAAAAAATCCCTTTGCATAATTTTGAATTTTGAATTTAGAATTTTGCATTATTTTCTAATCCTCAAATTGCTTTTTCATTCTAGTAGTTGCCATTGTATAGCAAACAAGCATTACAAATATTAAAGTTGAATAAGCCGCTGCATATCCAAAAGCTCCGCCTTGTCCTCTTTCAAAAGCCCAGCGGAAGGCTTCAGTGATTAAAATATCAGTGGTTCCATCAGGTAAACCTCCAGAAACAAGATAAATTATATTAAACATATTAAAGGTCCAAACTGTTCCAAGAATGATTGCTGGAGCAAGAACTGGTCTTAAAAGGGGTAGGGTAATCTTTTTTAATTTATTAAGCCAGGTAGCCCCATCAATATCAGCAGCTTCATATAAATCGCGTGGAATAGCAGTTAAGCCTCCCATTACAATGACCATCATAAAAGGAAAACCAAGCCATATATTGGTGATTAAGTTAGCTGAAAAAGCTGACCATGTTTGGTTCATCCATGAAAAACCCTGGATTCCAAGTATGTTGTTGATCGCGCCAAATTCAGGATGAAACATGCCTTTCCATATTAAGGCTGTGATGTATGAAGGAACTGCCCATGGAATTATGAACAAGATTCTATAAAGCCATTTAAACTTTAGCCTGGCTTGATTCAAAACTAGTGCTAAGAAAATGCCGATTGTAACATGAAAAAAAACAGAGCCAGCTGTCCACAATACTGTCATAAAAAGAGTGTAGAAAAATCGGGAATCAGTTGCCGTTAAAATATTTACAAAATGTTTTATTCCTACAAAGGAATATTCTCCCCACGAGTGCTTGAAAAAGCCCATTCCCAGGCCAAAGATAAAAGGAATAAAAACTAATATGAACATTCCAATCATTGCAGGAGCAGCATAGGCATAAGCAGTTTTATTGTTTTTAATATCTTTAATTAAATTTTTAGGGCCATATTTAAAAACCCACCTTATATATAAAGCAAATATAATAAATATAATTGCAAGCACACCTATGTAAAACTTAGTGGGATCAAGCTCTTCTACGGTAGCTTCATATTCATTTGCAAAACCTTCCATCGTTGTTTGCACTTTAGCAAGCGTTTGCTCAGGTGGAATAGATTGAGCAATTGATAAGGTTAAAGCACCTTTCATGGGATTCCACAAGGCCTTCATAAGTGGAGAATTCGGAATTGGAACAGTATTTGGAAGCTGAGCACAAAATCCTTTTAATATAGCTTTTTCTTTTTCAGCCTTTTTTCTTTCGTCCGGATCATTTATAGATGCAACATGCTTTTCATATTCATCCCAGGCCTTTATTGAAGAAACGGTTTGTTTTCCTGTAACAAGTCTCGTTTTGGCAGAAAAACCTGTGGCTAAAAGCTTTGCAGCCTCTACTGCTAATGCAGGATTTTTACTTTTAGCTGAAACCATGACAGCTTCAACAGTTAAAAATGGTTTTAAGCTTTCACCAGGCTTTATTTTCTCTCCGACTTCATTTACATCAACAACTGGTAATTTCGAAACAGCAAAGCTAACTTTTGAATCATCAATTTCTCCAATAGCCCATGGTCCTTGGATTATAAAGGCAGCTTTACCTTCATTAAATAAGGAAGAAATTATAGCATCATTAACTTCAGCTGGCATTACTTTTAATTTGTTTTGCAGAAACATGGCATATTTAAAGGATTTGATATTAGCTTCAGAATCAATTTTAGGATAATCTAAACGATTGAAAAGCTTTCCGCCAAAACCATAAAGCAAAAAAGCATGTCTGTATAAATCAGTAGTTTCATAAACTATTCCATATGTTCCATTTTTACTGAGGTCTTTTGAAATATTTTGAAGCTCACTTAAAGTTTTTGGTGCAATTGGTACAAGCTTTGTATTGCGAAAGAGTGCCAGAGACTTAAATGAAAGCGGAATGCCATACATGGATCCTTTATAAATCATGGCCTTTGGCAAGATCTCAAAGAAGTTTTCTAAAAATTGAGGATCAACTTTATCATCAAGTTTAGCAATAGAATTAGCTTCAGCCCAATCTGCAATATCATTGTGAGCAGCTATTATGAGATCAGGTCCTTTCCCACGAGGAATGGCTGCTCTAACTTTGTCCAAAAATGCATCATAAGGAATCGCCAATGGATTAACGGTAAACGCGAGGTCTTGAGCATTAATATGCTTTGCCCAAATTTCAATGGCGTCTTTTTCAGTTGCTCTATAGGAGTGCCAGAGCACAATTTGTTTTTTATCATTTGCACTAAGTACCTGATAATAGGAAAGTAGACAAATTAGTACAAAAAACAATGCAATTTTGAATTTTGAATTTTGAATTTTGAATTGTTTACACATTTATTCTGGCTCCATCTTTTGCAAAAAAGTGAAACTTATTAGCATAAGCTGCAACAAAAACTTTATCTTCAGCTTTTAAATTGCTAAGGTATGAGCCTGGCACACTTTCATCAAGTTTTCCTGTTAATTTCTTTTTATTGATATTTCCAAGCACAAATCTTTCTGTGCCTAAGTTTTCGATAACATCAATATCTGCTAATCCAACAACAATTTCATTTTCATTTACTTTTGGAATTTCATTTAAATTATCTGCTTTTATAAAATTTATATTATTGGGTCTTATGCCAATACATGTTGTATTGGTTGGGATTTTACTTATGGGAATAGGGTGCTTTGTTCCATCTATTATGAATTTGCCATTTTCAGTTTTACCTTCAAAAAGGTTCATTGCTGGAGTTCCTAAAAAGCCTGCCACAAATTTGTTAGCAGGTGTTGAATATACTTCCATTGGTGAACCAATTTGTTGAGCTATCCCTTCATGCAAAACAACAACTCTGTCAGCCAGTGTCATGGCTTCTGCTTGATCATGTGTAACATAAACTGTAGTTGTTCCAAGTTGTCTGTGAAGGCGAGCAATTTCAGCCCTAACTTCACCTCTTAATTTGGCATCTAGGTTTGAAAGGGGTTCGTCAAACAAATAGGCTTTTGGTCTTCTGACAATAGCTCTGCCCATTGCAACACGCTGGCGTTGACCACCTGAAAGTTGTTTTGGTTTTCTATGTAATAAATCTGATAGACCTAGCATAGATGCAACTTCTGAAACTCGCTTTTTTATTTCATCTTTTTTTATCTTTTGAACTTTAAGGCCAAAGGATATATTATCAAAAACATTCATGTGTGGATAAAGTGCATAACTTTGAAAAACCATAGCAAGATCTCTTTTGCCAGGAGGCAGATCATTTATTTTCTTCCCATCAACAAGCAAGTCACCGTTTGTAATGGCTTCAAGCCCAGCAATCATTCTCAGAGTAGTTGATTTTCCGCAACCAGATGGGCCAACCAAGACAATGAATTCACCATCTTTGATCTCTAAATTTAAGGTTTTTACAACTTGATTGGAATCATACCATTTTTCGATATTTGATAAAGTTATAGAGGCCATTTATTGACTTTCCCCTAATTAAATTAAAATTTACACGCGATAATATGTACCCGATATGTTTTGAAATAAGCCAATGACATAGCTGGGAAGCTGTAAGGTGTCAAGGAAAAGTGGCATGTGGTAAGTGTGCTATAGCACTAGAATTACTTATTAAGTAATAAAAAAGGTATGAAAATCATAGATTGGGAAAATGCGATATTCGATATCAGTATCATTGGCATTTTGATCATATGCACTAATCTTTTTCATCCCATTTCCTCCTTGTTGAATAATAATGTTTTTGTTTTTGTCTAATAATTCAAAAACATTTAAATAGTATTGCAAGTGAAGTGCCATGTGTTTTGCAGGAAAATGTTATGTGAAATTAAGTGCTTAGATTGTGTTAAAAAAACTATAGATTAAAAAGAGGATTTTTGCTCATTTGAGAAATGTGTTCATGGCACCATTGATATGTTATTAAAAAATATTAGTCGCACAATGAAGACCTGCATTTTTATTATGCATTTCTTTGACTTTGGATAGATGAATTTCAAGACCAGCTTTAGTTTCAAGTTGATCTTTTACATCCAGTGCGTTTTCCATTCGTTCATAATAAGGCATTATGAACTGAGTCTTAAGTGTTTTTAGTTTAGGAAGAGAATATATAACTCCATTTAAATAGCTCTTTCTTTCAAATAAAGAGCTAAAAGATTGTTTAATTTTCACTACTTCATATCCAGAACCTTGCACTTTTATATAAAACTCTTTTAAAGTATGCTCTAATAATCTCATATCATCAACAGTATTAAACACTTTTTTTTGAAAGCTTCTTATTACCCATTCCATTTCATTTTCCCAGGATGATGTATCAGTGCAATAATTTTGCCTTAAGCTTTCTAATTCTGCTTTTAATAAAGGCATGTATTGTTCAATAATAGCATTTCTGTCATATTCATAATCCAGCATTATTACTTTATTGTTAGCAATAGGGATAAGATAAAGGTCAAGGTGATAAATAAAAGTTGGTTTAGTATAATTGGTTGTTAAAATAATTGGTTCTTTATCAAAAGTAGTTCTAAAAACGTTTTTAATACTTTCAAAATCATAATCTAATCCCAGGTATTTATAAAGTACTGTTGTTAACTTAAAAGCCAAATCACCAACAAAGACATGTGACTGGCTAACACTTATATCGCCTCCGTCAAATATTACAGGGGTTTCAACTTGCTTAAAAGGCAAGGAATTATCCTGAGAGTTGAATCTGACATATGCTGATGTGAGCAAAACTCGTTTTCCATTTTCATAAGCAAATTCACCATAATCTTGAGGCCACATTTTTCTGCCTAATACACCTGATTTTAGAGTTTCAATATTAAGATTGCGATATTTCTTTGCACGGTTTTCAAATTCTGAGACATCAATATTGAACTCCTCCTCTAGATCAAGTAGTATTTTTTTATCAATCGTATTATCAAATAAAATATTTGTTCTTTTGGGGAAATGTTTCAAAACTTCAAGCTGATCTTCCATAAAAGCCCTTTGTTCTTCATGTGTTGCTTTTTCATCTTTGTCTTTGGGAAATGCCATCAAAACATTTCTGGGAATTCTTAAAAAGTCAGGTTCAATTTTTACCTTTTCAATTTTCGCCTGGGCAATTAATTCAATAATTTTATTTTTTTTATTATTTCTATTTTCGTTAAATTCTAAATAAATACTTTCCATAGTTTCAAATGTGTTAGTGGATTTAAAGTGAACTTCACCCTCATAATCCCATTCATTTATCATCATCGTATTTAAATATATCTGGTTTCTTTTAATTAATTTTTCAATTTTTTCATTTTCTGCATTGGAAATTATTTTGTTTAAAATGTCCTTGAGTAAATCATCAGTTATTGGGCATATTTCATTTTTATTTTCATTTTCTGCTATTTCAATCTTTACCATGCTACTTTCATTTAAATCTGCGAAACATATAGAAGACAAGAGTATCATTATAGAATATAGCCTTGTAATATTGACAAAAGATATCCTCATGCAAAACTCCAGAAAGTTTTTTATTTTATCATTTGCACATACTGTGCCGGAAATGTTTTTATAAAAAAATGCTATAAAATCAAGGTATTGGTTTTTTTGTGTTTGGAATATTATGTTTAATTGATTAATTTATGGTTACCATTTTAAGTTTAAATCCTATATTAGATTAACTTGACTACTAGTGTATGGCGATGTATGGCAGGGTAAGTGGTAAGTGGTAAGTGGTAAGAAAATATGTATATTGATAACCATTTCTGGCGCACTAACATATTATATGGCTATATTATAAGGATCAATACACTATGTCCAATAATAAGAAAATATCTACAACGGTTTATTTAACTGAAGAACAGCTTGAACGGCTGAGAAAACTTAATGAAAATACAAAGGTGCCTATTGCTGAGTATATTAGGGAAGGGGTAGATCTTGTTTTAGAAAAACATAGGGATCAGGTGCCTGGTCAACTTTCATTACTCTAGGAGATAAAATGAGTGATATGCAATACAAAGAAGTGAATTATAATATTTCCATGCAAGAGCATAAATATGGAGATAATATTCATCTGCTATCAAATCCGATTTTAATGACTCAACTTGCAAAGCTGTGTTTTAAGACAACTATCCAACCACAAGTAAATGAGTTGATTACGTTTATTTATCGATCTATGACTGCAATTTTAATTAATCATCGTTTTCCCAGAATAAATGTGAAAAAAGAAACACGAATGATTGATTATAATAAAGAAGCAATTTTTGAGGGTCAGATAATTGACACTGAACACAAGGTTGTGCTTGTTGACCTTGCCAGGGCTGGAATGCTTCCTTCCCTTGTTTGTTATCAATACTTAAATAATTTCTTAAATCCAGAAGGTGTTCGCCTTGATCATATCTTTATTAATAGAAAGATAAATGAAAAAGAAGAAGTTATTGGCACTAATTTAAGTGGTCATAAAATTGGTGGCGGTGTTGATAAATCTTTTGTAATATTTCCAGATCCAATGGGAGCTACAGGGATTTCAATTTGCAATGCTGTTGATGTTTATAAAAAGCAAATAGCTGGAACTCCTGATATGATGGTTGCTGTTCATTTAATTATTACACCTGAATACATAAAAAAGGTTAGCCAGGAACATCCTGATTTGCAGGTTTATGCGATTAGACTTGATAGAGGACTTTCAAGTCCTGAAGTTTTAAAAACAATTCCAGGCACTCATCCAGAGCAAGAAAAGGGTTTAAATGAAAAGCAATATATTGTTCCAGGAGCTGGTGGCTTGGGAGAAGTTATTAATAATAGTTATATATAAGTGGTAAGAGGTAAGTGGTAAGTGGTAAGTATTCCTTACGACTTACGACATACGACTTACGACTGTAAATGAGGTATTTATGCCCGAACTTAAAGTGCTTATTTCCGAAGAAGATGTTTTAAAAAGAGTTAAGGAGCTTGGTACTCAAATAAGTAAGGATTATGAAGGCAAATCTCTCACTGTAATTGGAGTTTTGAAGGGTTCTTTTTTATTTCAAGCAGATCTCGTTCGCTACATAGATGTGCCAGTGCAAGTCGATTTTTTAGAAGTTTCAAGTTATGGCAACGAAACCAAATCAAGTGGTGTTGTAAAATTTGTCAAAGACCTTACCCATTCAATAGAAGGCCTTGATGTTTTGATTGTTGAAGATATTATTGATTCAGGCTTAACCATGAATTATCTTTTAAATAATTTAAAAACTAGAAATCCAGCATCTTTGAAGGTATGTACCTTATTGGAAAAACCTCATAAAACAGAAGTACCAATAGATTATACTGGATTCAAAATAGAGGATAAATTTGTAGTTGGCTATGGCCTGGATTACAGAGGATTTTATCGAAATACTAGATATATCGGCTATTTTGACAATCCATAATTGCCCCCTTTTTAGCTTGCCAATCATCAATAGTCATGCTTATTTAATCGCCTTAAAATTGATATGTTTTATAAATGTTTAATATAGTAGTAAGCTTTATTGGATGAAATAGTATTCAGTATTCAGTATTTAGTATTCAGTAAGAAAAACACTGAATACCGAATACCGAATACTGAATACCCAAGTTAAGGTTTACTACTTAGCAAAGGAGCGAACTAATGAGTCAATGGCAAAGAAATGAACAACCTAACCCCTTTCGTGATCTTGAAAATCTTTTAGTTTGGTTTAAAAATAATAAATCTTTAGTTATTATTGGAGCAGTATTATTATTGAGTCTTTTTGTTGGAAGCAAAACCTTTTATACTGTTCAACCCAATGAAGAGGCAGTGGTTTTAAGACTTGGAAAATATAACAAAACTTCAGATCCTGGCCTAAATTTCATGATTCCAATTTTTGATAAGGTACTAAAGGTAAAAACATCCTTAATTCATCAAGAGGAGTTTGGTTTCAGAGGAGCACTTGATCAAACCAGTCATAACACACAAAAAAGTTCTAATTACAAAGAAGAAGCAATAACATTAACTGGTGATTTGAATGTTGCTGTGGTTGAGTGGATTGTTCAATATCAAATCAGTGATCCAATGAAATATCTTTTTAATGCAAAAGATCCAATTCAAACAATTAGAGATATTTCTCAAGCCATCATGCGAAGAGTTGTGGGGGACAGGCTTGTTAGTGAAGTTCTAACAATTGGTAGAGCAGAAATCGCATCTGAAGCTCAAAAACTAACTCAAGAGGTTTTAGATTCTTATAATATTGGTATTCGGATTGTTTCTGTGAAACTACAGGATATTAATCCTCCTGATATTGTTAAGCCTTCCTTTAATGAAGTTAATGCTGCTAAACAAGAACAGGAAGAAGTAATAAACATTGCTGAAAGAAAATATAATAGCATAATTCCAGAAGCCAAAGGTCTTGCTAAGAAAAAAATAGCCCTGGCTACTGGTTATGCAACTGAAATCATAAATCAGGCAGAGGGTGATGTTGCTCAGTTTAATCAAATTTATTTTGAATATAAAAAAGCACCTTCTATTACAAAGAAAAGACTTTATATTGAAAAAATGCAGGATATTTTCACAAAATTAAAAAAAGTGACCATTGTGGATGAAGAAGTAAAAGGCTTGCTTCCTATTTTTGGAAACAAAGGCTCAAGCTCATCTTCCTCAGCTTATGAAGGAGGTGTTAAATGAAAAATAATAATATATTAATTTCTATTGTGGTAATTGCAGCTATTTTAATAATAGCAATTTATCAATCAGTTTACATTGTTCCAGAAGGCTTTCAATCAATTATTACACAATTTGGAAAACCAATAGGAAAGGCCAAGGTTGAAGCTGGTTTATATTTTAAAACCCCTTTTATTCAAAAAGTTATTTATCTTGAAAAAAGGATGTTAAACTGGGATGGAATACCAAATCAAATTCCAACTAAAGACAAAAAATTTATTCTGGTTGATACAACAGCTAGATGGAAAATTACAGATCCCCTTTTGTATATTATGACTGTTCAAAATGATAGAGGCGCTAAAGCAAGGCTTGATGCTGTTATAGAAGCTACAACCAGAGATATGATTGCAAATCATAATTTAGTAGAAACAGTTCGAAATACTAACAATATTATAAATAAGATAAATGAAAGAGTATCAAGACAGAAAAAAGGTATATTCCAGTCAGGTGAAGAAGAAATTGTTGGTGAAATTGAACCTATTACAATTGGTCGAGAAAAATTGGCTTCATACATTGTAAAAGGTGCTCAACCTGAACTGAAAAAGTTTGGTATTCAACTTATAGATGTGCAATTAAAAAGAATTGCATACGAAGATTCAGTTCAAAGAAAAGTTTTTGATAGGATGATTTCCGAAAGAAAAAGGATAGCTGAAAAAATTAGATCTTTTGGTAAAGGTCAGCAAGCAGAAATTGAAGGTAAAACAGATCTTGAGCTTAAAAAGATTGAATCCGAAGCCTATAGAACTTCAAAAGAAATAAAAGGTAAAGCAGAAGCTGTACAGTATGCAATTTATGCTAAAGCTTTTAAGCAAGATCCTGACTTTTACGAGTTCTTAAGAACCTTAGAAGCTTATGATGAAGCATTTTCCGAAGATTTTAATTTTATTTTATCAACAGATTCCAAGTTTTTTAATGTTCTTAAAAATGGTAAATGAGCAATAAAGTTAATTTAAAACCTGGCGACTTCTTGCACTGGTGTTCTGGTGCACAAGGAATGATTTATGGAAAAAATATTTAATAAAAGAATTAGAAACAAGCTTATTTTAGTTTTCTTAATTCCAATTTGTATAATAGTTATTGTTTTTGGTTTTATTAATTATTTAATTTCAAGAAAAGGGATGGAAGATGAACTTGCTAAGCGTTTAATTGCCATTGCCAACAGTGCCTCAGGTTTTATTCCCATTGATAGTGTTGTTTATTTAGCGCCTGGAGATGAGTCAACGCGGCTTTATAAGTCATTATTTACCAAGCTTAAAAAGCTAAAAGACTTAAACAATGTTAAAAAAATATATGTATTCACTAAGGAAAACAAGGCACTTATTGACACTGATCCAAATGTTACAATTGGGTATTATTATACTAAGCATGAGTTTGATGAATCTGAACTTTCTCGAGTTTTAGCAGGTGAGGCAAGCACTTCAATAATGTTTAAGGGGCAGGATGGGCTTTATTATAAAACTGGTTATGTCCCCTTTTTTGATAGAAATAATGAAACAGTTATCATAGGTGTTGAAGGGAGTGTTGAATTTTTTGCAACACTTCGTAAGCTCAATACTATTTTATTATGGCTTACACTGTTTTCAATTACGATTGTTATTTTAGCTTCAATTTTATTTTCAAGAAGAATTGTAAATCCTATCAAAAATCTAATGTCAGCTATTACAAAAATTGGTGATGGAGATTTATTGTCTAAAGTTCCAGTTCAAACAAAGGATGAAATTGGTTATCTTAGTTATAAATTTAATGAGATGCGAGAAAATCTATTAGAAAGAGATAATCGCATGAAGATGATGCTGCAAGGTATAGCACATGAAGTTAGAAATCCTCTTGGTGGAATAGAATTATTTACAGGTCTTTTATCTGAACAAGTTTCCGATAGTGCTGAAAAAACTCAGTATGTAGAAAAAATAAAAAAAGAAACAGCGAATTTAAAAAATATTGTGAATGACTTTTTAGATTATGCAAGAGCCGTTAACCTTGATATTCATTCAGTGGACATGAATAAGTTTTTTAATGATACAGCTTTATATTTTAAAACTGATATGGAAAAAAAGAAAATAAATTATAACATAGAGCTTAAATCAAAGAAGAGGAGCTTTAATATTGATCTTGAATATATGCAGAGAGTATTTTTTAATCTTTTTGATAATGCTATTCATGCAATGCCTATGGGAGGTCAGATAAATATAAGAACAGCTAACTGTGCTTCTGAAGATAAAAATAAAGTTGTATGTGTTCAGTTTTCTGATACAGGAATTGGAATTAGCAAAGAAAACATTGAATCCATTTTCACTCCTTTTTTTACAACCAAGGCTAAAGGAACTGGGCTTGGTTTAGCCTTTACAAAAAAGATCATTGAAGAGCATGGAGGAGGCATTAAGGTGGAAAGTGAACTTAATAAGGGTACTGACGTATTTATATCATTGCCATGTTAACTTATAAGGGACTAAAGAAATGAATATTCTTGTCATAGATGATAATCAAACAATGCGAGAAGGAATCGCTCAAATTATTAAGAATATGGGTCATCATGTTTTTGAGGCTGAAAATGGAAATGAGGGCCTCGAAATATCTAAAAACAACATTGTGGATTTCACAATTTGTGATTTAAAAATGGAAGAAATGGATGGAATTGGTGTTTTAAAGGAAATTAAAAAAGTGGATCCTGAAGCCTTGTTTATGATAATTACTGGCTATGGAACCATTGAAGTTGCTGTTGAAGCCATGAGAATTGGAGCATATGACTTTATTACTAAGCCTTTTTCTGCTGATGTATTAAAAGCAAAGGTTGAAAATGCCTTGAAAGTAAAAGAGCTTTCAAACCAAAATGTAAAACTTCAAAGAGAAAATCTTATATTAAAAGAAGATAATATGGAAAGCTTTTCAAGTTCTACAATTATTGGGAAATCTGCTTGCTTAAAAGAAGTTATTGAGCGCATAGAAAAAATCGCTTTAACAGATTCTTCTGTGCTTATTACTGGTGAGAGCGGTACAGGGAAAGAGCTTGTGGCAAAAGCTATTCATTATGCAAGTAAAAGAAAAGACAAACCTTTTATTAAAGTTAACTGTGGGGCTTTAGCTGAAGGTGTTTTAGAAAGTGAATTGTTTGGGCATGAAAAAGGTTCTTTTACTGGTGCTATAAAAAGAAAGCTTGGCAGATTTGAGTTAGCAGATACTGGAACAATATTTCTTGATGAAGTTGGAGATTTTTCACCAACTTTGCAATTAAAGTTATTGAGAGTTTTACAGGAAAGAGAATTCGAAAGAGTTGGTGGTACTGAAACTTTAAAAGTTGATGTCAGGTTTATTAGTGCAACAAATAAAAATCTTGAAGAATGTATTATCCAGGGTAGTTTTCGAGAAGACCTTTACTATAGGCTTCATATTATACCTGTTGTTATGCCTAATCTTAGGGATAGAAAAGAAGATATTCCAATCCTTCTAGAACACTTTGTTAATAAACTTAATAAAAAAACGGGTGCTGGCAAAAAAAGATTTTCAAGTGAAGCACTTGCAAAACTTTCGTCCTATTATTGGCCTGGAAATATTCGTGAGCTTGAAAATATAACAGAACAAATCTATGTTCTTTCTAGTAATGACATTATTGAAGAAAATGATTTACCAGTTTATATATTATCTACTCAAATAAAATCAAACTTAGATTTATCTTCTCAAGATTTATCATTAAATGATGCTTTAGAAAAACTTGAAAAAAGAATGATTGAAGAGGCTTATAAAAAAGCATCCGGAATTAAAACAGAAGCAGCCAGGCTTTTAGGGATAAAAACCAGTGCTTTGTATTATAAATTAGAAAAATATGGGCTTATAGAAGTAACTGAAAAAAAATAATGATTCATATGGGTAAAATTCTGTATAATAAAAGATATTTAAAAGCCATAAGTTCTATAGCTATATTCCTTGCTTTTATTTTATCAGTTTCTTTGTTATTTGCACAAGATCAAAAGAAGTATTATGATCCAGAAATTATTATATTAAAAAAATCAATAGCTCATCTTGAGCTCGAACTTGATCGCCTTAATTTAGAGATGCAAAATAAGCATCAAGAAATTGAAAAACAATCCACTGAAATTAATAAAATGAAAACAGCACAGTGGTCAAATTATAGTTGGTTTAGATCATTAAAATTAAATAAAAATCTAGCTATAGCAGAAGAAATGCGCAAGGATTACACTTCAAAACTTGAACGACATAGAAAACTAAAATTTAGAATCATAAACTTAAAGTGGAAGCTAATTGACAGATATGATGCTATTTTAGATGACTTAGCAAAGCAAATATATGTTAAAAAAACAGCTGGAAAGTCCTTTGTTCTTCCTTATTTAAAGAAGTATAGCTTTTTTTCCAAGGAAAAGGAAAAAATTGAATCAAAATTAGACCAGCCAGAAATGAAAGAGCAAAAGTTTTTTATTGTTGAGGCTGATCCTCTTGACGGTCCAGATGAAATAAATGACAAAATAGATATTCTTAGGGATATGGAAGATAAATTAGATTCAAATATTGCTAAAGTATCAAGGATCCTGAAGGACCTAAAAAGAAGAGAGTTGCTTTTAAAAGAGGTCAAAAGATTTAAGGATGAAATTGAGTTTTTTTCTGACGAATTTTTTGTTATGAAAACAAAACAAGAATCTGATGATGAAGATGACTCTAGCTCTGATGGATCTGATGATGGTTCACAAGATTCAGATGGAACAGCTGATGGCACAGATGGAGACGGAGACGCAGATGGAACAACTCAAGATTCTGACTCAGATCAATCTGGTGATGGTGTTAGCACTACGGATACCAGTACTGATACTCAAGGTCAAACAGGCGATCAAACGGGAGATGTTGATGGAACAATAGATACTGGAACAGGTACAGATACGCAAACACAAGGAACAGATACTAGTGATCAAACCTCAGGCGCAGGCAATACTGGAACAGGAACAGATGGATCCTCAACAATTGATACAGCTAACACCGGGACTGTGGCTGATAGTGAAACCTTGGCAGACATTTCAAGAAACACAATAAACACACCATTCAGGGGGACTCTTGATATTGCTAATATTGATAAAATAAAGGAACTGTCCTTGCCTGATGCTATAAAAATGCTTTCTCAAAAAGAAAAATCTCTTGAAAAACTAAAAACTCAATTAAAAGATAAAATCAATTCTTTAAATAAAGAGATTGATAAAAGATATAAAGAGGTGAAAAAGTAATATGTCAAAATTATCTTATTTTATTTTAGCATTTTTTTTCACAATAAAGTTTTTCCTATATGCTGAGGAAGAAATTCAAGTTGAAAGCCAACAGGAGCCTGGTTTCTTTGATGGAATAGATTTTGATGGTAATGTATCCTTTAGCGGTGAATATGATGATAATGTTTATAAGACTCTTGGTGAAAATGTAGATGCTGATTTTGGGTCTAGGCTTTATCTTGATGCAAACTGTAAAGTGAAAATAGATGAAAAAGAGTATTTTAATGTTAGATATCAAGGTGGAGGTAAGAAATATTTAAACGAAGTTAGTCAGGATTCAATAATAAATAATGTTGAACTTGGCTATTCTAATATTTTTAAGGGTAACTATTTGCTTTCAGCTACTGCTAGCGTTAAGAATAAATTTGAACGAAGAGTTGGTGATGAGGATTATCTGCTTTCCTATTTTGACTTGCTAAGTGGAAAATATTTTAATGACCTAAATTTATATGCTTTCATTAATGGAAAATATACTTTCTTTTATTATGACTATAAAATGGCCTACAGTTTTCACAGGGGAAGATATGGCGCCGGAGCAAAAAAAGGTATTTTTGATGACAAATTAGCTTATGAACTAAATTATTATTTTCAACATCAGGGCTTTTTAGAAGCTTTATCCGGTTATTCTAAAAGGGAAGACGCTCTTCATGAAGTTGGAAATTATCTGCATCTTGATACATTTGTTTTTAGCAAACTTGGTTATGTTTACCAGTTTAATGATTCAAATATTGATAGCCTAAAATTCCATAATCACAGGTTTACTGTTGAAGTTAACAAGTTATTACCGTTTGACATTATGATTATGATTTATGGAACCTTACTCTATAAGATTTATAATTCTGGTTCAATTATTGATGAAGAATCTGAGCGTTCACTTCTAACAAGTTCAGAAGATGAGTTTTTTAATTCCTTTATTATTAAAATTTCAAAGAGGCTTTATAAAGAACTTCACCTTGATTTTAAATATTCAAGATTTTCTGATGAGCTTTCATCACTTGATGAGCAATATGAAAGAAATGTTTATAATATTGGGTTTAGATATAATTTTTAAGCTATTTTATCAAATTTAAAAACTCCGCCCGAGCTTCAGGTTCTTTTCTGAAATCCCCAAGCATGCAGCTTGTTTTGGCGATTGCATTTTCTTTTTTAATGCCTCTCATGGTCATGCACATGTGAGTTGCTTCCATTACAATAGCTACACCATGAGGTTTTAAATGCTTTTTTAGGCACTCAGCGATTTGTCTTGTAAGGCGTTCTTGCACTTGTAATCTTTTTGAATATACTTCTACTAAATTAACAATTTTTGATAATCCTAAAATTTTACCATTAGGGATATAGGCAATATGACATTTGCCATGAAAAGGAAGCAGATGGTGCTCGCACATACTGTAAAAATCAATATCCTTGAGAATAACCATGTCTTCTAGTTCATCACTAAAAACAGCGTTTTTAATTATTTTATCAGGATCTTCATTATAGCCATTTGTAATTTCTTTCCATGTTTTTACAAATCTCTTAGGAGTATCAATCAGTCCTTCACGGTTTGGATTTTCTCCGATATTTTTCAAGAAATCTTTTACCAGGTTTTCCATATATTTTTCCTTTTAAAACTAAAAAATTGATTTTAATGCTATTATTAATTAAACTTTGCACCTTAAAACAATCTATTGGTAGGTTTATGAAATGTCAAGAATGTGCAAGCCAAATAAAAAACAATGATGTTTTTTGTACTGATTGTGGTAAGAGAGCTTTGCAAGAATGCCCTGATTGCGGATCTTATCAAAATGATGAAAAAAAGTATTGCGCCAATTGTGGAAAATCTCTAGTTGAAAGTGAAACAGAGCTGCAAACTTTAGCAAGAAGTGGAAAACTTGATTTTTTAAAAAAGTATATGCCAGCAGCTGTTTTTGATAACTTAATGGGTTCTAATAAAGAGCTAAAAGGGGAAAGAAGAGAATGTTCAATTATTTTTGCTGATATTTCTGGTTTTACTTCTTATTCTGAAAAGCATGAACCTGAAATGGTTACAAAAATGTTAAATGATTGTTTTAAGGGCCTTGTTGCTGCTGTTGAAAGATATGATGGTATGGTTAATAAGTTTATTGGTGATTGTATTATGGCTGTATTCGGTGCTCCTAAAGCCCATGATAATGATCCAGAACGAGCAGTTAGATGTGCTATTGATATGCAAGAATTCTTAAGACAATATAATGAAGTAATTGAGGAACCTCTTGGTCTAAGTATTGGAGTAAATACAGGTTCTGTTGTTGCTGGAAATATTGGATCTGAAACACAAATGGAGTACACTGTAATTGGAGATCCTGTTAACTTATCTCAAAGACTCGAAGCCGCTTCTGATAGAGGACAAATATTAGTTGGAAAATCTGTATTTGAAAAAATGCCTGAAACTATTGAACTTAGGAAATTGGAACCAATAAAAGTTAAAGGTAAAGAAAAACCTGTAGAAATTTATGAGGTGCTTGGGCTTGTTGAACAAAGTCTTGAAGATTCTAAAAAGTTTGAAGTTGTCTATACTCAAAGATCAGGCGAGTTAAAGTCAATTCGAAATGAGCTCCTTGGAGCAAAAGAAGGCAGGGCTTGTGTGTTATTTTCCTACGGATCAATTGGTTTTGGGAAAACACGGTTAGCGAAAGAAGTATTTAAAATTGGAAAAGAATATGAATATCAAATTCTTTTTGTTAAAGGTGAATCTCATTTATCAAAGGTCCCATATAAAATATTTATGGAAATTATTGCCCAAAGCTTAGGACTAGATCAAGTAACTGCTGATACTAAGCTATCTAAACTCATGAGTTTTGGTCTTGATATTATTGATGTTGAAATACTTGAGACATCAATGGAATTGCAGTTCTCTGATTCAGACAAATCAAAAAAATCTAAATTATTGGAAAACAAGGAAATCATTGGAAATGTTTACATAAAGCTTTTACAAAAAATTGCCAGGAAAAAACCATTACTTTTTATAGTAGAAGATTGCCATTATGTTGATGAATCAAGTCTTGATGTTTTAAAACGATTAGCTAATGCTTCTTTAAGTGCTCATCTAGCTCTTTTTTTAACTCAAAGATCTGAAAAATTGCCCAGATGGGTAGATGAAGAAAACTTTGTAGTTTACCCTTTAAAACCTTTTGAAGGCAATAGTCTAAATTCATTTATTCAAAATATGCTGCAATCTGAGAAAGCTCCTGAAGAATTTACCTGGCTTGTTAAATCCAAGAGCCTTGGCAATCCTTTATTTATTCAAGAAATATTTAAGACTTTGCTTGGATCCAAAAAATTGATGAATCAAGATAATGCCTGGTTTGTTGATAAAGATATTGAAAATGTTGAAATCCCGAATAACTTAACAACAATATTTGGAGCAAGGATTGATGGTTTATCTGTCAACTCGAAAACAGTTATTCAGACAGCATCAGTTATTGGAGAGAAATTTAATGTTGATGTATTAAGAGGAATTTTAAAAGAATCATTTTCCCAGGTTTATTTAAATGAACTTGTTAAAAAAGAATTAATATTATCAGAAGGAGAAGAATATAGCTTTGCGAATAAATATGTTCATGAAGTTGCTTATAAAACTAACTTATCAACAGATCTAGAAGAAATGCATTTGATTCTAGCTAAGTATTACGAAGATCTTTTTATTGTTAAAAAAGTAATTGGACAAATTGAAAATATGGATTTGGTTGCTAATCATTATGCTAAAAGTTCCGATTCTTATAAGGCTATTGAGTATCTTGAAAAATTTTCATCTAAGCTTATTCGAGCATATCAAATGGAAGGTGCAACTGAAGCCTTACTGGAAATTTTAAAAATAGTAGAAGTTAAAAAGCTAATCAAATGGGATGATAAGCAAAAAGCAGATTTGAAGCTTAGAATAAATCTAAAAATAGCCAAGGCTTTTCTAGGAATTTCCAGGTTCAATGATGCAATGACTTATGCCAAAAAAGTATATGAATCTGCAAAAGAATTAAATAAAGAGGAAATGACTGCAAATGCCTTGCTTGTTATGGCAAAAGTTTTAAATAATAAAAGCCAGTATGATGAAGCCTTAAAGTACTTATCTAATGCTTTGAAAATTGGAAAAGCATTAAAAAAAGGGAAATTAGTAATTCCTACTCTTGGTTTAATTGCTGATACCTTACAAGATAAGAATGATTTGGCCAAAGCAGCAGAATATGTAAATTCTGCTATTTCAGTTCTAAGAAATCAAGCTATTGAAGATGATTCTGGTTTTTCTGGACTTATTCACCCCGGCACTTTCTATAATACTTTAGGTACAGTTAGATTCAGGCAACAAAAATATGATGAAGCAAAAGCAGCATGGGAAAAGGCTATTGCCATCTCCAAACAATATGAAGATCAGTCGATTGTTGCAAAATCTATTGGAAATATTGGAGCTATATGCAACATTAATGGAGATTTTGAAGGTGCCATAAAGCTTATTGATGAAGCAATCGCTGTTTTTAATCAAATTGGAGATAGAGTTTCCCTGGCTAAACAACTTTATAATAAAGGTTCAATAATTTTAGCCAATAATGATAAAGTAAAGGCCAAAAAATATTTTAGTGAAGCATACAATATTGCCAAGGAAATTGGTTTTAAAGACGGAGTTGCTATGTGTTCATTGCAGCTTGATAAGTTGAATAAATAAGTAGAGAACAATAGTGCAAGGGAACAAGGTTTTGGATTTAGGACAAGAAGAAATGCGGGACATTTACATTTAGTTCATCTGGGTCGATAGTGTTTACAATTGTTCTTTTGAACTTCCCATTAGCTTGATCATTTAAATCAACAATAATTCCACCAAGACTTTTTCCCATTGCATCAAGGACTAGTTTAATAATAGGTCTTGTGTAATCTTTTAAACCCTTTGGAATGTCAAAAACAATGCCTTTTTCGCGAGTGTCCAGTTCTACTGTAGTACCAATTGGATAAACACCAACCATATTAATAAAAACTCGAACTATAATAGTGTCATATTTTTTACCCATTGCTTCCATTAATACACGGATAGCTTCATCTGGTAAAAGACCAGGCTCATCACCAAGTGGTGTTGTAAGTTCAATAAAGGCAGCAACAACAGCTATTATTCTGGAAAATAAAATTGGTTTTGCTTTGAATGGATATGATATTAGTTTTTCATCTGTTTCACCTTTGACATTCATTTGACTTTCAAAGGCTGTTATAAAACGAGTTATCCAGGATTCATTAAAACTTTTAAACTTAATTAATGTTTTTAGTGAATAAATTGGAACCTTTCTAACTTCAAGCCATTCAGCTATTGATAAGTTTCTGCCTTTTGCAAGAATTTCTTCAGGAAGTAATACTTTTCCAATATCAAAATAAAGGGCAGCAAGAGCAATTTCAGAAAGATCATAATTGGAAAGTTTTAGTTTTCTGGCAAGCAGCATTGATAAAATTGAAGTATTAGCAATTTGTGCAAAGAGTTCTTTTCTATATTCAGGTAAAAATGTAATACCTATCCATTTATTATCTTCACCCTCACTAACATCAACAATTTGCTGTATTAGGCGCTTGAGGTGTTTAGGAGGGGCAGCTCCACCTTCCTTGTTTTTATTTATAAAATCCTTAATAAGCAACAAGTAAAGAGCATAAATCTGAAAAAAATCTATTTCTTCATCTGTATCATCGCCAAAGGATACTCTGTATTTTTTCTTAACTTTAATATTATTAAATTCAGCTTCATGGACTCTTTTTCCATTGTCATCATCCTTGATCGACAGAGTAAGAACTTGCAAAAAATCTACTAAATCTTTTTCATTTAGATGACCAGTAAAGCGAATTTCTCCAATTCCAAGTTTATCGAAAACTTTTTTTGATGCCTCACCCTTTTTATATGCTTGAATATCGAGTTTAATGATATCTTCACCAATAAAAGGAAGTTCTTCAATAAATCTAAAATTACATTCAGCGTCACATTCCTGTAAAAAACCATTGATGGCTGTTTTTAAATCATCAATGTAATTTTGCATTGTTTTATTTGAAAACTCGAGAAATGATAGGGATCTGAAAATAACTATTATCTGATGATAGATTTTAGTCCCATATTCTTGAAACATAATCTGTTCAGGTGATTTTTTATTATCCATAAAAGCTTGGGACATAAAATATTATTCCTTTTCTAACATTTCAACAGCAAACTTGCATGCCTCTTTCAAGTCTTTTGGTGAAAACATGTTTTTGGCCTGTCTTTTTAAAAATGGTGAGTGAGTTTTATCACCAAGCATTCCAAGAGTCATTGCAGCTGAAGCTTGAGTTTCAATGAATTTTTTATTTTTAAATTTAGAAAATACTTTAAGTATATCGTATAAATAAGAGTCTTTAATTTTTGTAGTATTGTTAGCTATAATCATCAAGCACTGACGTTTTTCCTCGACACTTAAATTATGAAATCTTCTTTCATTTACATAATTATTAATCTTTGTGAGGATTCTTACATCACTGTAATAATTTAAATAAGATAAGGCTTTTAGTCGTATCTTATCAGATGTATCATTAATCGCTTTTAAGTAAGCAGATAGAGCATATTCATTTTGTGACTGGCTAAGAGCATCTAGAATGATAGCTTTTAATTCATCGGAGTTACTGTCAATATATGCTGAAGTCATTTTAATTGCATCATCAGATCCAATTTTAGAAAGCAGTGTTATTAGTTCTCTTTGTTGAGGAACAGAAATGTCTTCATCTTTTAGAAGATCTTCAATATCCCCGATTAGCTCATCACCAAATTTTGAGAATTGGTTTATAATCTTTCCTCTTAATGATTTGCTTTTAAAGAATTCTACCTTTGATAAAATAAACTTTCTAACTGCTTGGCTTGTTGAGAAAAGTAAAATTAAGCGATAGGCATCTTGATCATCATCAATAATCCCATTATTTATATCATCTACTATTCTTTCAATTCTTTTTAAAGTAATTGCACCATGTACAGCAGAAGTCAGGAGTGTAATAGTTTCGCTTTGCTTTTCTTCATCCTTTTTGGATTTTTCTTTGTCTTGATCAACTATCTTAAATACTTTTATATTTGAAATTTCCCTTAACTGGAATAATACGTTAATTACCCAAGTATATTTTTTATTATCAATTAAATAGCCAATTAAATATGTTAATAATTCTATTGCCTCATTAAATTCTTCGCCCTCTTTAACCTCAGAAATAAAAATTAATAAAATTTGTACAAAGCGTTGAAGCAATTTTGTGTTTCTAACTTTGCCCAGTAAATCTATTTTTCTAAGATCCTTTGAATCCAGGTTTAATAAATCATTTGCAAAACTATCAGATGCTTCACTGTTCATGATTTCCTGAAAGTCTGATAAATCATAATGCTGCAGTACTCGTGTAAGCCTTTGTTTTTTAGCAGCTTTGGCATCACCTGAAGATTTTCCTTGTTTGTTTTTCGCATCTTTATTTGTTGATTGCTTACTCTGAAGGTCTTGCAAAAGAGATGAAAATTCATTCGGATCAATAATATCTTCATCTGCTGATAATTCATGAAAAGATTCAATAATTTTATAACTTACATTTTCAAAGCGTTTTGACCACATTAGAGTGATCATATCTTCATCTGCCATTTCTAGGCTGCCAAAGTCCGTGGTTAAGACATCTAAAAATGAAGCGACTTCATTGTGTGAAATGCCATTTGCAAAGGATATATTTCTAACGCCATCTTTAAAAAATTTGTAAGATAAAGAAGTCTCAAGTTCCTGATTAGTATATATTACTTCATTGTTATAAAGAAACTCAAAAGGTTTTATGGTTACGGTCAATTCATTAAAAACCCTCAAATAGTCAATCATTGTGGCTGAGGTTTGCTCAACAAACTTTACGGTATTTTGGTGCCCCTTCTGAAACATTACAATATTTTTAGCTGCTTTTGTAATCAAGTCAAAGATCATTCTAACATATCTTAAATGTTCATTTTTATTAGCAGCAGGATAAAACTCCATAACAGATTTTTCTCTTGGAGTTTCTACAATACCTGTTGCTTTATCCTGGATTTTCGCTGGCTTTTCAGTGGTTTTAGTAATGCTAGGCCCTGTTAAAGGAGCCCCGCGAATATCAGTAACTTTCTTTTTTTGACTCTTTTCTACCATAAATATTTGCTAACTTTATTTTATTTGATAAGATATTGTATTTATTTTAATATAATTTTACAACCATAAAAAATAATAAAAAATTCAAACAGATTTAACATAAAAAAGCAAATCCTAGTTTTCTAAGTTCTTAATTAGATAGAAAAAACCTTGATATTTAAAAATGGCACACAAAATGCACTAATATTGGATGAATGAGCTTATTTATTCTTTTATTATATAAATAAGCCTTTTGGAGGAAAACAAAGGAAAAAATATGAAAAAGAAATTAAGTAAAATATTCAAAGTAAATTTAATTCTAAACTCTTTAATTATTCCTATCTTTTTTATTTCATGTACAGGAAGTGATGTTGGTGTAAGTAAAGCTGGTGTTGAATATAATTATATAGATGCAGACGGTGATGGTAAAAATGATAATGAAAAACCTGATTTTTGCACCTCAGGTATTGGTGATAGTACGGATTCAGATGCAGATGGAATAAGTGATGAAGATGAAGAAAGCTATGGCACAAGCAAAAGTCTAGACGATACAGATGGTGATGGCTTGTCAGATTTTTATGAAATCTGCTATTTTGGTTCTGATCCTAATAATACTGATTCTGATGGTGATGGTTTAAATGATGGTACAGAGTATTCTATATATCAAGCATGCTATGGCGACTTAGAACATGATAATGATGAAGATGGTTTAACTTGTGAATATGAAGTCCTGCAAGGAACTGATCCTAATGATGCTGATACTGATGATGATGCTTTAAGTGATTCAGTGGAAACAGATACAGGAAGCTATGTTGATGCAACAGATACTGGAACTGATCCTCTTGATAGTGATACAGATGATGATGGTTTGCTTGATGGTGTTGAAACTAATACAGGTATTTATGTAAGTTCAACTGATACTGGCTCAGATCCATTTGTTGTTGATACTGACAGTGATGGTCTTACAGATGGCGAAGAAATAAATACTTATAATACAGATCCAAATGACACAGACACAGATGACGGTACAGTTTCAGATTATGATGAAGTAGAGCAGGGAACTGATCCAACTAACCCTGAGGATGATATTATTGAGCCCGCTGTGGATCCTGATGATGTTGGTGATCCATATGAAACACAAGAAGCCTTATATAATGGTCTTTCTGATAAATTTTTTGACTCTTTTGATGTCAGAATCAATGATTTTACTTATGATAATCTTGCTAATATGCTTGTTAGCGTTGAAGCAATGATAGATGCTATTCAGGAAATTTTTGAGATGATTAGGTGCGATGGCCCTGGCAGTAATCTTCCTGATGATGAAGTTAGTATGGTTATTGAAATGTTGGCTGAAGAAATTTTTACAATGATGGTTGAAGATATTAGCGTAAATTTAACACCTGAATACTTGGGAAGCTTAAGTGATTCAGAATATAATAATTTGCTTTCAAATTTTGGTCAAAGCTGTGAATCTTTAGCAGGTTATTTAACAACTAATTATAGTGCAGATAATGCAAATACCCTGGCGGTTGCAGGTTTAGTTACAGAAGTTCAAGCCCTGCAAGCTTATACTCCAGCAAGTGTAGCTATGGCATCTGCTTCATTTAGTGCCTTTTCTTCAGCTAATTTAATGGCGAATGTTGCTACAAATATGCAGGCAAATTATGGTGCTAGTTATGCAAATACTGGCACAATGAATATGTTTAGATAGGAAGATTAAAATTATGACGAGAGAATTGTTTTACACAATATGCTTTATTATAATTACTTTAAGTGTTTACTCTTGTGGTGGATCTCAAGTTATACCACAGGAAACGACAGTAATAGATGTTTATGAAGGCGGTGACGGTAACGGTAACGGTGACGGTGATGGTGATGGTGATGGTAACAGCGATGGATCTGATTATAAGAGTTTTAGTATGTGCTTAGAAGATGCAAGTGATGCTGATGCTAACGGGATTTCAGATTGTATGGAAGAATATTTAAGTCAGAATGAATGTGACTTGTTGGAAGATTGTGACAATGATGGTATTTTATCAATCAATGAAATTCTTCCAACTGTATATTATCCTTGTTATTACTACTATTCAATTGATAATGCTACTTATAATTCAGATTATGCAAGCCAGTGTGCTAATTATGAAGAATATTATTCTGAAAGTCTTATTTCCTATACTTACTATTACTATGATGATACTAATGAATATAACTATGGTTTTTCTATTTCAGATCCAATGAATTTAAACTCAGATAATGATGGCCTGTCAGATTTCGAAGAGGCTGAACTTTATTTAGATCCACTTAGTGACGATACTGATGGAGACGAGATCTCAGATTCAAGTGAAATTAATGGATATTATGAAAATAAGGGAATAGTAACTTCTCCAAATTATGCAAACACAGATGGAGAAGATTATAATGATAAATTAGATATCGATTATGATTTGAATCCAAGTGACAATGATATACCAAATTCACTTGAAGCCTGTATGTCAAGCCAGGATTCTGAATATTATAGTGATGGTTACGGTGGTTTAAAGTTTAGTTTTAATGCTGTTGCTGATAAAAGATATTATGCTTTAAAGATTTATTATTCAAATATTACGACCAATAAATATACATATGCCATTTTAGATATTGATAATTCTGACTGGGGTTTCGCGGACGCTTTTCAATCAAGTGATGTTTTTTATGCTGAATCCAGATTAACAGACCTTACAGATGACCTTTATAGCTATTACTATTGCACATACACTGATGATAGTCTTACAGTCAGCTGTTATCTTGATAATTATGCAATGGATAGCCTTGATGATGGCGGTGATGCAGAGACTGATATTTATATTGCTTTAGCAATTTATGATGACGATTCTAATGAATTAGAAACAAATTTTTCAGATAATTTATTTATTGGCTCACCTGCCGGGCGAGATGGCTTTGAAGCAACAAATACATGTTTGGAAGCCAGCCATGCAGCACAAATGAGCCTAGGTTTACGTTAAAAGCTAATTACGGAGGGATAGTAAAATGAAAAGCTTATTTTTAACAGTGCCATTGACAATTATTGCATGCTTAAGTTTTCTCTCATGCAGCTCAGAAGCTCAATATGAAATCAAAAGTGCTTCAGGCGAAGATCAATGTAAAGTTTATGTTGATGCAGATGATGTAAAATTCGCTGCAGCCTACACTGGACTGGGTGGTGGAGATAGTCTTCCTAAAGGTGGTGGATCTTGTACTTTGGATTCAGACAGCGATGGTGTTTGTAATGCTGATGATAATTGTCCAATGATACCAAATCCACTACAAACTGATAGTGACAAAGATGGTATTGGTGATATGTGTGATACTTCCATTCCAGATTTCAGTGGCGATGGCGATGGAGATGGAGATGGCGATGGCGATGGCGATGGAGATGGCGACGGTGACGGTGATGGCGATGGCGACGGTGATGGCGATGGTGACGGTGATGGTGATGGCGATGGCGACGGTGACGGCGATGGAGATGGCGACGGTGATGGAGATGGCGACGGTGACGGCGATGGCGATGGAGATGGCGATGGTGATGGAGATGGCGATGGCGATGGAGATGGAGATGGTGACGGTGATGGCGACGGCGATGGTGACGGTGATGGCGACGGTGATGGCGATGGAGACGGCGATGGCGATGGCGATATTGACGATTTTAGTGACAGAGAATTGATTGTTGATGAAGAGGGAAATGTGTATTATCTTGTGGATTGTTAAGAGTTTAATAAGCTAATTATTTTTTTGACCTTTTATTTCTGTAATACTAATCAAATATCGATAAGAATGAATCGGTAACGGTAACGGGCACGGGCACGGTAACGGTAACGGGCACGGTAACGTTTATGGGATCGAAAATGGTAACAATATATATAAAAGGTATTTATGTCTGAATTAAAAACTTTGATAAGTTATGCGGAAAAAGATTATGAGTTGATAGATAGTGGAGAAGGTTATAAATTAGAACGATTTGGGAAATATGTTTTGTCACGAACTGATCCGCAGGCTTTATGGAAAAAACTTTTACCTTGCTCTGTTTGGGACAAGGCACATGGGAAATTTATTCAGGAAGCAAAAAAAGCCAGCTGGGAGCTTAATTCAGACCTGCCTGCCTGCTGGGAAATTAAAATATCAGGATTGTGTTTTAAAATAAAACCAACCAGCTTTAAACATGTGGGTATTTTTCCGGAGCAATCCTCAAACTGGGATTTTATCTATAATAAAATAAAGGAAGCCAAAAGGCAGATATCTGTTCTCAACCTTTTTGGATACACAGGTGCTGCCACTTTAGCAGCCCTTAAGGCAGGAGCTGAAGTGTGCCATGTGGATGCTTCAAAAGTAGCCATTACCTGGGCAAATGAAAATGCCGACTTAAATGGCTTAAATAGAAATAAAACCAGATGGATGCTTGATGATGCCTTAAAATTTATTAAAAGAGAATTAAAAAGAGGCCGGATTTATGATGCTGTAATCATGGATCCACCAGCTTTCGGACATGGTGCAGGCGGAGAAATATGGAAAATCGAAAAAAATTTTACTGAACTTCTGGAAATTGCTAAAAGTCTCTTATCAAAGGATCCTTTGTTTTTTTTAATAAATGGCTATGCTTCAGGATATTCGTCAATAGCTTATCAAAATAACCTTCTTGATCTTGCTGAAAAACTGGGTGGAAAAATAACTCACGGCGAATGCGCTATTGCTGAAGCAAAATCAGACAGACTGCTGCCTTGCGGGATATACGCAAGATGGGAAAAATAAAGACCTATATTGGAATTTTTCTTGTCTCTTTCTTCGAAACCTGTGATTATGATTATGATTAAGTTGAGGATTATGAGCATGAATGCTTCTTGAATGCTTGGAAGTTTTTGTTTTTACCACAGAGGCACAGAGACACAGAGGTTTTAAAAAAAAGTATTTTAAATGGAATTTAAAATTCTTTTTTAATAATTTTATTACAAAAGCACTTTTTCCTTTCCCATAATAAAGGAGTAAAAATTCATTCTTTAAAAACTTTCCCAAAATGTATTTAAAGTTTTACTTTAAATACATTTTTTTCCATCTCTGTGTCTCTGTGCCTCTGTGGTTTCCCAAAAACATTCAATCAAGCAAAAATCACCTATAAAAAAACCAAGCATAGACTAAATGGCCGATTGAAATCATAATTGTTATTATAATTTAATAACTACATTTTAGTTCAAAAATATATATAGGAGCTATTGTTTAGAATAATGTGTGTGGGGACAATTTCCCAGAGATTCAAACCACCGTTTGTAAAATAGGTTAACAAAAGTAAAGCACCTTTAACATAAAAACACCATCTTTCTGTCTGCAATAGCTGATAATTAAAGATAAAAGCTAAATTTAAGCTTTTGGCACGACTCCTGCTATTATTAATTTTGAAGGATTAAAATTTATTTAATCCAACATTATGGCTAAAAACGGAGGAAATGGGAATGAGGAATTTACTTAAACTATCTTTAGTTATTTCTAATTTATTTATTCTATTAATTTTCACAGCAAATGTCATTTCATGTTCAGGCTCAGGAGAGGTTGACGGAAAAGATAACAATCCAGCGTCTAGTGATACTGATGGGGATGGAATCATAGATTCAGAAGATAATTGTATTGATATAATAAATGTTGATCAGGCGGATGCAGATTTGGATGGAATTGGTGATTTATGTGAAACAGACCCTGCTGGTGATGGTGATGGTGATGGTGATGGTGATGGAGACGGCGATGGTGATGGAGACGGCGATGGTGATGGAGACGGTGATGGCGACGGCGATGGTGATGGCGATGGAGATGGTGACGGTGAAGCAAGCTTCCTTCCTAGTGCAGATGGAGAAAGAAGTTTTCTTGGACTTAGCGATGGTATAGGGAGTGAAGAGGAGTCTACAACAAGAACAAGTACTGGGCAATTAGAATATTCTTTGGATAGCACTGATACTCAAACAGATACTCTGTTTACCAGTGTTGATGATGGAACCTGGACAGGCAGAGAAACATGCTCATCAGTCTATAGTGGCGATTCTATTATGTCAGGTTTATATATTTGGGAAAAAAATCTTTATGATTATGAAAAGGCAAGCATTCAATGTAGGACCATTGATAATAATGGAGATATTAATTTTGATACTTTTCAGACTAGTGATTATTTTTTTGATGAAAGCGGAAGTGGTGATTTTCAAAAAACCGTATTGAATGATGACAGCCAGTTACCTATTGGTATCGGTGTGCTTTATAAGGTTGGTTCTAAAGATAAAATTGGTAGTTTCGCGCTAATTAGCTCGAGTATTGACAACATTTTCTCATCTTCTGAGCGAGATGTTGAAAATTATTCTGAACCAACTGCTAACGAAGAATGTTTAGATAGAGATGATGCCTGGAGTGAGCTTTTATCAATTCTGCTTACTGGAGGAATGAGTCTTGGCTCTTCTAGCGATTCACTTCCTGGTGAAATTGAATATAATGAAATTACCTGTGATTATGGTTATGTATTAACTGGTTTAAATCTGAAAGTAAGTTCAGGCAGCTATGTTGAAATTTATAACATTGGAATTCATTGTACAAAATTAAATTATGAATAGAAATTATAAGGGCAATGGAATTCTGAAAAATCAGACCATTTTATGCAATACGTAAAACGACATACGATTTCTTGACGTTTTTAACATAAAAAACAAAATGTTTTCAGTCAAGCAGTTGTAAATAAAGCACAAATCACTTTTGGCTCTTTTGGCACACCTCCTGCAATTATTTTCCTTGAAGAATAAATTTATCCGTAAACTCTTTAATTTGAGTTTATAATGGAGGAAATGGGTATGAAAGTGTTATTTAAATTATCATTTTTATCAATTAATATTTTATTTCTATTTTTTTTCACAGCAAATTTCATATCATGTTCAGGCTCTGCAGGTATAGAATTAGGAAAAGGTGATAATCCTGTTCTAGTTGATACTGATGCAGACGGAATTGTTGATTCTGAAGATAATTGTGTTAGTATTGCTAACCCAGATCAAGCAGATGCTGACGCAAATGGAGTTGGTGATCTTTGTGAAGGTGCTGGTGATGGAGATGGTGATGGTGACGGTGACGGCGATGGTGATGGTGATGGTGATGGTGATGGTGATGGTGATGGTGATGGTGATGGTGATGGAGACACTGATATAGATACTGATTCTGATGGAAAAATTGATTCTGAAGACAATTGTCCTGAAATAGCTAACACGGATCAGGCAGATGCAAATGGCGATTTTGTGGGCGATGTTTGCGATTCCATATCAGACACAGATGGTGATTTATTAGTGGATTCAAGTGAAGTAAATGTTTACTTTACAGATCCAAGTGATACAGATTCTGATGACGATGGTTTTAGTGACTATGAAGAAGTTATTACTTATTTAACAGATCCAAATCTAGCTGATACGGATTCTGATGGAATTTATGATTCAGATGAGATTAATGTAACTTTAACTGATCCAAATGACTCTAGCTCAAATTATACAAATAATTATCCACTGGACTATAGTGTTGCTAGATCTTCAGAAGATTATGATGGAGATACTTATACAGCTGCTTTCATATCATTTCAAGCTGTTGCTGGAGCTGATTCATATATTTTAAAAATGGCTACAAGCTCTACTTTTGCTTATTACTATCATATTTATAATACAAATGCATATACATCTAGTTTATGGTATACATCAAAATATATAACATCAAATAGCTATGATGGAGAAACTGATCCAGATAATGCTGATTGGACTTCTGACTCATCAGGCTATGGAAGGTTTCAATGCTTTGAAATGGATTATGGCAATGATACACCAACAATTGAGTGTTATTTTGATACCTATAAACTTGAATCTTGTTGGGATATTGATCTCACTATGACTGTTCGTGCCTTTTCAGATGATTATGGCTTTTCAAGTTTTTCAGATGAAGTAAGCTTTAATCCAAGTGCATTAATTGTTATTCTGATGTAGAGTCAAAATTCCCTGTTTTAATTTATAGAGAATTTTTAATAATATAAGCATTTGAAATTATAGCAAAAGATTCTTTTATCTTATTGGCATAATATATGCACTTTCTTAAGCATGAGCTTTTAAAAAAGCTTTATTTTACATTTAGTAAAGGAGGAATGGGAAATGCAAAATATAATAAGAACAAAAAATATTCTCATAATATTTTCAATTATCTTTATTTTTTTGCTAAGTTTATTATCCTGTAATGGTAGTGCAGAGGTTTATCAACAAAAAGCAGATACTGACGCTGACGGAATTGTTGATACTGAAGATAATTGTGTTAACATTGCTAACCCAGATCAAGCAGATGCTGATTTAAATGGAGTAGGTGACCTTTGTGAAGTTGCAGGCGATGGTGATGGCGATGGAGATGGAGACGGCGATGGCGATGGAGATGGAGATGGAGATGGAGATGGAGATGGAGATGGAGATGGAGATGGAGATGGAGATGGCGATGGTGACGGTGATGGAGATGGAGATGGAGATGGAGATGGAGATGGAGATGGCGATGGTGATGCTGCAGTCGTTTTACCAGTTTATTATGCTGTTGTTGTTGATAGTTATACTCCATCTGATGTAACTATTGAAAAATCAAGTGCATATTATGGGAGTATGGCTTGTGTTGATTATACTGATCATTATGAAGAATATGATGAAGATCATGACCATGATGGTATTATGGGTGAAGGCTGTCTTGAATATAAAGGTTATGCAGGAAAGGTATCCTGGACTGGGTCTAGTGATTATGAATATTATGTTTTAAAAGTAAAAAGACAATCTTCATATGGTGGCAATATGTACAAATATTATAGATTAAATTCTGATAATTATACTACTGAAAATCAAGGATGGTCTTATCTAAGGAGAATGAATATAGATTATGAAATTGAAAATAGTGGGACAAATGATCAAGAGATTACGAACATTATAGGAAGTGATGATGATGGTGAGTGGGAAGTGGATTCTGATTACAGGTACAATTGCAATAATAATTCAAACTCAATATATTGTTACATTGATGACAATGTTTTTGATGATATTGATGATGTTGCATCTAGAGATGAAGGTGATTTAGTTGACGAATCCTTTACTGTTTATGTTGCTGGTTATGATGAGGTATCTGGAGAATTAACAGAATGGAGTGGTGGAATTTACATTTATAGCTCAACTATTCATAATTATTAGACTATAAATATTCAAAAAAAAAATCTTTTTATATCTTAATTTTTTTATTGATTAAGATTCTATTCCAGGCACTTGAAGTTCGCAAACATGTGTTAAAAGCACGAAGGTTAGTCTTTATATTCTAATGTGTTATGAAGAACATTACTGTGTTACTTTAAAAAGTTTTGACAGAATTTAACTATTTATTCGTAACTTCATTTTCATTACTCGCACTCAATTTCTCAAAACAAATAGGCTCAGATTCGAGATTCTGTGGATTTCCCAATACTGAATGTTTGCATTTTTCATTATTTTTCATTCGACTAACGGAAAGTGGGGATCCTAATTTTTTTAATTGCTCCCAATGCATTGAGATTAAACCAATAATAATAGTCCCAGAAATTATCACAACAATAGCAACTTCTAAAAGACTAAATGCATGTAAGTCATCAATAAATAAGCTTTTAATCGCCGAAATTAATGATTGAATTTTGTTGTTATTCTGTGATGCTAGGCTAATTGGTAATTCTGCTTCATAAAAATGAATTAAGTCTGCTAAATTCATCATGTTTTCTAATGGATTTGCACTAGTATTATTTGAAAAATCAAATAATGGTGCTAATGAGATTCTTTTGGTTTCAAGACCATTATTTGAAGCAATAATAGCTAAATTTGCTTTATCAAAGGTATATTCTGTTGAAATACCTTGAATTACTAGCTTATTTGTAGCCTTGTCTAAAATACCAGTAGTGTCGCCAAATTGAATTTTGTAAATTTCCTTTTCATTTTGGGCACTTGTTTCTGCAAAGGCTAGATTTGGTAAAAAAGTAGATGTTAGGAAAGCAAAAGATACAAGTAATGAAACTAAAGACCTCATTATAACCCCCAATGCATAAGTTATTAAAAATACACAAAAATAGTGTCAATTTAAATGGATGAATTTAATTTAGCATTAAATTTTTAGGAAAGTATTGTGTGAATACTCCCAGTTACCCATGAACGATAACGAAAAGAAGATCAATTTTTACCAACTAGGTATTTTATATAAAAAAATCAGATAACAAGTCAATATAATTATTCAAATTTCTAATATGTATAGATAATTCTCTCTCCCCATTGATCCCTTGTGAAACAAAGCAACAGGTTGTAAATAATCAATGATCAACAATACAATCAATTTTCAATAATCAATGAATATTTGGTCACCAGTCAACAGAACACCTGTCACCAGTAGGATACAGAATACCGAATACTGAATACTAAATACTGAATACCAATCCCTTTTTTCCTTGCCCTCTTGTTCTCGATATTTAGAATAAATAGCTGACACTATACTTGTGATTAGGATTAAGAATTAAGAATTTAGAGTTTAGAGGCAAGACTACGAGATCAGAAGAGTCAAGAAGCAAGAGTCAAGAAGCAAGAAGCAAGAAGCAAGAAGCAAGAAGCAAGAAGCAAGAAGCAAGAAGCAAGAAGGATTCATGCTCATAATCCTCAACTTAATCATAATCCTAATCCCGAAGACCGAAGACGTTTCTTCGAAATCTCGCTTGGTTCAATAGCTGAAGTCTGCGCCTGTCTTGACCTTCTTGACTCTTTTGATCTTGTATCTTTAGATCTTGACTCTTCTTCTTTTTCTTCAGTCTTATCTCTAAAAAAACATTACCAATCCATCTATTCCATGATATTCAAATTGAAATAAATATTTCTATACATGAAACCATTGGATTAATCTTAGGATTATGATTAAGATTATGATTAAGATTGATGGTGAAGTAAAAGATTAAGAAACAGTGTAGCCACTTGCAATGATAGCTATTAATAAATAAATATGGCAAAGGTTCCAGTTATATGATATAATTATTAGTATATTTATCGGGTAGTGTCTTGGGTTTAGGGAGTGCCAAATGTTTAGAAAAATCATATCTTTTTTATTCATTATTACAATAATAGTTTTTAACTCTTGCGCTATGTTTGAAAATAATATTGGGGCAGGAAATGATATGGGCTTTTCTTATGACCCAGATGCAATTGAGCCTTCAACTGATTCCTTTGATTCTATGATTCCTGTGGATTTATCTGATTTTGATTATACAAATACAGAAGATTCTCAGGATTTAAGTGGAGCTTTTCTTAAGTATGCTTATGAAGCTTCAGTTGATAGGCAAGAATCATCAAATGCTTCAGCGGATGAATTTTCAAGACCTGGTTGTGAAGCATTTATCCACAAGCAGGAAGTTATATTAGCAAGTAAAGAGCATCAAAATGCCAGATGTCCTATAGAAGCTTTAAATAAATATGGATATTTAGATGTTGGGGATGCAGAGTTTAACTACTATAAGATTTTTGTAGAAGGGATGCTCGAGGAGCTTGAGGCAGAGTTAATGAAAATTGGATTTATTGTCCAAAGTAAATCAAAAGATAAGCAAGCTTCGACTTACTATTTGAAAGATTATCCTGATGGCCAAGAACAAAGAGATATAGAAGAAGGATGGGATGCAGGAAGTAATGATCAAAAAGCTGGTTCAGACAAAGAAAAACCAGGATTAGGTGGTGTAAAGCCTCCATTGAATGGGGAAAAGCCAATAATTGATGAGGAATTTGCAGACAAAGGCAATATTGAGGATAAGTCAGAAAAAGACAAAGATAATAATAAATCAGGTGGTATTTCTGCTCCAGGATTTGGAAGTGCTCTTATCGTTAGAATTGGTAATTTTGACTCTGAACTAAAGTTTGATTCTTGTCGTGGAAAAGATAATTTTATTAAAGACTTCCAAAACTATCAATTAGAGAAAAATGGTCTTTATTATGACTTTACTGTTGAAGCTGTGCATATTGAAACAACTAAAATTAGAGATATAAAAACAAAGCAAATTCTGTCAGCAAGCGGAATTGAAAAATTTGACCTTGAGGGGAATATTTACATGAGTGATACAGGTCTTATTGAAGTTGATTCCCTCTTTTACAATACCTTTGGCCAGGGATCTGTTTACTTTAAATCAGATGCAAGTCTTGCCAGTAATTTGCTTTCATCAATTTTTCTTGGCAAGCAATATATTGATGATGGCGAAGAAATTGAGTTTGTAAACCAGAGCATGGCTTATTTTGATGGAATTTCACAAGCTGGAGTCGCAATAACAACCTTTGCTGGTGAAACAAAAGCAATTCCACTTGCTCAACTACTTCCAAAACCTAATCAGTCTCAGGATTTAAAGGATGATTTAGATAAAGACGGAAGTGACAAAAGTAAATATATAAAAAGTGAAGTTGAAATCAGTTTTGATACTGTAAAAGGTCCAAATGATTCAATTAATGAATTTATTGCTGGACTTGGAATTGATCTTGAAAGTTTAGATTTAAAAGAGCTGGGGAGTCTTGGCTTATGTCTGGTAAGAGATAAATCAGGAGAAATTACTTATGAACTTTCAGAAGATGGTACTTGTATTGAAGATTTCACTGATCAATCAATATTTTATATTGCAGAAAAAGATGACGAAACTTCTGCAATAAATTTACCTGAGTTTTATGAATTAGATAATGATTATAATTCATTTAAAAAGGCACTTCCGGAATTTAGGAAAAAGGATTATTCAGATTTAAATGTTAAAGACCAAATTAAACCATTAAGAACAGATTGGGAATGCCAGAAGCCTTCTCAGGGCTGGACCTTAATAGATTTAACTGAAATCGTTGCAGCAGATTCTGATGTTAGAAAGGAAATAGTAGCATGCTATTCTTCTCTTTATGAAATTATACAAGAAAGAATTATTATATCTCCAGATTATTGTCACAGAGATGAGTCAGAGAAAGCTTTAGACAAGGAATTGGAACAAAAAGAAGGAAGTAAGGATAAAAAGGCAGAAGGCGAAGGTTCTGATAAAAAACCAAAACATGAACCTGGAACAATGCCTCAGGAATGTTCTGAAGCAGGAATTGAAGAAGGTCATTTTAAAAATTGTTATGATTTTTTAAATAAATGAAGTTTGGATCATCTCCAATCTGAGTACCCACAAAGAATAATTTATTTAAAAAAATATAAAAAACATTGTTCCAACTATTCTATGATATTCAAATTGAAATAAACGGTTCTATCTATCTAAAAACTACAGAATTATGATTAAGATGAGGCTTATGATTTTTACGCTTTTGTTCTCTGATTTGACCGGAAACTGGTGCTCTATTGTTTGGGTATTCAAATTGGAGATGATCCTAAAGTTTTATCTCTTAACTTTTCTTGCATCTTTTGTTCTGGCATCAATTCTAGCCCGAACAGCTTCCCTTGCTGGATCTACATCTCTTATATCACGACTAGATGCAGTACCAGGTTCAAATCTTTGAGCTCTTATTGTAGCACCTGAAAGGTCAACATCAGCTATTTCTCCTTGTGCAATATCCATTAATCCAGGAATAACTTCACGCCTTGCAGATTCTGTATCTAAGTCAATTTCAATAATTTCAACAGGATCAATATAGGGATCATAATTTAGGGTTTGTCTATAGCTGCTAGCAGGAGTTTTTTTACCTTTTTTTGCATCATTTAAATCAGCAAATGCTTGAAGAACTGCATAGGTATGTCTTTGGGCTAAATGCTTTCTGGCATTGATATCATGAAAACCGTCTCTAATATCAGCATGTTGTTGTTGAACTTTAATGACTTCTAAAGCTTCTGCTGCAATTCTAACAGCTGCTAAAGGGCTTTCTTTGGCATAAGCAATTGCTTCCATAATATTATCACCTTGAAATCTTGGATCTTCTAAAATAGTAAGGGACAGGAGTTGTGCATTGATTAATAACTTCGCTGCATTGGCATCAAGAAAAGCTTCTGGTGGGCCGTCTTCAAAGCCTGGCGCTCTAATTTCAAGTGGAACTACTCCATTATCAGGAAATTGGGTTGTACTTGTAAAGGTGTTAGCATTAATTATGCTTGCTCTTATTTGTTTTGAATCTACCAATATATTGATACATCCCTGAACTATAAAACCTGGATATAAGTTTTTTGCATATAAGACATTTAAAGCTGTTGGACTATAGAAATTTGTGCCCCCAAGTGCTAGTCCTCCTAATGTTGCCTTAATTTTAGGATTGTCTGGCCATTTTGCTAACGAGTCCAAAATTTCCATATACACAGTCAATGATTCTCTTGTGTTTTGTTTTATATTTAGCATCTGTTTTTTTAGTATATCAATTGCTTCATCACTTGGTTCTCTATCTGTTACTAACATTCTAATAAGAGCTAATTTCTGATGTATGTTTCTGTCAGGATCAAGCAAATATTTTGCATAGTGCTCAATATCAGCAGCATCTTTTGGATAAGAAAATAAGGCACTTGCATTTAGTAATAGAGAAATTAAGGTGATAAATAATATTGTTTTTTTCATAATAATTATTCTTCTTCTTTATATGTATTAGGATTAATAATAAGGTTTCATTAAATTATGCTTAACTGGATTTTTCCATAACGAAATGGGGCAGCTAAAATAATTATTTAAAAAGCATTGTCAACTATTTTCACTTATTAAATTTTCCAATTGTAATTTTTATTAAAATCAATATTATTATTACACAACATTTACAGGAGAAATAATGAGAATTGCAATTTATCAGAATAATCCTGAGTTCGGTAAAGTAGTTGAAAACATTGCTAAATTTCAAAGCTTTTTAGGAAATGCGGATTTTCAATTTCTTGTTTTACCTGAACTTGCTTTTACTGGTTATCAGTTCAAAGATAGAACTGAGCTGGAATCTATGGCTGAAGAAGTTTCTTCAAGCAGTACTATTGAAAAGATGAAAGAGATCGCGCAAATTGGGAATTTTCATCTTCTTTTTGGAATGCCTGAAAAATCTGGGAGTTGTATTTATAATTCTGTTTTTTTAGTTGGTCCATCTGGATATATTACAAAATATCGCAAAATTCATCTTTTTATGTTTGAAAAAAAAATATTTACTCCTGGTGATATTGCGTTTCCTGTAATTGATATCAAAGGAGTAAAAGTCGGTATTTCAATTTGCTTTGACTGGGCTTTTCCGGAAGTTACCAGAAAAATGGCTCTTGAAAGAGCAGATATTCAAGTGTTACCTGCGAATTTAGTTCTGCAATATTGCCAAAAAGTTATGGTGGCTCGATCAATTGAAAATAGGATCTTTACATTAGTTGCAAACAGGATTGGCTCAGAAGAAAGAATCGAAGGTGACAAACTAAATTTTACAGGTGCAAGCCAAATCGTAAATCCTCATGGTTCTGTGATTTTAAGCTTTCCCAAAGATAAAGAAAAGCTAGTAAGTGTCGATGTAGACCCACTTGAAGCTAGAAATAAAAAAATCACGCCTTTTAATGACCTGTTAGCAGACAGAAGAGAAGAGTTTTATTAAAATTTCCTTTACTTTTATTCTTTAAAATTTTATTTCTTGGCCCGATTTTATTAAATTTTTGGAGAAGTAAATGCAAAAGCAAACAGGATCTCTTCATTCATGGCTATGGCATCGCATCTCTGCAGTTTTTCTCGTTTTTGGCCTTTTTATTCACTTTGTTTATGTGCATGTTGCAATTATACCACCATTAACTTATCAAAAAGTGGCCCAACGCATGGCTGAGAATATGTATTTTTGGGTGGTATTTGATATTATGTTGCTTCTAGCTACAATTTATCATGGCTTGCTTGGAGTTTATAATATTTTTTGTGACTATTCCTTTAGTAAACAGCTTAAAGAAACAGTTAAATATGCTTTAATTGCCATTGGATTTTTGATGTTTATTATTGGGATTTGGATATTGATTCCTTTTACAAGTTAATTACAAAATAGGTAGAATTAAATGAAATTAATAAGATGTGCATTTGATTATGTTGAAGAATTATTCCTTAATTTTAATGTTGGAATGATCGCTTTTTTAATTCAAAGAGTAACTGGAGCAGGTCTTGCTGTTTTTATAGCCCTTCATTTATTAACAATTGGAGCTGTCAGAGGTGGCTCTTCTGCTTTTAATGACTCTTTGGGAAAGTGGAATAATTTTCCAGGCCATATAATGGAATGGCTTTTACTTTTATGTGTTGCAGCTCATGGAATCAACGGAATTAGGATTATTATAGCAGACTTTTTTGACATGACTGAGCAGCATCAAAAGATGTTTTATATTGGAACAATGGTTTTTATAGCCATTGCGATTTTTGGATTAATATTATTTTTTTAAATTAATGATTTAATATTCACTATTTTTTATTTTCTTTTTTAAAAAGGAAATGTCTAGTAATGAATAAAAATATTAGGAAATTTAATGATTAAGCATGACGCGATAGTAATTGGTGGTGGTCTCGCTGGACTTAGGGCGGCCATTGAACTAAATAGACATAATATTAAAGTGGCAGTTATTTCCAAAGTTCACCCCATTAGATCTCATTCAGTTGCAGCTCAGGGAGGTATTAATGCATCTTTAGGAAATCATCCAAGGGGTTTGTATGATTCTTGTGAAAAACATGCTTTTGATACAGTTAAGGGCAGCGATTATCTTGCAGACCAAGATGCTGTTTTAAGAATGACTAAAGAAGCACCAATAATTGTTAGGGAAATGGAAAATTTTGGTTGTCCTTTTTCAAGAACAGAAGATGGTCTTATTGCCCAAAGACCTTTTGGTGGAGCTGGCTTTCCAAGGACAGCTTATGCAAAGGATAAAACAGGCTTAATGTTACTGCATACTCTTTATGAACAAGTGGTTCGTTATGAACATGCATCTGAAAGACAGGACATGGTTGTTTATGATGAGTGGATTGTTCTTAAGCTTGTTGTAAGTGATGGAAAAACAGATGGTGTTATTGCAATGAATGTTAAAACTGGAGAAATTGAATGCATCCAGTCAAGTATTGTAATTTTTGCAACAGGTGGTTCTGGAAGAATTTATGGAAAATCTTCAAATGCTTTGCAAAATAACGGACATGGGATGGCCCTTGCATACTGGGAAGGCATTCCTTTGAAAGATATGGAATTTATTCAATTTCATCCAACCTGTTTATTGGGATCCTGCATCTTAATGACAGAGGGATGTAGGGGCGAAGGTGGATATTTAAAAAATAATTTAGGCGAGAGATTTTTAGCAAATTATTCTGATTCATCAAAGGCAATGGAAGTAGCCCCAAGAGATATCGTGGCAAGAAATATTCAAACAGAAATTAATGAAGGTAGAGGCTTTGCAGGTGGATACGTTAATCTTGAACTCATGCACCTCGGTGAAAAACGAATCATGGAAAGACTTCCAGGTATTAGAGATATTTCTATGAATTTCGTGGGTGTTGATCCAATTACAGATCCTATTCCAATTCACCCAGCACAGCATTATACCATGGGAGGAATTTCAGCAAACATTGATTGTGAAACCGAGATTAAAGGAACTTATGCTGCAGGTGAATGCTCATGTGTTAGTGTTCACGGTGCTAACAGACTTGGTGGAAATTCCCTGCTTGAGACAATTGTTTTTGGAAAAATTGCAGGAAAGGCTGCTTCTGAATATGCTACCTCTATACCAAAAGCTTCTGATGATAAAGCTTTAGCAAATGGAAAAGAAGAAGTAGAAGTAATGATCAAAAATTATTTTGACCGAGAAGGAAAAGAAAAAGCCTATGAAATTAAAAATGAACTTAATTCTATCATGGATTCTAAGGTTGGTATTTTCAGAAATAAAGAAGGTTTGAGTGAGGCTGTTGAAGGAATTCAAAAACTCAGAGAAAGATTTAAAAATGTCGCTGTTTCTTTTAAAGCTAATAAGTTAAATCAAGAACTTCTTTCTGTAATTGACTTAAAATCAAATCTTGATGTGGCTCTGGCAATTGTTACTGGAAGTCTAAAAAGAGAGGAAAGCAGGGGAAGTCAGTTTAGAACAGATTTCCAAACCAGAGATGATGCAAAATTTTTAAAACATACCTGTGCTTATTATACCGAAGATGGACCTAAGCTTAAATATACTGATGTTAATTTGAGTTTGTTTGAGCCTAAAGAAAGAAAGTATTAATTAGGGAACAAGGGAACAAGAGAACAAGGGAAAACACATAAATTATTAAAAAAAAATAAGGAAGAAAAAATTGGAAGAAATAATAATTAAAGTTTTTAGGTTTGATCCTGATGTTGATAAAAAGCATCACTTTGATAAATTTGTTGTTCCTTATGAAAGAGGAATGACAGTCCTTGATTGTTTGTTGTATATTCAAAGTCATCTTGATGGATCCTTGGCTTTTAGATATTCTTGCAGAGAAGGTGTTTGTGGAAGTTGTGCTATGCATATTAATGGCAAATATCAATTAGCCTGCGAAGCTCAAGTCTCAGAACTTAAATCAAAATCTATTACTGTTAGGCCACTGGCACATTTACCAATTGTTCGAGATCTTTTTGTTGATTTAGAACCATTTTGGGAAAAATATAAATTGATTAAACCTTATTTAATACCTGGCAAACCCAGTGTAGATGGTAAGGAAAGATTGCAAAAGGTTGAAGATAGGTCAAAACTTGATCAAATTGTTGATTGTATTTTATGTGGCTGTTGTTTTTCATCTTGTATGCTTACCAAAACAGATCCTAATTACATTGGACCTGCTGCTTTAGCTAAAGCTGATCGCTTTGTGCTTGATTCAAGAGATTCCGCAACTGAAGAACGTTTAGCAATTATTGGTGGTGATGATGGTGTTTTTAAATGTCACACTATGTTTAATTGTCTGGAAGTCTGTCCAAAAGATGTTAATCCTACTAAAAGAATCGCTGATTTAAAAAATAAACTAGTTTGTTCAAAATATAAATTAGGCACTTAATTTTATTTCATAATTACTAAACTTAAATAAAAGGAGTTTAAGTATGCTTAAGCGAAATGAAGGCGTAGACATTGTAGCCGAAATAGGAGGAATCCATTCAATTGATGAAGCTAAAAAGCTTTTTGAAGAAAAAATGGATTGCGAGACTCTTGCAAAGCTTAAAAAGATCGAAAACACTGAAGCTTTATTAAAGATCGCAAACTCAATTGTTATGTGTAAACCTGATAATATTTTTATTAATACAGGAACCCCTGCTGATGTGAGTTTTGTTAAGTATTTAGCTTTAAAAAAAGGTGAAGAAAAGCCTCTTCCAATGATTGGACATACAATACACTTTGATCTCAAAGGAGAACAAGGAAGGCTTGTTGATAAGACATACTACATCTACAATGAAAATGAAGATATATCTTCACTTGCTAAGAAACAGCTTAGGGCTGATGCTTTAGTTGACATTAAAGAAAAAATGACAGGTATTATGCAAGGTCATACAATGGTAATTGGTTTTTATTCAAGAGGACCTGTTGGTTCTCCTGTTTCAAATCCTGCCATTGAAATTACTAGCTCAGCTTATGTTTGCCACAGCGCTGAACTCCTTTACAGGAATACTTATAATGATTTTGATAAAGAAGCAGCTCGTCTTGGACATTTCTTTACAAACATTCATTCAGAAGGTCTAAATAGAGATCAGGATCTTGAAAATGCTAGAGTCTATATGGACAGAAGCCATTGGACAACATATAGTATATTCTGCACATATGCAGGAAATACCTTGCTCATGAAAAAAGGTAATCACAGATTTGCAGTTGATAAAGCAGTTTATATAAATAGAAATAAAGAATTATCTGAACATATGTTTATAACTGGAATCGTTGGTCCAGATGGTAGAGAAACCTGGATAGCTGGCGCTGCTCCATCAGGTTGCGGAAAAACAACAACAGCCATGGCTGGAAATTTGTTTGTTGGTGATGACCTGGCTCAAATGTGGATTGATGACAATGGCTGCGTAAAAGCGATAAATCCTGAAGCTGGAATTTTTGGAATCGTTGAAGATGTTAATTGGGAAGGTGATCCAGAGCTGATGAAGCTTATAAGAAATCCAAAGACTGAAGTTATTTGGTCAAATGTATGTATATCAGAAGCTGGCGTGCCATATTGGACCGGCAGTGGTGAAGCATATCCAGAAAAGGGTTTTAATTTTCAAGGTGAATGGTACAAAGGAAAAACAGATGCTAATGGAAAAGAAATTCCAATTTCTCATCCAAATTCAAGATGTACTCTTAGATCTAACGCTTTAGCTAATTATTCAGAAAAAGCAGAAGATCCAAATGGTGTTCATGTGAAAATTGTTACTTATAGTGGAAGAGACGCTGATACAATGCCACCTGTTTGGGCAGCTTTAAATTCTGACCATGGTGTGGTAATTGGTGCTTCAATTGTCTCAGCGGCAACTGCAACAGAAGTTGGATCAACCGGCGTGAAACGTGCTCCATGGGCTAATGCTCCTTTTATTCCTGGCGCACTTGGCGATTATATGGATGCTCAATTTAAATTTTATGGATCAGATAATATTAGCAAAGGCAATCGTCCAATTATGGCAGGTCTTAACTATTTTCTAACTCATGAGGCAAGAGGCGGTGAAGGCAAAAAACTTCTTGGTGAGAAAAAAGATGTTAAAGTTTGGCTTGCATGGCTTGAAAGACTTGTACACCATGAAGTTTCTTCTATAAAAACTCCAATGGGTCTAATTCCCAAATATGCAGAACTTAAAAAGCTTTTTTCAGAGATTATTGATAAAGAATATACAGAAGATTTATATAATAAACAATTTTCATTCTATATTGATAATATGTTGGCTCGGATTGAGTTGCAGAAAGAAGCTTATTCAAAGGACCTAAATGTTCCAGAAAGACTCTTTGAAGTTTATGATGAACAGCAAAAGAGTTTGGAAGTTTTAAAAGAAAAATATGGTCAGGTTGTAACACCAAAACAACTAGAGGAATATAATAAATAATATGTCTAGAGGAAAAATATTAGCAATGATTCTGGCAGGAGGGGAAGGCAAAAGGCTTGCTCCTCTTACTAGAGACAGAGCAAAACCAGCAGTTCCCTTTGGTGGGAAATATAGGATTATAGACTTTGTGCTTAGCAATTTTGTTAATTCCGGCATTCTTAGAATAAAGGTTTTAACTCAATATAAGTCCTATTCATTAACTAATCATCTTATTCGAGGCTGGGCTCTTTCCCCATTTCTTGATAACTATGTTGAAGCTGTGCCTGCTCAAATGAGAAGAGGAAAGCACTGGTATCGTGGCAATGCTGATGCTATTTACCAAAGCATGAATATTATTACTGATGAAAGACCTGAGATTATAGCTGTTTTTGGCGGTGATCATATTTACAAAATGGACGTAAGGCAGATGGTCAATTTTCATGAAAAAAAGCTTGCTGATATGACTGTTGCTGCAATTCCTGTTCCAAAAGAATTGGCTAGTAGTTATGGAATTATTGAAGTTGATAATGATTGGAAAATGATAGGTTTTGAAGAAAAGCCTAAAGATCCAAAAACTATGCCTGGCAATAATGACATGTGCCTTGCCTCAATGGGAAATTATGTTTTCTCGTCAGACCCTTTAATATGGGAGATTGAGCACGATGCTCAAAACGAAGATTCAGAACATGATTTTGGAAAGAACATTGTAACAAATATGTTTGCAAAAGGAAAAGTATATGTTTATGACTTTTTCCAGAACAAAATTCCTAATCAACCAAAGTCTGAATTAGGCTATTGGCGTGATGTGGGAGATCTTGATATGTACTATCAGGCTAATATGGATCTTATTAGTGTTAATCCAATTTTTGATATATATAATGATCGATGGCCAATTCACTGTTCTATTCGAAAAAATCCGCCAACAAAATTTGTATTTTCAGACTATGCTAATCAAAGAGTAGGTGTAATGACTGATTCTCTGGTAGCAGGAGCTTGTATTATAAGTGGAGGTCATGTTCATAGGTCAATATTATTTCCCAATGTCAGGGTAAATAGTTACAGCAGAGTTGAAGATTCAATTGTTTTTGATAATGTTAAAATTAATAGACACGCGAAAATTCGACGGGCCATTATAGATAAGAATGTTGTAATCCCAGAGGGCATGGAAATAGGATATGATCTGGAAAATGATAAAAAACGCTTTCATGTTTCAAATGATGGAATTGTGGTAATTGCAAAAGGTACAAAACTTTAACATTTTTTTGAGTGACTCGGGACATGGTTTACCTTTAATTTTTCAAAAAATATAAATTTTCCAGTTTTTAAAAAAAAGATTTTACTTCAATTTAAAATAAGCTCCTAATAATATAGATGTATTTATAAATCCAAAAATTGGCACCTTTCTTGCTTTAAATAAAATCACCGTTTCATAATATGTCCCCCAATTTATCTTAAGACCTGGATTTTTCCAGGTCTTAAGATTTTTATTTATGAAACAACTTTTTTAGGGGAGCATTTAAATTTGGGAATATGTTTAACCGAGAAGTATGTATAATTCCGGTTATAAAGAGCATTATTATTTAACTATTGTTAGGTGAAAACATGTTTCCAAGCAAATGTATTAAGGTGATATTATTATCTTGTTTTCTGTTAATTTTCAATTTTTATTCATTAAACGCCACAATAAATAAAATATGGCTCATCTCCATTTTGAGTACCCACCAAGAATAATTATTCTGAAAATATAAAACACTGTTCTATCTATTCCATGATATTCAAATTGAAATAAATATTTCTAGACATGAAACCATTGGATTAATCTTAGGATTATGATTATGATTAGGATTAAGATGAGGTTAATGATTTTTTGTGCTCTTCTTCTCAGATTTAACTGAAAACTGCTGCTCTATTGTTTAGGTATTCAAATTGGAGATGATCCTAAAATATTTAGTCAAGAGCGGCTAATAACTTTATTTTCTGAACCAAACTCAGGATTTAAAATTCTTATTATTTACAAGCAGGAGCATGCTAAAAATGAAGATTATTTAAACTTTTTATGTCATAGTCCCAGCAAACCAGGGTATTATGGATTGCCTTTTATACAGGTATTTAAAGATGGGAAATTAAAAAAAGCTATCAGGGGAAAACAAGCAGCTTTATCTGATTTAATAAAAGAAGCGCTGGAATCAGAGGATACTGCCTCAGATATTTCTTTAGAAGAGATTTTGATGAAAGTTTGCCAATGGTAGAAATTTAATAAATCTAATTATTAATAATTAACGATTTGCTGAAAATATTTAATTATAAGGTCTATTCTTCTTCTTCCAATTCTTCATCGTTACCTGCAATTGCTTCTTCAAAAGTTGCTATATGAGGAACAGGCAACAAAGGCATGGCCTCTGGAAATACATTTATGCCGCATCCAGAGTATACGTCTGAGCCAACAAAAGTTAGACCTGTTATAACATAATCAATATTACCTAGATCAGCCGGTGAAAATCTCACCTCAATCCCTTCTGCATCTTGTTCGCCATCAAAATCAATGTTTTCCTGTTTATTATAAGCATTATCTTTAAACCAGGAATAATGACCTGCATTATTTTTACCATAACCATCTTCTCTTAAATCCCTTCTTAGGATTTTGCCTTTAATATTGCAATCTGTACCTCCAAGATCAATACCAGTAAGTGCAAAGTCATCAGTAAATTCAAAGGAAGTAGTTTTATTGATTTCCTCATCACCTGAATCAGAGCTTTTATAGGCATAATTTGTATTGCTTGTTTCCTCTGGAAGTACGCAGGTTCCTTCACCATTTCGATTATCTACAATTTCTTGCTTTACACCTTCTGATAATCTGCCATCAGGTAGAATTTCCTTGTATTTTACAAGGACACAACTGATGTGTTTTGTGTTAAACTCATTTCTCGTGGGTTCGGGAAAGGCAGCTAAAAAGTCCATTTCATAATCATCCATAACAGCTTCCAACTCAAATCCTACTATAACGCTTTTATCGTCGGATTTTGATTTAATTTCAATTAAACTTTCATCTGCTCTGGCTCCAATTGTTGCAACAGCATCGATACACATTATTTCAACTATTGGAGCGAGAGCTGGATTTAATAACCCTGATATACATAAAACAGAAGCGACCCCTAAGTCAGCTTGATTATCATCAACAAAGGTTTGAGGATCCATTATCATATTTGATGTAGCTAAATCCAGTTTCCATCCTTCTGAAAGATTAGTATTGCACTCTTTAATTAGATGTTCAAAATAGACTTCAAACGAAAGAGATCCATCATTATAATATTCAGAGTAATATTCCATGCAACAAACATCTGGATCAATGGTATCAAGACATATGGAACAGTAACCATCGAGTTCTTGTTCGGGATTGTAGCAGAAAGGATAATTATCTTGACCATTTGGAATGCCATCTTCATCGTCATCTGATTCTTCACATACATCACCAACTCCATTATTATTTGAATCTTTCTGGTCTGGGTTGGCGTCATATCTGCAATTATCTTTGGTATCACTGAATCCATCACCATCTGTATCAATATTATCATATTGTGCATAACAAGCATCATTACAGCTTGCAAGGCCTTCAAGATCATCCTGACTAAACTCAATTGTGCATTCAACAAGGCAAGCTTCCAGATTATCTTTTGAACCACCTGGTGAGTCTGGGATGATCCCTGGTCCTGGATTTCCAGGTTGGCCAGCGCCACCTGGAGTTTGCTCTCTTGGTTCTCTGTTGCTTTTGCCACATGAAGCAAGACTTAGGATTATGATTAGGATTATAATTAAGAATAATGATTTTTTCATCTTTTCTCTCCTTGAAAATACTTTTTTGTCTTTGTTGATTTATTATATGAGCAAAGTTTGTGCCAATGTGAGAATATTTTAAAAGGATAGTAATAATAGATGGTTAGTTTTAACGTTTTGAGAGTCTTTTTTTCAAAATTGGGATTTATTTTGTTATTTGTTTAATATGGTAAACCCCTGTTTGTTGCAGGCGAGGTTTTTTGCAAGGAATCTTGTACCTCCTGAGATACTCTTATAAAACTTTGAGCTGATCTGTCTATATCTGTCTGAGAATAATCTATTAAACTTAAACCATCTTCTTCTAAATTAAGAACAGCCAGTTCCAGTATATATTTATCACTTGGTCCAAAAGCGTCCCTGAATTTAACCTGGGCAAAATCTGTTAATTGTCCATGTGCTAAAGATAAGATAGTGATTATCTCTTTTCCTTTAAGTTCCCTTATAGATCCTGCTAAGTGTTCTACTGAATTACAAATATCTGTTCCTGTGCTTATTACTTTATCTGTATAAAAATCTGCTTTTTCAAGCAGGTCTTTTTTTGCCAGGTCTTCAATAATGTTTGTATCAAGTTTGATTCTACATGCTAAACTTTCAAGCCCTTGTTCTAGTTTTTCTTCAAAAAACTGCCTTTTATGTTTTTTATTGAAATAGTCTTCTATTGCAACTTGTACTTCTTCTTTTGTAACAGCTTGGAAAGGATTTGAATCATCTGCTGGAAAGGATCTTAGATATAATCTATAGGTATTTGTATATCTTTTTTCTTTTTTTAGTTCAGCTCTTTCGTCAAACCATCCAAGATCATCTAATTCAATTAGAATTTTGGCATCACTACTGCCTGTAACTTCTAGCATAATTTGGTCAAGCTCTAATCTTCGTTCATCTGCATTAACTATTATATTATCAAGAAGTCCATTTAAGGTAATTCTATCATTAAAGTAATTTTCTTTAAAAAAAGTCATGGTCTTTGATGATATGAGATAACCATTTGATGTTACAGTGTCTATATAATCGTGAACCATTTCATTAAATGGATCTGGAGTTACTCCTTCTGCTACTGGATAAATTTCTCCAGCTGGTCGCCCAAATAAAAAAGCTGGTAATATTAAAATTGCTAAAACTAAAAAAAAGATTTTCTTAAAGAAATTAAGGCTCATATGGCACCTCCGTCTTAAATGGTTTATAAGAGTTTGGGAATCAAGATACTATTAGGATTTATTCTAAATCATAAAGCTATCTATTCGTATAATTTATTAGCAAGATAGAAGCCAAAAAGCTTTGCCTTCTAAATTTAATAATTCTAGCTGCTTATCTTTGAATTTTACAGAATCTTTTTTTTAAAAGTATGCATTTTTTCATAAGATTTTTAAAGATGTGATTTCCATGTCTCATGAAATCCCCATTAAAAATTGAAAATTGATTGTTGATTATTGATTATTTTGTTCTCCTACAAAGAATAATTTATCTGAAAATATAAAAAACTGTTCTATCTATTCCATGATATTCAAATTGAAATAAATACTTCTATATATGAAACCACTGGATTAATCTTAGAATTATGATTAGGATTAATATGAGGCTAATGATTTTTGCGCTCTTCTTCTAAGATTTAACTGAAAACTGCTGCTCTATTGTTTTTAGGTATTCAAATTGGAGATGATCCTTATTTATCATGGCCTCCCACGCTCTTGGAAAAATAAAAAATTTAATTATTATTCACAATATCTTGATAATATGTGTTTATTTCGGCTTCGTTGAGAACTTCTGAATAGAGACGGAATTCTTTAATTATTCCTGAAAAATAATTTGCTATGTCATTATGTTTTCCCCAATATGCAACATTGCTTTCATCGCTATTTATTTTATATGCTCTACACGCCTGGCAAATTTGGTTTGATTCCAGGGTTTCATTGATAAAAATACTCAATTCACCATCGCTTAATGTAAGAGCTACTAGGTAATCAGTGTTAGGAGTTAAGCTTCCAACTAAGTTGTCAGTTGAAATTTCTAAATCATTTTCATATCTGACTTTTGACCTAAGGCCATAATCTAAGCTTTCTTCATTATATGTAAGCACTATGGCAATACTATTTGTTAAGGAAAATATTGGTAAGTTGCTATAATGTAGTCCCTCTATTTCATCAAAACTAAACCAAACTAGCATAGAAAATTCATTTTGAATGGGGTAGGTAATATTATTATTATAACTTGCTTCTAAATAATAACTAGATCCATCAAAATATAAGCCTTTATTTTCATCCCAGCTTGAACTTCCGCCACTTACACTGGCATCAAAATTATTTAATGAATAGTCTTTAACTATGTTTCCTGCAAGTTCATCAAACTTTAAATAGTAAACCAGTGAGTTTTCAATTAAACTTTGAAATTCCGAATTATCTGTATTTTGGTTTTCTTCAGCTGTATTATTGTCTGTTTTATTATTAATGCTATTTGATGCAGTTGCTATAATTTGGCCAAGTTCATTTTCATTTAAACTAAGTTTTCCAAGATCAATCTCAGGCTCAACACTTGCTAGAGTAAGGTTTGATTGTGAATTCTCATATAGGGCTATTGCAAATCCAAGCTCTTTTTTTTCAGTTTCAAACTTGCTAGATTTTAAGTTTTCATTAAAAAGATCTTTTGTGAAATCATAAAATGGAAATAGAATAAAAATTTTAAACTTGCTGTTTGTACTATAAAAAGAGGATTTAAGATTAAATTCTCCTGTTTGATTTTCAATAAGGGAAAAACTTGTTATGTTTTTAAGGTCATTTGCCATGAATAGATTTGATTCAATTTTTGTTTGGGTTAATTCATCATTAGTGGTTATAATAAATATGGCTCTATCAACACTAGTATTTTGTTTATTAAATTTAAAATAATTAGTAATATCTGGTCTAGGAATTCCGATTGGGGAAATAATACCATCTTTTAAATTTACTTCATCTTTGCTTAGCACTTCATACTCTAGTAATATTTTTTCAAGCAGGGTGTTTTCTTGCGATGTGTCTAAACTTCCTGTTATATTAATATCAAATGTGGAAGAGTTTATTTCTTGACTGGACAGGTCATTTTCAAGGTCAGAATTGCTGCAATGGGTTGTTACTAAGATTTGGATTAATAAAAGAAATGCTAGTAATATGCTCTTCATCTGTTCCCTAATCATGGCTTATGCTTTATAATAGCTCCTCATATCATATGTTTTTAATCCTGTAAACAAAAAATTAACTTTCATTTGTATGTTAAATTTATAAGAATTTATAATTTTTAGCAGCAATGAAATTTTAAAAAATTTAAAAATGCATAACATATCAATTAGATATCATATAATCTTTTATTAAAATTAAGTTATTTATTTATGAAATCAGGGTGTGTTTAGTGAATCGTTAATTTAAAAAAAGATTGCACTTTGTGTTTATATGCTGTACAGAGTCAAAAAACATCAAATATAGATATAGATAAAAAGGGCAGCATGAAGCATATTAATCAATTAATCTATGATTTTGAAATATCCTTACGAAAAGAAAATAAGCTTAATTCAAGTACAATCAATTTGTACAAAAAAAAGTTAAATGACTTTTCAAAAAATTTTAATGCAAATATTAAAATTGATGAGATTAGAAAAAAAGATCTAGATAAATTTTTACTTAAAATAAGAAATCAAAATTATTCAATTCAAACCTACAACCTATATATATCTGCTATTAAAGTATTTTACAAATATCTAAACATGAAATTTGATTTAGATGATTATGGGAAGTTAATAAAAAACAGGAAAAAAATTGAAACATGTGCAATCTCGACTGATAAAATTGAAGCATTTTTAAGTCTGATTAAAGATTTAGACGATTTCAGAAAAACTGCATTTTTAATGTATATCGTTCTTGGCTTAAAAGCAGATGTTATTTCAAAGTTAAAAAAAGATGATGTAATATTTGAAGAAGATAAAATAGGGATTTGTTTAAATAAAGACTATAAAACAGAAATCCTTTATTATGATTTATTAAGCAATAAATATGGGCTTAGGTTAAAAAGAGAGCTTCTTGAATTAATGAAGAAGTCAGACTTATATATTTTTGAAAATTCAAAATCTCTGCCTATAACTTCAGCAAGTTTTATTTATTTTTTCAAAAAGATAAAAGATGAACTTTCATTTAAAGTTGCTTCAATATTACAGCTTAGGTCAGAGGCTTTGCTTTTAAAAAAAGAAATTGAACTTGCTTGTGATCTGAAAAAAATGATACATCGCCGTTATAAGTTATTGCGTCTCATAAAAGAAGGGGAAAATAGCAAAGTATATTTGGCGAAAGACCTAAAAAGAAATATCCCAGTAGCCTTTAAGCTTTTGCTAAGGGTTAACGATAATCCAGAAAATATAATTAATTTTAAGAATGAATTTTCAATTGTTAAGAAATTAAATCATCCCCTTATTGCAAACATATATGATTTTGGATATTTAAATGATATTAAAAAGTTTTATTATACAATGGAGTATATTGATTATAAACCACTTGAGAAATTGGCTTCTAAAATATCAGTATCCAATGCTTGTGCTATTTTAAATGGTCTTTTATCTTTTTTAAAATATATGAGACAAAATAAATTACTCCATTATGATTTGAACACTAGAAATATTCTTTGCAGGATTCGTGAAAATGATAATATTGATCTCAAAGTTGTTGATTTTGGTATGGCTTCGACTCCCAATGAGGCGACTGTCAAGGGAAGTTCAAAATTTATTGCGCCAGAAATATTGATTCATAAAAAGTCTGACCTATCTTCTGATATATTTTCTGTAGGCGTTGTTATATATTATTTACTAACAAAAAAATTCCCTTTTGCAACGAGCAACTTTCAAGTATATTTTAATGATATTAAAAACAATAAGCTTGTTGATCTTTTTAGACATAATGAATCTGTTTCTTTGGAGTTTAATAAGATAATTATGAAGATGATAGCTTTAAATGTTAACAAAAGATATTGTGAGCCTGAAGAAATTCAGAAAGATTTATCAAAATTTATAGATCAAAATCTTCTCCTAAACCGCGATCTGTCATCAAAGATAAATATAAGATACCCCAATTTTGTTGGTCGAAATCATGAACTGGATATTTTAAAAAATAATTTTAATATAATATTTTCTCCTTCATTAAAACAAGCAGATATAAGTATTAATTTGATTTCTGGTGAATCTGGAATAGGCAAAAGTGCCATTATTGATGAAATGAAAAACTATGCAAATTTGTCTGAAATTAATTTTTTAGAATTAAATCTAGGACAAGAGGATCCTTATTTAAGTGTATTAAAATTCGTTTCAGCATTTTCTAAACTAAAACAAAAGCAACTTAAAATTTCTCCATATGCAGCCAGCGCTTTAAAATCATCAGCTTTAGCAAAACTATCGGAATATTTATATAAAATAGTATCAAAATCAAAAGCAATACTAGTCATTAAAAATTCAGAATATATTTCAAAGGATTTAATAATATTTTTTAAGTTCTTTTTAGAAAATTTTTCAAATCTAAAATATTCTTTATTTATTATATTTTCCTTTAATTCTGATCGCAAAAAAAGCAATCAACTTTTTGATTTGATAAATAGCAAGGTGCCTGAATATAGCAGAGTCAATGAGATCAATTTATCACCTTTGAGTAAGGAAGAATGTTCAAAATTATTGTTTTCAATTTTAAATAGACCACCGGGCGATGATTTTCTTAATTATATTTATGATATTTGCGGAGGAAATCCTGGCTTAATAATGGCCCTGGTGCCATATTTACATGAAAAAGCACTTTTATTTATTAAAGAATTCTCTGTTTCTTTGAAATCAAAACCTGGATTGCTTCCTTCAAACATATTAGAGACAATTTCTGATCGTTTAAAATCTTTAAATCCTTTGCAAAGACAGATATTGTATTTACTTGCACTTGATGAGTTTACTCTAAATGTTAATCTTATATATTCAATATTATTTTATACAACTTATGAACTAACTAGATTAGAAATATCATTAAATGTTGAAAACTTAATTAGGCGAAATTATATTTATTTAAAATCCCCAATTACCAGTGCTTCTGCTAATAAAAATGCAAAACGCTCTGAAGATGCAGAGCTAGCTTTTACAAGTCGATTTGTAAAAGACAATATCAAGAAGTTTTTATTACAAAAAGAAGCAAGGTCTCTTCATAAATCAATTGCTTTATTTATTGATGATACTAGTATTTTGGATAATAAAAATAAGGAAAGGCTGGCTTATCACTTACTCCTGGCTAATGATAAAGCTGAGGCTATAAATTATTATAAAGAAATTGCTGATGAAAACTATGAAAGCGGCTATGTTTTTAAGGCAGCTAAAATCTATGATATTATACTAAATTCCTTAAGACCACTAGATACTCGGAAAAAGGAAGAACTAGCAAAAGAAATATTAATAAGACTTGGCAATTTACATCTCAAATTAGCTGAATATAAAAAAGCAACAGAGTATTTACAAGCTGCAATAACAGGAGCTAGCACAAAAGAGAAAATAGAAATTAAAAAGTCATTTTCTCAAATGAAAATAAATCAGGGGTTTTTAGAAGAAGGTATTAAGGATATAGATGAAGTTATTATAATATCAAAGGAGGAAGCTTATAAAGATATATTTATAGAGGCAAACATTCTAAAGGCTTCGGCATTGTTAGGGCTGGCTAAGTATAATGAAGTATCATTGCTTCTAAAAAATATTCTAAGTACAAAGGTTTTAGAGGATAAATATAAATCAAAGCTATATAATTTGGCGGGCTTATTGGATTATTACAATAATAAACTCGATTGCTCATTAAAGAATTTTAAGCTTAGTTGTGATTATGCTACAAAATTAAAAGATCTACATGCTATTTCAAATGCCTATAATAATATTGGTCTAATTCACTATCAATTATCTGAATTCGAAGATGCGATAAAGTATTATAATGAATCTTTGCAAATTTCCAATAAAACATCTGACATTTTAGCAAGAGCCCAGGAGTATTCAAATATCGGCAGTTGCTATTTAAAGCTTGGCAAATTGGGAGATGCATTAAAAACATATCTTAAGTCTTATAATATTTTATTGAATCTGGATATGCCCAGGGAAACGGATTCAATTGCATTTAATATAGGGCTTATTTATTCAGAATTGGGTGATTATGAAAAGAGTGAACAATTTCGGCAGACTTCATTGTCCTTGGCTAGGGATAGAAGCAATAATCTTTTAATAGCTTATAATGAGTCTTTAAGTGGAGAACTTTTCTATAATATGTGTGAATATGAAAAGGCCATTGCATCCTATAAAAAAGCCTTTGATTTATTTGCAAACCTTGGCAATAATAGAGTTCATGCGGAAATTCTGATTAGTCTAGCTGCTTGTGAAAATCAATTAGGAAATCTTGAGGCATCAGAATCGTATATTTTAGCTGTCCTCAAAATTGGTGGAGATGATTTAAAGACTAAGATTGAAGCCAATATTTTGTCAGCTAGAATTGCTCTTTCAAGATCAAATCACTCCTACTGCAAGTCAATTTTAGATGAAATTGAAGAAATTGAAATGTCAAAGTTACACTATCTTACAAAGTTATTATATTTTGAAATATTTACACGATTCTATTTGAGCATTGGTGATATTAGAAAGTCAAAAAAAAGTGGGAAACAACTTGAAAAAATTCTTTATACTATAAAGGCAAATATTCCAGAATCAAAGAAAGCAAATTTTTTAAAAAACCCCAGAATTCAAATTGCCTCCGAAGTTTTATTTCAACTAAAATTGGCTGCAGATGGACTTTCAGATAGGAATAAGTTGAAATGTTTAATTGATATTAACTGGGAATTGTCTTCAGAAACGGATATTCATAGACTTGGAAATATGGTCCTAGATAATGCGATTTTATTTAACCAAGCTAAAAGAGGTTTTGTTTTGTTAAAAAATAAGCAGTCATTTGATGTGCTTGTAGCTAGAAATTTCAAAAAAACAGATATAGATGACTGTATAAATGTTATTAGCTCAACGGTTTTTAAAGCCACCCTTGACCATGATATGATAATAAATATTCAAGATGCTTTTATGGAATTTGAAAATAGCGAAAGTATTCAGAAAGCAAATTTAAAAAGTATATTAAGTTTTCCTATAGTAGAAAACAATAAACTAATTGGAGCAGTTTATTTAGATGATCCAACGAAAGTAGGAGCTTTTGCTCATGTTGATACTGAGATATTATCTTGCTTTGCAAGACAAGTATCAATAGCGATTTCAAATTCAAAATATATTGAAACAATTAAAAATAAAAAAGAGAAAATTGAAAAGATGGCCTCAGAGCTTGAGCAGAGATTACTAATAACTGATAAAAATTATGATATAGCTAATGAATCTTTTATAAAAAAAAGTAGGGATGAAAAAATAAAATATGATTATCAGAATATAATTACTAAAAGTCCTATGATGTTTGAGTTATTTGATATTATTGAAAAAGTTAAAGATGCTGATGTTTCAGTCTTAATTACAGGAGAGTCAGGTGTAGGCAAGGAGTTAATTGCAAGGGCAATACATTTTGGTGGGAATAGGAAGGACAAAGCATTTTTTGCAGAAAACTGTGGAGCTATTACTGAAACAATTTTAGAAAGCGAACTCTTTGGTTATGTAAAGGGTGCTTTTACAGACGCGATAAGAGATAAACGTGGTATTTTTGAGTTAGCTAACGAAGGATCTATATTTTTAGATGAAATAGGTGAAATGTCTTTATCTATGCAAAAAAAATTACTAAGAGTTCTACAAAATAAGACAATAAGAAGAGTTGGTGGAAATAAATACCTTACTATTGATATTCGTGTTATTTGTGCTACAAATCGAAATTTATCTGAAATGATGAAAAATGAAAAATTTAGAGAAGATCTTTATTATAGGATTAATGTAATTGAAATAAATGTGCCAGCTCTTAGAGAGCGAAAAGAAGATATACCCTTGCTTGTGGATTATTTTTTAAAAAAACATGCCAGGGGTAAACCTAAAAAATTTACATCCTCATTGATTAATCTTTTTCAGAATTATAATTGGCCTGGAAATGTAAGAGAGCTTGAAAATGAAGTAACAAAATTAATAACATTATCAACATCAGATACTATCACGCCTGAATTTCTACTCGAAAAGCAGAAGTTTGTAAGCTTTAACGAAAACACCCAAGCTCTATCACTTACTGAAATTGAGCAAAAGGCTATCAAAAAAGCTTATCACTTAGCAAATTATAACAAAACAAAAACCGCTAAAATTTTAGGAATTAATATCAAAACTCTTTATTCAAAGCTTCACAAATATAAAATATCCTGAAAAATCTGTTTGCTTTTTCGTGATAATCATATAATTTTGTTAACTAATACACTGCAAAATAAAAGGTTTTATATATAATGAAAAGAAAGCTTAATTTAGCATTTTTATGGCATATGCATCAACCCAATTATAGGGTTAATGATAAGCATAAGGCTCAATTGCCTTGGGTTCGTCTGCATTGTATTAGAGCCTATTATGATATGGCAAGAATGGCTTTTAAATATCCTGATCTTAAAATGGTTTTTAATTTTGTGCCATCCTTATTGTTGCAAATTCAAAAGCTTGCTTCAGTTGAATCTTTGACAGACTTTGAAAACAATAATGATTTAGATATTTATTGTGATTATACCTTGCGGGAGCCTGGCGATTTAAGCGCGAGCGATAAAAAATTCATTGTTGATAACTTTTTCCAGATAAATGAAGCAATTATTAGAAAATATAAAAGATATTCTTTTTTATTAGATAAAAAAAATACTTATTCAAGCACTGCTCATCTTGAATTTTCTAATGAAGAAATTCAAGACCTCCAGGCTCTTTTTAATCTGGCATGGTTTGGTTTTTCAGCATTTGCTGAAGATACAGTGCTTAGTGAGCTTGCAGAGAAGGGGGAAAAGTTTAATAGAGAAGATATTGAAGCCATTATTTCAAAACAACTTGAAATATCTAAACAAATTATTCCTTTATATAAAGAACTGCAGAAACTTAAGATTTGCGAAATATCTACAACTCCATTTTATCATCCTATAATGCCGCTTTTGCTTAACACTGAAAATTCTCTGCGCTCCAGACCAAATGCACCTGTGCCCTCAATTGAAAACATGGCTATGGATGTAAAAAAGCACTTGGAATTATCAAAAGAATATTGCGCAAAGGTATTTGATGTAGAAAGCACAGGCCTATGGCCCTCAGAGGGTTCAGTTTGTCCTGAGCTTATACCAATAGTTTCTGAAATGAATTTTAAATGGATGGCAACCTGCAATGGGGTTTTAAGAAAGTCAAAAGATGAACATGGGAATTATATTGAAGAAAGCAAGACCTATGGTTATCATAATGTAAAACACGGATCATCAGCCATTCCAATGGTTTTTCGGGATCGATGGCTGTCAGATAGGTTTGGATTTGATTATTATAAAATGGGAGCAAATCAGGCTGTTGAAGAATTTATATCTTGTATAAAGGGAAAGGATAATAAGGATTCTTCAATACCTAATTTAATTCCAATTATTTTAGATGGTGAAAATCCTTGGGAATATTATGAAAATAGTGGCCTTGATTTTCTTGAAATACTTTACTCAAGACTATCCAGTGACCCAAATATAGATGTCCTTTCATTAGGAGAATATATTACCCAAAATGAACCTCTTGGTGAAGTTCATGCTCTGCATTCTGGTTCCTGGATCAATGCTGATTATAAAATATGGATTGGTGGGGAATGTGAAAATAGTGCCTGGAAGTGTCTTGAAAAAACTAGGTCTTTTTTAAATAAAATCTGCTCTGGAGAAAAACCTCATGCCTCTAAAGAATCTTGTAAAGATGAAATCCTTCATTCAATGCTATCAGCTGAAGGTAGTGATTGGTTTTGGTGGTATGGGGATGATTTTGAATCAAGCACAAAATTAATTTTTGATGATCTTTTTAGAGCTCATCAGGCAAATATTTTTAATAAAGCCAAAATCGAAATTCCAGCTTATCTTGAGCAGCCAATTGTGCAAAAAAGAAGCCTTGATGTTGTCATGGCTCCAAAAGCTTTTATTTCTCCACATATTGATGGAATTGAAAGTCACTTTTTTGAATGGGTTGGAGCTGGAAGATATAACGCACTAATTGACTCATCAGCAATGGCACAATCACAAAAGCTTATTGAAAAAATATTTTATGGTTTTGATCTTTCAAATATTTATTTGAGAATAGATTTTCAAAATGAGAATGTTTATGAAGAAGGATATGAGGTTTTAATTTCATTTTCAGGAAAGAGGGAATATAAAATTTCATTTAAACTTGGTGGAAAATCAATGTATACGCTTTATAGAAGCGATGATTGGCTTTCATATACTCCAGTATGCGAGTCTGATAAAATAGAGTTTGGAAAATGTGTTGAGCTTGCCCTGCCATTAGAGTTTACAGATTTTAAAAAGCAAGAAATTGTCAATATGAGTTTTACGATTATTCAAAATGAAAAACAGATAGCTAGATATCCTATTAAGACAAAGATTGAACTTCAGATTCCATCAGAGGAATTTGAAGATATGAACTGGATGGCGTGATAAGTGGTAAGGGGTAAGTGGTAAGTGGTAAGTGGTAAGATTTGTTTTTGGTGAGAGATGTGATGAGCTGCAAGCTTATTTTTATAATTAGTTAATATTCAATTCTTGATTAAAAAAAGAAAGAAGAATAAATGATGTATGATTTGATTATAAAAAACGGAACCATCTTGACTTCACAAAAAATCTTTAAATCTGAGATTGCTGTAAAAAATGAAAAAATTGTGGAAATTGCTAAGAAAATTCAAGGTTCAGCTAAGGAAGTAATTGACGCCAGTGGGCTTTATGTAATGCCAGGAGGCATTGATGTGCATGTGCATTTTGAAAATGTGTTTTCAGGTTATACTATAGCTGATGATTTTGAGTCAGGTTCTATTTCAGCAGCTGCTGGTGGGGTGACAACGTTTATAGATTTCGCTAATCAAGACCCCAAGACTGGCCTTTTAGGCGGAGTCAAGCAGCGCATTGCTCAAGCTGCAAAGAAGTCATGTGTCGATTTCTCAGTGCATGCAACTATTACAGATTGGTCATTAAAAACAAAAAAACAAATGCAAGCTTGCATTGATTTTGGGGTGCCTTCTTTTAAGATGTTTACTATCTATGAAGAAAGAGGACTAAAATCAGAAGACCATGAAATATTTCAGGCCTTAGAAGAATCAAAGAAAAAAGGTGCTTTAATTATGATTCATGCTGAATCTGAAAAAGTCATGAATCATCTTATTGAAAAATATTCAAAAGATATGAAAAAATTTGGAGCTTATGCGCACGCTTTATCACGTCCTAACTATATTGAAGCCGAAGCTGTTTCGCGCATGATTAAGTGGGCTGAAGTTACTAAAGGAAATTTGTACATTGTTCATATGTCAACAGGTGAGGCGAGTGATTTAATTAAAAACGCGAAATCAAAAGGCTTAAATGTTGATGCAGAAACTTCCCCGATATATTTAACTTTAACTGATGATTTATTTAAAAAAGAAAATGGCCACTTCTATGCCACTTGCCCACAGCTTAAAAAGAAAAAGGATTGCACAAGGCTTTGGCAAGGCTTAAAAGCTGAAATTGAGATAATCTCAACTGATACCTGCCCATTTTCGATAAAAGACAAGAATAAGTGGAAGGGCGATTTTCGAAAGATTGCTTATGGACTTCCTGGTGTTGAAACCATGATTCCTATTTTGTATACTGAAGGTGTATTAAAAGAAAAGGTGAGTCTTAAAAGATTTGTTTCATTAGTTTCAGAAAATCCTGCTAAAAAATTTGGGCTTTATCCGAAAAAAGGTTGTATAGAGGTTGGAGCAGACGCTGACTTTACAATCTTTCATCCAACAAAGAAAAAACTTGTTAAAGCCAAAAACCTAAAATCAAAATGTGACTTTTCACCATTTGAAGGCAAGAAGTTGGCAGCCTTTCCTGAATATACAATTTTACGAGGAAGGACAATTTATCAAAATGAACAGTGTTTTGCCTCAAAAGGATCAGGGAAGTTGTTAAGAAGAAAACTTTTAATAAAACGATAATTCGTCAAAACAAGGTCCTAAAAATATAGGAGTTGTTTTTTTAATATTATTTTACAAGCACTACTGTAACCCAATACTGTGATTTTTTAGACCCTTCAGTTATGCCTACTCCATAATATTTCCATTCGGTTTTTGGTGGAATAAATGAATCAAGAAAGCTTATATCGTTAACTTTGTAGACTTGACCCCATACAGATCTAATACCATATTTGGCAACTTTAACTTTTTGAAAAAGATTTCCATAGTTAAGATTTGTGTCTACTTTATCTTCTTCAATCATCAGTTTAGTATGAATTTTGCATATTTTTGAGATTAGTGCATCTTCTTTTATTGCAGAATTAATTGAAGAGATTCTTTCTAAAATACTATTATTTAGTAAATCAAAACCTAATTCATCTGTTCTTTGAGCAAAGTTTTGAGTTATAACATAGACTCTTTTTCCATTTTCTTTTTTCACAAAGATTCCTGCTCCAGCATCACTTAAGTCTGGATCCATAATATTTCCCCTATGCGCTGGACTTTCCATTAATTTGTGAACAGCCTCAAAAATTGATTCATTTTTAGCGAGGTTTTCTGTAACTTTTACATAAAGAAAGCTAAGTCCTCTTGATCTTTGCTCAAGGGTGCTGCCGTTTCTTGAAACATGACCAAAAAAATTATTGCGTGCCATATCTTCTGAATGAAGTCTCGCCATATTTCGCAATTCTTCATTAAAAATAAGTGGGTTTAAGTTCATTTTCTTTCTTATATCATTAACAAGCTGAAAGAACTTGTTTTCTGCTTCTTCTATACTATTATAGATTTCTGGTTCATTTGGCATCATCTTTTTATCTCTTTCGTTTTCAGCTGAATATGGAATATCCACAAAGATTGGAAAAAGGTTTGCTACAGTGGGACCAAATTGAGTTGTGACCATTAGTTCCATTTTATATCTTCCAGATTTTTCATTTAAAATAAGTTCACCTGAAAAATTGTTTCCTGAAACATTTAATGGATATTGATTAACCTTGCCTGATGGCGTTGTTGTATATATTTTAGGATTTTTAACTTGTGAAAAGAGTTTACCAGATATTTTAATTGGCTTTGCTTCTTTTATTTCCTTTGGAATTGGTGATAGTTCTACAAATCTTTTTAATATAACTATTGTTCCAATGTATTCATCGTTTATGGAGCTAATCCCCATTCCAAATGTATCAAATTTGCTTTCTTTAATTTTTTTGGAAAGAGCTTTTGCAAGTGATACTTTAGTTTTTATTAAAAACGATTTTAAAGATGAAGAGGAACTTACAATGGCATGTGGAAAATATTTCGCTTCGCTAATTCCATTTATTAATAGTTCTGTTTGAATTAGATCTCTATCTAAGGATGGATTGCTGGAGTTGATTGATTTATTAATGTTTCTGGTGGCATTAACGATTCTTTTATCTAAATAAAAAGGGGTTTGAGCATTGAGTTTTCTAACCTTTAATAACCAGGTTGATATTTCTTTTTCGATAGCATTTAATTGTAGAGAATCTTGTTCTTGTGGATTGTTATAAAGGCTTTGCCCTAGACTTGTGATAGGGCTAGAAAACAAGCATATGACCAGGAATAGGACTAATTTTAAAGATAAAAAAGATTGTTTAATCATGTAAAATGAGATCCTTTTTCTTAGCAATTTCACTTTCAATTGTTTTTAAAATTTTACTGTTTTTTACATCAGCCTTATCATTGTCTACAATTTTAGATTTTAAATCTTCCAAAAAAGCGATGTCATTATTGGCTCTACTGTTAATTGATTCTATCAAATTATTAACAGGTTCAACAAAGCTTTTAAGCTCATCGAATTTTCTTAAGTTGCCAATTTTTCTAAGTTTGCCAGAGGCAATATCTTCCATGGATTTCATTATTCGAAACGCAGGGCCTGCAATTTTATGGGTTAACAACGTCCCCAAAATGAAAAGACTGAAAATTTGAACTATAAAAAATGTAATAAGATAATATAAGGTAAAATTATCTTCTTGTTCAACCATGCTTTGCAGTTCAAAATTCTGAATTGAAAGCAGATCAGTTGCTTCTAATGAGGTTGTATAAAAATGATAACCCAGCAGTACATAAATAAGAGAACAAACTGCAATAACTATTAATGTATATTTAATCTGAAACTTTTTATCTATTAAATATTTTCTTTGATAAAACCTTAATTTTTTATTTCTTTGAGGCATGTTTTGCTCCTTATAAATTAATTATTAATTATTATTTGTTAATTATTAATTATTTACTGCTTTATGTGATAATTAATATCAGTATGTCTTAAAATAACCAATAAATAATAAATAATAATTAATAATTAATTTTTTGTGACAACATTTTGTACATTATCACCATTTATCCCCACCCCTAAAATACTCTTCAAGCATTGGTGGTATAAAAACATCTTCAACACCAATGCTGTTTAAAATATCAATCAATACTTTTATTTTAGTTTTTTCAGGAAGTTTTTTATCAACTACAATTAGCTTTTTAGTTTCAATTCTACAAAATGCACCATCAAATCTGAAGCCAGTAATTTTATCATATCTTAACTCATAACCCTTTTTCTGAACAAGCTCTTCAAGAAGTGATATTGTCTTTAAGTCTTTTTCTTTGTGATTCATTTCAAACCCTAATCATAAATATAACTCTTAATCATAATCTCTATTCAATTACCTAATGATCTTCCAGCAGTCAAGGCATTCATTTCTCACCTAAAAATTCTTTTGACCATTTGAAAATAGATCCAGAAAATTGTCCGAGTTTATATTGATCTGTCATTTTAATAGCATCAATTGGGCATGCTTTTATACATTCTCCACAAAAAATACATTTTAAAGAATCTATTTCAAAAACAAGAGGTTTTCTATCCATTCTTGCTTTTCCAAGTTTTTTAATAACAATATTTATACATTTTGCAGGGCAATTTTCAGCACATAGCATGCAAGCTGTGCATTTTAGTTTGCCAAATTTGTCTTTTAATAACAAATGCTTGCCTCTGTGTTCGCTTATTTGATAAGGATCATTTTTATCTTTGAAAGAATTATTTCCTTGATAGTATTTATTGAAATTTTTAAAAAAAAGTATTAACGTTTTCGTAAAATTATATACTAAATTAAAAAATAGAAAGTCGTTTTTAAAGTTTTTTATCTTCATATATTTAATAATTTAGTTTGTTTAAAAAAAACTAGCAATCATTTTTTCTTTAGACAAGGTTGAAATGGAAAATCAAATTCTAGGATACCCAGGTAAAATACTCGAAATTAATCTAAACACAAAAGAAAATACTACCCTAAATATTCCCGAAAATTATTTTAAAGATTATTTAGGTGGGAAAGGTCTCGCATTAAAGCTATTATCAGAAAGATTGGATGTTGGGACTGATCCCTTGTCTTCGGAAAATATCATTGTATTTTCAACAGGTGTATTAACTAGTACAAATGCACCATGTAGTGGTCGCTTCTCAGCAGTGACCAAATCGCCTTTAACTGGCTTGATTTGTCATTCTTCATGTGGAGGACCTTTTGGTTTGGCTCTAAAAACTGCTGGCTTTGATGTTTTAATTATAAAAGGCGCATTAAACAAGCCTTCTTTTATAACAATTAATGATCAAGATATTGACATAAAAAGGGCAGATGGTCTTTGGGGCATTGATACACAAAAGGTTCAGGAGAAATTGGGTGAATATGGAGATGCTTTAGTTATAGGACCAGCAGGGGAGAAGCTTGTTCGCTTTGCTAATATTGTTTCTGGGTCTAGATATCTAGGTAGAGCTGGTATGGGAGCAGTGCTGGGGTCAAAAAAAATAAAAGCAATTTGTGTTAAGGGTGATTTGTATTCTTTCAAACCTGTTAAAAAAAAATTGTTTTCAAAGACACGAAGAAAAGCTATTTCATACATTAATCAAAATAATATGACTTCAAATTTATATAGAAATTTTGGAACTAGTGCAAATGTTAGAGTATGTAATCAGGCTAAAATTCTACCAGTAAAAAACTTTACTAAAGGTAGCTCCAAGCTTGCTCGAAAAATATCAGGCGAAGAAATTAAGAAAAAGCATGAAACGAAATATCACACTTGTAAACCTTGTTCAATTCTTTGTGGCAAAAAAGGCGTTTTTAACAATAGGGAAAAGACAGTGCCTGAATACGAAACTATTGGTTTGCTTGGTTCAAATTTGGAAATATTTGATCCATCTAATATAGCTGAGTTTAATGAAATATGTGGCCTTATGGGAATGGATACAATTTCAGCAGGATCAGTCATTGGCTTTACTATGGAAGCTTATGAAAAAGGATTGCTAAGCCAGGACATTAGCTTTGGAAACAGCGAACATATCGTTTCCTCTTTGAAAGATATTGCCAGTCTTACTGGATTTGGAGCTGAAATGGCCAGGGGGGTTAAATATCTTTCTGAAAAATATGGAGGCAAGGAATTTGCTATACATGTAAAAGGGCTTGAAATGCCTGCCTATGACCCAAGAGGAAGTTTTGGACAGGGGCTTTCATATGCTGTAGCCAATAGGGGTGCCTGTCATCTGTCAACAGCGATTTTTACTATGGAGTGTTTTTTTAAACTTCTAAAACCTCACACAATTCGGGCAAAAGCTGATTTTGTAAAGTTTTTTGAAGATCTTTATAGTTGTATTAATTCTTTGCATATATGTCAGTTTACAGCTTTTGCTTATTTACTTGAAAGCCCACTTACAAAATTTACACCAAAGTTTTTACTAGCTTTCTTAATGCAGAATTTGCCAAGTTTAGCTATCGCTTTAATTGATTTTGGTATTTATAAAGAGTTTTTTACCAGTCAAACTGGAATAAAAATATCAAACAAAGATTTTATAAAAGCCGGAGAAAGAATTCATGTTCTAGAAAGAAAAATGAATGCTCGTGAAGGCTTAAATAGAAAGGACGATACTTTGCCAGATCGGTTTTTAAATGAATCCAGAAAAGATGATTCTTGTTCAAGGGTTGTCCCTCTTAAAAAACTTCTTGATAAATACTATAAAAAGAGGGGATATGATAAAAATGGGATTCCAGGCGATAAGCTTCTAAAAGAATTAAATATAGGATTATGATATGGAAGATTTAACTTTTAATGATGAAATTAATTATCTTAGTGCTGATAAAATTGATGGTTTTAAAGAAAGTTTAGGTTCTGGTAAAAAAGTAAAATCCATTAATCCATCTAACCTTGAAGAAATTGCTGAGTTTGAACTAACTGATATAACAAAAATCGGGAAACTAATAAGAAGAAGTAATGATGCATTTAACATTTGGAGCAAGTTTAATTATGATCAAAGAGCTGAATCATGTGAGAATTTGAGAAAAATCATTGTAGAAAATGCAGAAGATATTGCAAAAATTATAAGTCAAGATACTGGCAAACCTATCCTTGAAGCACTGGTTTTCGAAGTTTACCCAGCAATAGAAATTATTAAATTCTATGCAAAGAATACAAAAAAAATCTTAAAAACAAAGAGAATAAATATTGGTATTTTTAAATATTTTGGAAGAAGTTCATCCATTGCATATGATCCTTATGGCAGTATTGCTATATTTTCTGCAATAAACTTTCCTTTTATTGGTATTATTTGTCAGGCCATTCCAGCCTTAATGGCAGGAAATAGTGTTATTCATAAACCAGGCTCTCCTACATTTTATACTGCTTTTGAAACCGAGAAATTATTTTTAAAAGCAAATTTTTGTGAAAATGTTTTTCAAACTTTATATGGGAAGTCTTCTGAAGGTTTAAGATTAATTGAGCAAGGTAATGTTTCAAAATTATTTTATGCAGGCAACGCCGATTTTGGAAAGAAATTGATGAAGGCATGTGCTGAAAATGTTATTCCCGTAAATGTCCAGTTTGGGGGAAAAGATCCAGCAATAGTTTTGGATGATGCTAATATAAAACATGCAGCTGCTGGGATTACTTGGGGAGCTTTGACTAATTCAGGTCAGGTTTGTGCGTCCATTGAAAGAGTTTATGTTCATGATTCAGTCGCTGAAAAATTTACAAATGAAGTTTTAAAAATTGTTAGTAAATTAAAGCAAGGCAATCCATTAGATTCTGATACTGATTTAGGACCTATGATGTCTGATTTTCAGATAAATCATGTTAAAGAGCATATTAAAGATGCTAAAAATAATAATGCAGAGTTCTTAAGTGGAGGAGAAGAAAATAAAGATTTAGAAGGATACTACTATCTGCCAACAGTTTTGCAGAAAGTTTACAAGCAATTTAAGTGTATTAATGAAAAGACCCACGGACCATTGATACCTATAATGACTTTTTCATCAGAGGATGAAGTAATTAAAAAAGCTAATAATTCTAAATATGGTCTTTCTGCTTCTATTTGGACTAAAAACATTAATAGAGCAAAGTCAATTGGAAGTAGAATTAATGTACATGCAGTTATGATTAACGAAACAATTTACTCTCGTGGAATTAGCCAGGTTCCATGGGGAGGTCGCAAGGCTTCTGGGTACGGAATAAATCATGGAGTACGTGGCTTATTGGAAATGGTACAAATAAAGCATTTTCATATTAATTATGTAACCCTGCTTAAAAACTTTTGGTGGTTTAAGTATGATACTAAAATTTTTAGTTTATTTTTAAAATTTTTAGTAAACTATAATGGTAAATTGATGCAAAAGCTAAAAAGTTATAACTATCTATTCCGACTCATTATTAACAGAAAGAACTGGTAGTATTACTAGTCAAATCCGGTACATTATCGAGTTACATCTTTTTCAAATACAAGTATAAATAAATAAGTTTTTACATTGTAAAAAAGTTTGGGGAAATTAATCTATAATAGGGAGTGTAAAACCTTTGCTATAGATTTGGTCGGGGAAAAGGAGATAAAACCTTTTTGACCGGGGAGGTTATAAACTCCACGACCCGACCTAATATTATTAAAAAAGGCTCAGGCAAGTTTGCTTGGGTCTTTTTTTTTAAAGGGAACAAGAGAACAAGGGGTGGAGAGAGTTTTTAAGCGCCGCTAATCATCATGTTTGGAATTAGGATGGTTGGACAGGCTGTTGATGTTCTGAAATCCAGGTCATTTCCGATCATTTCAATGTTTGAAATCATATCAAGCATGTTTCCTGCTACAGTGAACTCCTGGACAGAATAATCTAGCTTGCCATCTGTAATCCACACGCCTGCAGCACCTTGGGAATAATCACCTGTAACTGGATTTGTACCACCACCAAGAAAATTGGTAAGATATAAACCATTTTTAACAGAGGAAATTATTTGTTCTGGAGAATATTCGCCTTTATCTAGATAGAGATTTGTGCTAGAAACTCTTGGATTTGAAGAATATCCACGCGAGGCGTTTCCTGTTGGAGTCATGTTCAGTTTGAGACCACTATATGTATCGCATAGATATTTATTTAATATACCATTATCAATGATTACATTTTTATTAGTTTTTATTCCTTCATCATCAAATGGGGCTGAACCTTGACCATCTATCATAGTGCCATCATCAATTAGATTAAACTTATCATTAGCAACTTTTTTTCCAAGCTTATCAATAAAGAAGGAACTTTTTTGATAAACTGAATATCCTGAACTGGCTTCAAGTAAGCTTGATAATAAAGATCTGGCAATAAAAGGATCAAATACTATTGGAACTTTTTGTGTTTTTGGTTTTCTAAAATCAAGCTTTCTTAATAGTCTTTGAGCTGCTTCATTTGCAACGGATTCAACACTTTCTAGATTATTATAAAATCTATTTGAAGAATACCAATAATCAACAAACTTATCATTATTCTTTTCTGCCACTAAAAATACACCAAAAGAACAGTTGGTTGAGGCAGTTTGATCACAGAATCCATGAGAGTTAGCTAGAGTTGTAGAGCCCTCACCATCTGACCACCAGGCTCCTTCAGTGTTTGTAATATACTTGCTTTTACTTCTTCCAATTTCTTCGACTCTTTTAGCAATTTCAAGCTTCTTATCCATGGGGATTTTAGAAATTGTAGAATCAAAAAGATTAAGCTTTCCTGCATACCTTCCTAAGTACTTTGGATCAGGTAATTGTCTAAACTCATCTGAGCCAGATATCTCACAAAGGTCTATTGTTTTTTTTATTAATTTATCAATAGATTGCGAACTAAAATCAGAAGTATATGTTAAAGATGCTTTCTGATTTTTAAAAATTCGGAGTCCTAATCCTTTTGTTTCAGAATTGTTAAGTTTTTCGATTTTCCCCAGTCTTATTTCGACGTCTTTCCCAACATTACTTCTTATTATAACATCCACATGATCAGCCCCGGCTTTTTTTGCCTTTGTAACCGTATCACTTGCTATATTTTTATAATCAATCATTTTTTATCCTTTTTTTAAATTAAACTGTACCACCAACCGTTATCTCACTAACCTTAACAGTAGGAATCCCAATACCAACTGGCACTGATTGTCCATTTTTTCCACAGGTCCATCTTCTGTTTGTAAACACCAGGTCATTGCCAACCATGCTTACTTTCTGCATAACATCAGGGCCATTACCAATTAAGGTTAAATCTTTTAAAGGATAAGTGAGTTTACCATTTTCAATCATATAACCTTCAGTCACCGAAAAAGTAAAGTCACCTTTAGTAATGTCAACTTGGCCACCTGAGAAGTCTTTTGCAAAAACTCCTTTTTTAACTGAGCCAATTATTTCTTCATAATCATATTTGCCTGCGTTCATATAAGTGTTTGTCATTCTTGGCATTGGGTTGTGCTTGAAACTTTGTCTTCTGCCATTGCCACTTGGATTGGTTTTAAGTTCCTTTGCTGAAATGTGATCTTGCATATATCCTTTTAAAATACCATTTTCAATAAGAACCGTACTCATTGATGGATTGCCCTCATCATCAACATTTATTGAACCTCTTAGGTTATCAAAATTGCCAGCATCAATAATTGTACATTGATCTGAGGCAACTTTTTGTCCAATTTTGCCACTGAATTTTGATAAATTTTTTCTGTTAAAATCAGCTTCTAAGCCATGACCAACAGCTTCATGTAGTAAAATACCAGAATCACACTTTCCAAGCACAACTACCTGAGGACCAGCAGGTCCTGGTCTTGCATCTAAGTTTTTAACAGCGGTTTCACTTGATTCAGTTCCAATCAGCTCTGGTTTAAATTCTTTATTATTGAAAATATCAAGACCATATCTTCCTGATCTTCCTGAGCGTGATTCAAAACGCTTATCACCTTTTTCCGCGAGTGAATATGCTCTTAAAAAGACCATGGGTTGAGAATCCTGGAAAAATTTTCCTTCAGAGTCATAAAACATGATGTTTTTAAGTTCATCTGTAAAATAAACTTTTACCTTGGAGATCTTAGAATCGTATTCCAGTGCCGCCTTATTGGCTCTTTCAAGTAATTTGATTTTATCTTTTAAGGGATCTTCAACTGAAAAACCATAACCTCTATAAAGCTTTTTATAATTAACTGGCTTTATTTCAACAGGTTTATAATCTTTTTTTGAATTTGCTATAAAAGAGGCTGTTTTTGCAGCTTCTTTTAATTTAGCTAAATCAAGGTCTTCACTATATGCATACCCGATTTGGTCTCCAATTATAACTCGCACACCCATGCCAACGCTAATACCTGTTACTGCTTCTTTAATGATGTTTTCTTCAAGGGTAAGTCTTGATTCTTCTGTGTATTCAAAAAATAAATCAGCGTAATCTCCACCTCGTGCCAATGCTTCGAAAATTATTTTATCCATATCCTCTTTAGTTACAGGAAACAATTTTTGAAAATCTACCATTTTTGGAATCCTTTTTGTACAGTTATTTAAAATAAATGGAGAAACAGCAATCGTTGCAGAGGACAATGCTGATGTCTTTAGAAATTCCCGTCTTTTCATTTTTACTCCTTATTTAGAGAACAAGGGAACAAGGGAACAAGAGAACAAGGGGATCTTAAATCCCATGCTTGTTCCCATGTTCTCTTGTTCTCATGTTCCTCTTTATTATCTTTTATGCAATAGATTATTACATAAATATCGAAAGTCAAAAACAAAAAAAAATAGCCTTTACTTTGCAAATAATATTTCATAATAAGTACATCTTGCCATTATTAATAAGGTTGTAAATGAAAATCGCTGCTATTCAGATGACGAGCACAAATATTAAGACCAAGAATCTTAAAACAGCTAAACTTCTTTTGGATAAAGCCCTGAAATTTGCTAGTCCAAAAATTATTTTATTACCAGAGCTTTTTTCATATTTGGATAGAGACGAAAAATTGTTTGAATCAGCAGAAGATATCTCCGGAGGGGAAGCCATTGATTTTTGTTGTGAATATGCAAAGCTCAATTCAGTTTTTATTGGTGGATCAATTCTTCTTAAGGCAGAATCTTCTAAAGCCACAAATTCCTTCCTGATATTTTCAAATACAGGTGAAATTGTAGCTAGATATGATAAAATTCACCTCTTTGATGTTGAAGTTGAAGGTGGAGATGTTTATCGCGAATCTATAACGGTTGAAGCAGGAAAAGAATTAGCTGTTTTTGATCTCGATGGTTTTAAGTTTGGGCTTACAACTTGCTATGATTTGCGTTTTCCTGAGATATTTAGAAAATATGCATGTCAAAAAGTAGATGCAATTTTATTTTGTGCAGCCTTTACACAAAAAACGGGAAAGGCACATTTTGAAACACTTTTAAAAGCAAGGGCAATTGAAAACCAAGCATGGCTTATTATATCAAATCAATTTGGTAAACATATGAAAAAACGCGAATCCTTTGGGCATTCAATGGTAATTGATCCCTGGGGTGACGTGAAGCAGATTTTAAGGCAAGGAGAAGGCATTATTTATCAGACTATTGACAAAGAGATAATATCTAAGGTAAGAAAGAATATGCCTTGCTTGGAGCATATTAAATTTGATATTGATAATTTAAATATAAAGTAATTTTATTTTATGAAGCGATTTATTTTCATTATTTTGATTTTACTACTTATTAACTCTATAATTGTAGCAGGTGAAAAGCGTAAAGTTTCATATAGTCTTTCAGCTTATTTAAATGAAACCTTAAAAAAAAGTATAGAATATCAAACTTATAAAAAAGAACTTGAATCTTATAGAGCCTTAAAATCATATTATAAAGATTATTATATTCCCTATTTTAAAACAACACCATATTTTTCATATGACTTATCACCTTCATCAAGGACCTATGAAGTTGTAGATGAACTTGAAGATACAGTTTATAATTATGATTTTACTCTTAGTCAAAACACACCTTTGGGATCATCCATAAGTTTTGATTTTGATAATTCATATACAACAACCAATAATGCCTCTGCTACCTGGAACCCAATGCATAATAACAGTATAAGCCTTACCTTAAGTCAGCCCCTGTTGAAAGGCTTCGCCAATAACTATTCTATTAAAAATATCAAAGATTCAGAAGTTGATTATTATATTTCTCAAAAAAATTATGAAAAAAACCTTGTTAACCTTTATATAAGCTTAATTAATGCCTATTGGGATTTTTATGTAGCTAGTGAAGAGCTGTTAATTAAAGAGGCATCATATAAAAGAGCCCTGGATCAATTTGAGTTTACAAAAATAAATATTGAAAAGGGTCTTTTGCCAGCTAATGATATTTATGTGGTTGAAGAATCTTTAATAAGTTTTCAAAATAATTTAGAAATAGCTAAAAATGATTTTGAAAATAAAAAATATAATTTTAGCAAATTCCTTGAGCTTAGAATTGAAGACAATGAGAGTATTGAAATCATAGGGCTTGAAAAACCTTCTGATAAAATAATTTTAAGTCAAAGTTATAGTTTATTAAAAGAAAAACTATATGAAAATCACTATGATTATATAATCCAAGAATTAAATGTTAGGAAAGCTGAAATTACATATAAATATAATAAAAACCAGGTTTTTCCACAGCTTGATTTAAGTCTTAGTTTAGCTTTAAGCGGCATATCAGATACATTTGAGGAAAGCATGAATCAAGTTATGGGAGCAAATTCTTACTATGGCTTAGTTGGCTTAACTTTTAGATTACCTTTTTATTATGGTTTCTTAAAATCAAATATTATTTATGCACGATCTGCTCTTGAACAAGAAAAATTTGAATTAAAAAAAATTGAAAGAGACATGCTTGTTGATTTAAGCAAGGCCTACAATCAGGTTGTGCTTTCTCAAAAGCAATACAAGTTAAAAATAAGAATTGCAACCTTGGCTAAGCTAAAATTACAAGCAGAAGAAGAAAAATATAGAGAAGGAATATCAACGCTAAATGACCTTGTTATTTTTCAAAGAGAACTTGATGAAGCGCAGAATTCATTGATTTCTGCTCTTGTTTATTGGAACAAATATTATAATAACCTGTTGTATATGGTTGGCGGGATTAAGGATCTTTATGAAATTGAATGATAATTAACGATGGAAAATATTATCTCATTAAAAAAAATTAATAAGTCTTTTGCCTATGGTGATACAACTATTGATGTGCTTAAGGATATTAATGTTGATATAGGTTGTTCTGAGTATATTTCAATTATGGGTCCTTCTGGTTCTGGTAAATCAACTCTGATGAACATTATTGGATGTCTTGATAAGCCAACTTCTGGTTCTTACACTTTTATGGGTAAAAGAGTTGATCAAATGAATGACCTTCAGATATCTGAGATTCGCGGCGCTCGGATTGGTTTTGTTTTTCAATCTTTCAACTTGTTAAACAATATGTCTGTTCTTGAAAATGTTATGCTTCCAATGACATATCAGAATATTGAAAAATCTACACAAAAAAAGATTGCTATGAAATGGCTTGATAGAGTGAAGATGTCACATCGCCTGATTCAAACTCCAGATAAAATAAGTGGTGGAGAAAAGCAAAGAGTCGCAATAGCACGAGCTTTTGTAAATAATCCTGATATTATTTTAGCAGATGAACCAACTGGAAATCTTGATTCCAAAACAGAAGAAAAGATTATTGATATATTTAATGAACTGCATAGAGAAATAAAACAAACGTTTATTATTGTTACTCACAGTGATGAGGTTGCATCAATAACCAAAAGAAAGATAAGGCTTTTTGATGGAAAAGTTGTTTAATTGCGTACAGCCTACAGCGTACGGCGTACGGCGTAATATTCATAGTGTTATAGTTATTGCTCTTGTGTTGCTTCTTGCTTTTTTGTTTTTTGTTGAATCTCCATTTGTACATGCTCAGGTTTTTGATGCCGAAAGATATCATGTTTTTGAAGGAAAACTAGTTGTCACTGATTATATTTCCTTTAAAGTTCCAATTGCTTCGGTTACAACTCGCCATAGTAGTAGTGGGTGGGGTGGAGCAAAAGCTAAGTTTTTAATAGATGAAGAGACATATGCAAAAAAAGGTGATTTATTAGTTGAATTTGATTTTCCACAGCAGGATATACTGGATGATTGTTATAAATACAAAGCAGAAGCAGAATCTCGTAAAATTGTTAGCCTTGGTGAAATCAAAGAAGAATTAAATGCTTTAAAGGTCTCTTTAGAAAAAAAGAAATTGGATGTTAATAAACTTGAGTTGGAACAAAAAAAGCAGGGTATTATTTCAAGCAGAGACTTTAAATTATTACAAGCAGATTATGAAATAGCAAAATTTGAGGTTAGTACTTTAGAAAAAAAGGTAAAAGAAAAAGAAAAAATTTATAAAGCTGAAGCTATCTATTATAATGCGGATATAAAAGCCTGGAATGGCTATGTGAAAAGTGTAACTGATATTAAAAAATTATATAAAAGATATGCTCCAGCAGATGGCTTTGTTTCTTATCCAAGGTTAAAGCGTCGAAAAATAAAAGCAACTGTCGGAAAGTGGATGTCAACAGGGAGTGAATTCATGCGTTTATCTACATCCAAAAAGATGAAAATGGAATTTTACCTTCCTGAAAAACTATTAAGAGCCCTTAAAATTGGGCAAGTGGTTAAAGCAGAAGTTGTTGGAAAGGATATTTATTTTAACGCTAAAGTAAATGATATTGAGCTTTCTCCCATAATGGCAGGGGCTATAGATGATGATTTTGAAGAGGTGAGTGCTATAATGAAGGTTATATTAGTAAGGGCTGATATAATTGATAATATTGAATTTATGCCAGGAAGCGAACTGAAAGTAAATGTTGAAAAAATTAAACTGGCAAGCGATGGCTAACGAGTGAAAGGTTAATTGAATTTAATATGAACCTAAAAACTTCAAAAATTCTTACTGTTATTAAAGAAAGCTTTAATCCATTTTTTATGAATCCTCTAAGAAGTTTTTTGGCTCTCTTGGGAATATTATTTGGTGTTTCAGCTGTTGTTGCTATGATGTCTATTGGAGAAGGGGCTCAGAAGCAAATTATGGAAATGATTGAATCTATGGGGGCTGATATTGTCACCATTGATGCAGTTAAGGGAAGTGAAACAGATGTTGCAAATACTATTAACCTTAGTCGAGGATTAAGAAGATCAGATGTGCAATCAATTGTAGGTATGTCTCCCGGAATTCAAAAAACAGATGTTGCATACATAAAACGCTTTGAAATCTATAATGATAATCTTGATTCTTATGCTAAAAAAACTGAGGTTTTTGGAATTTCGAAAAATTATGTTAAAGTAAAGGGGCTTACAATTCGTTATGGAAGGGATTTTTCATATATAGATTTTGAATCCATGCATAATGTTTGTATTGTAGGTTATCCCTTTGCCAAAAAACTATTTCCAAAAGATCCAGAAAAAATGCTCGGCTTTAATATTTTGTTGAATTCAGTATATTTCAGAGTCATAGGTCTTCTTGATGAAATTAAGAACATTAAATATGACAAAGATGAGAATTTAGAAAAATATAATCCAGATCAATACAATGATACGATTTTAGTGCCTATTGATGTTGCTTTTGAAAAATTAATCCCTCCATATTTTTATATGGAACTTGATAATATATTAGTTAAAGTAGGTTCTATTGCTAATACGATTCCTTATAAAAAGATTTTTCAAAAAGCCTTAAAAAGAACTCATGGGGGTATTGAAGACTTTAAGATTATAGCACCTGAAGAGCTTTTAAAACAAAAAGAAGAAACACAAAGAATATTTAATATTGTTTTATTGTGTATTGCTGCTATTTCTCTGATTGTTGGAGGAATTGGGATTATGAATATTATGCTTGCCAACATTTTAGAACGCATAAAAGAAATTGGAATCAGAAGAGCAGTTGGAGCTTCAAAAAAAGATATTTTAATACAGTTTCTATCTGAGTCAGTAACAATCTGTCTTTTAGGCGGTGTTCTTGGGATTTTGTTTGGTCTGCTCATTGCCGTAATTGTAAGTTTTTATACTGATATTTATATAGCTTTTTCATATTCAGCAATGATAGTGGCTTTTTTGATCGCAGTTTCAACTGGTGTGATATTTGGAATTTTGCCAGCTATTAGGGCAGCGAATATTAATCCGATTGAGGCATTGCATAGGGAATAGAGTTTTAAGAAGAGGGGGAGAATAATTAATAATCAATAATTAATAATTAATAATTAATTGTGGATCAGGAGATACTTTTGAAGAACTTAGTTTTGATTTTTATCATTTTCATATTATCTGGATCATTGTTCGCGCAAGAAACACTTTGGGAAGTTAAAAAAGGGGATATTGTTGAAAAAAAGGTTTTTCAGGGTGAAGTTCAGGCAAGTAATAAAGTCGATATTAATTGTCCTCAAATTTCTTGGCGTTTAGGAGGAGGGCTGACAATTGAAGAAATTATAGAAGATGGTAAAATTGTAAAAAAAGGTGATGTGGTTTTAAAATTTGAGAGAAGTGTAATTGAATCAAAGCTTAATAATACAAGTGAAGAATATAATTTAGCACTGGTTGATCTTAAAAGAGAGGAAACTAGATTAAAACTAGAAAAAATAGAAATTGAATCCAATATTGAACAAAAGAAAAAAGAACTAGAAAAAGCAAATCTGGGTGTTGTTGAAGGAGGCATTATGTCTCAAATAAGCAGGGAGAAGGCAAAGCTTGATGTTGAAGCAAAAACAATGGATCTTAAGTTGTCAAAGGAAAGGCTAGAAAAATTTGAAGAGAAGTATGTTAACAGCATAAAAGCTAAACAAATAGTTCTAAATCAAAAAAAGATCGATGTAAAAGAAATTGAAGATTTAATGAATAAACTTGAAGTTTTAGCTCCAGTTGATGGTGTAATTTACAAACCACTAACTGAGCTTAATTGGCAAAAAACTAGAGCTGAAACTGGGAAGCTGGCCAGGTCAGGGGATTTGATAATGCAAATTCCTGACCTTAACACACTAGAGGTTCATGTTTTTGCCCACCCTTCAGATAGTCAAGATATTAAAATAGAAGATCTTTCTGAAAGTAGTTTTGCTGCTTTTCCAAACTTAATAATTAAAGGAAAAGTCACAACAAAATCTGATTATGTATCAACTCTTGGTGAAAGGACTGGTATTACAGGATATGAAAGTAAATTATCAGAGCTGAAAATAATTGTTAGCCTGGAAGGAAAGAAACACAAGTTAAGACCCGGATTTACGACTAAAACTGAAATTACTTCAATTATCGCTAAAGATGTTCTTTATGTTCCAATCATTGCATTAGAAGAAGATAAAGAGAAAAAGTATGTTATTTTTAGAAGCGGTGAAAAAAAAGAAGTCAAAGTTGGAAAAACATCCTTTAGTTTTGCTGAAATTCTATCTGGTTTGAAAGTTGGAGACAAAATAAAGATGGATTAATTTTGTGATCCATTGCTATTCATATTTTCCAAATTTATTCTAAAGATCCTTTTGGAATAAACCTAATAAAATGTTCTGGAAGCCATTGATTATAATTTATAATTAGAGAAAGGGGGCCTCTATTTCATTTTCAGAAATCCAGGCATTTTTTGATTTTAACTCAAAATACCGTTCACATTTTGAACATACGATATCTTCACGGACAGGTTGCTCGCCCATAAGCATTTGCCTGGCATAATTCATTTTTTCATTATTAATTTCTTCTAATAATCCATTTTTAAATCCATTACCAAATATTCCCCAAATATTTTCACAACACCCCAAAATATCGCCATTAAAGTTTATTTGTGGCCTAAGCCAAAGCTGAGTACAAATAGAACGATAATAACTTTTATTTGTTTTTTTTAATATATTTTCCCTGGTAATCATTTTCATACCTATGTCTCTTTTTACAGCAGCAGTATTTTTAATGGGAGAATATTTGCTATCCCAGGAAAGTTTTGGGAAAAAATTCATTCCAAGACTTTGAGCCGTTTCCTTGGCTTTTTTAATTTCATGCTCGTTATGTCCAAAAACAACAAATTGCCAGGTCAAATATGGTTTATTTGAATCATATTTTTTTTTAAATTCATTGATAATTTGGATGTTTTTAATAACTTTTTCAAGATTCCCACCTTTTCTATAAATAGCATATGTTTTTTGTGTAGCTCCGTCAATTGAGCAGGTTATATTATTCACTTGATATTTGACCAAACATTCTAAGTCTTTTATTTTGCAATCATTTAAATTGACACCAGTTCCAATGCTCATTTCTACATTATTTTCAGAACCAAATTTGATAATTTCTTTGAAATTTGGATTGAGAAATACTTCTCCCCTACTAGAGGTTTCGACTTTTTGAATCCATGGATTTTTAACAATAAGATTTTTAAAATCATAAAGTTTTAAAAAACCAGGTTTAACAGCGCTTTTTGATTTTAATTCTCTTCTTCCAGTTAGACAGAGAGGACATTTAAGCTGACATATTGATGCAAGGTCTAATCTGATTTTAATTGGAGTTATTTTATGTTTTTTCTTATTCATCTTATTAAAATAACAATATAATTTAATTTATGTCTATATAATTTTATGTTCTTTAATGAACCATTTTTATCATAAAGAAGAAGCCTCTTGACATAAGGAGAAAATTCAAATATGAGTCAAAAAATATATTTTAAACATATTAGCAGGTTAGTAAAATGAAAAAAGAAAAAAGTTATTCTAAATTGACTCCCAAGAAAACGGTTTCAAAAAAAACAATAACTAAAAATAAAGCAATTTCAAGAAGAGCAATGCTTGGATTAATTCTTGGGACTGCAACTGCAGCAACTGGTGCAATTGCTCTTGATTTAACTAAGGTCAAACTTGATAAGAAGACAAAAGATACATTCCTAAAAGGAATGGATGAAAAATATCAATATATCCAAGCTGAACGCAGACGTGATTAGCAAACCTCGAGTTCTTTTTCACCATGGAAACGGTGTTGGCATGGGACACCAACTAAAATGTCTTAATCTCGCCCTTGCTCTTAAAAAAGTTGTTGCAGAGGCCGAGTTTCTATTCATTTCAGAATCTAAAAATCAAGCATTAATAAAAAACAAAGGTTTTTCGATTATTAAATCACCTGTTGTCCATGGATTAAAAGACCAGGCAAGATCTAAATATGTAGGTTTAATTTCTGATGTTATAATTTCATATAAACCAAATTTATATATTCAGGATTATGTTCCAATAAAATATACAGATAATGGAGCAATTAACGGTCATTATTTTAAGCATGTTTGTTTGCCTTCCACAAAAAAAGTGCTTATTTGTACAATTTATAATGAATCGTATTTAATGTATAAATTTAATGAAGTTGGTTTAGAAAATGTAGATTTAATTTTATTGCCTTATTCTATTAATGACTTTCCTGAGCCAGAGTATTCAAAAGAATTTCGCGAATTTATAACTTGTGATCCCAAAATATTGCTCTCAGGTGCGATAACTCGCACTTGTGATGAAAACGAAATATTAAGTATTAAAGAAAAATATAAAATAAATGATTCAGACTTAACCCTATTATTTGCAGCTGGAGCTGGTGGAAATATAAAGGCTCTTCATTCATTTGAAGCCAATACTTTTTTTAAAATGGTTTCAAAAGCATGCATAGCATTATCAAAAATCAGACAAAAAAACATCAAGATAATTGTGGTTAAAGGTCCTTATTCTGAAACACGCGAAAAGTTTCTAAATGCAAAAGTTGTTACTTTCGAAGAAAACATGCCTGCTTTAATTAAGGCTTCATCATTGGCTATTTTTAGACCAGGTTATAATATGTTTAATGAGGTTTATTTTTCAAAGATACCAATGATAATTGTTCCTTCTACTGATTCAATGGAAGCACAACATGTTATAGCAAAGAAAGCCGTTGATTTGGGTATATGTGAAATTGCAAAAATGGGAGATTCTAAATCTTTAAGTAATATTTTAATTGAGATCGTAAAAAATAAAAAGATCTTAAATAATTTCAGAAAAAACTATTTACATGTAAATGAAAAAAGTGGAAATGAAGTTGTAATAAAGGCATTTATAAAATTAATGAAAGATAAATAAAATGAAAATTCTTGTCTTTGTAAAAGGAGAGTTCCATAATCAGTTGGCTGAGGAACCTATTGATCAAATTAAACATCGCTTATCAGTACAATTTGATAAAAACCCTCGCTTGTTTAACAATTGTTTTAAATTTTTAAAAGTTAATGTCTCAAAAGAAGAACCAATAAAAATTTGCAATAGTCTCGCAAACTTTGAGCCAGATATTATTATTTATTCATTATCTCTTTCCTTTTTATTTAATAATAGAAGCAATCCAATTCTCGCTGCTAGCAATCAATTTTCTGTTTTGATTGATCCAGATGGCCATTTTATATTTGAAAGCATAGAAGCAGGAAATGAAGATATTATTATTCGCGCTAAACAAAAAGATGCCTTTGAAACAACACAAATTAATAAGATATGTAAAATTCTCATTAATAAAGCTAATACACCAAAACTAAGTTCTTTAATGTCTTACTTGCAAGAATTTCCAAGAAAAGGAATAATAAGAATTGATGATGTTCCTAAAAATAATTTTTATCATTTAGATGTCGCAACTCGCTTATTAGACCAGAATATTCCAGTCCTTGTAAACATAATTCCTAAAGAATTGAATGAGGAGAATTTCAAACCCTGGATTAAATTAAAAAGGAAGTTTTCAGGGCTTCTTTTGTTTGGACAGCATGGCTTATATCATACGGATTATTCGGAAATAAATCGGAGTTCTTTTGAGTTTGGACCAACAAGAACTTACAAACAACAGCTCTCTGATATCATTGAAGGTAAAAATATAATTGAAAAAATCCTCGGGAAAGACACTGTTGACATCTTTTGCCCTCCTTTTAATAGATATGATTTAAATTCCCTAAGAGCATTAAATGTTTTAGGTTTTAAAATTATTTCCGTAGGCTCTAATATAAAAGACTGGGATCATAATCCAATTCAAGTTACATCCAGTTTGGATCCACATCCATGGGTAAAAGGTCAGCCAGCATCAGGAGTATTCTCCTTTTTTGTAGGAAATTTGATTTTATCCATCATGTCTCGCAATCCTTGCATTAGCATTGTTCTGCATCCGCATCTTACTCAACCTGCGATCATGGATAAATTAATAGAAATGGTCATTTTATTAAAGGACAAAAAAGCTATAGAATGGAAAACAATTTATGATGTCATATAAAAATTCGAGTACTTTATCTGATAATATTAAATTACATATTTCTGATTTATCAAAGAAATCAAAATTTAAATGGATTTCAAAGTGTACTAAAAACACAAAAATATATTTAATTTTACCTGATTTCTGGGAGACTGTTACTGATAGAAACACCAGTGAATTCCAAAAGTTTAAATCAATAAAAATAATTGACCGTTTTTTATTCACTTTTGAAAAAACATGTTCCCCAATAGATTATACGCAATTATGTTTTCTCTTTTTTGTGAATCCAAAAGTATTTAATACTCTTCATAACGTAATAGATTTTACAAACACCTTTGGGATTCCTATTGAATTTGCAGCAGATGATACAAAGAATGCTTTTTTATCTTATAGTGATAAATGCAATGCATTGCTTGCAATCGAATCACTAGAAAAAAAAGTAATTAGGGAAAAAAAGAATCCACGAATGTTGGATGTTCTTTATGAAATGCTCAATACTAATGATTTTATAAGTCTAGAGAAATCAAATATCACAAAGGATATTAATTTTGAAATAAAACATGATATTCCAGAGATTTTTAAGGACGAATATCCAGTTTTTAACACAAAAATAATTCCAAAAGAAAAATTAAATTATGATAACATCATGTCTTGTGTTAATAATCACGGGAAGATTGTGTTTGGTGCTTTTATAAGCAAAAGCTCTGGAACCAAACAATTAATGCAGAAATTAAAATCAAAAGGAAAAGAGCTTGTTTTAACCTACCTTATGGAACTCGATAAAAAATATCCATTGATACAAAAGTATCAACTGGATAGTGAGATTGATTTTTTTATGACTTTTACAAAAGAACCATCCCTTAAGCCCAATAAATCATTTTTATTTTCTCCAAAGCTGAAACAGCTACTTACCTCCTGTAAATCAATTCGCAGAATAAATCTTATTTTGACAATCGAGGTGCTTAAATCCTTAGATTCTATTTTAAATATGTTTTGTGATATTTCCTTCAAAGAGCTGCATTTTCTTTTGCCTTTTTCAGAAGCAAGAAAGTCTGCCTATCCTTCTATAATAGAAGCGGCTCCCCTTGTTCATTCTGCTTTAATGTCATATCCAGACATGGCTAAAAAAATGACTCACTTTACTCCTCTTAAACACCCCTGGCTATCTGACAAAATAGCTTTAAACCGCCCGGATAAGCCTGTTTACGAAAATACGCTTGATTTTAACAAAAAGCCTCTAATATCTGTTGTAATTCCATGTTATCAAAAAGCTGATACTATATCCCTAACTTTGAATGCCCTTATTAATCAAGACTTACCCAAGGAAAAATACGAAATAATTTTAATTGATGATGGGAGTTCTGATCAGACTGTAGAGATTTCACAAGCAGTGTTATCATCTGCAATTTCCAGGGTGAATTATTCAATTTTATCCTGGCGAAGAAATGAAGAACGTAATCTTGGTGATTTTAACTTTAGAACAGGTCTTTGCAGAAATCTTGGTGCAGAGTATGCAAGAGGAAAATATCTACTTTTCCTAGACAGCGATATGTTATCAACAAGAAACCTATTACAAGAACATTTAAAATTATTATCCCTTGGAGCAAAGGTTGTCAGAGGAACCAGGATTAAGCTGGACTGGGAAGCAGGACCTTATTTAGCTAAATATAAAAAACAAAATACAGCTCCAAGTGATTTTTCTCTTTTTCCTACAGAAAGAATAAGAGATGTAGATGATCCTCCTCCTACTGTTTCATGGAATACCCATGTTCATCCATGGTCCTTGTTCTATACCAATAATATTTCTACTGATCGCTTATTGTTTTTAAAACTTGGTGGATTTGATGAAAGCTATGTGTTTTGGGGGCTGGAAGACGTAGAACTTGGTTATCGATACTGTCGAAATAATATTGTCTTACATCACAATGACAGAGCTCTAGCATATCATGTTCGCCATCATACTGAATTTACCGGAAAGGATTTATTACTGCTTCAACGCATTAACTTTGAATTTATGTACCGGAAATATTTTGATTTTCTTTTTCATTATTTTAACGTTCTTTCCTATAAAGACAGACAATATCTTAAAGATATTATGATTTTCAAAAACATCTTGGCAAGCACAGAAGAAAATAATACTGAAAATAAACGAGCATATAGAACAAAGTCGGATCGCAAAATGCAGTTAGCTTCAAAATTTCATCCGGATTTTTCTGAAAGCTTAACAAATGAAATAGAAGAGGCTTTAGGGGTTAAGCTTGTTTCTGCGGTGCTTCCCAAAGGAGGTTTGTTTAAAAACACCTTTATAATTAAAGATAATAAACAGAAATGGATTGCCAGAATAAATATCGCTCAAAAGTATTTAATAGCTCAACAGTACGCAAGCAGGGCTTTGGTTCCAGTGCCTAAAGTAATTGCAAGTAATCTTGATACCCCAAATTCCGGGAGTATTCAATGGATTGTTGAGGAATTTATAAATGGAGCTGAAATAGATTTTCACCATATGAATAAAAAGAATGCTTTAATAATATCAAATATACTTGGTGAAAATTTAAAAAAATTGCATTCGATTAAGGTGGATGGTTTTGGCTATTTTAGAAATGATGTTTTGCAAGGTTGCATAGATAGCTGGGAAGAGTGGATAATGAATGAGCTGGAGAAAATACAATCTGCTATAAAATTAGCAAAATTAAATAGTAATGAAATCGCATTAATTAATAGGGCCTTTAGCTTTTTGTTAAATTCTTTCCAGGATTCTGCTGTAATCTGTCACGGCGATTATGCAAGAGATAATATTTTAATAAAAAGAAATAAAATTTTAGCGGTAATTGATTGGACCAATGCAATTGCATGCGATCCAGCGCATGATCTGGCTTTTTGGCTTTTTTGGAATCAAGATAAAAGTAATTTTGATGCCTTTTTAGCAGGATACAAATCCAATGATTTAGATTTAAATAAGCGAATAAATGCTTTTCTTTTAATAATGGCGGTTCAGTTCATAGAATATTTTAATATTATTGAAGAGCCCAAAATAGTTAAATATTGTCAAAAGATTTTAAAAAATACATCTAAAATAACGTTCTAATATTAAGAATAAAAAAGCTTCCTGAAAACTATTTTTTAAAAAGCAAATAAACGCACTGCCTGCTTAATAAATTAACGTTAATATGAAATAATTTTTCAATCATTGTTTCCCATTCGGCTATTCATATTTTCCAATAAGTGTATTTATTTCTCCTTTGCAGTTTCTCTCCATGTCTGTTCTTGCAGAATAGTTAAGCAAAAGGTCCTTATCTCGTCCAAAATTGATGTCGAAAATATCTTTGAACCTGGATAGTGAAAAAATATCACCTCGGCTTATGTTTAATATTTTATCATAAAATATTTTCAACTGTGGATCTTGAATTAAATTTTTGTCATGCTTTATTGATTCTAAATATCCTTTTGGAATAAGCCTAATAAAATGACCTGGAAGCCATTCGTAGTAATTTTTTATATTGCACGCAGGTAGCTGAGATAAAAATGGATCTGAAAGTGCGACATAGTCAATGATATATTTTTCAGGACCAGCTGCATATCCAAAAAAACCAATAAGCTCGTCACCAAAGGACCCTCCAACGTGAATTTTAGCTTTTTTATTTTTCAATCTTGTGCCACTTATAAAAAATTTATTGTATTTAATTTTGCCACTGAAATTTTCTGAAAAGATTGCTGCTCCTTGCTGATGAGCATAATAATTAAGGTCGATTAACCTTTTATTTTGCTCATAGATATTAAAATGCTTAGTACCCATCTTTAATGTTGAATAAGGAAGCAGGAATAAATAAGCCATAACTATTAAGGAAATTGGAATATATGATTTTTTAAAATTATTTAGGCTTACAAAGATAAAAAATAAAATTAAAAAGGGTATGGAGAAAAACCGTCCAGTAAAGTGAGATGCAGCCGCAGCTTCAAAAATAATAAAATAATAATAGAATAAAACCGAAAGGACTGTGATAAAAAACAACTTGTTTCTTTTCATATATACTAAAAATAAAGCTGCTATAGAGATGATGTGACTTAAAGGATCAAGAATAATACTATTTAAAAAATAATCTACACCAAATTGGATTTTATATAAAGGTAATAATGATACATTTACAACTTTTGCGTAATTAGTATTTGCTAATGGAAAACCATAATATATAATTGAAAAGCTTATCCATAAAGTAATTGGAAGACTTGCTAATATTAATGTGTAGATAAATTTCAAGTTAATATTTTTTACATTTAAAAAAAGGATATATAGACAAGGAACTGAATATAAAAGTATGCTATCAGGCCTATTAAAATAAGCAAGTGATGCTATAAAAAAATAAAAGAAAATATTTCTATACTTTTTAAATTTATCAAGGTTTCCATTTTTCAAAAAAGATGTAAAAAAGATTGTAGCCAACAAATATGATAATGGGTTTTCAAGACCACTTGAAGAATAATCTATAAAAGCCTTTGAACTGATTAATAAAAGAATTAAAAGACTTGGTTTATAATATTCTTCTTTTTTATAAAAATAATAGTAAAGAAAAAATAAAGTTAATAAGCAAAGAAGGTATGAAAAAAATATGCTTGTATAAAAAACTTCGTTTGTGAAAAGATATAAAAAACTTATGCAAAAAAGCCAAGCAGGATGAGAATAAGCCTGAGCTCTTTCAATAATATTCCAAGTTAAACCATGGCCATTTACAAAGTTATCAACAGTTCTAAAAGAAATAAAGGCATCATCTGTCACCCAGGCATTGAGAAAAAAGACTATAGTAAATAATAGAATAGATAATAAAAACAATACTTTGTATAGTTGAAAGATTGTTATTTTTTTATTTAATATCATAAAACTAAAAAACTCAAAATTGAAAATACAAAATTATTAAAAATTAATATGATTGTCATCTGAAAAAAAATAAAAAAGGGTGAGTTAAGTCACATCTTATTTCTTTCTAATATAATAGAATAGTGCTATAATCTATAAGAATGTCCTAAGTTATATAAAAGGGGAGGGGAAGCCATGAAATCACATCTTAACTTATTAATTTTAATAATAATTTTATTATCAACTTCAGGTTGTGGAATCTTTGATGCCATCAAGGGAGATAATGGTCTTTTTGGAGGTGGTGAGGTTGAGACAAAAACAATTTCAGGAACATTTTCAGATGATACAATGTCAGAAATGAGGAGCTTAGCTTCAATCGCTGATAGTGCTTTGTCTTCCGCTTTTGAAGAGGTTTCAAGTCAAGCAGGCGCCATTCCCTCCGCTACATCAGATACAGCGATTCCATCATATTTAAAAGCCAGTGAAGCATCAGAAGAAAGTATCTCTGTAATTTTTATTGGGATTTCTGATTCTGTTAGTGGAATTTTTGATTTAATTGCAAACTCAGATGAATGTATGAAAGTTACTGCAACTGTTTCTAGCGATGGATCTTTTAGCGCTGATTTATGCGCGAATTTGTCTTATTCAATGATTGTAACAGTTGGCGAATTTGTTGTGGATTTCGCTTTTTCTATTAATTTTTCAATTTTTGAATCTCTAGATAGCTTTGATTTTGGAGAATTGATTCTTTTAGATGGTGCCTTTTATCCAAAAAGTGAGGATATTTCAAGTCAATTTGAATCAATCGCTGCAAACATCACATTTGATCATGATGTTACAGGCGTTTATGATGCTACTTTAGATTACGCTGAAGCTTCTATATTTGGACTTGATAAAGCAGGAACTTACATTGAAGAGCAGACCTATATGCTTGTTCATGACCAGGATAATAAAAAACTATATTTGAAAACAGAGGACAATGATGCTCCTTTAGAGGCTGAATTAATTCCAACAAGTTCGAATTGTTTTAAAGCAAATTATAATTCAAAAAGTTCTATGCAAGAATGTTCAATGGAACAAACAATTTCTTTAAAACTTTGTGTTGTTACTGATGAGACTGAAGCAGCAGCACTGAAAAATATTGAATCCGAAAGTGATATCAGCACTCTCGAAGGTGAGGTAACTGTTTTTAATTATACCTTAGGTGATAATTGTGATAAAACATTAGCTGGAATGTTTGATATTACATATTATACAACTGGAATTACTCTAACAATTGTTGATGGATCTAATGAAATATTAGATAATGCCTTAAATGCTCTTACAGCTGGAGATGATAAAGATTCTGAACATACAACTCAAAATGTAGTTTTCTATCTGGAAAAAGATAATACCTTTGGCACTTATGAATATGGTAATTGTGAATCAACAGAAGATGATCTTTTGGCGATGTTTGTTAGTGATGTTGCTGATGTTAAAACCGCCTTGAATAATGGTGAAAAGGTTCCTGTTCAAATAAGCATAGAAAAAGCTTCTGGTACAACTTACATTAATGCTTTGGATACTGGTGAAAAATTAAGCTTACCTCAATATGATTATGGTTCATATTTTTATGATGACTCTGGAGATTTTTATAGATCTTACTCAACTTATGATTATACAAATATTTTAGGCCAGGTATCAACATCTGTATATATTTACTTGAGCGATTCAACTTATAATTGTTCTTCATGGATCTCAGCTACAACAGATTCAACTTCTCAAAATGCTTCAGACGAAGGAGCCAATGCTAGCCAATTAGCAAACTCTGTAAAATATGAATTTGAATTTGATGGGAATTATTGTTCATGGAATTCATATGCCTATGATGCAACTTCAAGTGATTATACTAACGTTTTGGGTAAATCAGAGCTGTCAGCCTTTAAGGTTGATGTTTCGGTTGTGAGTGCCGAAGAAGTTGAAATAAAAATTAAAAAATCAGATGGGACAGCAGTTCATACAATCAGTGCTTATGATTATTATGGATATGGCTCCTTTGATGGAAGTGTCACTATTGGAAATAATGCTAACCTTTCTGCATATTTTTCATATTATAACTCCGGTTCATACGAATATATTTATGTTAGTTTATATTATTACAATTATAATAATGGTGCCTCTATTTCACTTTATAATGGCTTAGGTGAAAGTGCTGAATACTATATATGTTCTGATGAATCAGCCACAGATATAATTTTTGGGTCTGATTCTAATGACTCTGCTACTGGGGCTGCAGGTACAAATAACTCAGGATCTTCTTCGAGATCCTTTTCAAAGTCGTTTAGTTCAGATTCTATTACTACCTACGGAAACTGTACAGATAATGATTATGTAAACTCATTTTTAGGATCGAATTACTCAGGTAATTTGAACGTTGATATAGACTTGGGAAGTGGTGATACCAAGGTTGATATTTTTAATTCTGGCGGTAGTTTATTGCATTCAGAATCACTAGACAACTATGATTATGGTGATGAATCAATTAGTAGGTATAATGATGCCTATTCTGAGATAAGTGACTATAGTAGTGCTTATAATTACAATTCTATTTCTGTATACTATAGCACTTATTATTCTGATTGCTATGAATATAATTATGATAATCAAGGTTCTTATTTGAGTTCTGATTCTTATGACAATGCTTTATCATTATCTTTGTCTTATTATTCTTATGATCCTACTAGCACAGATTATAACAATTATTGTAGCATCTATACTTCAGTTTGTGTATCTTTAGAATAGGGGCTTTTTATTTTATTATTTCATTTTGAATATTGAATAGATTATGAATGCCATTTTTTGCGATGTTTAGCATTTCATAAAGTTGCTCACTTGTGAAAGGTTTGTTTTCCGCTGTTCCCTGGACTTCAATAAATTCATTGTTTCCTGTCATTACAATATTCATATCAACATCACATGATGAATCTTCTTCATAGTTTAAATCGAGGATCACTGCTTTATTTTTTAGGCCCACACTAATAGCTGCTAAATTATGTAATATAGGATTTTCTTTTATTAATCCATCTTTTAAAAGTTTTTTTATAGCTAGTGATAAAGCCACAAAGCTACCTGTGATCGCAGCAGTTCTTGTGCCACCGTCAGCCTGAATAACATCACAATCTATCCAAATTGTTCTTTCACCCAGTTTTTTTAAATCAATTATTCCCCTTAAGGCTCGACCGATTAAGCGTTGGATTTCATATGTTCTTCCACCAATTTTACCTTTTGACGATTCTCTTTGATTTCTATCATGTGTGGAATAGGGGAGAAGTGAATATTCTGATGTTAACCAACCTTTGCCTTTTCCTTCAAGCCATTTGGGGACTTCCTTGTCTACCATCGCAGAGCAAATGACTTTAGTATTTCCAAGGCTAATGAGGCAAGAGCCAGTTGGATGGATAATATAATCAGGTTCAATAATACATTTTCTTATTTCATCATTTTTTCGATTATCAATTCTCATGGTGTAACCTTATTATAATATATTTGCAGCTTTTTCAGCAAGAGCAGATCTTTCACCCTTTTTTAATAGGATATGAGCTGAGATTGCTTCATTCTTAAATTTTTCAACAAGAACTGAAAGTCCATTTGATGAAGAGTCAACATAAGGATTGTCAATTTGATATGGATCTCCTGTAAAAACTATCTTTGTTCCTACTCCAACCCTTGTAACTATGGTTTTAATTTCATGTGGTGTTAAGTTTTGAGCTTCATCAACAATTATAAATTGATTTGGAATGCTTCTACCTCTGATATAGGTCAGGGGTTCAATATCAACAATTCCCATTTCTAAAAATTCATGATATCCCTTTGATCTTTTTGTTTTTGTCATTTTTGTTCCAGAAGAAAGTAATAAATCCATATTATCAAAAATTGGTTGCATCCAGGGTTTTAATTTTTCTTCAATGTCGCCAGGAAGATAGCCTATATCTTTTCCCATAGGGACCACTGGTCTTGATATTAACATTTTCTTATGTGTTTCATATTCTAGAGTTGATTGAAGACCAGCTGCGATAGCCATCAATGTTTTTCCTGTGCCTGCTTTTCCAACTAAAGTTACCAGCTGTATTTTAGGATCTAAAAGAGCATCAAGGGTAAATGCTTGTTCCATGTTTCTTGAAATAATTCCAAAGATACCTTCTTTTAGTTTTTTTATTGGAATTATGATATTTCCTTCTTCAATATATCGCCCTAAAGCACTGTGAGAAGGGTTGTCTTTGTCTCTTAATAAAATATATTGATTAGGATAAAAATGATTCTTTCCTGCATCTATTGAGTTTTCTGTATAGAAAGAGTCAATAACTTCACCATCAAAATCCATAATTATTGTACCTGAATAAATTTCATCAATGTCAACTTTATCTGATTCATAATCTTCAGCTTGTATTCCCATGGCATTTGCTTTTATTCTGAGATTAATATCTCTAGATACCAATATAACAGGCTGAGTTTTTGATTTTGATTTTGATTGCAGGTGAAGCGCTGTAAATAAAATCTGATTATCTGGTTTATCAATATCTATTTTATAAGGATTAGGGCTTGGAATCTCAACACCGATTTCAACCCTTAAATCTCCACCATCTGGTAGGGGAACAGATTTTGAAAGTTGCCCTTGAAACCTTAGGTTATCAATAATTCTTGAAAAGAGTCTTGCATTTCTTCCAATCTCAGACATGTCTCTCTTAAACTTATCAATTTCTTCTAGTACGGTCATTGGAATGACTATCTGGTTATCTTCAAATTGATAAATAGCCTGTGGGTCAATTAGGAGCACATTGGTATCTAGTACATAAGTCTTTTTCATGTTTTATAGCCTGTGTTTAGCTGTAAGCTGTAAAATTAGTATTCTGTATTCTGTATTCTGTATTTAGTATTCAGTGAAGAAAAGCTGAATGCCGAATACTGAATACTAATCCTTAAGCTTATAGCTTTCTTTAAGTTTATCAATCTGCGCACAAAATTTGCGAGAATTGCATGATGCTTCTTTAAAATCTTTTATTCCATATTTTGTGCTTTGACAATATTTTTCTTTAAAAATTTGAACTCGGGAATATGCTTCATTATGCTTATTTTTATTTTCATTTTCCTTGAATAATATTTCAAAAGCATTTGCTTGCTTTGTGAGGTTTTTTCCAAATAAGAATATATCTAGCAAATTCTGACCTTTTTTAATAAGTTCTTCCAAGCTAAAATTTTCACTCATAGCGGACATGTTAAGATCATCACTTACAATTATATTATTAAAGCCTAATTCATTTCTTAAAATATCCTTTAAAAATATTTCTGAAAGAGAACATGGAAAGTCAGGATCTATTTCAGGAAATAAGAGATGTGCAGCCATTACCATTGGAATGTCGATTTTAAAATTTTCCCTATATGGTATTAGCTCTCTTTTATTTAGCAGATCCCTGGTAATTTTAATCACTGGCAAAATGTAATGTGAATCATCTGTTGTATCTCCATGACCTGGGTAATGTTTAAGACAACAAGCTGAGTTGATAGAAGTGATGCCTTTGATGATTTCATTTGATAGTATGGCCACTAGTTCAGGACTTTCTGAAAGAGATCTTTGCCCAATGTAATCATTGGCTGAGTTTGTTCTTATGTCTACTACAGGAACAAGGGGGGTGTTGAATCCAGTTGTGATTAATTCCTTTGCAAGGAGTTCTCCGAATTCAAAGCAAAGTTCAGGTTTATTTGTTTTTTCTGCAATTTTGCCTAAGATTTTCATTGAAGGGAATTGTGTGAAGGGTTTGGGTAAGTGATTAACAATACCCCCCTCCTGATCAATACAAACAATTAACTTCTCATCATTTGTAATTTTTTTAATACTGGTAATTAGTTCACTTACTTGTTTTGGTGATTCATAGTTGTTGTTGATTTCAAAGAGAATAATTCCAGCCGGGGGATAATTTGTAAAAAAATCTTTTAATTCAGAATTAATTTCAGATCCATGAAATCCAAAAATAAATCGTTGGCTAACTTGTTTTCGTAAATTCAAAATGTCTCCAATAAAAATTGATTAGCATTATCGCTGTATGCTGTACTCTGTACGCTATACCTTTTTAATCCACATCGCTGCGCCTAATAGATCATCAGCTATATAATCAGGGACGATTCCTGCTGCCTCAAGCTTGACTTTATCTTCCTTACCATATCCTGTTAATACCAGGATAGTCTTGCATGATGCATTTTTTCCAAGCATAATATCACTTGCTTTATCACCAATTACATATGAATTTTCTAAATCTATATTAAAATCAAACCGAGCTTTTTCTAGTAATCCGATTTTAGGTTTTCTACAATCACAATCAAGCTTATATTCTCCAAAACCCATACTTGCATGATGTGGACAGTAGTATAACTTTTTAATAAGTTCTTCTTTGTCATTTAAGGATGAAAGTATATTGTCACTGAATTCCTTGAAGTCTTGCTCCCTAAAATAAGCCCTAGCTATTCCAGATTGATTTGTTATTATGAATGAAAGGTAGTTTAGCTTTTTAAATAATTTTAAGGCTTCAAGCGAACCATCAATTAATTTAAATTTATCAAAACTACAGTTATAACCAAGCTCCTCGCTTAAAGTCCCATCTTTATCAAGAAATATCGCTTTTGTTTTATTATTTTTTATCACTTACAACTCAAACTAATAATATATTGTTTATAAATTTATTCATTTAGTACCTTTTTTTTGATTGTTTATCAACCGCTGAATATAGTGTTTTCTACAAGCTCACATATTAAATGTATTGATAGTAAGTGACCTTCTTGAATTCTTGGTGTATCAGTAGAAGGAATTTTAATCAAATGATCACAGTATTCATTCATTTTTCCACCCGATGCGCCAGTTAGTCCAATAGTAATAGCTGATAATGCTTTAGCGCTTTCTAGGGCTTTTAACACATTAACAGAGTTTCCACTTGTACTAATTCCTATGACAATATCTCCTTCTTTTACTGAAGCTTTAACTTGTCTATCAAAAATATCATTATAGGTATAATCATTTGCACACGCTGTGAGTATTGAAGTATTGGTGGTTAGGGCGTAAGCATTGAGTGGAGGTCTATCTTTATAAAAACGCACAACAAGTTCTGCTGCAATATGCTGAGCATCCGCAGCTGAACCACCATTGCCAAAAGCAAAGACAGTATTTTTATTTTTGTAACAAGTAATGATTGCTTTGGCTGTGTTTTCTATGTCTTTTGAACAATATTCATATAACTTTTCATAAACTAAAGTTGATTCTTTAATTTTCTTTTCAATAAGTTCTTTCATCAAAATCATTTTCACCTCAGTGTTTTGTTCAATACCTTAATATATACACCATACTTACACGAGGCAAAAAAAGATGTCAAATAAGCTTCATCAGTGGTATCAATGTCTTTGATATTATTCACTTTGACACCAGTCTTTTAATATTGTTTTTTAAAGTTTAGTGATAAACTCATGGTTTTTAATGCATAAAATGATTTCTTATATTTTGGTATGAATTTTGCTATCAATAAATTCTAGGGAACACTCTTATTTAAATACAGTCGTAAGTCGTAAGTTGTAAGTTAATTGTTACTAACTTACTATTAAAAACCACTTACGACATACGACTTATAACTTATAACTTATCAAAGGAGGGGATAATGATAATTTCATGGCTAAAAAAGAGTTGTTTTTTACTTTGCTTTCTTGTCTCTACTGTCACTTTGGCTAGTGTAGATCTAAATCAAATAGAACAAATCAAAGAC
>JBDREC010000090.1:100000-219338 GCA_043820105.1 Pseudomonadota bacterium
TAACACTAATCAAGTAAACTGGCTAATAACGGTGAAACCCTGAAAATGGGCAATACCGTGGGAACCATTAATAAAAATGGACCCGTAACGACTGAACCGAAAGGTGAGGTTTCATTTTTGGAACAATACGCCAGCTCTTACCAGAAAATGCATGTCATGGAGCTCCTTTTAAAAGGAGAAAAAAATGGATATAAACTCTTATATTACAGGTTTTGTTGATGGTGAAGGATGTTTTTCAGTTTCTTTTAATAAAAGAGCTAAAATGAAACTGGGCATTGAAGTTAGACCTAGTTTTTCTGTTAGCCAAAACAAAAGAAATTATAATGTAATAAAGATGTTTCAACAGCATTTTAATTGCGGTGGAATAAGATTTTCTAAAAAAGATCAGAACTACAAATTTGAAGTTCGAAATCTTCATAGTTTAAATCAAATTATTATTTCACATTTTGAAAAATATCCACTTCTATCTTCAAAAAAAAAGGATTTTAAATTATTTTCAGAAATTTGTAATCTTATGAAAGCAAATTTACACGTTAATCAAAAGGGCTTAATTCAAATTATTGATTTAGCTTATGAGATGAATAAAAGCGGAAAAAGAAAATATCAAAAAGAAGAGCTCCTAAAACATGTGGTGAGATGAAGATATAGTCTTATCATTATGGTAACATAATGTAACTAGTTGAAGTTCCGACCCGCACGAATGGCGTAACGACTTCGGCACTGTCTCAACCAGGGACTCAGTGAAATTGAATTCGCGGTGAAGATGCCGTGTACCCGTGGCAAGACGGAAAGACCCTGTGCACCTTTACTCCAGCTTGACAGTGGATTTCGGGGTATTTTGTGTAGGATAGGTGGGAGGCTTTGAAGCTGGGACGCTAGTCTCGGTGGAGCCAACCTTGAAATACCACCCTGAATATTTTGAAATTCTAACTTGATCCTCTGAATCGAGGTCAAGGACACTGTCTGGTGGGTAGTTTGACTGGGGCGGTCTCCTCCAAAAAAGTAACGGAGGAGCGCGAAGGTTCCCTCAGGCTGATTGGAAACCAGCCGTAGAGTGTAAAGGCATAAGGGAGCTTGACTGCGAGAGAGACATCTCGAGCAGGTAGGAAACTAGGTCTTAGTGATCCGGCGGTTCTGTGTGGAAAGGCCGTCGCTCAACGGATAAAAGGTACGCCGGGGATAACAGGCTTATCTCCCCCAAGAGTTCACATCGACGGGGAGGTTTGGCACCTCGATGTCGGCTCATCACATCCTGGGGCTGAAGCAGGTCCCAAGGGTTCGGCTGTTCGCCGATTAAAGTGGTACGCGAGCTGGGTTTAGAACGTCGTGAGACAGTTCGGTCCCTATCTGCCATGGGCGTAGGAAATTTGAGAGGATCTGCCCTCAGTACGAGAGGACCAGGGTGGACGTACCTCTAGTGGACCAGTTGTCACGCCAGTGGCACAGCTGGGTAGCTACGTACGGAAAGGATAACCGCTGAAAGCATCTAAGTGGGAAGCCACCCTCAAGATTAGATTTCCCCAACTCTAGAAGTTGCTAAAAACCCCTCCAAGACTAGGAGGTTGATAGGCTGGGTGTGTAAGTGCAGCAATGCATTTAGCTTACCAGTACTAATTGGTTGTGAGGCTTAACTAATAAATTTTAGCAATAAATAAAACGATTTTTTGCCATGTACAGTATCAAGAATATTCTGTTATACGAATCTCAGACATAAAGTTTGGGGTACTTACAGCGATAGGGTAACACCTGATTCCATTCCGAACTCAGAAGTTAAGACTATCTGCGGCGATGGTACTGCCAGCGTAAGTTGGTGGGAGAGTAGCACAGTGCCCCATTAAATTATAAAAAAGGCTTGAAATCATAGATTTCGGGCCTTTTTTGTTATATAGGGATACTTCATGATAAGTTATTATTTAATGAATATTTGTTTATTAAAATGAAAAAAATTATTTAAAAAGTGTTAAAATAATATTGACAATCAACACAATTTTATAGCATAAGTCATTGTTATAAAGGCATACCATTTTTATCAATTTACATTATAGTGAGGATTTATTATGTTTAGACGGGTAGTTTTTGTCTCTTTATTGGTAGTGCTAGCTTTGTCGTTGAATTTATTGGCGATTCCGCCGCAGTATGATGGGCCTATTGGGTGGCATATCGAATCTGATAATAGTTATACACCTCCAAAATCTTGGTGTGAAATCATTCGTGAAGATATTTTGAATTATAAAGATCAAAACTTTCTATGTTTTGAAACAGATTCTGTTGATCTTGATTATGTTAGAATAGAATTTGATGAAGAAAATGGTACCTTTCCAATTAAAATAAATGATAGAGAAGATCTCTTTCCTCTTGATAAAGATCTGGTTATAATAACTGGTCCTAGAATTAGCGGACCTAGAGCTTTATGGCGATCTTTTCAGGAAGTAGAAGATTACATTGATATGTCAAACGCAAGCCTTGAGTTACTGGCTGCTTTTAAAGAAAAAAATACGCTTTTGGTTATGGATGACAGATCTGGTATTTTACATTACAGATTAAATGATCTTGATCATGCTCCAGAATTTTTTAATACTGAAATCTGCGCTGAACCTGGCATGTCATGCAAAGATTTTAGGATGCTTGAAATTCAAAAAGCCGAAGAAAAAGATGCAGAAGGTGAAGAAGAGGGCGAAGAAGCAAGTAGTGATAGTCGTGTTCAAGAGTTGCCATCTTTGCCGATATAAGGGAACAAGAGCACAAGGGAACAAGGTATCCTGGACTTGATTCCTGAATCCTTTTATTAAAATTGAGAATTGAAAATTGATTGTTGATTATTGAAAATTTCTGGGTTCGATAGTATTTTAATAAGAAACAATCAATAATCAACAATCAATTCTCAATTTTCAATATTTCCCTTTACAACTCCCAGAATAAAACTATATCTATATCATCAATCTGGAGATGTATATAATGTATAGAAAACCTAAAATCTTAATCTTAATCTTAATCTTAATCTTAATCTTAATCCCAATATTATCATATTCCTCCACTCCAATACTAAAAAAAACAAAACTTGGCATAGTTCCATTTCCAATTGCTGCCTATCAGCCTGAAACATCGCTGCTTATAGGTGCTATGGCTATTATTTATTATAATGCCTATCCAGAACTTGAAGATTTTAAGCAGGATGTTTATGATGTAAGGATTGCTTATTCATTAAAAAACCAGGCCCAATTCAAAGCCCAGTTTGATAAATACTTTTTGATAAATGATTTAAAACTTCATTCAGAATTCAGAGCTTATCGTTTTCCTGATAATTTTTGGGGAATAGGGCCTGAAACTCTTGATACTGCCTTGGAAGAGTACACTCCTGTATTATTGAACTTTAAACCTTTCTTATCATATCAACTTATTAAAAATCTTTATTTGGGTTTTTTATATGATCTTTATTATGTCTACATGGAAGAAGTTGAGGCAGGTGGTCTTTTAGATACAGGAAGTATAGAAGGCTCAGATGGGGCTTTATCTTCTGGGGCAGGGTTAATATTCACTTATGATACTAGAGATAGTTCTTTATATACAAAAAAAGGTATGTTTATTGAATCTGATTTATTGTTTTATCAAAAGTTTTTGGGCAGTGATAATAATTTTATGAAACTTAAAATAAATGGCAGACATTTTTTTAATTTTTATGAAAATCAGGTTTTTGCTTTTCAATATATTTTTGAAGAAGCTATGTTTGATGTTCCCTTTACTATGATGTCGCGTCTTGGTGGAGCAGAAATGATGAGAGGCTATTACGATGGTCGTTATATGGATAAAAGCTACACCGCCTTTCAAGCTGAATACAGAATGCCAATTTACTGGCGTATTGGAGCAACAGTCTTTACTTCAATTGGCCAAGTCGCTGACGCATTTTGGGATTATAATTTTGAAAATATAAAAACATCATTCGGTGGTGGCCTTCGCTTTGCTCTTGATAAGAAGGAAAGGATTAACTTGAGGGCCGATTTAGCAATTACTGGAGACTTTGGTACACCTGAGTTTTATGTGAATATTCTTGAAGCATTTTAAATTTTGGATTTTGAATTTTGAATTATAATACTATTTAAAAGCAATCCAAAATCCAAAATTCAAAATTTCGAATTTCGAATTTATACACTCTTATTTATTCAAACTTTCCCTTAACACACTATCAGCATAATAAATAAGCTTTTGCAATCCTGTCCGAGCTACTGCTGAAATAGGAAATATTTTTATCTTTTTCTTTTTGAAATAATTTTCAATTTCATTTGGTACTTTGCCATTTTCTGATAAGACATCGCATTTATTTAATACAACAATTTGTCTTTTTGAAGCTAAGTCTTTTGAATATGTTTGCAGTTCCTTGTTTATAACTTCATACCTTTTGATATTTTCATCTGGCTCTAAAGACATGTCTAAAAAATGAAAAAGATACTTGGTTCTTTCTGCATGTTTTAGAAATCTGTGTCCAAGACCAATTCCAGCACTTGCGCCTTCTACGAGTCCTGGTAAGTCAGCAATAACAAAGCTTCTATAGTCTTCCACTTTAACTATACCTAAATTCGGTCTTAATGTTGTGAAAGGATAATCTGCGATTTTTGGTCTTGCGTTGCTAATTGCAGAGATGAATGTTGATTTTCCTACATTGGGGAATCCAATTATTCCAATATCAGCGATTACTTTAAGCTCCAGGACTATTATTTTTTCTTCACCTTGTTCACCTAATTCAAATCTTTTAGGTGCTTGGTTTATTGAAGAAGTAAAACACTGGTTGCCTCTACCCGCATTTCCACCTTTTGCTAATAAAAATACCTCACCCTTTGTTGAAAGATCTTTTATTTGTTCTTTTGTTTCGCTATCAATGATGACAGTTCCAACTGGCACCAATAGAGTAATGTCTTCTCCAGAAGCACCTGTTTTATTGTTGCTACCACCATCTTCGCCACGTTTTGCATTGTAGTGTTGCTTGTATTTGAAATCTATAAGAGTTGTAAGGCTTTCAGTTGCTTTTACGTATACATCTCCGCCTTTTCCTCCACAACCTCCATCAGGACCGCCTTTTGGAATAAACTTTTCTCGCCTAAAGCTTAAGCATCCAGCTCCACCATTTCCTGACCTAATGTAAATTTTTGCATAGTCGATAAATTTCATTTAACTCTTTTCCAATATAGTAATATCTTTATCTTTTATATAATCAAAACTTTGTATTATAAGCTGAAGGCTAAAAGGCTGAAAGCGGAAGGCATACTTTGCTTAAGCTGCGTAAACACTAATTTTCTTTCTCTTCTTATCATGGTGTTCAAATTTAACTACGCCATCAATTAATGCAAAAAGAGTATAATCTTTTCCACACCCTACATTATTTCCAGGATGAAATACTGTTCCAAGCTGTCTAACCAATATATTCCCAGCTCTAACAACTTGACCACCATAGCGTTTAACACCACGCCTTTGAGCATTTGAATCTCTACCGTTTCTAGAGCTACCTTGACCTTTTTTATGTGCCATGACTACTTTCCTTTATTAATTTGCTTCAACAATTATTTCTTCAACTTTTAATTTTGTAATTAATTGCCTATGACCTCTTGTTTTTTTATAGCCTTTTCTTCTTTTTTTCTTGAAAACTAGAACTTTTTTGTCTTTGTATTCATCAACTAAAGAGGCAATTACTTTGCATCCCTTTAAGAAAGGTTTTCCTATGAGAATGTTCTCACATCCGCCTATCATCAAGACTTTATCAAGCTCAATGTTTTTATCAGGCTCTGAAGCTAGTTTTTCAACTTCAAAACTTTCACCTTGAATTACTTTATACTGTTTTCCACCAGTTTCAATTATTGCATACATTTTATTCTCCAAATTAGACAAAATTATCCTATATCTCGGAAGGTGGCATTATATATTGAGTTAAAATTCAAAAGTCAAGAGATAATAAGGAAAAATATAAAGTTACAAATTGAAATTGTTTTAAATAAGCGCTTTATTTTAATGGTTATTATTAATTTTGAATTTTGAATTTTGAATTTTAAATTTTGAATTATTAATTATAAACCCATTCCCTCTTCAATTACTGAAAATGGGATGGATCCAAAGCTCAAAAGCTCATCATGAAATTCTTTGAGTTTATAGCTTTTGCCTTTAGATTTCTTATACTTAGCTCGCATTTTTAAGATTTCATATTTGCCAATCAAATAAGTTAATGGATAGCCAGGCGTAAGAGTGTATCTAATAACATCAGATGTGGCGGTATTTCTACCCATTTTTGAAACATCTATAAGCATTTTTATCGCCTCGTTAAAGGTCATTTTTCCAGTGTGTAGTTTGATATCAATAATAACCCTGCAGGCTCTCCAGAGTTGATTTTTTAATTTGAAAAGTTTTTCTTCTGGTTTTTTTAGAAAACCTTGTTCTTGCATCATCTCTTCACAATATACAGCCCATCCTTCATTCATGAATTCTGATTCCATAAATTTTCTAACATTTGACTTAACAGAACTAGCGGCAGAAATCTGCAAGTGATGGCCTGGAAAGGCTTCATGGACTGCTATGACAGGAATTGAGTAAAAACAATGATCTCGAAGTTTTAATTCTTGAGCTTTTTTAGAGGCTTTTTCTTCAACTGGCGTTATCCAAAAAAAGCTCTCTTGGATATTGTCAAAGGGAGCCGGGGGTACTATAGCTGCATGAGAGATTGTTGGTCTCTCAAACTCTGGAGTATAGACTATGTGAAGTCTTTCATTTTTGGGAATTGATACAATATCTTTTTCTCTAATAAATTTTTTTGCTTCTAACATTTTCGTTCGATAAGAGTGAATTAGCTCCTGCTTTGGTGGATGATCTTTTTTTAGTTCTTCTATTAATTCTTCCCAAGACTTGTTTGGATCGATTTTCTTAGCTACTTTTTCAATATCGCGGATTGTTTTTTTCAAAAGCTTTTCACCAAGCAAAAGAATATCGTCGCATGAATATGGAAGCATGTGTTTTGTATTAATAATAAACTGTAAGTAATCTTCGCCACACGCTAGGTTCTTTGTATTTTTGCCTGTAATTTTCTTTTCAATGAACTTTGTAAAGTCTTCAAGGGCTGTAATTGCTTTTTTTCGTTTTGTGTATAATTTGTTTTCAGTTTTTTTATCCAAATAACCAACGAATTCATCAAAGGCGTTTTCAAGCAAGGCAACGCCGCCTTCTGCTGTTCCAGCTGCTACTTGCAACCAAATATCAGGAATATCCTTGTTGGGTCTAAGGTTAGCTTTAGCATCCTTAAAAAACTGTGGAATGGCAGAAAGTCTATTTATAAGGTTTTCTGCAATTACTTCTGTTTCTGCATATTCTCTCATTAAGAGCAGGTATATTGAATAAATACAGGTTTGAGGATAGACGCTTGGGTTTTTATACAATATCTTTTCTACATCCCATTCTCTAATATCAAACTTTAGTTGGTTTTCTAAAAGTTTTTTATCAAGATATTCACCCTTTGATTTTTTTAATGAAAATTTTTGTAATTTATTTAAATAAGCTTTTTTCTTTTTTATGGTTTTTTCAATGCCTTCTTTTGAAAAATCTTCAATGAAGTTGTCAAATTTGTGGATTCCTGAGGCAGTGGCATTTGTTGGCTTGATCTTCCAACAATAATCTATGATTTCATCTGATAACTTTTTAAAATTAGTTTGCATTTTCATACTTTATTAATTTAATTATTAAAATGATAAGAAATTGTTCTACCTAAGTCAAGTATCGTTTATTGTTGATTTTTTTAACTAAATGCCCAATACGTTATGCCAAATACTATAAAATGTTTGATTTTGTAGAATAATCATGTAAGAAGGTTTTTATGGATAATATACTTAAATTTCCTCTGTTTATTACTTTTGAGGGGGTTGAAGGATCTGGAAAATCTACAATTATCAAAAAGATTAGTAAGTTTTTGTCAGATAATTCAATTAAAAATACTCTAACTTTAGAGCCAGGTGGAACACCCCTTGGTGATCTTATTCGTGAAATCCTTTTGAAAAAAGAAGAAGTTGCAATTGGATCAAAGGCTGAACTCATGCTTTTTTTAGCTTCAAGGGTTCAGCATATTGAAGAAAAGATTATTCCTTCTTTAAATAATGGAATAACAGTCCTTTGTGATAGATATCATGACTCTAGCCTTGTTTATCAAGGTATTGCAAGAAATCTGGGTTTTTCTTTTGTGGAAAAAATGAATAAAGAAGCAACTGGTGATTATAAGCCAGTACTAACTTTCTTGTTAGATGTTGATGCAGAAGAAGGATTAAAAAGAATTAGCACAAGGAAAGAACTTGATAGACTTGATAAGGCAGGAACGGAGTTTCACTTAAAAGTTAGAGACGGTTTTTTGGCGCAAGCAAAGGCAGAGCCTGAAAGAATTCATGTTGTTGATACAACTTTTGGGATTCAAGATACTGTTGATAGGGTAATTGAATTATTAAAAAAGCTTACTGATTTGGGTGAACATTTAAATGCAATTATTAAATAAATATATAAATAAAAGACAGGCAAGTGGTTCATTTTTATTGCTTGGATCTGAAAATAAAAATAAATATGCAGCCTTTGAAAAATATCTTATGGAAATCAATTGCCTTTCTGAAGATACCCAGAAACCTTGCCAGCTTTGTACTTCCTGTGTAAAGATTAAAAAAGACATTCATCCAGACCTTATAACTATTAGACCTGAAGATGAAATTATTCGAATTGATGAAATAAGAAAAATGAAAAAGGTACTTGCTCTTTCAAATTTTGAAAGCAAGGTAAGGGCAGTTGCTATTATTGATGCTGAGAAAATGAATATTCAATCACAAAATGCTCTTTTGAAAATACTTGAAGAGCCGCCTGGCAATACATTGATTTTTCTTTTTGCAAAAAGGATTTTTGAACTTTTACCAACAATTGTTTCGCGCTGTATTCGAATTCGTTTTTCAAGCTTGGCTACTTCACTATTTGCTACAGAACAAGAAAATCAGCATTTTGATGAGATAATTGAAATATTTCATAAAAGAAAAATTGATGATCTTTATAGAATGATTGATAAAATGCTTCAAGATAATTATTTTCTGAAAACATCTTTGGAAGTGTTTTTAAAAATATTGTCAGATCTAGTTTTGATAAAGAATAAGTATGATTTAAGAAAGCATGTTTATTTTAAGAATAAATATGAAACCTTATTCTCAGTTTCTCAGGGATTCACTCTTAGAGAAATTGAAAATATTTTTATTAGTGCTATTAATGTATATGAAAATATTGACAAAACTTTTAATATGCAATTAATGCTAGAAAGCTTATTTATAAATTCAAATTTTTTGGAAGATTAAAGACTTATGAAGATAGCAAAAATCAGATTCACAAAAAAAGGGAAGCTATATAATTTCGATCTAAATAATATTAGTATTAGAGAAGGCGATCATGCTCTTGTCGCTACAAAAACTGGAAAAGGAATTGGCGAAGTCATTACAATCATTGAAGAGGATTCTAATAACATTTTAAAAAAGGTGCTAAAAAAAGCTGATCAAAAGGATTTTGAAATTTATAGCAATCTCATTGAAAAAGAAAAAGAGGGATTTAAATATTGTCTTGAAAGAATTGATGCTGGCCAATTGAGTATGAAGCTTGTAAAAGTTAAATTCCTGCCAGATGGTTCAAAGGCTATTTTTTACTATACAGCTGCTGAAAGAGTTGATTTTAGAATGCTTGTTAAAGAACTTGCAAAAAAATTCCATACCAGAATTCAAATGCATCAAATTGGTGTTAGAGATGAAGCAAAAATGGTTGGTGGTCTTTCTTGTTGTGGTAGAGAACTCTGCTGTTCAACTTTTTTAAATAATTTTGCTTCTGTTTCAATAAAGATGGCAAAGGATCAAAATTTACCCTTAAATCCAAATAAAATATCTGGCATGTGTGATCGTTTAATGTGTTGTTTAGCTTTTGAACATGAGCAGTATTGTGTTTTAGGCAAAGGTATTCCAAGGCAGGGCGCAGTTGTTAGTCACATGGGTGAACAATTCATAGTTATTTCAAGTGATATACTTTCTCAGACATTAATAATTAAGAATAAAGAGCAATATAAAAAAGTTAAAGTTTCAGAGGTTAATAAAGTTTCAGATGCAGAAGTTGAAATTGATGAAATTGAACCAATGAGTAAAGACGAAATTAGTAAACTTGAAAATGATTATGTGTCTGATAAACAAGATAATGAATTAGAAGAGGACGAGTTCTAGGATAAAAAAATGATTGATTCTCATGCCCATCTTGAATTTAAGGATTATAACAATGATTTTGATGAAGTTTTATCAAGAGCTAGGAAAGAAAATATTGACTGGATTTTAAATGTAGGTTCAGCTGGTGGAATCGCTACAGTTAAAAAGTCTCAAGAATTATCAAAAAAATATCAACAGATATATTTTTCAACAGGCATTCATCCACATCAGGCAAGTGTTTGTACCCTGGATGATATAAATCAAATTGAAGCATTTATTAATGATAAAAAGTGTATTGCAATTGGTGAAACTGGGATTGACCTTCACTATGATTTTTCAGAGCGAAAAGATCAAATTAAATTATTTGAAAAGCATATTGACATAAGTGAAAAATCAAAACTTCCTATTATTATTCACTGCAGAGAAGCATTTGAAGATGTATTGGAAATAATAAAGAATTATAATATAAATGGAGTGTTTCATTGTTTCTCAGGGAATATCAGTGATGCAGAGAAAGTTATTGATTTAGGATATTATATTTCCATACCTGGTGTTATTACTTTTAAAAATGCAAAAGATCTTTGTGATGTTGTTGAAAATATCCCTAATGAGAAAATATTAATTGAAACGGATTGCCCATTTTTATCACCAGTTCCATTTCGCGGAAGACGAAATGAACCTTCCTACATCAAATACACAGCACAAAAAATCGCTGAAGTTCTAAAAATAAGTCTTGAAGATGTTGATAGAATTACCACGAGAAATACATATTCACTTTTTTCAAAAGCCCAGAAACCAAATCAATATTCACAAGCAAAGTTAGCTTATAAAATTAGGAACTCTTTATATTTAAATATAACTAATAAATGTAATCTTGCCTGTATCTTTTGTGCAAAGAGAAATGATTTTACGGTAAAAGGGCATTTTTTGAAATTAGAAGTAGAGCCTGATTTTAATGACGTACTTAGCGCAATTAATGAGTTTGAAGATAATTACAATGAGATTGTTTTTTGTGGTTTTGGAGAACCAACTTTGCGCTTAGACTTAATCCTGAAAATATCAAAATATTTAAAGGATAAAAATAAAAACATAAAAATTAGAATTAACACTGATGGGCTTGGTAATTTAATTTATAGAAGAAACATAATTAAGGAATTACATGGTCTTGTGGATTCTATGTCAATTAGTTTAAATACATCGGATCCTAATCAGTATTTGACAATATGTCCTTCAAAATATGGGGTAAAAGCATTTTTCGAAGTTATTGATTTTATTAAGGAAGCACAAAAAATAATCGGTGATGTTACTGTGACTGCTGTAGAGCTTCCTGATCTTGATATTGAGGTATTTAAAAAATTTGTAGCAAAAGAATTAAAAGTAAAATATAGATTAAGAGCTTTTAATGTTGTAGGATAATTTTATTTTCAGTCACGCCTTGACAACTTGCGTTATGAGTGCTATCGTTAATATATATGCTGTTAGATTTTAGAGGTTAATTTACTGATGTTTAAGAGAAATAGGATTAGTGATAGATTTAAAGTAAAAATTCCTGTTAGTTCAGAAAAACTGGATAAAAATTCAATGATTACAAATATGAGTATGTCCGGGGCTTTTATTTCAACAAAACAGAAAGTGCTTATAGGTGAAGAAATACAATTTTATGCCTATATATCATTTATTGATACTGAAATTGATTTAAGTGGTAGAGTCGCATGGATTTATAATAATGGTAGTGAGTCTGGATTTGGTATAGAATTTGCTGATATTGATGGAATAAATTTTGATAAACTGCTTCAATTTAATTTAACGAAAAATCTGGCTATTTCTGAAGATATTTAGTTCCTCGTTTTTTCTTCCTGGCTTGATAATTTCTTTCTTTCTAAGTATAAAATCAATAAAAAGCAAATAAAGGATAAATATGTTTTCTTTTGAATTTGAATTAATTGAAAAAAAAGATTATGCTGAATTTTATTTGCTTAAATTTAGAGCAGAACTTTCTGAAAAGCTTGATGCAATATTTATTCCTGGTCAGTTTACTATGTTTGCTGATGCTTCCATAAGCGAAAATAGGATTTTAAATCGTCCATTTTCAATTTATAGTTGGGAACTTATTAATGACTTTTTATATATTAGCCTTGTTATAAAGCCAGTAGGATTGAAATCAAAAAAGATTTGCCAGTCAAAAATTGGAACGAAGTCTAAAATGATTCTTCCACTTGGAAATGGTTTTCGATCAAATTATATAGATTCAATAAAAATTCTTATTAGCGGTGGTTATGGTTTTGTTCCCTTAAAATCTATTTATGAACTTACTGTTTCTGATGATCTGCTTTGGCTTCATGGATCAAAAACACATAAAGAAAATATTGCAGTCAAAAAAATCTTAGGTAATGAAATAAAAATCTCATTTGCTTCTGAAGAAGATAATGGGCAGCTTGTTACAGATTTGCTCTCAGATATTTTACCTTTACTCAAAGATAAAAAAGTTGAGATGTTTTCCTGCGGTCCAAGTGCTATGTTTAAGGCGGTCTATGAAATAGTAAAAGCCAAAGAAAACATAAATACTTATTTTTCATATGAAACTATAATGGCTTGTGGTTTAGGTATTTGCTTAGGATGTGCAGTTGAAATACATAAGCCAAAGTGTTGTTGCGGAAAGGAAGAGGGTTTTAGTACATATAAAATGGTGTGCTCTGATGGGCCTGTGTTTAGTGGGGAAGAATTGTTTGGAGCTTGAGAGTTGCGTGGTAAGTTGTATGTGATAAGTAAATTATGGATTTTGGATTTTGAATTGAATATTTAAAATAAAGGGATTAAAATGTTAGAAATTGAAATTGCTGGTATAAAGTTTAAGAATCCTATTATGCCAGCCTCTGGTACTTTTGGTTATGGTACAGAATTAAAAAATCTGGTTGATATTTCAAAGCTTGGGGCTGTTGTTACAAAGGGAATATCTCTTGTGGAAAAGCCTGGCAATCCTGGCCCAAGAATATTTGAAACGTCATCTGGTATGCTTAATTCAATTGGACTACAGAATATAGGTTTTGAAAGATTTGTTAATTTTACTCTTCCTAAACTAAAAAATGCTGATACAAACATTATTGTAAATTTTTTCGGGGATAATGAAGCTGAATATTTTGAACTCAGTGAAAAATTATCTGCTTATGAGCAAATAGCAGCCCTAGAAGCTAACATTTCTTGCCCAAATATTCAAAAAGGTGGAATTCATTTAGGTAAAAAACCAAAATCTGTTGAAAGCTTAGTTAGAAACATTGTAAAAAGATCTAAAAAACCAGTTTTTGTTAAAATTACTCCAGATGTTACAAGTATCGCTGAAATAGCTTTAGCTTGCGAACAAGGTGGAGCTTCAGCGATTGTATGTGCAAATACATTATCTGGCACAGCAATAGATATTGAAAAAAGGCAGTTTTATTTTAAAAACAAATTTGCAGGTTTATCAGGACCAGCAATCAAGCCTATTGCCTTGAAAAATGTTTATCTTGTATCAAAGAGTGTTAAAATTCCTGTTATTGGAGTAGGGGGAATCAGAGATTACAAGGATGTTATTGAATTTTTGCTTGTAGGAGCAAGTGCTTGTCAGATTGGAACAGAGAATTTAACAAATCCTCAATGTATGCCTGAAATAATTTCTAACTTGAATAATTATTTAGAAAACAATAAAATTAATTCTTTAAATCGATTAATTGGGAAGATTCAATGATCATACCAAAAATAAGAGAAGAGATTAAAATATCATCTCCAGAAAAAGATATTTATATTATTAATAACCCTGAAAATAACGCTTATATTGAACTTGATGATGAAAAATATTTTATTTTTTCGCAGATTGATGGAAAAATTGATTCCAACCAAATCGCAGCAGGCTTTTTACTTAAATATGAAAAATTAGGGCATGAGCTTATTGCCCATCTTCTAACTGACCTAGAGTCTGGTGATTTCTTAATCAGTAAAATGAATATTGATATAAAAGAAATTAAACATGAATCAGCACAGCTTTTGAAATTTAGAAAACTACTTAATTATTTCACAAAAATAACATGTGAAAAATCTTTTCCAAAGATTTTGGGTATTATTAATAAAATACCTTTAAAATGTTTATATAAGCCTTATTCATATGTGGTTTTATTTATAATTGGACTTGTTGGATTTTCTTTTTTATTAAAAGGAATTGATAAAAATAGTCTACACTTTTTTAGTATTGGAAAATCCTATCCAATGGGTTTTTTAGTGTTTGTACTGGTCGCCTTTTGTTCTATTAATTTATATTTTTTCTCACAAATTCTATTTCTTCAAGCATATAAGCGCAAAATAATTAATCCACATATTAAGTTTTTCTTTTTGCTTCCCTTTTTTGCATCATTTGGTAAAGATATTATAATGGAAAAAAGGTATGTAAGGATTATGTATCATCTCTCAGGAGCTTATCTTCTAACAATTATCGGAGGTTTGTTTTCAATTTTTCTTTTTGTTAATCAGCTGACAAGTTGTTTTTATCCTAGTTCTAATGTTATTTTAAATGATATAATATTTAAATTTGTTTATACTCCTTTTCTTGTCATTCTATTTTTCTATTTCCCAGGTTTTAATTCAGACGCAAACAGGATATTAAAACAAGTTTATAAAATAAAAGGTGATTTAAAATCTATCTTTGAAGATGCTTTTGGATTTATTAATATTAAAAGATTCTTTAAAAAAGCCTCAGATAGTGAAAATTACATATTAAGCTTACTGGCTGCTTTTTTACTTTGGCTAACAATTGTCATTAAATTTTCTTCTTATATAATGAATAAAGAAGCTGTGATTGCTTTTAAAGATTTAATAACAGCTTCAACAATTCTGAATCAAGCTGTTTTATTCATAATCCTAGTTTTTATTTTATTTCCTATTTTATTTGTTTTTGCCATCTCTTTTTATTATGTTTATTCCATCTTTCTTTTTCAAGCCGTTAGAAGAGTTTTCTGGGAAACAATTTTTATTCTTCATTTGCTTGTGTTTTATTTTATTATACCAGCTCAATTTCATATTTATTTAAATGCGAGTTTTTTAATATTTACTTTTATATGGTTATTTGTAAAAGAAGCCAGAAATGGATTGCAGTTTCTAAGAATGGGCACTAGTGGCAGGGAATTTTTATTAATAACGTTTTTATTTTATCTGCTTACATCATCATTTTATTATAAGCATCAGATTGACAAAGATTTTATCATGTTTTTTGATTCTTATTTGCAGTTTTTACTCTTGGTAATAATACCAATATCGTTTTACATGATTTTATCTACACTTAATGGAAAAATTAGAAACTTTTGGTTTAGATATTTACTCTCAATTATTTTTATTTGTGTGTTTTTGATAAACCCTGGTTTTAGTTTTGCAATCTGGATTTCAGCTATTTTAATATTCTTAGCTTTTTATAAGTCTTATTATTTGTTCGGTAATTTAGATGATTTTGTTAGAAATATTGATGTTACATTATCAACTGAAAAACATGAAGAAATTTTTAATGAGGTAAGAACTATAGAAGTATTTTTTAGTCGCTTAAAAATTGCCTCTGAGCATATTTTTTCAAAAAGGCTGGTAAATCCTCTTACAAAAATATTAAAAGGTAAATACAGAAGTAGGGATGATTTATATAATGAGATATTAACTTTCTACGTAAAAAGGATTGGATGTATAAATTTAGAGTTTTTATTTTTAAGAGTAGCTGAAGAATTTAGTGAAGTTGAAAGAATATATATTCAAAACTATTTTAATCAAGTTTCATATTCAAAAACTAACACCCTTGTTATAAGTGAGTTTAATTCTATTGATAGCATTAAAAATAATTTGCTGGAAATCCCTTTATTTAAAATATTAAATTCTGATGAAGTAAGTATTGTTATCAAATACTTAAAAAGGGAAAAATATAAAAAGTCTTCTTATATAATTCGACAAGGTGCTATTGGCGATAAGTTTTATATTATACGTTCAGGTTCAGTAAAAGTTGTTAGTACAGATGACTTTGGCTTAATATATAAACTCGCGGTTTTAAAAGAAAGTGATTGCTTTGGTGAAATAGCTCTTATAGAAGAAAAACCCAGGACAGCTAGTGTAATATCAAATGAAGATGCAGAACTTTATACACTTAGTAAAAAAAGCTTTTTAAATTATATTGTATCTCATGAAGATCTGGGTATAAGAATTACTGATCTAATTAGGTCTAGTCAAATATTATCAAAAGCCAAATTATTTGAGAAACTCAACTCATCACAAATATTTACCTTGGCTTCAAATTCAAAAATCAAAGAGGTTAAGGAAGATGACATTATTGTCCATGAAGGCGAAGATGGTAATGAATTCTATTTTATTGTGGAAGGAGAATTCTCTGTAAGTAAAAAAGAAGATACAGAAGAAAAAAACATTACTACATTAAAGCCTGGCGAATATTTTGGAGAACTGGCCTTAATTATGTCAGAACCAAGGAACGCCACAGTAAAAGCAACGGGTTTTGGCAAAGTCATTTCAATTGATAAAAGTGGTTTTTTAGAGGTTTTTCAAAATAACGAAACTGTTAAAGCCATTTTTCAAATAGCTAAGAGGGTGTAAAATGATTGGGAAAATGATTTCAATGATAATCCCCTTAGTAGTTGGCTTGTATCTAATGACAACAATGATGAAAACAGGATCTGAGACACTTGATGCTTCAAAGGGGATGGCATCAATGATGGTTGTTAAGTCAGAATTAAATCAAATTAAACAATTAATTGTATCTGATGCAATTATGAAAGGTTCTCCAACTTTTCCAGATGATATTCCAGCATTTGTTAAAAACAATGGTCTTTTTGAAGATACAGGAAGAGATCCCGGTAAGGACTTGTGGGGCAATCCTTATGGCATCTTTGTTAATAAAGCAGATAAGTTTATCGTTATATTTTCCCGGGGTCCAGATGGGATTGATGAGACTGATGATGATATTGAGGTTGATTATGATTATTAAGGGAACAAGAGCACAAGAGAACAAGGGAACAAGGGAATGGGGCTTATTGGTCTAAGTAAGCTACTTTGGGTCTTTTATTAAAAATCTTTTCATATTCTTGGCAATAAGTGTCCTTGCCGCATAATAATAAGAAGGTTAGTGGCATTTTTTCTTTGGCTAGAGCAGACATTTTATTTGCTATGTTTTGAATGTCCCATTGTGAGTGTTGGTCTTGTCTTAATCTGCATATGTGATAAAGTTCTCTTGCATTAACCTTTAATAGACTTCTTTTTCTATGACTATTTGTGAGAATGTAAGGGGCAGCAAGTTTATTTGTTTTAAGAAGTTTATAATATAATGAATTTGTGTTTTCTATTGCATTCATAAACTCACCTTCCATACCGATTTCTTTTATAGACTCTGGTAAGGTGATTCCAAGAGATGGATCGTATTCTTGTGAGCTAATGGTCATCATTCTGTGACGTTTAAGTTGACCAAAAGCAGCAGAAGATATGTCAACCTCAAAAGTTAGGGAAACATATTCAAATTCCCTTAAGACTGAATCATAAAACTCCATTTTGCTAAATGCAGTCTTGAAAAACTCTAATTTTGTTTCAGCAGTCATTGCTTGTGCTATTTTTATTGCTTTACTATAAGAGCATTTGCTTGTTTTATGTAGAAGGCTGGCTAAAAGTTTATTGTCTCCATTTGCATCAAAGTCCACAAGTCTTACAGTATTATCATGAGTCGTCAATGTAAGTTCTGTTTCTTTCGTAAGCTTGCTAAGGTCATTATATGTAAAACTATCAAAGTCATTTGCCTCTGTAAAAAGAATGATTGATGGTGCAACATCTTTTGCAAGTTTATAAATTTCCTGGCCAAGTTCTTGTACTTCTTTTAATGGCGAGGATGCAAACCTTCTGAATAGATATTCTAGGCTTCTTGCATTTATTGTCATGCCTAGTTGACCATAGCTAGCAAGTGAGGAAATGTATCTTGCGTCTTCCTTTGCCCAGCCTTCAAGGGTTCTGTGATTCTTTTTATCTTTTGCAAGGTCTTCATGTTTTGCAAAAACCAGGTTCAATAGTTTTTCGTACATTTTATGATATAGAGCATTTTGATTTCTTATCTCATTAATAAATATGTTTTCAAATTCGCTTTCTTTAATTTCATTTGGGATAATAAAATCATCTTCTAATTTTTGATATCTTTGTGATTTTTCAGTGTAAGAACATAAGCGAAACTTTTCAATTTCTTCAATTATATATCTTGAAACATCTATAATATCTAAGTTGAAAACAGCGTGTTCAGCTACAGAGTGGTGACCCATGTTGAAGATAATATTTTTATTGGATTTTCTTGCTTTTTCAACTTCATTTCTAGCAATTTGTCTAAGTTCATTTATTGGACGTGGATCTCTACTGATTCTTGCATATGATGCAGATAATGTTTCTGGAGTTATATCCTTTCTTTCTGGACTTTGTGATTTGAAATCTTCAATAATATCTGCATCAATGTTGTATCCAGCTAAGTAAATTTGCATTTTATCTCCTCAATTAATAACTCATGATCGAATACACATTATCATCTTTTAATTTTTCTTTACCCTTTAAAAAAGCCAGTTCAATAACAAAAGCACACTCATGCACCTTTCCACCTGCTTTTTTAATCAACTTTGCACAGGCTTCTGCTGTTCCGCCTGTAGCGAGTAAATCATCTATGATTAGGACATTATCGCCCTCGTTTATGGCGTCTACGTGCATTTCAACTGTGTCTGTTCCATATTCCAGTTCATATGTTTGGCTAATTGTTTTATAAGGCAATTTGCCTGGCTTTCTGATTGGAATAAATCCAAGCCCCAGTCGCAGTGCAAGCGCTGCTCCAAAAATAAATCCTCTAGCCTCAATTCCTGCAATATAAGATATCGCTTGATCCTTATATCTTTTTTCAAAAATATTTATAGTCTCGTTAAAGGCCTCAGGACTTTTAAGAATAGGGCTAATATCCTTAAAAACTATCCCTGCTTTTGGAAAGTCTTGTATGTCTCTAATGTAATTTTTAATATCCACTACCGTGCTCCACTAAAATCATAAGCTGTAAAAAGAAAAAGATAAATATTACTTACCACTTACCACTTACAACTTACTACTTATTTATTATCTATGTATTATATTCTTCAAAATAAAAAATAAATTCTCTTTTCTTTCTCTTATTCTTCTATAAAAATATGGAAACCAGTGAGTTCCAAAGGGAACATAGATTCTAGTATTGTATCCTTCTTCTGCAAGTTTTTCGAGCATTTTGTTTTTAATTCCATAAAGAACCTGGAATTCAACCAGATCTCTGTCTATGCCATTGCTTAAAACTTCATTTTTAATTTCCTCAATTAGCTGGTTATCGTGAGTTGCAACAGCTGTGTGAATATTGTTTTTTAATAAAGTATTAAGTGCTTTTTTGAAACTATCTTTTATTTCAGGCATTTTTAGATAAGCTACGGTTGAAGGTTCTTTGTAAGCTCCTTTACAAATTCTTACACCACCGTTTAAGGCTGAAATATCGTTTATATCATTTTCAGTTCTTTTTAGCATTGATTGAATAACTATTCCAACATTGTCATATTCTTTTCTGAGGCGATAGAATATGCTCAAGGTCCGAGAGGTATAATCAGAGCCTTCCATATCAATTCTAACAAAATTATTCATACTTGCAGCCAAATCAACAATTTTTTTTACATTTTCATAACAAAATTCATCATCAATATCCAGGCCCATTTGGGTGAGTTTTAAAGAGACATTGCTATTAACACAGCTTTGTTCAATGTTTCGGAGAAGTTCAAGATAGGATTCGCAAGCTTTTTCGGCTTCTTGTCTTGAAGAAACATTTTCTCCTAAAATATCAAGAGTAGCTGAAATACCTTTTTCATTAATCTTTTTTACAGCTGAAATTGCTGTTGTAATATTTTCACCGGCTACAAATCTTTTCGCGAAAACAGTTAATACAGACATAAAATCACCCTTTCTATTTAAGTAAAATAATTACCAAAGCAAATTGCAATTTTTTATATCATATTAAAATGACATTGACATGTAGGTAAAATTTTTTATTTATATTTGTCAAATATTATTTATGTAAGTAGTAAAGAAAAATGAATAAAATAAAAATAATAATTGTATTTTTGCTGTCTTATGCCTTTATAAATGCGTTTTTATTGGCTAATGATCTCAGCCCCAATAAGGCCGCTGAAAGTTTTTTTAAAGCAAATCAAGCTTATCAGGACGGTGATTTTGAATTAGCTAAGTCGCTATATGAGGAGTTGAGTAATCAAGGTTTGCAAAATGAGGTAATACTATATAACCTAGGTAATTGTAATTATAAAATTGGTGATATTGGCAAAGCCATAGCCTTTTATAATGCATCTAAATTTATTGATCCAAGAAATAGTGATAATAAAGAAAATCTAAGATATGCTATATCATTAACAAAGGATAAAGTTGAAAGATCTTATAAAGATGATATTTACTCATCAATATTCTTTTTTTATCATGTTTTTTCGAAAAATGAGCTTTTGTATATTTTTATATCTCTAAATCTTATTTTTTGGATTCTATTCATTTTGCGTTTGAAAAAAGGTCTTACAATTTTTACATCTAAAACCATACTTGTAATTATATTTATGCTAGCAGCAATTTTCTTAACTTCATATTTCATAAAAATGAACCATTTTAAATTATTTGATCGAGCTTACATTATAGCAAAAAGCGCGAATATTTATTCTGCTAATTCAAAGAACTCGACTTTGTTGTTCAGGCTTCATGAGGGCAGTGAAATTAAGGTTAAATCAGAAGATCAAAACGGATTTATAAAAATATACCTTGAGGAAAATAAGAAGGGTTGGATTGAGAGTCAGTCTGTTTTAAAATTAAGTGACATTTTTAATTAGGATTTTAATTCAATATCATCTCGATTTATTTTTAACTTAATATCTTTTTGAGCTATATTTAAAAGTATGCAAACTCTATCACTGTCTTTAATGTCTTCATAAAAAATAGCCTCATAATCTTTGAAAGGACCTTCAGTAATTTTAACTCCCTGTCCTTTTTCATATGCTGGCTTACTTAGCTCAACATATCCATTTATCCCAATTCTGTTTTTGATATCTTCAATAATTTCATTATTAATTAATAAAGCTTTGTTTTTGGTTTTTACTACATATGAAACTCCAAATGTGTATTTAATTTTATCAAGTGGGGTTATATCAGAAAACTGAACAAAGATATAACCTGGAAATAGTGGTTTTAGAGTTTCTTTAGCGTTTCCTTTGTATTTTAATTTCTTTAAATAAAGGGGTAAAAAAGTTTCCATGCTCTGATTTTCAAGATTAATTTTAGCACGCTTTTCTTGATTAGGTTTTGTTTTAATTAATATCCAATTCATAATTTTTTATGAAACGTACAGCGTACAGCGTACAGCGTACGGCGAAAAAAATAAGGTTAACATTAAAATATAAATACGCCATACGCTGTACGCCGTACTTTTTTTATAAAGTGGAGCTGTAAGCCGGATTCTGTAACTACATTTATGTAGTTGATGGTCATCTATCTATGCAGCCTACCTGAGAAAAAACGAGCAGCTTATAATCTCAACTTGGCCTTGCTCCAGATGGGGTTTACCGCACCGTATCTTGCGATACTGTCGTGGGTGAGCTCTTACCTCACCTTTTCACCCTTACTCTGCAAGCAGAGCGGTATATTTTCTGTGGCACTTTCCAAAGATCACTCTTTCTGGTTTAATCCAGCATCTTGCTCTTTAGAGTCCGGACTTTCCTCATATAACATAAATGCTATATGCGACCATCTGCTCCACTTTTAAAACGCTTCATTAGCAGCATTTATGGACTTTAGCAATGAAAAAATGAATTTTTTAAAAATTAGTCTATTCGATAAGAAAGAGTATCAAATATTATATGGTTTGAAGTTAATTGTTTTGCTATCGTTTATTCTGGTAACGCCATTTTAATACAATCCTCGTGCCATGGATCTTGCTGGCAGATTTTCCAATAGTTTTCAAGTTTTGATCTTATATAGCATTCACTTGGTTTTAGAGCTTGCCATAAAACTGGGATTGAGAACTTTTGGTTTCTAGTTGTGGGTTTTAAAATGCCTTCTCCAAAGTAACCTGGATTAAGATTTAGTCTTTCTTCCATTAAATTTAAAATATCATCTTCAAATTCAGGGCAATTTACATTAAAATTTGAATCAACAGTATATTCAGCTTGCCATATATATTGATCAAATAATCTGAGTTCTTTGAAAAAGTATGCTACATCATCTTTAAATATTGAATTTGGGAAATTATTTTCACGAGCTGTTACATTGTAAAAATATAAAAGTCTAGGCAATGAATATTTCATTTGAATTTGATCTGCCAAATAAGCATATGAATCCCAGGTTTCTTCATATGTTTGTGCCTTTTTAGCCAAGGAAATTGATGTAAAATAAATATCTTCTATATCATTTTTTGAAATTCCACATCCTGCCTTTATTTCTTCAGCAATGATTCTTTTTGAGGTTTTTCCACTAAGGACTAGTAATAAAAGATCGTTTGGCAAGAGGGCTAGTTTTACTATATAATCGCCGGGAGTGCCAATAGCGTTTGGATTAAAATGATGAACAGCCTCTATACCAAAGCTTGCTAAAAATGCTGCTATGGCAATTGGGTGAAAGCCCTTTGGTCTTTTAAAATAATTTATAGGCATATATAAGAGTCTTGAAAGCATTCCATATCGATCAGCAACAGCCGCTGTTTGAGCTGCATTCAAAGCAAATAATTCAAGTGAAACAAATCCACCAAGCATGATAGTTGAATTGGCTATATTTCCCATTGTTTGGTTATAAAGTAATTGTTTTTCATCTCGCTCTAGATATTTTGAAGCTAGATGATAAGTAGTTAGATTTGAAATTACATCAAGTCCCCACAAAAGGCTCATGGTATTGATTGAAAAGATCTGCCTGATCCAATTTGCCTTTGGCGAGTTTTTATACCATTTAAAAAAATCTCTATATGCCTCTGATCCTTTTAGTCTTATTTCAGCTGAAGAATTCGCAAGCCGTGTTCCAAGTCTTGCAAAAGATGATACTCCTTTATCTTTTGGCAAGGTATCTCCAACTAAATTAAGAAACCATTTGGATCCATCAAACAGCTTTCTAAAGGGCCAAAGTATGGTTCTCAAGCTTTTGTGGACTAAATAATTTAGTTTGCCGTATTCTGTTGATTTGTATACATCCTCAAAATTTACTTTGCTGATTTTATCTTGAACCCTTGCAATTTTATCTAAAGTCCTGTCAATTGCCTGGAGGCTAGATGTGCTTCCTTCGCTTGCAAACATCGTATTTAATCCTTTAAGTTCTGTTTCGACCATTGTCATTGGTCTTCCATATTTATTTTGCACAGCATTTTTCAGGCTTGTCATTTCTTCTCCAGCGAAAACAGCGCTTAAAATTCTTTGTTCAGAAACAGTCCATTTGGCAATTGATTCTGTTGATGCATTCAATTCACTTGTCTGGCTAGCGAGGGTTTTTGTAGCTTTTAGAATTTTTGAATTATGTGCAATGCTTTGAAATTGGTGAGATTCCTTTAGGGCGCTCAAATAGGATTTTAGCCTGGCTAGAGTTTCGCCAATTTCAACAACTCTGGTTTGTGCCAGATTTATTTTACCAAAAATCATGAAGGCATCCATAATTCTATCTATTTCAAAGAATTTATCACTTATTGTCATTGCCTTCATCATATTATTCAAGGTCATGATTCCAGGGCCTGATAAGTCAGAAATAAATTTTAAGCACCAACCTTGTTTATAATCTTTTTCCAAGACTAGTTTAACAGGGCTGGTTTCATTTCCAAGGAGCTCTATGTAATGATCAGATCCAAAAATGTCTTTTATTGAAACTCTACCTTCAGAATCTTCAAGGTAATTTGCTATTTTCAAGCCCTTTTGCACTGTAACTTTAATTTTAACACCAGCTTGAGTTTCAGATCCAAAAATAAAATCCCTTAACATTGGATCAACAGAAATTGCATCACGGTTAACTGCATATAAAAGCAAGAGCCCAAGGTTTTCATAATAATTAGGAGGACGATATCTTGCTGTTACATCATCATAATCTTTAACCAGGTCTCTGATTGATTCTTCAACCTGAATTTGCCTGTATGAGGCTTTTGTATGTGCGGAACTTGCTTCTATGTCAGTTAAAATATTATCATTTGGATCAGATGTGCCATTTGATATTCCCATTAGTGATTTAAGAAAATCAACATCTTCATCTGAAATAGTAGGTGGCAACATTTCTCTTGTAAGCACTCCTCCTGGAATTTTGCTGTGGTAATATTTAACAATGTTTTCAGCTGACCAGTTGTAGTTTGAAAACTGATATAAGCCTGGATTAGGAAAAATGAGTTCAACAGAATTAGGGTCAGTAGTTGGTACAAGTGCCATTTTTATCAAATTAACTGCAAGGTCATATTCTTGTAAACTGTTTACATTAAAGTGTGGATGATGTGTAAATAATGCTTCTAATAGCAAGAATCTAACGATATAATAGTGTGCTTCACTAGTAATAGAATCAGAAAACATAGAAGAAATAAATTCTAAAGAATTTTCATGCAGCTTTTCATAGGCTAGTTCTAGTCTATCGTAAGCATAAGTGCACAGCTTTTCCTTGTCAAGAATTTCCCAAATATAATCTCTAATAAGAGGCCAGTTTGGTCCATATTCTTCCATAAGTTGAAGTAGAACAGCGATTTTATTATAGGCACCATAATGTACATGATAGGTTCTCAATTCTCTGGACATAATGTCTTCAATATCAGCTTGAATTGAAGGCATTATTGGAAATCCTTCGTGAGATGAAATTCTATCAGGTATTGAAACTGGTATAACAAATTCTTCTGCTGCTTCTGGCTCAGCTTCATCTGGAACCTGACAATATGTTGAGAAAAAAAATAATAGATTTATTGAGAATAAGAGTAGGATAATCCTAAGATGTTTTTTTAAATAGACAGTACCCATAGTGCGTCACCCAATAATATATCCCTGGTAATTTTATATACAAAAAATAACACAATATGTCAAGGTTATAAGTGAAATTAATAGTTTCTTAATTTTTTTCTTGCCATGATAAAATATTAATGATACGCACTTTTCATCCTGATTGTAAAAAACTAATAAAATTTACTAGTTTTTATAATAATCAATGTGATACTTACGGTTCCTCTTTATTTTTCACACACAGGCTGGATTTTTTTTAACAAATTATTTGTAGGATTTTTTAAAATGGAAGGTTTAAATTTAACAAAAGTTATCGAACAAGTTTCTAAAGACAAAGGCATTGATGCACGATTAATAGTTGAAGCTTTAGAATTAGCTATGCTCACTGCTGCAAAAAAGAAACTTGGTCATGAAAAAGAGATTGAAGCTAAATACAACCCAGATAGGGGTGAAGTTGAGGTCTTTGAATTTAAAACAGTTGTAAAAGAAGTGCTTCATGAAAATGAAATTTCATTGGAACAAGCAAAAGAGCTGGATCCAGAATCTGAGTATGATGATGTTCTTGGTGTAAAATTAAATTCAGCAGAGCTTGGTCGAATTTCAGCCCAAACTGCGAAACAAGTTATTATACAAAAAGTTAGGGATGCAGAGCGGGATATCACCTTCACTGAATATGAGAGTAGAAAAGGTCAGATTGTAACAGGTATTGTGAGAAGATTTGAAAAACGCGATATAGTTGTTGATATTGGAAAGACTGAGGCAGTTTTACCTGAATGTGAACAAATATCTAAAGAAAGATATAGAGTTTCAGACAGGGTGCAGGCTTTGATTATAGATGTTCAAAGAATCACAAAAGGTCCACAAATTATTCTTTCAAGGGCTGATAATCAATTTTTAGTTAAACTTTTTGAAGCTGAAGTTCCTGAAATTTATGAAGGTACCATTAAAGTTTATGGTGCTGCAAGAGAACCTGGTGATAGAGCAAAAATAGCTGTGGCTTCAAAAGATTCGGATGTTGATCCAATTGGAGCGTGTGTGGGTGTAAAAGGTTCAAGAGTGCAAAACATTGTGCAAGAACTTAAAGGTGAAAGAATCGATATTGTTCCTTATAGCGCTGATTTTGTAAAATATGTTTGTAATGCCCTTGGCTCAAGTATTGAAGTTGTCAAAGTTATTTTAGATGAAAAGATAGAGGCAATGGATATAGTTGTTCCTGATGACATGCTTTCTTTAGCTATTGGTAAAAGAGGTCAAAATGTTCGCTTAGCTTCAATGTTAACAGGCTGGTCAATTGATATTAGAAGTGAAGCTCAAATTAAAGAGCTTGCTGATACTATGAAGGCAGTACTAGTTAAGCTTAATGCTTTTGATGAAGATATTATTAGCCTCATGATTAAACATGGTGTGGTTAAATTCGCTGACTTTCTCTCAATGGAAAACATAGAACTTTCTAATATATTAGGTATTAAAGAAGAAAGAGTTGTTTTGATGAAGGAACAAGTTGTTACCTACATTGAAGAAGAAAAAATTAGGCTTGAAAAACTTAAAGAAACTTATTCTGATAATTCTACAATTGAAGGAAAAAGTCTTGATGAAATTGAGGCAGAAGAAGTAATGGAGATTAAAGAAGAAGAAGGTAAAGAAGAAGAAAAAATAGAAGAAGAGAAGGAAGAAGTTGTAGAAGAAGAGAATAAAGATGAAGAAAAAGAGATGGTAGAAAAAGCAGAAAAATCAGATAACAATAAAGAAAATAATTAATTAATTTTGGAGGCTTTAATAGATGGCTAAAGTCCGTATTTATGAATTGGCAAAAAAATATTCAATCAGTAATAAAGATGTAATTTCAGTCATTGCATCATTAGGAATTGAAGCCAAATCTCATATGAGTGTTATTGATCAAGGTTATGTTTCTAAGGTTGATAAAATTGTAAAGGATAAGCTAAAGGCTGGTGATATTGATGTTGAAAAGATCAAAGCCAAACCTGTAAGAAAACCTAGAAAGAAAAAAGCTAAAGAAGAAGTAATAGAAAAAGTAGACGATCTTAATTTAGGAGCTGAAGTAAAAGATGTAAGTATTATTGATGATAGCCATAAGCTTACAGAACAAAGAATTAGAACAAATGTTATTAGACGAAGAGTTAGAAAATTTGAGAAAGAAGAATTGAACGTGGAAGAAATTGTTAGAAAAGCTGAAGATTTGACTCCTGATAAGCTGTTTTCAAAACTAGACAATGTAAAATCTCATGGCGAAAAAGATATGGAAAGAGCTGTCAAACAAGAAACAAGCGCTGCAGAAGAACATGTTGGAACATATTTTGATCGTTCAAAATATGGTGTAGTTAAAGAAGCTGAACCTAAAGTTGTGCCTGAATTGAAAATTATGCCTGATGAAGCCCTTTCTGCTGAAGATGAAAAAGCAGGTAAAGAAGCCAAAAAGGTTAAGAAAATCAAACTTGGAGAAATATCTAAACCAAGCGATCCTTCAGTTTCAGTTAAAGTTGAATATGCAAAAGACAAGAAAAAAGGTAAAGATGAATACAAAACAAGATCTTTACGATTTATAGATAAAGAAGAGCTTGCTCGAAAGAATAAGAAAACTGGCCTAAAAGGACCAGAACAAGCATTTTCTAAATTCGGTAGGAAAAAGAAGAAACAAAAAACATCTGATTCTCAAAAAACACAAATCACCACACCAAAAGCAATAAAAAGAAAAATCAAAATGGCTGACACCATTATTGTTGGTGAACTTGCCAAGAGAATGGGTATTAAGGCAAATGATCTCATTAAAAAATTATTCTCAATGGGACTAATGGTTACAATCAACCAAGCAATTGACCTTGATACAGCGATTTTGATTGCATCTGAATATAGTTTTGAAATTGAAAATGTTGCATTTGAAGAAGCTGGATTATTGGAAGATGTTGTTGATAAGGCAGTTGATCTTAGTGAAAGACCTCCGGTTGTTACAGTTATGGGTCACGTTGATCATGGTAAAACAAAGCTTTTAGATGCTATTCGAGATGCAAACGTAATTGATACAGAGGCTGGAGGCATTACTCAGCACATTGGTGCTTATAATGTAATGGTTGGTAATAAGTCAGTTACATTTATTGATACTCCTGGTCACGAAGCATTTACTTCCATGAGAGCAAGAGGTGCAAATATTACAGATATCGTTGTTCTCGTTGTAGCAGCTGATGATGGTGTTATGCCACAAACTGTTGAAGCAATCAGGCATGCAAAAGCAGCTGGTGTTCAAATTATAGTTGCTATTAATAAAATGGATCTTCCTAGCGCTGATGCAAATAAAGTAAAACAAACCCTAACTGAGTATGAACTTGTTTGTGAAGAATGGGGTGGAGATACTATTTTTGTTGAAGTTTCTGCTAAACAAAAAGAGGGAATTGACACTCTGCTAGAAATGATACTATTGAAAGCTGAAATGTTAGAACTTAAAGCAAATCCTGATAAGAATTGTGTTGGTGTTGTTGTTGAAGCAAAAATGGAAAAAGGACGAGGACCTGTTGCAACAGTCCTTGTAAGACAAGGAACTCTGAATATTGGTGATTATATTGTTGCAGGTACTCATAGTGGAAGAGTTAGAGCAATGACAAATCATAGAAGAGAAACCTTAGAAACCGCGCCTCCTTCAACTCCGGTTGAGGTAATCGGTTTTTCATCTGTGCCAATAGCTGGTGAAGTTGTTAATACTTCGAAAGATGAAAAAATTATTAAACAAATTTCTGATTACAGAACACAAAAAGCAAGAGAAGCAGAGCTTGCATCAACAGGTAAGATTACTTTAGAAGAACTTTATACCCAGATTAAAGAAGGTGAAGTTCAGGATATTAATGTTATTGTTAAAGCTGATACAAATGGTTCTGTTGAGGCTATAACAGATTCCTTTGCAAAACTATCAAACAAAGAAGTGAAAATTAATGTTCTGCATGGAGCTGTTGGTGGCATCCTGGAAACAGATGTTATGTTAGCTGCAGCTTCAAATGCTATCATTGTTGGTTTTAGTGTTAGACCTGATGCCAAAGCCTCAGAAGTTGCTAATAAAGAAAAAGTAGATATTAAAATTTACAACATTATCTACGATGCGATCGATGCTATGAAAGCTGCCATTGAAGGTGTCTTGTCACCGGAGCTTATTGAAAGCATTATTGGTAAAGTGGAAGTTAGAGAAACCTTTACTGTGCCTAAGCTTGGTACTATTGCAGGATCCTATGTTGTTGAAGGTAAAATCAATAGAAATTCAAGTATTAGAATATTAAGGGATAATATAGTTATCTACGATGGCAAGATTAAATCATTGAGACGATTTAAGGACGACGCAAAGGAAGTAGCTCAGGGATATGAATGCGGTGTTGGAGTTGAAAACTATAATGATCTTAAAGTTGGCGATTATTTTGAAGTTTATGAAGTGCAGGAAAAGAAAAGAAAGTTTGAGTCTGCTAAAAAGGTAGAGGAACCAAAAAGTGAAAAAGAAGCTGAATCTTAATAGTTGTTGGGGTTTTTGGGTTGAGAGTAGTGTTGTGAGAGGGAAAATAAAAATAATCAATAATTAATAATTAATAAATAATAATTAATTGTTTAGTTAGGTTTTGTTTGGAGAAAATGGGTAATGAAGCTAAGACCGAGAAGAGTTGCTGATCAAATTAAGCGGTTTTTATCACAATGCCTTTTAACTAAATGTTCGGATCCCAGGGTATCTACTGTTTGGATTACAGATGTAGTCTTATCAGCTGATTTGAAAAACGCTAAAATATATTATAATTTAATTGATAAAGATCTTGATGTTGGGAAAGCACAACTTGGCCTTAATTCAGTTACTTCTTTTTTAAGAAGAGGTCTTAGCAAGGACTTAAAATTAAAGTTTACTCCCACCATTTCCTGGTATTATGATGAATCAATAGACTCAAGTCAGAGGATAGATGACTTATTAGATAAATTAAATAATTAGGATCTAAAATGATTAGTGATGTAATTTCTTTTATTAATAAGTATTCAAGTTTTTTCGTTTCTGCTCATCAAGGACCAGAAGGTGATAGTATATCATCAACTCTTGCAATGGGTTATTTTTTAAAGTCCATTGGAAAAAAAGTTTACATGTATTGTCCCGACGAAATGCCAGACAATTTTGCATTTTTACATGGCTTTGAAGAAATCAAAAGAAACATTGAAGCAGATGATGATTTTGCAGCTGCTATAATTGTTGATTGTGGTGATTTTTATAGAATTGGTGATTTAGCTGAAGATTTAAAAAAGAAAAATGTTCCAATCTGTAATATTGATCATCATAAAACAAATCCCAATTTTGGTAATGTAAATTATGTTAATGCAAAAGCAAGCTCAGCTGGAGAAATGGTTTATGATATTGCCTTAGAATATGGTTTTAAAATGGACCTTAATTTTGCTCAAATGGCTTATGTAGCAATTGTCAGTGATACTGGAGCATTTAAATATTCAAATACAAGCAAAAAATGTTTGCATATTTCTGGAGACTTAATTGGGCTTGGTGTTTCTCCTTGGGAAATTACCATGCATCTATTTGAAAATGAACCTTGGAATAGAATTAAGTTACTAAAAGAAGTATTAAATACAATTGAAATCAGTAAATCAGGAAAATACGCTTCTATTACAATTACAAAAGAAATATTTGCAAAAACAGGAACAAGCCCTGTTGATACAGATAGATTAATAAACTTTGCCAGATCAATAAGAGGAACAGAAATTGCTTGCCAATTTCGTGAAACAAAGGAAGGATTTACAAAAGTAAGCTTCAGATCACGAGGAAAAGTAGATGTCTCTGAAATATGCATGTCCTTTGGTGGCGGTGGGCATAAGAATGCTGCTGGCTGCACGATTCAGTTGCCAATTGATGAAGCAAAGAAAACTGTTTTTGAGAAACTTGATGAATTATTGAGCTTGTAGCTGGTAGCTGGTAGCTTGTAGTAGTTTCTACAAAATACCACCTACAAGCTACCAGCTACCAGCTACAAGCTAAATTATGACATTCAATCGAATACTAATAATCAACAAACCAACAGGAATCACCTCGTTCAAAGTGACTTCATTTATTAAGAAAAAGCTAAATATCAAAAAAGTCGGGCATATTGGAACCCTGGATCCATTAGCTAGTGGAGTTTTACCGATAGCAGTAGCTGAAGGAACCAAGATAATTCCTTTCCTGGAAGATGGTTTTAAAGTATATAGAGCAAGCTTAAAGTTTGGCTATGTATCTGATACATATGATTCTGATGGGAATGTAGAGGAATATAAAAAAAATTTTAAAATATCTAGAGATAATATTCTTGAAAAGCTAGAAGATTTTGAAGGAGAAATACAACAAGTGCCACCAAAGTTTTCAGCGATTAAAATCAATGGGAAGAGGGCATATGATCTTGCGCGACAGGGTAAAGAGTTTGAGATTAAGAAAAGAAAAGTTACAATTCATGAAATAAAGCTTGAAAACTATGAGAATGTAGAAGCAACTATTTATATAAAATGTTCAAAAGGAACATATATAAGATCAATAGCTAATGACCTGGGGCAAAAGCTTGGCTGTGGAGCGATTTTGTCGGGGCTTGTGAGGTTAGAGGCTTATCCATTTAAGATTGAAGACTCAATTGATTTTAATGAGTTTGAAGACATGGGGATTGAAGAATTAAGATTAAGAGCAATGAGATTGTCAAAATGTTTAGCAGAGTATAGAAGTATAGAGATTAGTGAAAAAGAAAAAGAAGAGGTTTATAGATCTGGAAGACTAAATATAAGAGTTAAGATTGAAGATGAAAGACAAAAGATTAAGATAATAGATGAAGATGAAAATTTGATTGCTATAGCAAGGCAACTGGATTCAGGTTATTTGCAAATGTTAAGGGTTTTTAATGGGGAGAATTAGGTCAAAGAAAAAAATTATTTTTGATTTAAATAGGTTGAATGTCGTATCTTTCACCAAGTAAAAAGTCCGTATGCCAAACACGAGAATTATTAAAACTGATTGGGGTTTTTCCGCCCATGAATTCGTTTGTTCCTGTTGCTATGTGGAGTCTTAGTTTTTCATCAAGTAAAACATTGCCTGTTGTTGATTCCAGGCCTGTCAGGTGTTTCTCGATTACTGGGTTAACTGGGCATACGCCTAATTCAGCAATGATGCCTCTTGCTTGGAAGGCTTTTTGTTGATCGCCTGTGTAATTGTTATTCGATAAACCAATAAGTTCCATGAGTACATCATTTCCAGATTCAGCTTTTGTAATTGCGATTCTTTCTCTGCCTTTTGAGTCAATGAACTTTGTTTTTTTAACTGCTTTGCCATCTTTAAAGGCTATTTTATAATTATTGATTGTTCCATATGGTGTAATTAATGGAATCTTGCTAATAATAACACCATTAGCACTAGTTTCAACAGGGGCTGTACATAGTTCACCTGAATAATGATTTGTTGTCCAAATCTCAAAAGGTAAGGTGTTATCAAGGGACATGTTTCCAGCTCTACCTGTTTCTGCTAGAAGTGGACGTTTATTTAAACTTAAAGTTAGATTGGTACCAAATTCATCAGTTATTCTTAAACTTTTGCCTTCTATAGAGCTTGATAATAGATGTTCATAAAATTTTAAACCTCTTATTTTGTCAATTATCATGTCTGGGTGAATTGACATAGCCTCGTAATAGACCTTCTTAAAAAATTCAAAATCAATTCCTAGCTTCTGTGCTTCTCGTATCGTTGGGAAAGAAAAAATTGATCTTGATAAGAGATCTCTTGAGTTAACTTTATTACCATAGAATATAGCTGTTTCATTGTAAATGTTATCATATTTTAATAAGAGTTTGTGTTCATCTGGTGATGGATTATAATATCTTGGAGAAAGAATTTTTATATATGTTCCCTTTTTCTTTCCACTTACAAGCCATTTGGCTGTTTCCATCATTGAATTCGCTAAGGCTTTCTGATCTTCACTTGTTTTTAAAAGTTTCATTAAGAGTGAGCAGTTTTTAGTACCTTGTCTTAAATCAAGAATTAACTTGGATTCAATTCCAAGGGTCTTTAAATACTCGGAAAAGGTGATTGCCATTTCAACAGTATCACAACCTGTGTAAATAACGGTTCTATCACTTTTATCATAAGTTCCAACTGCTGAAATAGCTGATTTTATGGCATCATAAATCTTAAGACTGTATTTTGCATGACTTGCGTCAATATGGATTTCAGAAATGTTTTTATTCGTCAATTCTTCTTTTACATTTTCAAACCAAGTTCCATTATCGATTTCTTTTTTGTTTAAAATAATCACAGTTTCTCCTGATTAATTTTATTTAAACATTCTATCTAAAGTTATTGAAACAGCTGATCTTATAGAAAGATGGTTATAGTTACATGTTCCCTTGATAGGCTCAATTTTATAATCACTTTTTTCCAAAATTGAATCTTCAAGTCCCCAGCCTGTTCCGAATAATAATAAACAGGGATTTTCAAAAATTTGCTTTTCAATTTTTTTAAAGGAAACATCCTTTTTATCTTCAATTGCACTAGTTGCAAGAATTAGAGGTTTATTATCACATGTTTTTTCAATGTCTTTAATGGCTTCATTTAAATTATGTTTTATATGAATTAATTCAACTGCATCTTTTCTGTCTGGATTGTAAGAAGCACCAAATCCTTGTTTCCAGTGATTAAGAAGATCATTTGCAAAATCACGCTGGCTTTTGTTTGGATGAATAAAAAAGACTTTTTTAGCTCCATAGGTTCTTGCAGCACGCGCTATATCATGAATGTCTAAGTTTGTTATGGAAGTAGCACAGGTCTTTCCATCCTTGCCCTTTATTGGATAATGGATTATGGCCAAATACAAATTTTGATGGAAAATTTTTATTAAATCCGGCCTTTTTTCAGAAGTTTTTTCAAGGGCTTTTTTATTTCTCCACTTTTCAATCTCTTTATGATTTCCACTTAATAGCTCATCAGGAACCTTTATATCTTCAAATTCTCTGGGCCTTGTGTATTGAGGGTACTCAAGAAGGTTTTTTGAAAATGATTCGTCTATAATTGAGTTTTCATTTCCTATTACATTTGGGACAAATCTTGAGATTGAATCAATGAGTAGCATTGTTGGGATTTCACCACCTGTTAAAATGTAATCACCAACAGACAATTCATAATCAACATATTTATCAATAATTCTTTGATCTATTCCTTCATAATGGCCACAAATAAAAGTGATGTTATTTTTTTGGGCTAGCATCTTTGCGCATTTGTGGTCAAATTTCTTACCTCCAGCTGAAGCATAGACTACGGTTGTTTCTGATTTATCTTTTATATGATTTATCGCCAATGCAAGAGGTTCAGGTTTCATCAGCATTCCAGGACCACCTCCAAAGGGTGTATCATCTGCTGTTTTGTGTTTATCTTTGCAGAAATCTCTTAAGGCAATAGTATTTATTTTTATTATATTATTTGAAATGGCCTTTCCAATAATACTTGAATCAAAAACTGACTCAAACATTTCTGGAAATAAGGTGATAATGTTGTATTTCATTTTTTAATCGTACAGCGTACAGCGTACGGCGTACAGCGTATGGCGATAAAATTGTTATCGCTGTATGTTATACGCTAGACACTAAGCGCAGTCTAGTATTGAATCTGCTTTTACTATGATGAATTTATCATTTAAATTTATTTTAATAATATTTATCTTTTTAAATAGAAGAAATTTGCTTTGCTTTGATGAGTCTTTTATCTCAAAGATATCAACTTCTTTGCCGGAAGTTATTTCAGTAATTATTCCAATTTTCTTTTTATTTTCATCTTTAACAAGGCAGCCAATAAGGTCTCGAATATAATATTCATCCTCTTCACAACCTGAAAGATTTTCTCGTTTTATAAAAACTTCTTTATTTCTAAAAAGTTCAGCCTGATCAATGTCTTCACAACCCTTGAGTTTTAATAAAGGATTTTTTGAGATGCTTTTTATTGCTTCAATATAATAATCTTTGAAAGAATTATCTGACTCTTTAAGCCAAATTTGATTATTAGAAGTTTTTAAAGAATCTGAATTGCGATTATAAAGGACAAGTTTAATAAAACCTTTTAAGCCATGTGGTTTTACAAATTTGCCGATACAGAAAAGATCATTCATGTATTTTTAGGTAAAATAAAATTAGTCAATTATTTCAAGGACTGCTCTTTTACGATTTTTGGATGCAATAGCAGCTAGCAAAGTTCTCATAGCATGAGCTGTTCTGCCTTTTTTGCCAATTACTTTTCCAAGATCATCTGAGCTAACTTTTAATTCAATAACAATCGTTTGGTCACCAACAATTTCGTTAACAGTCACATCGTCTGGATTGTCTACCAATGATTTTGAGATGTGTTCAATTAAGTCTTTCATTTATCACCTTCTGGATTTTGAGTTTCTATTATTGACCGGTAGAATCTTCTTTCTTATAGTGTTCTTTTAATATGTTTGTAACTGTATCTGTTGCTTGAGCCCCACTTTTAAGCCATTTTTCAATTTTGTCTTCTTTTAGGGTTACTTCTGCTGGTTCCTTTGTTGGGCTATATGTACCAACAACTTCAAGGAATCTTCCATCTCTTGGATATCTTGAATCAGCAGCAACTATTCTATAAAATGGTCTTTTTTTGCTTCCAGCTCTTCTTAATCTAATTACTGTGGCCATTATGCTTATTAACTCCTTCAAATTTACATTCTATGTCAAAAAGTGTGGGATAATTATAAGGAAAAATCACATTTGTCAACACTTAAATTATTGAATTTGAACCAAAATTTTACGAGAATTTCTCGGCCCATCAAACTCACAAAAATAAATTCCCTGCCAAGTTCCAAGCTTTAAATTAGAGTTTTCTATTGGCACTAAAACTGAATTGCCAACAAGTGAAGATTTGATGTGTGCATCAGAATTGCCTTCTAGATGTGTAAATCCACTCAAATTAGGCGAAATTTTATTTAAGCCCATAAGAATATCACCACAAACAGATGGATCAGCATTTTCATTAATAGTAATGGCCGCTGTAGTATGAAAAGTAAAAATATAGCAAATACCATCACTTATCCCTGATTCACCTACAATGTTTCTAACTTCATGGCTTATGTCTATAAGTTGATTATGGGAATTTGAGTTTATAGTAAATTGCTTTTTGTACATTTTTGTCTTCCTCTTCACTTACCACTTACAGCTTATCACTTACCACTTTCTTCTGATATCTATTAACCGCATTAATATGATCTTTCAAATTCACTGAAAAAAAGTGACTGCCATCATTTTTAGATACAAAATATAAATAATCAGTTTTTTCGGGGTACAAAGCAGCCATAATGGACTCAATCCCTGGATTCGCAATAGGCGAGGGCGGCAAACCATTATTTGTATAAGTATTAAAAGGCGTTGGATTATTTAAATCAGATTTTTTGATATTACCATCAAAGTTTGACCATATTCCATAGATCACAGTAGGGTCAGATTGCAAGCGAATGTTTTTTTCAAGACGGTTATGAAATACAGATGATATAAGACTCCGTTCAGAGCCTTGACCTGTTTCCTTTTCAATGATTGAAGCTAAGGTTAAAGTTTTGTTTTTTGTAAAGTTTAATCTTGCCATTTGATCAAGCAGTTCTTGCGAGAATCTATCATTTAATTCTTTATTTAATCTTTTTATTATTAGTTCTGGATCAGTCTTTTTATGGAATAAATAAGTATTAGGAAATAAATAGCCTTCAACTGTGCTGTTTTCAATATTAAGTTCAGTTAATAATTTTTCATTTTGGCAAAGGCTTAAAAAATCAAGCTTATCACAAATCATATTTTTATCTAATAGCTCAGCGATTTCGTACATGTTTAAGCCTTCAGGGATAACAATTTTAAACTGAAGATTTTGTGCTTTTGACAAAAACTCCAAAAACTCTGAATTTGAATAGCTCTTTTCAAGCAAAAAATCTCCAGCTTGAAGTTTGTTCGCGTAACCAAGAATATTAGCTAAAAATTTAAACTTTATAGGTTCTTGGATTAAACCATGTTCGGTGAGAATTCTAATTATTCTATTTAAGGTAGCACCTTTAGGAATGGTTACGTAAACTTCATCTTTTTCAAGACTGATTTTTGAAGCTGCATACTGATTCATTGAATAATAAAAATATCCAAACAAAGAAAAAAACAAGACAAAAATAACAAGTAAAGCTTTCTTCAATTTTTCCTCAAAAATTAATTGTCTAAAACAAATTATGAATTTACACCAAATTTTGTCAATTAAAAATCTGGGGGACACTTGCCTGAGATTTTTATAAAAAATAAATGTGGGAAAGTGTTAATGTTTTAAAGCGTCCAAATAGGTTTGCAATATAAGTTGTGCTGCCATTAAGTCTGATTTTTGTTTTCTTTTTTTTCTTGAAAAGTCCATTGCAATCATGTGTCTTTCAGATTCTTGGGAGGTGTAGCTTTCATCGATATATTTGAGTTCTAATTTTGGAAATCGTCTTTGAAGATAATCGCTAAATTCTCTTATTTTTTGGGCTTGTATGCTTAGCCCCCCCTCTTGGTTATATGGCAAGCCAACTACAATACATTCAGGATCATATTCTTTTAAAATAAGTTCAAGCTCACTTGCAGCTTTCTTTTTTTCATCTAAACCTGGGATAATCTTTAAAGGCTGGGCAAAGCTCTGAGTTGGGTCTGTAATTGCAACACCTGTTCTTTTGTTTCCAACATCAAGAGCCAATATTCTTTTTCTTTCAATCATGAGTTACTCTTTTTTGCATGTTATTCAGATTATTAATTTTATTCCTTGACGTATTTTGAAAAAATATCAATAAAAAACCTTTTGATTTTGATGAGGTTAGAAAAATGATAGTTGCTACACAGTTAAAAGTTGGAAATACTATAATTTTCAATGGAGAATTATGTAAAATTTTAAGGGTTGATCATGTTACCCCTGGAAAAGGGCACGGAATGGTTCAAGCAAAGCTTCGAAATATTGTTTCAGGTGTTCAATTTGAAAATAGATTTCGTTCAAGTGAAAAAGTTGAAACCGCCCATTTAAAAGATAAAGAAATGGAATATCTTTATGAAGACCAAGGGGTGTATCATTTTATGAACACAGAAACCTATGAACAGATTGAACTAAACAAAGAAGCTTTGGATAATGCAGTTAATTACTTAGTTGAAAATATTAAAATAAATATATCTTTTTATGATGGAACACCTATTGGTATTAACTTACCAAATACTGTTGATTTAGAAGTTGTTGAGACAGAACCTTCAATGAAGGGAGCAACAGCTACAGCTTCTTATAAACCAGCTGCCCTGCAGACAGGACTTGTTGTACAAGTGCCTCAATTTGTGAAAATCGGAGATGTGATTAGAGTAAAAACTGAAGATAATACGTATTTAGAAAGAGCAAAGTAAGTAATGAGTTTGAGTAATGAGTATTGTGGGAAAAAAGAATCTAAAAGTAAACTTACCACTTACGACTTACCACTTTTCACTTAATAGAAAGGAGACTTTATGAGTCAAAATCTCGGATTTGTTGGAACTGTTAAAAGTTATCCAAAAACTTTTTGGGTTTCAAATGTAATGGAAATTTTCGAAAGAATGGCATGGTATGGTTTTTTTGCTCTTTCAACCTTATATATAACAGGCTCAGTTGATGATGGCTGTTTGGGTTTTAGCTCTGAAGATAGAGGCATGCTTCAGGGTGTGGTTTCATTTTTTGTTTATCTGCTCCCATTTTTATTTGGAGCCTTAGGTGATAGGTATGGCTATAAAAAAATGCTTTTAATAGCCTATTGTGTTTTATCACCCACATATTTTTTGCTCGGTCAATTTAAATCCTTGCCTGGATTCTTTGCCATTTTTATGGCTGTTGGAATTGGGGCAGCAATGTTTAAACCTTTAATTGTTAGCTCAATTGGAAAGACGACTGATAAAAAGAATTCGTCCATGGGATTTGGTATATTTTATGCCATGGTAAATATCGGTGGTTTAATGGGTCCATTTATAGGAGCTGCAATTCGTTCAGGTGGTTGGGATAAAATTTTTATCGCATCATCTATTTGGATCACGATAAATATTCCAATTCTTTTGATTTTCTATAAAGAGCCAACAGCTGAAGCTGCTTCAAAAGCTAAGAGATCACTTAAAAAGGTTATGTCAGATATGTTTGAAGTCTTGGGTAATCCAAGATTTTTTGTTATGATTTTTGTTTTACTTTTTATTTTAGTTGTTGGAAAAAAGGTTTTTAATATTCAGGTTATGTTTTCGCTCGCTGGAGTTTGGCTAGCTGGAAATATTATTTTGGATATTGTTTTTAAAGCATTTGGTACTCCAAGAGAATGGCGAATGAGAGCAGGAAACACTCGTTTCTTATTATTCTTATTGTTGCTTTCAAGTTTTTGGGTTTCCTTTAATCAAATTTTTATGACGCTGCCGGAATATATTAGGGATTTTACTGATTCCAAATCATTAATGGAAACTTTGACAGCCTTTTTCCAGGGCACTTTCGGATCCGGCGCTGCTGAATGGTTCCAATATATGTTTGTTGAAAAAGATGGTACAATTAAGCCAGAACAGGTAATTAATATCAATGCTTTCTGTATTATCTTTTGTCAGATTTTTATTTCATATATTGTTGCTAGGTTAAAACCACTGGTCACAATTATTTTAGGTGTTATTATTACAGCAGTTAGTTTTACCTTACTAGTATTTGGTGTAAATCCGATTCTAGTAATGCTGGGTGTTGTTGTTTTCTCATTTGGTGAGATGTTTGCATCTCCTAAAGCAAAAGAATATACAGCACACGCAGTGGCTCCTCCTGATAAAGTTGGGCTTTATATGGGATATTACATGTGGTGTAATGCTCTTGGCGCTTTATTTGGTGGACTCTTGTCAGGTGAGCTATATGGCTGGCTAGCACGTGATTTACAAAAACCAGAACTTATGTGGCTGTTCTTTGGCTTCCTGGCACTAGTTTGTGCTGTATTACTTTTTGGTTATCATAGGATTATTGGTAGGAAAGTAGAACAAGAAAATTTAGCTAAAGCTCAACAAGCATAAAATATTAGGAGTTTAAAATGGATGAAAGACTCGGCTTTGTTGCAACCGTAAAATCTTTTCCAAGGACTTTTTGGGTTGCAAATACTATGGAAATTTTTGAACGTATGGCATGGTATGGTTTCTTTTCTTTATCAACGCTTTATATAACAGGATCTGTAGCTGAGGGAGGACTTGGTTTTTCTTCAGAAGATAGAGGTCTTTTACAAGGTGTTGTTACTTTCTTTTTATATCTATTCCCTTTTATAACTGGTGCATTGGGTGATAGGTATGGTTTTAAAAAAATGCTTATAATTGCCTATATAATTTTAGCACCTACATACTATCTTTTAGGCCAATTTAAAACATTGCCATCCTTTTTTGCAATCTTTATGGCTGTCGCAGTAGGGGCTGCTATCTTTAAACCACTGATTGCTGGAACGATTGGAAAGGTTACAAATAAAAATACGGCGTCCATGGGTTTTGGTATATTTTATATGATGGTTAATGTTGGTGGTTTGTTGGGACCTTTCATAGCTGGTGCTATTAGAAACGCCGGCTGGAATTGGGTCTTTATAGCATCAGCTATTTGGATTTCACTAAACATTCCAATTTTATTAATTTTTTACAAAGAACCAACAAAAGAAGTAGGTTCAGCCCAGAAGAGATCTTTTAACAAGGTTATGTCTGATATGGTTGAAGTTATTGGTAACATGAGATTCTTTGTTATGATTTTTGGTGTATTGTTTATTTTTGTTCTTGGCTCTAAATGGCTTTCCATGAAGGAAGTGTTTCTTTACAATATTTTATGGATTGTTGGAAACATGATTCTTGATATGGTTTTGGCAGTTAGTGCTAAAAATGAATGGAGAATGAAAACAGGAAATGTTCGTTTCATGGTTTTCTTGCTTCTAATATCATCATTCTGGATTGCTTTTAATCAGCTTTTTATAACATTGCCAGAATACATTAGAGATTTTACTAATACTAAACCTTTAATGGATTCAATCGCAGCATTTCTTGGAAGTGTAGGTTTTAGTGAGGGCTTTGTTGATAAAATAGTTTATATTTTTGCCAAGAATGACGGTACCATTAAACCAGAGCATTTTATCAGTATTAATGCAGCAGGAATTGTTGTATTTCAGGTTATAGTATCATATTTCGTAACAAGAATGAATGATATGATAACAATGCTTTTGGGTATTGCTGTTACTGCTTTAAGCTTTTTATTATTTGCCTTTTGGGGTGCGAATCCAATTATAGTTGCACTTGGTGTTTTGGTTTTCTCCTTTGGCGAGATGATGGCTTCTCCAAAGTCTCAGGAATATGTTGCTAAAGCAGTCGCTCCTCCAGACAAGGTAGGCATGTTCATGGGTTATTATTTCTGGAGTTTTGCTCTTGGAAATCTTTTCGGTGGATTGCTATCTGGAAGGCTTTATGGCTGGTTGGCAAGAGACCTGGGAAGACCAGACATAATGTGGATCATTTTTGCAGGTTTTTCATTATTATGTGTTGCTTTACTTTATGTTTATCATATTGTTCTTGGTAAAAAAATTGTAAAAGAAAACCTAGCTAAGGTTGATGCTAACTCTGGAACAAGTGAGTAACAATAAAACCTTATGAACTCACCTCAAAATAGCAGAAATATTGCTTTTAAAATCCTAAATGAAATCCTATTTGATTATAAAATCAAGGATAATGTATTATGTGATTTATCCACTGAGATAGAAAAACTACCAAAACAAGATATTTCATTTTTATATGAACTTGTTCATGGAGTTTTAAGATGGAAGTTAAGACTGGATTTTATGATTTCTCATTGTATTGAACTTACGAAGATTCAAGCAAAACTTTTAAACATTCTGAGAATTGGTTTTTATCAATTATATTTTATGAATGTTAAAAATCATGCTGCAATTAATGAAACAGTTAATCTTCTATCCAATAAAAAGCAAAAGGGTTTTGTTAATGCTATTTTAAGAAAATCACAAAGGTTATGTTTTGATTATAAAAATCTTGGAGATGAGAGAACATCTGTACTTTTTTCAATGCCCAGGTGGATTGTTGATAAATTAAATTCAGATTTCTCTCATTTGCAAGCTATCAAAATTTTGTCTTATTTACTTAAAAGACCTAGTCATTCTATGCGCATTGATACAGATTATGAAGTCGAAATAGAAAAGGCTCTGAAAAATGAAGGCATAGAATTTAGCAAATCCGCGCTGAGTAAAAGTGCTTATTTTATTAATTCTCAGAAGCATCCTTTAATTAAAAAATTTATTGATGATGGTAAAATCTATATTCAAGATATAGGTTCTCAAATTGTTGTTGATTGCTTAGATCCAAAAAATGATGATGTCATTTGGGATGTTTTTGCAGGGGTTGGAGGCAAGAGCTTTCATATAAGGCAAAAAGCTTGTAAAGCAACTATATTGGCTTCTGATAAGGATAAACGAAGGTCTTCTGTGCTTAAGGAATTTGGAAATAATGATAGCGCTTTTCTTGGAGTTAAGGCCGATGTTTTTAAGTTTGATCCTATGGTAGAATTAAGAGCCTTTAACAAAAAATTTGAAGGTAAAGAAAAGAGAGTTTTTTCAAAAATACTTATTGATGCTCCCTGCTCTGGAATTGGAACAATCTCAAAAAACCCTGATCTTAAATGGAGAATTAAAAAAGATGATATCTCTGCACTTGCCCAAATTCAACTTAACTCTTTGCTAATGGCTTCTAAATATCTAAAACCTGGAGGTCAAATTACTTACTCTTTATGTACTTTTAATTTTGAAGAAACAGATGCAGTTATTAATCAATTTTTGAAACTAAGACGGGAATTTAACATCAATGACAATTACCCAAAAGCAATGAATGAGTTTAAAACAAATAAAGGATACTTAAGACTTTTTCCTTATCAAACAAAACAATCCGGATACTTTATTGCGAATTTATATCTAAGCTCAGGTTTCTAAGATATTATTTTATACTTTTCATTAATTCTTCTTCCATTCCTGAATTTTTATAAAGCTGAGCAAGTGAATGGTCATAAGCAAATAAGGAAGTATAAAAATCCGTTTTAGCCTTTGAATAAATTAAGTATGCATCTGTTAAATCTTTTGCACTAACGTCAATAAAGCCAGATTCAAATGCACTCACTGATTGGTATAAAAGAGTTCTGGAATATTTAATAGATTTTTTTGAAATCTCTATTTTATTGATAGCTTCATCAGTTTGATTATAAAGTTGAGAGATTAATACATTAATACCCATTTTCGCATATTTTTCTTGCTGAATTACTTTTTCATATTCAATTTTGGCAGCTCTTACCTTTTTGTTTGTTTTCCAAAAATTTAAGGCCTGGCTGACCCCAAGGGCGAAACCACCTTCAATCAGATTAAAATCATCTCTAACAAATGGGTTAGTTTGATCTTCTCTATTAGGAGCAATTCCAAATTTAAATCCACCTAAAATAAATATATCTGGATAGTAATTAGACTTTTCTCGCTCCCATAAAAGTTTTTTAATTTCAACTACTGAAGCTAAGGATTTTAAGTCAAAATTATTCTCAGAAGCTGTATTTATAAAAAAGTTTTTAGGTTGTAATATATAAGTTTTGTCTTTAAAATCTTCAGGGATGATCTTTACTTCAAATTCTGGGGCTATATCTAATAGCAATTTCAAAGCACTAATGGCAATGTCGAGTTCTTTGACTAGTCTGCATTGTTGTTTATCAACTTCAAGTTTGAATATTTTGAGTTTTTGCATGTCCAGATTTGAAACTTTGCCTTTTCCTGACCTATACATTTCATCAGCTTTTGAATAAGCTCTATCATAGTTTTCATATGTTTCTTTGACAAGGTCTTCAAACTCATAGGCTGTTTGGATTGCATAAAAAAGTTTCTTAATATTAATGACAGTATTAAGTTTTTCGCCAACTTCTTGATATTTACTAGCTTTAATGCCTTCTTTTGCTATATCAAATATTTTGCCAATTTTCCCAAAGGTATAAATAGGTTGTAAGGCTTCAAGCTCAATTCTTTCAAAGAAGCCAAGATTAATTGTTAAATCTTCCCATGAAATACCAGAGTCAGGTGAATATAAAGCATTTCCACGAGCTTGTGGGACTGGACCTATGTAGTTCCTGATATTTAATACTGGAAAAATAGATGTAGCCTGAGCTTCTTTGAGCTTTTCCCTATAATACTCAGTCGTAAGCTGACTTGCTTTTATGTTTGGTGCATTATTAAGCCCTTTTATTAAGCAATCTTTTAAAGATAGCTCAATTTTATTTTGTTTGGGTTCTTGATTTGCTTCATTTTTATTTAAGTCATCCTGACTTTCTGATGCTAAAATAATTGTAAAACAAAAGCAGAAAATGCAAATTTTTATTAGTAAGTTCATTTTTTTATTTGATAAAATATATATAAAAATAATCAATATTTGAATTGCCTAATAGATTGAAATAATTATAATGTCAATATGTTAAATAAACTTTCAATTAGACAAAAGGTCATTACAGGACTTATAATATTATTTATAATTTTTATAGTGGTTTTTATTATTAGTATTGTAAAAATTAATAGTACTAATAGTAAATTAAAAATTATAGAGCTTTTTTATTTTGACTTGTACAAGACATCTACACAGCTTGATTTATATGTTAATGAAAGCAATAAAAGAATCGAAAAAGTACTTGATGATCTAAATCAGACTCAGGAAAATAATTTATTAACTATTCCACCTCTTTCTACTATTCCTTCTAAAAGTGCTGCATATATTCAAAATCTGAAAATGGCTCTATCCAAAATAAAAGCCGAGTATCCAAGGGTAGGGGATCTTTATGATATCGATAAATTGAATAGCATAATAAGCCGAATTGATGACCTTAATAATAAAATTCGACTAGAAGCTACAATTATCCTTAAAGAATATTCAATGCAGAACATTGAGCAAATAAAAAACAAATATATTTCCTTTCAATCTATCTCAAAAAGGATGGTTTTTACAATTAATCATTTGAATCTGGAACTAGATAGACAATTATCAATTTCATTAAACATAATTAGGTTGCTGATTCAAAGTAGTATGTCCTTGTTTTTAGTTCTTTCTGGTATTATTTTTGTGTTTGGTGTTTTTGCCACTTATGTATTTTTAAATGCTTTATCGCCACTTTCGAAATTGACAATAATGGCTAAAAAATTTGCAGGAGATAATAAAAATATTTATGATTTTGATCTAACAGAGGAAATTAAGCGAAAAGATGAAATTGGCCTCTTAGCTGGTTCATTCAATGAGATGATGAATTCAATTATGCAAAGAGATGCTAAAATTATCATGCAAAATAGTATGCTTCTTGATTCCGAAAAACTCGCTACTGTTGGTAGAATTTCTTCAAAAATCACACATGAAATTAGGAATCCTTTAAACTCAATTGGTTTAAATCTTGAGCTCATTACTGATCGATTTTCTGAACTTTCTGACATAAAACAAGAAGACAGAGAAATTCTAAAATCAATTAATAGGGAAGTTGAAAGAATTACAAATATTTCAGAGGAATATTTGAGTTATTCTCGTTTATTAAAATATGAATATGCTGAACATGATATAAATCATATTGTTAAAGACATAGAACGGCTTTATAAAGCTGAGCTAGCTCTTTCTGGTGCTAATATAAATCTGAATTTGAATGCAGAGAAAATCGTTGTAAATGTTGATGAAAATAAAATTCGCCAAGCCATTCTAAATTTATTAAGAAATTCCCAGGAAGCATTATCTAAAAATAAAATAGATCCTTTAATTGAAATTACTACCTTGCTTGAAAATGACTATTGTTATATTGAGGTAGCTGATAATGGTAAAGGAATCTCAGAGAATGAGCAACATATGATTTTTAACCTTTTTTATACATCTAAAGAAGGTGGCACAGGTCTGGGTTTAGCCATTACAAAACAAATAATAGAAGATCATTCTGGTAAAATAGAACTTGAGAGTTTTGAAAATATTGGTACAAAGTTTAAGATATGGTTGCCTTTGTGAAACAAGGGAACAAGAGCGCAAGGGAACAAGGGAACAAGGAGATTATTTATGAGAGTTTTTTTTACTATTTTGCTTTCTTTTATATTTGTATCTTGTGTTTTACATAAATCTACCGCGTGGATAGATGGTAAAGATTCTGAATATTCTGAAGTAAGATATTTTACGGCAGTTGGAATGGGGGAAGATCGGCAAGTAGCTGAAGATGATGCGCTAGCTGGAATTGCTAAAGTTTTCAAAGCCAAGGTTGAGTCTTTAAGTAAAGACTATATTCAGTCTTTAACTATTATGACTGAAAATAATCATAGTGCAAATTCGCAAGAAGTTTTTGAGCAAATAACAAAAGTGAGCACAGATAGAGTAATAAAAGGTGTTACGATATCAAAAGTTACAAAAAAAGATAATACTTATTATGCCTTGGCTGTTCTTGATAGAATTGCAGCAAAAAATAGGCTGCTTGAGACTATGATGGAAATAGATGAGGAAATAAGTCTATCGATGAAAGAGCTTGATTCTACAAATAATAAGATTATAAAAATTAGGAAATTAAATCTGGCACAAGTCAGTTTGATTAAAAGAGAGGCTATTAACCAAGACTTTAGAATTTTATCAGGTTCAGGGCAAGGATATGATCCTAAATACAAAATAGCTGATATTAACAATTTGCTTGAAAAACTTTTATACAATGAGCTTATTATCAAAGTAAAGATTAGTGGTGATGAGGCCTCGAGGGTTGAAAATACTGTTTTAGAAGCCTTGGCTAAAAATAAATTTACTGTTAAAAAAGCTAGTTTTAATAAATCTGCAGACTTGTTGATTGAAGGGAATATTACTCTTTCGAGTCTAGATCATCCTAATAAAGAATGGTTTTGGTATAAATATAATGTTAATATTAATATCATTGACCTAAAAGAAAAACAAACTATAGCTACTCTATCAAATTTAAATGGTAAAGAAGCTCAGCTAACCTTGGATGCAGCAAGAATTAAAGCAATTAATACAATGGAAAAAAGAATTATGAACGAACTGGAAAATAAAATATCTGAATATGTTTTTGGAAAGTGAGATAAGAAAATGATTATTAAGGAAGCTAATAATACTCGTATTTTTATTGGAAGACTTGGTTTTGCAAAAGATGTAATTGAAGAATTTATAAGGCTTTCTAAAGAAAATGATATACAAGCGGCTTGGCTTCAAGGGATAGGTGCCTTAACTATGGCCTCTGTTACTGAGTATGATCCTTTCGCAGCTGCCTATAAAGAACCAATTGTTTTTAATAAAACGATTGAAATTATTAGCCTAAAGGGAAATATTTCAATCTTAGATGGTGAACCCTTTGTTCATATTCATCTTCATGGATCTTATTTTGGAGATGATAATAAAATTGAGCTTGTTTCTGGCCATTTAGTAAAAAGTGAAATCTTTGCAACAGAATTTAAAATAGAAGTTTTTGATGATGTTGAGCTTACCAGGTCCTTTGATTCAGAGACAGGTTTAAATTTGTGGAAGTGAATTATTAATGTTAGATTTTTCAATTAATAAAAATTACCAAATTCGAAAAAATGCTTCAATTATAATAATTCTAATCCTTTTTCTAATATTACTTTTTAGGCTATTCTTTTTTCAGATACTAAAAGGGGATGTTTATAAGTCATATTCTGACAGTAATAGAATATTCAAAGAAAACATTCCAGGCCCAAGAGGTATTATATATGATCGCAACACAAAGGTTATTGTTGGAAATCGCTCCTCCTTCGATTTAACGCTTACTAGGGCCTATACTAAGAAACTAGATGAAACTTTAACATATTTAGAAGATTTAATTAATGATAAAGTTGATTTTCAGATTGATAGAATAAAGGAAAAAATTAAAAGATCTTCATATTATAGACCTGTCACCATATTAAAGGATATTCCTTGGGATGTGCTTGCTATTATTGAGTCCCAGAAATATCAAAGTATTTTAGATGGATTAAATATTAAATCTTCTGTGGCTAGAGATTATAAATATGATGAAATTGGGGCTCATTTACTCGGGTATTTAGGTGAAGTTACAAAAGAAAACCTTAATATGTTTAATAAAGAAGATTCAGAGTACCAATATATTCCAGGTCAATTTATTGGCAAATTTGGATTAGAGCGAAAGTTTGAGCCATATTTGAGAGGTCAATATGGTGTTAGACCTTCAGAGGTAGACGCTCATGGAAGAATTCAACCTGTTAGTGAGTACAATAGGCTGATAACAAGAAAATTATATAATGCCCCTGTAAAAGGAATGAATCTAACAACAACTATTGACATTGATCTGCAGTTAGCTGCGTATGAAGCTTTTGAAGAAGGGGAATCAGGCTCTATTGTAGCTCTTGATACCAAAACTGGCGAAATATTAGCCATGGTTTCATATCCATCTTTTAATCCTAAAGAATTTTCTAGAGGAATAAATCATGAACAGTGGAAGGATTTAAACAGTGATCCACTGCTGCCCCTAATTGATAAGACAGTTAGAGGTTTATATCCCCCAGGATCAACTTTTAAAATGATTGTAGCTTTAGCTGCTTTACAAGAAGGTATTATTGATTCAAAAACAAAATTTTATTGTCCTGGGCATTTAAGGTATGGAGGTAGAGATTATAGGTGTTGGAAAAAAGGTGGACATGGTAAAGTTGGTGTTGTTGAAGCCATTCAAAAGTCATGTGATGTTTTTTTCTATAACTTAGCTACAAAGTTGGGAGTTGATACTATTGCTAAATATGCCAATCATTTTGGTCTGGGAAGTCGTACTGGTATTAATTTGAATTTTGAAAAAGCTGGTTTTATTCCAACATCCGAATGGAAAAAAGCAACATACAAAGAAAAATGGTATGGAGGTGAAACCCTATCACTGGCTATTGGACAGGGCTACACCTTGACAACAACTTTACAATTGGCGTTAATGGCAGCAATAATTGCAAATAATGGAAAGAAGATTAAGCCAAGTTTATTCAAAAATTTAGATTCCAATTTATCGAGCATACAACTTGATAGTCATGCCCAAAATCTAGATCAGGAAAATATTAGTATTGACCAGGAAAATATGGTGCTTATTAAAGAAGGAATGTTTAATGTGGTTAATAAACAGTATGGTACTGCCTATTGGTATGGTAGATCAAAAAAATACCACATATCAGGTAAAACTGGTACTGCTCAAGTTGTTTCTATGAAAGTATATGACAAGAAAGAATCGATGGAGAATAATTGGCTATACGAGGATCATGCATTATTTGTTTCTTTTGCTCCTAGTGATGATCCCAAAATATCTGTTAGTGTTATTGTTGAACATGGTGGCCATGGTAGTAGTTCAGCAGCTCCAAAAGCAAAGAAAGTTATTGAATTTTATTTGGATAAATTAAATGCTTCAATTTAAAAACAAAAAATTTGACCAAATGGATATGGGCACCTTTTTTATTATGCTATCTTTAATTGGTCTAGGTCTTCTTAATTTATATAGCGCTACTTTTATTAGCGGAAAAGGTTCTGTATCATCCATTTTTATTTCACAAACAATGTGGGTATTATTAGGGTTTTTGGCAATGGTATTAGCCATTGTTATTGATTATAAATATCTAGATAAGCTGGCTTGGGTTTTATATGGTTTAATATGCTTAGCATTAATTTATGTTTTAGTGGCTGAAAGGTCTATCGCAGGATCAAAAAGGTGGATTGACTTAGGTTTTTTTAGATTTCAACCATCTGAGGTAACAAAGCTTGTAATGATAATAGTTTTAGCTAAATATTTTTCTTCTATTTCCAAGGCTTCAGATTATGTGCTAAAGGATCTATTAGTCCCTCTTTTAATAATTGCCTTTCCATCCTTATTAATTTTAAAAGAACCCGACCTGGGAACTTGTATTGTTATTATTCTAGTTTCCTTTTCTATTATTTTTCATATTGGTTTAAACTATAAATCCCTGCTTAAAATAATTATTTCTACTCTGGTTGCTATTCCAATTATGTGGTTTTTTGTTTTAAAGGAATATCAAAAGGACAGGATTAGAGTTTTTCTCGATCCTGCTAAAGATCCACTTGGTGATGCCTGGCATATTACACAGTCTATTATTGCTGTTGGTTCAGGTATGCTTTTTGGAAAGGGATTTATGTCAGGGACTCAAAATAGGCTTGAATTTGTCCCAAAACAGCATACAGATTTTATTTTTTCAGTTTGTGCTGAAGAATGGGGTTTTTTGGGTTGTTTTATTGTTTTAGCACTTTTCTTTTTTCTTATTGCACGTGGCATAGCAATTTCCTCAAAACTCAAAGATCGTTTTGCAGCCATATTAACAGCTGGAGTTGTTTTTATGCTTTTTTGGCATACTTTCATAAACATTGGTATGGAGCTTGATATTTTACCTGTAGTTGGAATTCCATTGCCATTTATGAGTTATGGTGGTTCAGCAATGGTTATGAATATGATCTGTATTGGTTTGATTATAAATGTTCAGCTAAGAAAACACCAATTTGCTTAGTTTTGAAAAAAACAAGTGAGGTGGGCATGACACAGCTAGAACCAATTAAACTTACGAAAAACAGCTAAAAAACATTAAAACCAAGTAAAATTACTTGCTAATAACCGTAATTTCACGTCTATCCAAAATCCTAATGTGTGGCATAATTATTGCAATATTTTCAAGGCTAAAGGTAGTAAAATTAATAGGGGTGCTATTTTTATGAAACCAATAGCCGATTTAGATTATAAATTTTCAAAGAATTCAATTCAATTCCTTTTTCTTTTTTTCTTTATTGTACTTTTTTCATATAATAATTCAAACGCAAATCAATGCTTGGATCTTTTTGAATCTGTTAATATTACCCCCAATACTATTTATGATAATAAAAGTTATTATCCTGCTTTATCAACACTTCCAAATTTTAAAGGTGTTAAAGCAGAGAAAAACCCCTTTGACACTGGAAACTCTAAAGGTGCCCATCGAGTAACTGAGAGGATTGATGGTATTGATAGGGACGCCACAGACCTCATATTACTATCTGATTTATCAAAAGAATCTGCAGCTATGCTAGAAGAAGAAGCTTTTCGATTAATGATTTTAAAAGATATTGGTTATGAAGTAGGGATTATATTTGGAAAAACAATTATTAATGAACAACTATATTTAATCCAAGAAAGACAACTGTTTTTCTTAGACGCTGGTGGGCAATGCAAATTATCCTCTATTGCGGACCATATAAATCTTGATAGTGCTATTTCTTTAGTAAATATTTGGAACGCCTATGTGGGGAATGATGTTGAAATAGGCTTGTTTAGGATAGGGATGGCAAGAAACGGAAGATTTGCAGTTGTAAATCCAAGGTCAATGTCATTTGGAGTTATAGAAAAATCCCCTGTTAATTATTTGAAAATGAGTATTCTTTTTAACCATGTACTATCAGTTCTAAAAACAAGAAAAAATGATGAATATCAAGCAGCGATTATTTATATGAAAAAACATTTATTCATACCTGATAATTCTGTAGCCAGGGATTCTGTTAAGTCTTTTGATGAAGAAAAATCCTTTGATAATGAAGTTGCTAATAGCTTATCGTCTGGTGAGCTGTCTTCTTATTAAGGCTTCTCTTTTATCAGCCCAGAGGCCATTGCCTTTGTATCCTGGTCAGTTAATGAAATGTTTTCCCATTTTTTTCTAATGATCATTTCATCAAAACCGGTGATTTTAGCGGAATATTCCATTACAAAATTTGAAGAAGCAAATAATGATGATGAAATGGAATATAGATTATATACAAAATTTAGAAAATCTGAGCTTGAGGTATCAATGTTTTTAAGATGTTCATTTAAATATATTTTGATGCCATCTTGAATTATGTCAAAATCAGCTTCTCCTGAGCTATCAATTTTATTAATTAGAAGCCTTAGTCTTATTCTTTTATCCTCAGTTATAAGTTCCAAAGCATTTATGGCAATTAAGGCCAGGAGTTCTTTTTTATCATTTAGGTTCATTTAGTCTCCAAAAAAAAAGTTTGCGAAAATAGAATTTCGCAAACTTTATAATTAATAGGCGAAGAGGGGCTCGAACCCACGACCCTCGGCTTGTAAGGCCGATGCTCTAGCCAACTGAGCTATCCGCCCACTATTTATTAGTTACCTTCCTAAAGAAAGTTTGATTCTTTTATTTATTTTTTGAATACAAGTCAATACTTTTTTATTCTGAAATTTTCCTTGTTGATTCACTAATTGTTTTTGTGTAAGCTTCTTATTTATGAAGCAAAATATATTACAAAACCCTTTCTATAAGATTGATTTATTAAAGTACTCTCAAATTCTTGAAAACATTTGTGAACTTCCTGCCTTTTTTAAAGATATTGAAGAAATGAAACAAATGTTAATTAATCCTAATTCATCTTTGCAAGATCAAATCATTACTATGAATAAGATTAAAAAATATCAAAAAATAATTGATATCTTTGTTGAAGGCAAAGAGGATCTTATTATTGATAATAAAATAAAGCAAAAAAAATTAGATGAGTTTTTATTTCTTTATAAGCACTTTCTTTATTTCCATAGGGAGCTTATATGCCGTTTGGGCAAAGAAGGAAAAATAGAGGCAAAAACCTTAATTAGCATTAGTACCCTTTTGAATAAATATTTAAATAACTTTAAGACAAGTGCGATTTATTCCATGGATTTTATGACTTGTAAAGAAGCTATAATCAGTTTTGAAGTAAGTGGTATAAGCTTTAAATCAGAAAGTTTAGCTAGATTTTACTTTAAAAATACAGATTCAAAAAGGGCTGTTATTTTCTTTATTGTAAGTCTAGGCGAATTTATAGATGAAGAAATTAATAGGCTGATTGATATTAAAAATAACTATGAAGCTTACATTTTAAATGGATTGGGTTCAAGCCTTGTTGATTGTTTAGCTAATGATCTTACAAAATATATAATGGATATTAAGCTTATTAATTCTCACGGAAAAGCATTAAAAAGATTTTCTCCTGGTTATGGAGATTTTGCTTTAAATAATCAAAGGGAAATATTTAAGCTTTTAAATCCAAGTCAAATTGGTGTTTTCTTAAATGATAACATGATAATGGTTCCTGAGAAATCAGTTAGTGGGTTGATTTCTTATTAGGGAACAAGGGAACAAGGGGACAAGGGAAGATGATTAATAGGCGGAAGTAGAAACTTTTCCTTGTACTATTTCAACTGATGAAGAAGCTCCTAGTCTATTTGCTCCGGCATTAATCATGTCTATTGCATCTTTAATACTTCTAACACCACCTGAAGCTTTTACACCCATTTCTGGACCTACTATTGCGCGCATTAATTTTATGTCTTCTACAGTTGCTCCACCACCACCAAAACCAGTTGAAGTTTTAACAAAGGCAGCTTTTGCTACTTTTGATAAAGCACAAGAAATTATTTTTTCTTCTTTTGTTAGTTTTGAAGTTTCTAAAATAACTTTAACAGGGTAGGGATGAGACGCTTCAACAACAGCAACAATGTCTTCATATACAGCCGCATAGTCTCGAGATTTTAAGGCTCCTATATTAATTACCATGTCAATTTCCTGAGCACCCGCTTTTATTGCTTCTGTTGCTTCATAAGCTTTGGCAGAAGGTGTTGATGCTCCAAGTGGAAAGCCAACAACAGCAATTGGCATTACAGGGCAATCTGCTAGTAATTTAGTAGCTAAAGGGATATTGGAGGAATTCACGCAAACAGTCTTAAAGTTGTTTTCTTTTGCTTCTTTGCATAATTTAGTAATTTCAGCTTCTGTTGCATCTGGTTTTAATTGTGTATGGTCTATCATTGAAGCTAAATTGATATTTTTTGGCAAACTAGTATTTGAAGCAGATGTTGAAGTTTTGCATTTATTTTTACCTAAATAGCTCTGCATATATTCTGATTTAGATTTAGTATTATCTGATTTTGTGTAGTTTTTTGTTAAACTTTGAGATATAAAATCTGGAAATTTCACTTTGCTTTTACTCATATTAAACCTATTTTATGATTTTATTAATTATTTTGTGCAAAAAGAATTAAGCTATAAGTTTTAAAATGTCAAAGGCAAATATTTGATCTTATGAAAGCTCTATAAAAAGCTTCATGACTGTATTACCGATGGCAATAAGGTCTCCATTTTTTAATTTCTGACTAGATACTTTTCTATTATTTACATATGTTCCATTTGTGGAATCAAGGTCTCTAATATAGATTTGTGCTTCGCTAAATACTTCTATAAGTGAGTGTTTTCTGGAAACATCGGAATCATGGTTTAGATTAAAATCAGCATTGATCCTACCAATTAATATTGAACCTTTTTGAAATTGGAACATATTATTTTTCATTTTAGGTTCTAAAATTTGTAAATATATTTTTGCACTTTTTAGTTTCGGTGGATTCGCGACCTTTGCAAGGTTTCCTTTTGATGAAGACTTTCCATCATGCGTATCTAATTTTTTTAGTTCGCCTTCAATGGTTTTTCTGATTTCAGTGTAAACCTGTGTTCCCTTTGTTTGTGTTTTATCTTGTTCCTGTATATTTGCTTTTTTAATTGGAGGATGTTTTTTTGGAGGTTTTCCAATGCTTATTAAAATTGTAGAATAACCAATTTGAATCTTATCATCATGTTTGAGTTTTGCTTTTTTGACTTGCTTTGAATTAACAAAAATACCATTAAGACTATCAAGATCAAAGATAAAAAAATTGCCAGCAATAAATTCTATTAAGGCATGTGTACCAGATGCTTTTTTATCCTGAAGGATTATATCCCCAGTTCTTCTTCCAATAACAGTTTTATTATTTTTAAGTTCAAGTATGAGACCTAAGTTGTTGCCTCTGATTACTTCTAAGTATGCATTTTTAGGAATTTTATTATTGTTCAACTTTCTACCTTTTTATTCTAAATGATCAAATAGATTAGTACTTAAGTATCTTTCCCCAGTGTCTGGCAAGAGCACAACTATTACCTTGCCTCTATTTTCTTCTTTCTTAGCTTCAGCAAGGGCTGCCCATAGTGCGGCTCCTGATGAAATGCCAGTTAAAATCCCTTCTTTTCGTGCAGCAAGATTAGCAGCAAAAAAAGCATTTTTTGTGCTTACTTTAATAATTTTATCAATTATTTCAAGTTTAAGGACTTCAGGTATGAAACCTGCACCAATTCCCTGTAGCTTATGTGGTCCTGGGTTTTCTCCTGATAAAACAGCTGAATCTTCAGGTTCAACTGCAATCAACGTTAAGTCAGGATTTCGATTTTTTAAAATTAGGCCTACCCCAGTAATAGTTCCACCAGTACCAACACCTGAAACAAAAATGTCTATATTGCCATCTGTATCACTCCATATTTCTTCTGCAGTAGTTGTTTTATGGATGTTAGGGTTAGCTGGATTTTGAAACTGTTGAGGCATGAAATAATTTTCATTATCATGTAAAATCTCTTGAGCTTTACTTATTGCTCCCTTCATTCCAAGTTTTCCATCAGTAAGAATAATTTTAGCTCCAAAGGCTGCAAGCAATTTTCTTCTTTCAATGCTCATTGTATCTGGCATTGTAAGTTCTAACTTATATTCTTTTGAAGCACAAACCATTGCAAGCCCAATTCCTGTATTACCACTTGTTGGTTCAATAATTGTCGTATCTTGATTAATAATCCCTTTTTCTTGGGCATCATTGATCATTGCAAGTGCTATTCTATCTTTTACGCTTGAACATGGATTAAATGTTTCAATTTTAGCTAAAACCTTGCCAGGTAAATCAGATGAAAGTTTATTTAACTCAACTAAGGGAGTATTTCCCACTAGTTCCAAAATATTTTTATATATTTTCCCCAATGATTTATCTCCTTGATTATCAACAGTTTTATTTCATGTTTTTAATGACTTCATTAAAAGCATCTACAACGATAGGATCATATAGCTTTCCAGACAATTTATTAATTTCTTTATAAGCATTAATTTTGCTTCTAGCTTTTTTATATGGTCTTTTAGTTGTAATAGCATCATAAGCATCAACAACTGAAATAATTTTAGCAAAAAGAGGAATTTTATTCTTTGAAAGACCTTTTGGATAACCACTTCCATCATGCATTTCATGATGATGTAGAACACCTTTCACTATTTTTGGAGAGAACTTCATAGACTCAAGAATTTGTGCACCCATCACAGTGTGAGTTTTTATTATTTCAAATTCTATTTTTGTTAGACTGCCTTTTTTATTTAGAATTTCTGAAGGTATTGCTACCTTGCCAAGGTCATGTAAAATTGCAGCTATTTTTAAAAATTCAAGCTCTTTACCTTTTAAACCCAGATTTTGGCCAATTTTTTCTGCTAGCTCAGAAACTCTTTTACAATGTCCATTAGTTGTCGGATCATTCATTTCTACAGCAATACCAAGGCCATAAATTGTGTTCATATAAGTTTTATGAAGATTCTTATTTGCTTTAATGAGGTCTTGTTCAAGTCTTGTAATTTTAAAAAAATTGTGAATTCTTACCAGGAGCTCCCTGGAGTTAAAGGGTTTTGTAATATAATCAATTGCTCCAAGATTTAAACCTTTTAATTTGGATTCACTGTCTGATTTTGCACTGAGAAAGATTATTGGTTTTTTATTTAGTATTTTATTTTTCTTTAAGTCCTGAAAAAAATCAAAACCACTTTTTTCAGGGAGCATAATATCAAGAAGTATAAGATCTGGTTTAAAAGAAAGAGCCTTTTCAAGTCCTTCTTTGGCGTTCATCGCTGATTCAAGTTGATAATTATCAGATTCAAGTATCTTTCTTAGAAGAAAGAGAACATCAAGCTCATCATCAATTAAAAGTATTTTTTTATTCATAGTTTTATGTTTTTCTTAAGTTTAACTTATAAACAGATCCAGTAAAACCTTTGGCATATTTTTTCATGTCATTTGCAGAGTCAATAATTTCATAATAGCTTTTTAAACCTTTTCTGTAGCCGTCAGTTATACCAATTGATAAGGTCATTAATGGAAACTTATTTTCATTTCCAGACCTATCTAAACCTATTATATATCCAAGCCTTCTATCATTGCTATTATAACATTTAATAATAAATTCATCAAAAGCTTTAATTAAATATCTGCAAATATTTTCATAATGTTTCATTGAACTTATTATTATGAAATCATCTCCACCAATATGGCCAATAAAATCATCACTAGTGCCAAATTCTTTCACTGAAGCTAGAATAAGTGCTCCAACTTTTTTTATTATTTCATTTCCTTTGTCATAGCCATACTTATCATTATAGGATTTGAAATTATCAATATCTGCATAGCAAAGTGCGAACTTATTTTTTTGTGTAAACTTAGTTTGCAGTGTTTTGTGGATGAGGTTGTTTCCTGGCAGTAGTGTTGTTGGGTTAACATCTATGCTATGTTGTTTTCTAAGGAAGGCCATATTAATTCTGGCAATCAATTCTGTTGCGCTATATGGTTTTGTTATATAATCATCAGCTCCTGCTAAAACACCTTTTCTAAGACTTTCTATATCGGAATTTCCAGTTAACATAATAATGATTATTTGTGAGGTTTCGAAACCTTTACGTAAAAATTCACAGACTTCAAAACCATTCATATTAGGCATTGTAAGGTCGAGTAAAATTATATCAGGAGAAAAGGTTCTTGCCATTTTAATAGCAGTTTCACCATTCAAGGCTTCTTGGACAGCATAATTTTGATTGCCCAACTGTAATTTAAGTAAATTTATAGTTTCAATATCATCATCAACAATTAATATTTTTGTTTTTTCGTCCAAAAAAACTATCCTGTTTTGTTTTTTTCATTAATTTTGTCAATTTGTCTAACAACATGAATGATTCTTTGCAATGCTGTATAGTTTGTTAGTACACTTAAGATAACAATTACACCAATTAAAAGATGTTGAGGAACATGATGGGGATCAGTAGCAAATGGCATAAGGCTAACTGTTATTAATGAGCTAAATAAGGATCCAATTCCGAGATAAACTATTCTTTCAGGTCTTTGCATTAAGCCAACCTTGCAATCGATATTTAATGTTTCAGCTCTTGACTTTGTATAGCTAACCATTAGAGAGCCTAGTAATGCTGCTAGTGCAAAAAACATTACCCAGGATTCTCTATAGAAAAATATTAAGCCTGTGTAAAGGGCAGCATCTGCATATCTATCGAGAACTGAATCAAAGTAAGCCCCTGTTACAGTAGTTTTTTTCGTAGCCCTTGCTACTCTTCCATCCAGAAAGTCAAAGTTTCCAGCCAAAAGAATTACAACTCCAGCAAAAAAGAAATAACCTATAGAAAATAAATATCCAGCTATTACATTTAGTGCAAAACCAAATATTGTTAAAAAGTTTGGAGATATCTCTATTTCAATACAATAGTCTTCAAAAGGTTTAATAACTTTATAAACCCACCACTCACGAACAGAATATGCAAGCATCTTAGACGAAGAAAGTTCCTTTATTTTATCTTCTTCCATAATTTATAATTCTTTCGGTAAATATTATAATAATGGATTGATTCTATTTTCTTAGTAAAATTAGTCAAATGATTAATGGAAAAGTGTTTAGTATTAGGTATTCAGTATTCGGAATTTATTATTCTAAGTGAGTTTTATTGAAAATTATCACTAAATTTTGTTTTAATTCATTCATGTTTACTTTATTTTCAAGTATTTTTTCCATTGAAGTCATTTTAATCTCATTCAAACCACATGGATTGATTAAATTAAAATACGAAAGATCTGTTGAAACATTTAGGGCAAAACCATGAAATGTGACCCATTTTTTCACAGCTACCCCTATTGATGCTATTTTTTTGTTATCTACCCAGGCTCCAATATAATTTTCTTTTTGTTTGGCCTGAATTTTATATTTTTCTAATAGATCTATAATAATTTTTTCAAGCTTGTGAATATGTGATTTTATTTTTTTATAATCTGTGTTTAATTTAAAGATTGGATAGCATACTAGTTGACCAGGTCCGTGATAAGTTATATCACCACCTCTTTCAGTTTCTACTATTGTGATTTTATTATCTGCTAAAATTTCATTTGCTACAAGAATGTTTTCAGTAACACCTCTTTTGCCAAAAGTGAGAGTATGAGGATGCTCAACAAAAATAACTGTATCACTAATTTCATCATTTAGACGTTTTTTAACTAGTGTTATTTGAAACTCATATGTTTTTTGATAATCCTGTATCTGTAGATCAATGAAATCCATATTTTTATATTTTATTAAGTTAGTTTTTGTAGATAGGAAAAAAATAAGGCTTCTTTTTCCTCATCAAAGGGATCAAATTTTATTCCCATTCCAGGAGATTTTTTTGCTTTTTTGGCGTTTTCAGGTGTCATTGCATTAACAACAATGCCCTCAAAAGCAATTGGGTCCTCTCTTTCTGGAAGATATATATTAATATTAACCTTAGTTTTAATCTCAAGTGGTTTTTGGGTTTTAACATATATTCCACCCTTTGAGATATTATCTGAATATTCAACTAAGAATTCTTTAATATCAAAGAATTTTACATCTATAGTCTTGATAGTAATTCTCCTTTAAAAAAACAGGTTAATATATTATTTTTTTATTATCAATCTTTGTCAAGGAATTAGAACTTAGAAAGCAAAGTTCAAAACTCAAAATTCAGGTAAAAAAACATTGATTCCTTTGAAAAAAAACTATAACAAAAGTCACTATGATTATTTCAGAAAAACAATCAGCTATTGATATTGTTGCCTTTGGGAAGAAGTGCTATGATTCTGGCTTTCTTTGCGCGAATGATGGAAATTTGTCTTGCAGGCTTAGAGATAAAACTATACTTGTCAGCCCTTCAGGTCTCGGCAAACACAACTTGAAAGCAGTTGATCTGATTGTAGTTAATGAAGATGGTGCTAGACAAAGGGGGCTATCCAGGGCTTCTTCTGAAATAAGATTACACACTTTAGTTTATAAAAAAAGACCTGATGTGAATGCAATAATTCACGCTCACCCTGTTTATTCTGTTTTAATTTCACTTGCCTATGAGTCAAAAGAGGAAGTAATAATTGATAATTCAATTTTATTTCCCAAGCCTGTAGCGATTGCACCTTATGCTACTCCATCAACTTTTGCAGTACCTGAGTCAATTGAAAATCTAATCGAAAAATATGACTCAATAATCCTTACAAGGCATGGGACAATAACATGTGGAGAAAGCATGAAAGAAGCTTATGATAAGCTGGGTTTTTTGGAGGAATGCTGTAAGAGGTGGTATGAGATGAGGAAAAGTGGTAAGTGGTAAGAGGTAAGTGGTAAGTTTTGAGTATTGGTTTGCTTATCTATATTTGCTTGCATTCCAGATTTTGATTTGTTAGGCAAAAACATGTGAGTTTCGTATAATTAGTAATTAAAACTTACGACTTACGACTTACGACTTATAACTTAACTACAAGGGGTTAAAAAATGATATTAGCCGAAAGAATGAGTAGACTTGGAACAGAAAGTGCATTTGAAGTTTTGGCAAAAGCAAAGGCTTTAGAAGCACAAGGAAAAGATATTATTCACCTGGAAATAGGAGAACCTGATTTTGATACTCCTAAAAATATTATTAAGGCAGCTCAAAAAGCTCTTGATGATGGCTTTACTCACTATAATCCTGCTCCAGGACTTCCACAACTAAGGCAAACCATTGCTGAGGAAATGAATAAAACTAGAAATATAGATGTGAAACTTGAAAATGTTGTTGTTGTTCCAGGTGGAAAACCAACAATGTTTTATGCAATGTTAGCTTTAGTAAATGAAGGGGATGAAGTAATTTATCCAAATCCTGGATTTCCTATTTATGAATCAGTTATTAATTTTTTAGGTGCAAAGGCAGTTCCAATTCCTTTAAGAGAAGAAAAAAACTTTGCTTTTGATGTTGAAGAATTCGCATCACTAATTACAGATAAAACAAAAATGGTTATTATTAACACACCTCAAAATCCAACAGGTGGCGTGCTTGAAAAAGATGATATGCAAAAGATTGCGAATATTTTAAAAGATAAAGATATTTGGGTATTATCAGATGAAATTTATGATAGAATTATTTATGATAACTTTGAGCATACCAGTATAACACAGTTTGAAGGAATGCTTGAAAAGACCATTATTTTAAATGGCTATTCAAAGACTTTTGCAATGACAGGCTGGAGATTAGGGTATGGCATTATGCCAGAACCGTTAGCTGTACAAATTGCCAAGCTATCTATAAATTGTCACTCTTGTACAGCTGCTTTTTCACAAGTTGCTGGAATTGAAGCCCTAAAAGGCCCTCAAGATGAAGTATTAGCAATGGTTGAAGAGTTTAGAAAAAGAAGAGACTTTTTTGTTGATGGTTTAAATTCAATTAAAGGTATTACTTGTATCAAACCAAAGGGTGCTTTCTATGTATTCCCCAATATTACTGAAACAGGCATGACTTCAAAGGAAATTGAAAAACTCTTACTTGAAGAAGCCGGAATTGCAGCACTCGCTGGATCTGCTTTTGGAAAATATGGAGAAGGTTACTTAAGATTTTCATACGCCAATTCAATTGAAAACATTGACAAAGCTTTAGGAAGAATTAGTAAAATCTTAGAAAGATAGGTTTGCAATTATAGAACTTACCACTTACGACTTATCACTTACCACTTACCAACTACCAATAACAACTATCAGGCAAATAATACCAAGACCAATAATAATAATATCTAGCCTTATTTCCTCTTAACCAGGAACAGCAATTTGTACAGGTCATGTAGTATTTTGTATAAGGACAGCCATAATTATAAGCATCACCAGCTCTATATGGACAGTAATCATAATAATCTGGAACCCCATCCCAGTCATAATCATATTCAGTATAATAGTTCCAGTCATACTCATAATCAGAATAATAATATCCCAATGAATATTCTGAGGCATAATAGTTTTGATAGCTATAATATGGAGGATAGTCATCATATCCACAGCCAGCAAAAAAGATTGAACTAAATGACAAAATTAATAATGCTAAAATTAATTTTTTCATATCAAAAACTCCCAAAATACTTTAATTTGTTTAATGAATTGAGGAGATTTCTAACATACGATGTCGCATTATGTCAAGTGTTTTGTGCAATCTAAAATTGACACTTTGGGATAAAAACAATATAGTACTTTTAATTTGAAAATATATTTGTGAAAACAGGAGCTTATGAAAGGCCACTTTTACGATTTTATAATAATGGGTGATTCTTTAGCAGGACTTGCTGTTGCAGTAATGATGGCTAGAAAAGGCGCTGATATTCAAGTGTTAATTCCTGAGAAATCAAAACCTATTAGCTACATGAAAAAAAGCTTTTCTCATTCACCACTTTGCTTAAATGGAATAGAACATGGTACTTGGTTTAGAAAGTTTTGTGCCAAATCTGTTATTATGACAAAACCTCCTAATAGAATTGACCCTTGTTTTCAAGTTCTTTTGCCTGATGCAAGGATTGATTTGAAAAATGGATTTAAGGAATATTTAGATGAATTGAAATATGAGATTCCTGATTCCTGTGAAACTATGTCCTCTTTTTTAAATTATGCTAAAAATATTAATCGTGAATTAGAGAGATTTTTATCAAAAAATTTACTTGTAAAACACAATGGTTTTTGGGCAAAACAAGGTTTAAATAAAAAATTGAAAAAAAGTAATCTACCTTCTTTTTTAAGGAATCATGATATAATTACAACTATGAAATGGATAAGAGAAAATCCTGATTTAGAACAATTCACCATGGCAAATCATCTGCTGTTTTCTAATACAGTAAATCCAAGTCTTAATCCTTATACTCTTTCCTGGAATCTACAAGTACCAGATGAAGACCCTTATCCAGAACTTTGTTGTATTGAAAATTTCAAAGAAGTAATTATAGATCAAATAAAACATTTTCTTGGAGAGGTGAAATATATTGATGAAGTGCCAAACATAAAAACATCAGGTAGCTTAATAAAACAAATTGAATTAAATGATAATGATGTAGTAAAGGGGAAACACTTTATTTTAAATGGTTATAATAAAATCTTTGCTGATAAAATACAGCAGTTTTCTATCAATTTACCATTTATTCGTTATAAGAGATTAAATTATTATTTTGAAATTGATAGAACAGGGATTCCAGAAGGGATGGGTCGACATCTTGCTTATTTTAATGATTTAGGCGTTGAATCAACTCCAATTACCATTATAAATGTTGAGATGTCCAAAGATAGTTCATCAAAAAAATTTACAAATGCTTTGTTTGTTTCTGCTTTTGCTAGGAATGGTGAAAATATTGATTTTGATAAATATTTAGAAATTGGTGAAAATGTTTATAGAGAATTAAAAAATATTATTCCTTTTTTTGATCAGCACTATGTTTTTTCATGCCCAGATTATAGTGAAAAGAAAAAAAGAAAACTTCCTGAAAGAGAATATTTTGAAGCTCAACTTGAATCAGAATATAACAACATTTATGAAATTCAAGGCAGGGGAATTAGCGATATTTTAAAAGTTGCCATAGAAACTAAATTTAAAAACATGTTCTTTATGGGGAATTCTATACTTCCTGGTCTTGGTCTAGCTGGCGAAATTTATGCTGCTTATAAATTTGTTGAACAAGTAGAGAAAAGTTAATAAATACTATGTTTACAAAAACCAAAAACAAAGCCAAAATCTTAATCTTCGTTTTAAATTTAACATTTATCTCAATGTGCTTCCTCACTTCTTGTGTCCTAAAAAGTGGTCCAGTTATGCGAGGTGATCAATTTGTTGAACAGGGTCATGCATCTTGGTATGGGCCAGGTTTTAATGGCAAGCTTACTGCAAATGGCGAAGTTTATGATATGTATAAGATGACAGCTGCCCATAAAACTGTAAAGCTTGGAACAATGGCCATTGTAAAAAATCTTGAAAATGGGAAGTCGTGCGAGGTTAGAATTAATGACCGAGGTCCTTATGTAAAAGGTAGGGTAATTGACCTTTCAAAGGCAGCGGCTTCTAAGATTGGAATGCTCAGTAATGGCGTTGCAAGGGTTGAAGTTATTTATTATACAAGTCCACCTAATCTTGCAACAACCAGATATTATATTCAATTAGCATCTTTTGAAAATAGAAATTATGCAGAAATTATGAAAAAACAAATTAAATATGATAGAAAAGATGTGACAATAGTTGAAGAGGATAATCTTTTTAAAATTAGAATTGGTGAATTCAAGCATGAGGGTGTTGCAAGACGTGATATCAGGTTTTTGAAGAAAGAAGGGTATGAGGCGTTTTTGGTTAAGGTGGAGTAGGTAAGGGGTGTTTGGGAGTTGGGGGTTAAAATAATCAATAATCAATAATTAATAATTAATAATTAATTAGAATAGTACGGTAAAATGCATGAGATAATTTTGAAAGTTACACCGCATTATGAGGGGGAAAGAATTGATTCGTTTATTGCTTTGCAACTTCCCTGGAGATCTCGAAATAAAGTTGTTTATGATATTAAAAAAGGCATAGTTTTATTAAATGGACAAAAAACAAAGGCTTCGAAAAAACTAAAAAATTTAGATTTTATTCATATTGCAATTCACGCTGATCCAAATGCCCAAGCTCTTTTTCAAGGAAAATTAGAAATTATTTATGAAGATGATGATTTGCTGGCAATTAATAAGCCAGCCTGTCTAGCTGTACATTCAACTAAAAGACATTTCCATGATAATGTTTTAACAATTCTAAGAAAACAGCTTTTGGAGCAAGGCGGAATAAAAGAAATTACTGATAATTTTAGATTAGTTCATCGCTTAGATTTTGAGACAAGTGGTGTTTTATTGCTAACAAAAAATCCAGATATTCACACAGAACTTGCTCTACAGTTTGAAAACAGGGAGGTTGAAAAAGAATATCTTGCTATAGTATGCGGTAAGCCAGCTGACAATAAGGCTTGTATCTCAGGAGATATAGTCGATGATTCTAAATCCATAATAAAGATTAAGAAAGCCGTTGATCTAAACAACAACCTTCACGTAAAGACCAGATATGAATTGATAAAGAAATTAGGAGACTTTTCATTGCTAAGGATAAAGCCATGCTCAGGCAAGCAGCATCAAATACGAGTCCATTTAAAGTGTATTGGCTGTCCTATAGTTGGGGATAAGCTTTATGGACCTAATGAAGAGTATTTCCTGTTGAATTATGAGGGCAGATTACATGATCTTCCCGCTGATCTATATTTAAATAGACACGCCCTTCATGCTTCTTCATTGAAAATAAAACATCCTGCAAATGGCTCTGAAGTACTATTAAACACAGGGCTACCAGATGATATGCAAAAATTTATTGATTTGAATGGTTGACAAAAATAATTTCTTTAACTAAATACTCCAACTCTTGTAGCATACTAAATGCTATAATGACACCAGCGTAAGATTTTTCAATATTCTTTTTAAGGTCAATAACCCTGAGAATACAACTAGTTATTGTGACTGAAAAAAACAGATTGTTTTGGCATGGATTTTGTAGGGTATACAAAAAACTATTAAAATTTATTGGTAATGGTTTGATTGATTGTTGAGTTGCAACTTATCTTTGCTCAATTATTAGCAATGATTTTGTTACACTTTCAACTTCTAACTTACCACTTACTGCTTACGACTTACGACTTATTAAGGAGGTTTGTAATGAGAGAATTGTCAGGAATTTGGAAATATAATAAAAACATTATTAAAAATAATGATCTTTATTTGTTCAATCAAAATAGGGTAGATAGATGCATTGAAAAGCTATCTCTAAACTCTAATGATACGTTTGTACAATTAGGTATAGTTGATGGGGAAATTATTTACAGTGCTAGCCAGAAAGTGAAAAAAGCTTATAGTTATGAAAATGATAGTGATGCAATATCTTGGGCTAAAATAAAAATAGCAGGTTTAAATAATGCTGAAATAATTAATGAAAACCCCCTTGAATGTAATCTAAGGAAATTAACTGTTAACAAGGCTTATTCCTATGCTACAATAAGTAGATTAGATAAAGCAGGTAAAGTTGAGTTCTTTAAAAAAATCGCGAAACATTTTAGCCAGTATGCTTTATTGTTAATTGAGGATTTTATTCTTAATGATGAAACTTCTGATACTTTTACTTATAATAAATCAACTATTTGCGCTCAGGCCTCTGAATACTATGGAGCATTTTGGGAATATATTAAAGAGGATTTCTTAAGTAAACTAGAAACGGGTCATCCTGCTTCTTTGAGTGATTGGAAAGCAGCTTTATCAGAAGGTGGTTTTTGGGTAACAAACCACTGGCAAATGAGTAGCTTTTTTGGTGGCATTGTTGCTATGAAGGCATAGAACATAAAATTTCAGTAGACTATTTTTAATAAGACTTATAAAGTTATTTTAGTTTAATAAAATAAGAATGAGCATGCTTTCATATATTCTCTTTTTTATAGGTTTTGTTTTACTCATAAAGGGTTCCGATTATCTTGTTGAGGGATCTTCCTATCTTGCAAAGAAAATGGGTATTTCCGATTTAGTAATTGGTTTTACTATTGTATCTATTGGTACGAGCGCACCTGAAATAATTATCTCGTTTATCTCAAGTTTTCAAGGACAGGCTGATATTGCAATTGGTGATATCCTAGGAAGTAACATAGTAAATATTTCCCTTGGAATTGGAATTGCTGCTATAATATGGCCGGTGAAAGTGCTAAGATCAACCATAAAAAAAGAAATTACTTTTAGCTTTTTGGCAATTTTACTTCTTTGCTTAATTGCAAATACCTCGTTTGATAATTCAAATCCATCTACGCTTTCTCAGATTGAAGGCTTATTTTTATCAATCCTTTTTATAGGATTTTTGTTTTACATTATAAAGCAAGCCAAGGATAACCGAGAAAAAGCTGAATTAACTGATTCTGATAATAAATTTAAAAATGTTAAGATAGCTACTATTGCTGTTATTGGTGGTTTAATTGCATTGAATTTGGGAGCTAAATGGGTTATTGATGGCGCTGTAAAAATATCCATTGCAATGGGCGCAAGCCAGGCCTTTATAGGGCTAACCTTAGTGGCAATTGGAACAAGCCTTCCTGAAATTGTTACTTGTATTATGGCAGCTTTAAAGAGAAAATCAGGCATTATTGTCGGAAATATTATAGGATCTAACATTTTAAATATCTTGTGCGCACTAGGATTTTCAGCTGCAATAAAGGAAATGCCTTTTTATGGAAAAAGTAATATGGATATCTTTGTCAATATTATAGCATCGTGCTTATTATTTATCTTCATTTTTATAGGAAAAGAAAAGTTTACGATTGAAAAGAAAGAAGGTCTTTTATTTGTAATTTTCTATTGTTTCTATCTTGTTTTCTTGTTTTTTAGAGGATAAAGTTTTTTTAATAAGATATATCAGCAATTCCATATTTTTTCATTTTAACGTTTAGGGTCTGTCTTGCTATACCTAGTAAAGTTGCAGCTTTTGCCTTGTTACCATTGCATTCAATCAGAGCAGTTTCAATAGCTTGTTTTTCAATTTCAGAAAGTTTTTTACCATGAGCACTATGTGGGCTTTGTGAAAATCTTTTGTCCATTTCAAGCAAGCTAGAGTTAATAACATCCCCTTCAGTTAATACAATCAATCTTTTTATTTCATTTTCAAGTTCTCGAATATTTCCTGGCCAGGTATATTTTGTAAAAAGATTTAATACTGATTTATCAATTTGCTTTGAATGATCTGTATCATGTTTTTTTAGGAAATAATCAACTAATAGAGGAATATCTTCTAGTCTATCGCGCAGGGGTGGAATCTTTATTTCAATAACATTAATTCTGAAATATAAATCTTCACGGAACTTGCCTTCATCAACCATTTGATTAAGATTTCTATTAGTTGCTGAAATAATTCTAACATCAACTCTAATACTTTTATTTCCACCAACACGTCTGATTTCTCCGTATTGTATGGCTCTTAGAAGTTTTTTCTGCATTTCAACTGACATTTCACCAATTTCATCCAGAAATAAAGTTCCTTTGTCAGCAAGTTCAAAAATACCACGTTTGTCTCTAACTGCATCTGTAAAGGCACCTTTGACATAGCCAAAAAGTTCACTTTCTAAGATGCTTTCAGTTAAAGCTCCACAGTTTTCTGTGAGAAATTGATTGTCATTTCTCATTCCATTAAAATGAATAGCTCTTGCTATTAGCTCTTTTCCTGTACCACTTTCACCTATTATTAATACTGGAAAATCACTTTTATTGACCTTATCTAGGATTTCAAATATTTCCATCATCTTTGGGCTTTGTGAGATTATCTTTTTATAGTCATATTTAGCGGCTTCATTAATAGTTTTTGCCTTAATTGTCTCTTCAGCAATTTCCTTGCCTTCTTCTGTAATCATTAATCTGTTTTCAAGTTTTTCATTGAGTACACTAATTTGTTCATTCTTGTTTTTAAGGCTTGATACAAGCTTGGAGTTTGATATTGCTAAGGATGCCTGTCTTGCAAGGTTTGAGAGTAAATCAATGTCAATATCATTGAAAGCACCAACTTGAGTAGGATCATCAAGATACACAGAGCCAATTACTTTTCCAGAATCTATTAAAGGAAATGAAATAACGGATTTTAATTTAAGTTTTTGAATGCTTTTTGATTCAAAAAAGTCCTCAGTGGCATTTTCAATATTAATAATTTTATCATAATTTATTGTTTGATTAAAAATTGTTGAAGATATTTCTTGGACATAATCAGCAATATCTTTTTGTTTAAAATTTCTAGCGACTTCAACTTTTAGAATGTCTCCATCCAAAGCCTTCATTAAAATAAATCCGCGTTTTGCTCCTGAAAAAATAATAGCATTATCAATAATCATATCAAGTAAGTTTTTTAAATTAAACTCACTTGATAAATTCATATTTATTTCTAATATCTTTTTTAACTTTGAATGATCAGTAATGCCTTCTTTGGAATATTTTATTTCATTAATAAATTCAGTAGCTGGTTTAATTAAAGGCAAATGTAAGAAGTTTGGTTTTAAAGTTTCAGGAATGTTTTCAAGAATGCTATTTATAATGATTTCTAGACTTTCTGATTGTTTTTTAGCTTCTTTAATTTTTCCAGTTGCTAAATAAAATTTACCATATAGTTCATGCAGCAATATTCTTGTTTGATATGTTAAACCGTCAATTCCAGATAAATCTATTCTATCAATAAGTTTCTTGCAGGTTTTAAGGTCATCGTTTGATAAGGCAATTTTTGCAGCAAGTAGATCTGCAAAAACATTTAGTTTGTAATCGTGTTCACATATTTGTCTTGCTTGGTTTAAATAGCTCTCAATTTGATCTGTTTTTCCAGAAATTTTCTTAATATGTACTATGTTTAAAAGAGTTTCAGCGTATGCAGTATTTAGGTTTAAGGATTTGAAAATTTCTGAAGCTTTCTGATAATAGGTAAGTGCATTGTCATATTCACCTTTATAATAATTTATATCTCCAAAAAGGCCATAATTATAGCCTGTCAGCTGGGTGTTGTTTCTTAAAATGGATAAATTTAAAGAGTCCTGAGCATATTTAGCTGCGTTTTTTAAATCACCCATATCACGATATATTAGACCAATATTAAAAATACCAGATTCCATTTCCATTGGTTTATCAAGGTTTAAGAATATATTGTAAGATTCCATGTATATTTCAAGAGATTTCGCCAGATTACCTATTTGCAAAAAGCAATTACCTTTGTTTTGCAAGATTATTGCTCTTCCAAAAATGTCAGAAGATTTTATGGATAATTCAATTGCCTTATCATACCAAGCTATTGCTTCTGCTAGATTTGACATTTGGAAGTGTATCATACCAATGTTATTTTGAATTCTCATAATGCTTGCTATGTTTCCAAGGTCCTCAGAAAACTCCAGAGAAAGCCTAAAGTCAGCTTGGGCTTTGGTAAAATCACCTTTATAATAATTAAGCAGTCCTGAGAGATTAAAAAGAGTAATCTTATCTTTTTCGGAAATATTTGCTGATTTTTTTAAATTTTCAATTAAGTCATTTGCTTCCTTGTAGTTTGATAAAGATAAAAGCGCTGTTACTTTTAATAGGGTAACTTCAACAAAAACATCCTCAATTTTATCATCTTTTGCTAACTTAATAGCTTCATCATATATTTCAATACCCTCAGCTATTTGGCCCTTTCTGGTTTTGAGTAGACCAAGACTTGATAAAATACGTGCCTTTTTGTGTGGATCAATAATCATTGCTTCTATTCTTGATAAGTATTCCTCAGATTTAGCAAATTCTCCAAGTTTTAGCATTAGTTTTCCGAGCTCAAGAAAACAGTTCTCTTTTATGTTTTCCTTTTCTCGGGTATCAATTGCACCCAAAGATAGGAGGGTCATTTGATACATATCCACAGCTTTTTCGAGTAGGCCATTATCCTGGTAGTATATTGCTGCTTCTTGAGAATATATAGTGGCTTTTGCATTTTCAGAAGCTTGCAGGAAATGATGAGCTATTGATTCTTTATATTTATCTTCAAATTGATGGTATTCTTCAAGTTCTTGGGCGATTGCCTTATGGATTTGCTTTGCTTCTTTTTTTCCAATAATAATTTTTACAGAATCTTTTAATAAATTATCAGCAAGAGATAGGATGTTTACTTCACCTGCTATTGAAGATGAAGATTGAGATGCTAATTGCAATTTCTTCATGGTCAAAAAATTTCTAGCAATTAGGTTTTCAACTTTCAATAGCAAATCACCATGTGACATTGGTCTGTCCATTCTTTGAATCATAGAAAAAAGTGAATTAATAGTAATAGCTGATTCAAATTCAGAAACAATAAAGACAATTGTTCTTTGAACAGGGTCAAGTGATTTGATTCTTTCAGATACGATATCTACGATATTTGTAGGTATTTCCTCAAACTCAACTCTTTTTAAATTTATTGTTTTATTTTTAACAGTAAGCGCTGATTTTTCCAAAAGATTAGAAAGAATAATTATTATGTATCCAGGATTTCCTCCAGAAGAAATGTAGACTTGTTCTAAAAGTTCATCAGAGATTTTCTTGCTCAAAGAAGAGCTAATAATTTGTTCTGTATTTTCTTTGGAAAATCGACTAAGGTGGATTTCATCTGCCCTTGCAAAATAGGGCACCCTGCTCTTTATTGTTGAGCCAACAGTGTCAGCTCTTCCTTTATCAGAATTTAAAGTAATAATAATCATTAATCGATTTTTAAGGTACTTTAATTCATCAAGAAAGAATCTAAAAAATATTATTTGATCCTTGGTAAGGTATTCAGCATTATTAATTATTAAAAGCCTTGAATGGTTTGTGATATACTTATAAAATCTTTCTGAAAGTCTTTTCAAAACAGAAGATTTAATGGCTGTTGGACCTTCTGAGATTAAATTAATATCTTCAGAAATTTTTCGTTTTGGCGAACAAAATTCAATAATATCATTAAGGGCATTATCTTCAGTCAAGGTCAGTTGCATTGTCTCAGCTTCAGCCAAGTGTGCATGGTTTAAAAGCTCTTCAGTTAATCGCTGCTTGCCAATTCCAGATTCACCGGAAATAGTTGTTATATTAAGAGCTCGAGTATCTTTAAGATCTTTTGAAAAAGTTAGATTAAAGCCTCTTTTTAATTTTTCAATTTCATTTTCTCTGCCAATAAAAGATGGAATGGAAATGCTAAGCTTTTGAGATAGTTCAGCGCTTGTTAATAATTCACCTTTTATAAATTCATCTAGCTCATTAATTGCTTCTTTTTCTGATTGATAGCGCTTCCTGGGATCATATTCTATCATTTTTGAGATAATAGCTTCAAATTGGTCAGGAATATTTTTAACAAAATTTGAAATCGGTATAGCTTTATCATTTTCTATATCATCCATATAATTATCAAAACTATCAAAGGAAAATGGGAATTTGCCAGTAAGCACATGATAAATACTGATGCCAAGAGAATAAAGATCAGAGGTAGCACAGGCATTTTTATCAAGCAAAATTTCTGGTGCTGAAAACAAAAAGGTGCCTCTTGCGATGTTATCTTTTTTTGTTGAAGCAAAGCCAAAGTCTATTAATTTAATTTCAATTTCATTGTCAGAATGTGATTTGAACATGATGTTTGATGGCTTGATATCATAATGAACAAGATTTTTCAATTTAATATAAGCCAAAAGATCCAAAATATTATAAATAATAATTGCAGCATCTCTTATGGTAATTTTTCGAATAAGGGTGGATAAAGGATCAAAGTCTATGTACTGCATGGTAAAATAAAATCTATCTATATCACGAATATAGGCAAAATCATAAACAGGGGCTATTAAAGGATGGTTTAATTTGCTTACAATAGAAAACTCTTCTTTAAAAAGTTTAACAGAATCAGGATTAAATTTCTGAGGATTAAGAAGTTTTAGTGCAAGATGAGTTTCTTTTTCAAGGTCATAGGCTAAGTACACATTACAAGAAGCTCCAGTTCCCAGTAGCCTTTCAAGCTTATATCTTTTTCCAATAACTCCACCCAAACTTTTATCAAGCTCAATTTCTTCTTTTAAAAGAAATTTGTCAGATTTTACTTTTAAAATAGAAGAACATTTTTCTGGTATGTACTTTTTAAATTGATTAAAAATATAAATAAAATGTGGCCGTGTTAATGGCTTTGATGAGGAAGTTTCAAAAAGAAATTTTTTAGATTTAGCTTTTGCTTCAATTATTTCCCTGCTTAGGCGATCACCATATTTATTATTTGCTGTTATATAATAATTATATTTATTATCTTTTTCTTTTTCTGAAGATAATTTAATACCAATTCTTTCATCCTCAATGATAATATCATCTTTTTTAAGTTTAGAAATTTGTTCAGTATTAAGTCCAAGGCATATATAGATAAGAAAGATTGTTTTTCTGGGATCCTCAAGTTTTTCTAAATTATCAAGAAATATAGAGATTGAGTTATCAGAAACTTTTTCAACTTTTTCAATTCTCTCTGTTTTCACATCCTGGGCAATATTTTCAAATTTTTCAATTTTAGCTAAATACTTAAAAAATCCTTTTATTGTTGATACATATTGATTGAAAGTTTGTGAAGAAATATTGGTTTTTTTTACCTTATCCAAGAATTTATCAAGGTCCTTGGTTTTTAATTCTGAAGCGATTTTGCCTTCAAAATACTCCTGAAATTCATCAAGTCGCCTTTTATAAAGCTCAATCGTTCTTTTACTACATTTTTTACTTTTTGATAAAAAAGCAATATAAGCTGGAATGTGAATTTGCATTAATAATAACCTTTTTTCTATTTAACATAAAAAAGTTTAACATAAAAAACAACTCTATCTTAGCTAAAATATTATGGGATTTCAATAAATTTTTAATAAGTGCTGGTTGCTGGTGATAAAATGGAAAGCAGGTTTCAGAGTTTATTGTAAAAATTTAATTCCATTTTTTATATATTCAGTAACTTATCTAAATGCATGCTTTTTGAATGGTTGAAAGTATTTTATATTACCACAGGGGCACAGAGACACAGAGATAAGAAAAAAATGACTTTAAAGTTTTACTTTAAAGTTATTTTTTAGGAGTTTTTGTTGAATGAATTTTTTACTCTTTTTAGTATGTGGGTGAAAATAACAGTGGTCTAGAAAAAATCTTAAAAAAGTATTTTAAATGGAATTTAAAATACTTTTTTTCCTAACTCTGTGGTAAAAAAAATGTCCAAATTAAGCACAAAACACTCATGAACACCTTTTCCCAAAGATAGCTTGCGCAATGCGGATCATTCTTAATATTTCAAGAAATTAATCACCTTTAACATAAAAAAATCATTACCAAAAACATAACTTGCCGTAATCAAAGCACATAAATTCTGGCAATATTTTGGCACAAGGCATGCATATTATAATTGTAGATTTAAGAAAATTTTAAGTCGTAAGTCGTAAGTCGTAAGTTATACTTACCACTTACCACTTACCACTTACCACTTTTTCGGAGGGGAAATGCTAAAGCCCATTATCAAAATAAAATCATTATTAATCCTGATAACAGCTTTTGCTGTATTCTTAGCAGGTTGCAATGAATCACAAAGACAAGGATTTAGGTCAGCAGGACCTGGCTTTAATTCTGCTAATCAAGCAAAATACGCAAAATTCAAACAGTTTCAATCTCTAAATAGACATAGAAAACAAGCTTATGATGGAAAACTTAATGGACTTAAAGCTCAGCAAGATATGATGAAAGAAATCATGGAAGCCAAAATGGATGCAGCCAAATCTCAAGCAGATTTAACCAAGAAAGTAGCAATAGGCTCAGCTATAGCAGTTGGCGGAACAGCCATAGGAGCAGGAATAGCAGCTGCAATTCAAAATAGAAAAGCCAAAAAGCACGCAGCAGCAAATCCTAGATATGATGAAAATTATTATAAAATGCAAAAAGCCCTATTAGAATCAAAAAAGGAAATTGCAATTGCCCTTATTAATAAAGGTTTAGTTGGTGGTAGAGGAAGCTGTCCAAAAGAAAAACCAGAACTATGTGGAGAAGCCGCAGATAAAGCCTGCCAAATATGCAAATCATCAGAAGCAAGAATTGATTGTAGGTGTACAAATTATCTTAATCAATTCGAATTAAGTGCCTTCGGTGGAAACTTGGCAGGAGTTCAGGCTTGGTGTGATTCAAGGACAAAAAAGCCAGATACTTCAGGCAGAACTCCAGCTCAAGCTCAACCAGAAGCTCCAGATGCACAACCTGATTTGCCAACTGCTGAACTAAAATTTGAAGAGCTTGATGCAGTAGAAGAGCCTGAAGCACCAGAGGCTCCAGTTCTTCAAATTGATCAGTGCATGGCTGATGCCTCAACCAAAGGTTGTGATGCTGTGATTGAGGAGTGTGCGGGTGACTCTTCAAGTACAAAATATGCTTGTAGTGAAATGTGGTCTAGTTGTAGTTTTGATTCTTCACCTGGTTGTAAAAAACTAGCACAGAGTTATTATCAAGAACTGGAAGCACAGGGGCATTTATTACAAAAAGAATCTAGGAGTTTGGCAGTTGCTCAAGTTGGTGATAGTAAACTTTATTTTGATAAAGATGGAAATTTAAGAAAAATGCAGCGTTCGAATGGGTATCATGAAATGTACAATGCCAATGGAGAGTCTATTGCAACATATTATAATGCTGAATCCGGAAATTTTAGAGGTTTTACAAGTGCAACAATTGAAGTCAATGGTAGTATATATAATATAAGTGAACATAGTCTTAAAGAGACAAAGTCTAATGGTAATGTTCATATAAGTATAGAACATGAACCATATGATGGTATTTATGACGAATTAGTTATTTATAATATAGGTGGCAAAATGGTTTCTAGAACAAAAGGATATAGGAGTGAGTCAAATGAGTGGAGACAATGGTTCAATGCGCAAGTTCAAGCTCAGAATATATAGGTAGTAAAAAGTGCCATGCTACTTCCGGTGAGTGTCAAGAAAGTTAAAATGAAAAGTGCCACGTCACTATTAAAATAAGAGAGCAAAAACTGCTTTACTTCAGAACACCGGTCATGAGGATCAAGCATCTAGGATCAAATTTTCAATAGTCAATAGTCAACTCTCAATTTTGTGTGAAATAGATTAGTTTCAATGATCTTGCCAAATTAGCAATAATTAATAATTAATTAATTTTATTTTTTACGAAGTGTAAAAAATCCTTCCAAAGCTTATCAAAACTCAGATCTTTACTAAATAATTCTACGGAATTCCAGGCGCTATTTAGTGTGTCAGTTTGGATTTTATTTATTTCATTATAAAGTGACTTTGGTAATATAGTTTTTCTAGGAACCCATAAAGTGCCAGGCGACAATAATGCAAAAAGGTACATGCACTTTTAGAGGCAAAAAATGCCACGTTACAAGCGGTAGAAAAAACAATCAATTTTCAATAATCAATGAATACTTTGGTCACCAGTCGCCAGAGCACCAGTTACCAGCAAGATAGAAGATATTTCCAGACTTACCACTTATAGCTTACCACTTACCACTTACAGCTTACCACTTACCACTTGTTCCCTTGCGCTCTTGTTCCCTTGTTGTGCCAGCCTACTTCCGTTAACGTTCGGGTTCTCCCACGTTTCGTTGAAAATAATCAATAATTAATAAATAATAAATAATAATTAATTTTAAGATTGGGGAGCGAGACCAGGTGTTATCTTTGCTAGCAACTAGCAACTAAAAAGGTCACCAGAGCGCCAGAACACCAGTGCCTATGAATATGTTATTGAAAATTATCTGAATAGAATCTGTATTTAAATTTTGATATTGCTAGATATTCAGCACCTCACTAACAAGCTTCATTGCCTTGGCCTCAGACAAGTTTTTAAGGGGTTTTCCTTTGCGATATTTGCAAAAGAGCTTTTTAACCTTTCTTCGTTTTCCACAGGCGATGCTTCTTACATTAATTCTTCTTTGGGTAGTTTTTCTCCTTTTTCTTTTAGGTTTAAGTAGAGCTCGGCGACAGCTCTGTGGATGGCTGAGCCAAAGACCAGGGACTCAGGCACGAATTCAGGATTAAGTTTTAGTTCATAGTAGAGGTAATATTTCTTTGGGCAGATTAAGAAGGTGTTAAGCATGCTTTTAGATAGGTGGGGTAGTTCTCTTGCTGAATTAAACGTGTGTTTATCAACAAGGGAGTTTAGATTTTCTAAATTTTTCATAGTGTTTCCTTTCATAAAATTGGTATTTGGTATTTGGTATAAGGTATTTGGTATACGGAGAATTTAACCATATACCATATGCCAGATACCAGATACCAGATACCAATATGCCCCTTGTGGGCATATTTAAGCAGCCAGAAGCTCTGATATGAGCTGAGAGGCTTCGAATTTTGACAGTTCATCGATCTTTTTGTTGAACTGTTCTAGGCAATAGTCTTTTAGTTTTACTTTATGTTCTCTTGCCAGGCTGGTTATATAAGACAGTTGTTTGAAGGATATTTTCAGGTCTCTGGGATTTTCAAAGTCTTTATCTGTATCATAGACTTTGATTGAGTCATTATAGTCAGCATCATTTTTAGAAGGTGTTTCATAAAGATGGAGGGCAACCCCAAACAAGGTTGCACACTTTTTTAAGGAATCCGTTGCAGCTGCTTTTAGATCATCACCAATGGAGATGGCTTCTTTGGTTTCACGTTTTCTGGTGATATTGCTTGAGCCAAACTGTTGTTTTAGTTCTTTGCCTGCTTTTAAAAGACCCAGAACAATGACCTCTTCATTTAGAATGTCATGGCTTTGGACTTTGAAGCTCCAGCCATATTCAAAGGCATCGTTGAGTCTTTTAATGATTTCTGAAGCTTCTACATAGCAGATGGTTTCACCAAAGTTACCTGTTTTGGATCGGATTTTTACCTTATCAAATGGTTTTGAAAGGATTGTTGTGATTTCTGTATTCATGATTAACCTCCATGAATTAAAATTAATAAAATTTAGGGCTTTAGCCTTTATTCATGAGGATGTTCTGGAAATTAAATATCAAGGAGGTGGGAATTAATGATATTGTTTCTTTATTTATAATAATTATTAAAGATTATGGATGAAAAATATTTGTATTTAATTTAGATATATTCTGAGCCAGAATATTAAATATTTATTTTACTTTAGTTTATGTTATCTTGTTATCAAGATAACATACAATGTGAAAAATATAGCTAACTTTTGAAATTACATGAAATTATCAATATTAGTAATTATGCAAATAATATCCGATTGTTAGTTGATAGCTGTCTAATGTCAAGGCCTGACCCCAAATCACTGCAGAGGTGCAACTTGTTGAGGGATAGCCGATGAGGTGGCGATGTTATTCGTCATAATAAAAAGGGAGAGGTGCATAAAGCCTCTCCCTTTGTTTTAAATTAAAAATATCGCTTCCTCCAATGCCTTAAAAAACCTTTACTACAGTCCACTTCCCTTATCGTTTAGTTTAAGTTGTAAATAATTTTATTGGTTCAATAAAATGTAATATCTATTGTTCAGAATAATGTGTAAGGGGACAGTATGGTGATCTTGTAAAATCCCTTTTCTTGTAATTATAAAAAACACCCAAAACCATCTAACACATTAAAATTAAACTAATATATTTTATCATTTTTTCTGGCACTTTCCTTGCAAAATAAATTCTTGAACATATGGCGTTTTTATAACTTTCAATGGAGGAAGAAAATATGTGGTTAAATTATTTGAAAAAGTATAAGTTCTCAAGTGTTATTATTTTTCCAGTTCTATTATCTTTATTTTTGTTTTCGTGTACAACAACAAATAGTAAGGATTCGGAAATTAATGCAAATGTTTTAGAAATTCTAAATAATAATCCTGTACTTTTAAGAATGCATGCTAAACTTTCAATGGATTCAGGTTCTGACCCAAGTATTTTAGATGGTTCTGTTGTTGTTTCAATTACAGATTCAGCTCAAACTCAAGAAGTGAGTTTAAGTCATGCAGGAAGTGGCTTGTTTGAAGCTGATGCAGTTTCAGTTTTAAGAGGTGATATTAGTGCTACTTTAACAATTGATGCCTCTGGCTCCTTTGGTGGACCTTATTCAACAACAGAAAATATTACTATCGCAGCTGATGAAGATGAAGGCACAATTAGTTTTAATCTTTTAATAGGTACAGAAGGCGATACTTGTGCAGATCGCATTGTAGCTGAGATTATGACTTCTTATGCTGACGCTGGAGCTAATCAGAAAAAAGTTTCGATTCTTGTAAGAGATGTAACAAGTGGAACATATTTAAATCCAGCTAATTACAATATAAGTTTAACTCATGCTGTCGGATCAGGTAGTGCAAGTGAAGTTTCTGAAACTATCGATGGAACCTATATTGAACATACCTTTGAACTTACAGAAGATGGTCTTACAAGTTATATTCATAATGTATCAATGGAAAATGCTTGTTCATCAGTTAGCTTTTCTGTAAGCGAAGAATTTTCAAAGTCAGCAACAGTAGTTGTTGATGGTCAAATTACAGTTTTTTCGATTGATACTAACATTACAAGTGTAAAAGATTCGGGTGATACTGTAACTGTAACAGTTGAAATTATTGCCAGTGATTCTAATGGCGATGAAATATCAGTTTTAGATGACAGTGGTTTGCCAAGATTTGATTATACTTTAACTCATAATCAAAGTGAATCAGTAGTTGTCATTGATGGTGAACAATATGTATTTGAAGATCGACTCTTAGATGGAATAGATTATAGTGGTGAAACACAAGATGTAAATGTTTTTGAAATTGCCTTTGATGTTGCCTATGATGTTGAGTCAATAACTTTAGCACTAGAAACAAGCGCAACTCCGGCTGGTTCTTCAAGCTCTTTAGCAGCAACAGATTCAGAAAATCATTCAATGGTTTTTGAAACAACTTCTTTCGTTACAATGAGTATTGCTTTTACAGATTCTGCTTCAGAAGCTATCTCAGATGGCGAAACAATTAGCCTATATCTAAATAATAGCCTTCATGCTTCTTGTACAGTGAGTTCTGCTATCTGTGAAATTACAGCTAATTTAAGTGATGTAAATAACTGTATAGATGATACAAGCTGCAGCAAAGAATTTGTTTATGTTTATGAATCCGGTGATTATACAACTAGCCTTAGAACAGTTCTGCAGAATAATACAACTGTAACAGGCTTAAATGATCATGATGATGCAGACCATGTTATTGCTTATTTAGAGAGTGTAGCTGATTCAACAGTTTCAGGACTTGAAGCAGAATTTACAAGTTTAATCTTTAACCCATATATAAATTTCAGAATTACTTTTGAATCAGAAGGTACAGCAGGATTTTTTTCCTCACTAACAACTGGTGCAAGAATTTACTTAATTGCTAGAAAGTATAATACCTCAACCAGAACCTTTGATGAAATATCGATAGAGACAATTCGTGTTGGAAGTAGTGGAGTTTTGCAGTGGCAAGTTGATATTGATGATTTTATCGATTCAATAACCACTCCTATTAATAATGGTTGGTCTATCTATTTTAAGTATAGTTGGACATCATCTGGAACTTTTACTGATTATATTTCTGTTGATGATATGTTTTTTGATAATTCAATTATTACAGCAGGACAATCTCTTTTAGATGCAGAGACCTATATGTTAGCTAATGGTCAGAATTCAACAGATATTAGTCTTGGTACTTATCAGTTTAGCAAATAAGAAAATAATAAAAAAACAGAGGAACTGTCCTTATGGAAATAAGGATAGTTTCTTTTAAGATCTTCTTAAATCTGCATTTCCACGATCATTTTCAGCCAGCATCATCATTGTATTAAACCCATAATATTGAGCGAGCCTATTGTCATGGTTAAGTTGAAATAAATGCTTCATTTCAAGTAGCATTGGAATGTCTTCTTTAAATGTTGTATTATAAAAATCTCTAAGGTTTTCATAGCTCAAAGTACTTAATGCTTTAAAAGTATTTCGTTGATTAAAAAGCGCATATTCTTCCCAATCAAGTTCATAGCCATATTCTTCCTTTAACTTGCCGAGTACAGTGATTGCTAGGTTAAATGTGTTAGAGCCAAAATTTCCATCTATTTTATAAGAATCTGGAACAATTAAATTTTCATTAAGTGCTATTTTTAATAAAGCATATTGTATGGCCATACCAACTGGAATTGATTCACCTGCATTATGAGCATCAGAAACTGCAAGAAAAACTGCATCTTCAGAAACATGAAAGCCATGAGTTTGAGCAAGGCCATTATATCTGGCCTTATTAGTGTCTCTCATTTGCAAAGCAATATTAGCTGCAAATTTTGGATTTTGAAGCAGTACAAGCGCTTTTTGTCTGTCTATATTATATCTTCTCATGGTAAAGTTAATTGAAACCTCAAAAGCTCCTGTTGAAGACGCCTCTAAAGATCTTCCCATTAGCATTTGTGAAGCAAGGTTTGCCAGGTCAAAGGCTTCTTCTGCTAATTTCTCTGCCAGTTGTGGATTTATATCTTTATGACTTGCATAGGTAAAAGCAAGCATTTTTATTGTATCTTGCGCCCTGCTATCAAAATCATTAATTCTTTGTTCAATTGTGTCTGAAGTATTATCAAGAAAGTCTGCTGCTCTTTCAAATAAGGCTGCACCTAATCTTTGCACTGCTTTGTCTGATTGGGCCAGTTTGTCTGACCTTGCTTGCATTCTTTCTGAAGCATTATCCAATCTATCAGTTGCAGCACTTGATGCTTTTTGAATTGTAGGAGAAACAATTTCCTCATTAATTCTTGGAGCCTCCGCAATTGGGTCACGTGCGAATTCATATGCCTCAACTGAAACTTCGGCTATTGCCCTTGTAGATCTTGATACTACTTCTTTCTTTTTATCCTTATTATTTAGACCTGAGTTTTCAAGTAGGTCTTCTGCTGCATCTACTACTGTTTCAACAAGCATTTGCTCTCCAACTTCTCTATCCTCTCTTGATTCTGATCTTAAGGCAATTTCTGAGCCTGTAGCAAGTTCCTGCGCTCTTTCTCTTGATAAAACCTTATCTTTTGTGTCTGCATTTCCACCAAATTCCCTTGCTCGTATTGCTTCTAAATACTCTACGTCTTCAGGGTCTCCGCCTGTAGAAACTTCAATTGCTTCAACAATTTCAGAATCTATTGTACCACTAAAGGTTTCCTCATTTCTTCTTATAAGAACCTCTCTGTATGCATATGTTCTTTCTTCTCGCCATGGTTGCTCTATTGCTGCCTGACAGACCTTTTCAATTTGGCTTCTTTGGGCTACGAATATGGTACCTTGTAATGATCTTTCAGAACCCCATCTTGCTATTCTTAAGTCTAGGCCTTGATCGATTTCATCAAGGGTAGCTGCGATTCTTCTTAATTGAATGTAAGTCCACTCCGTTTCTGATGGTGGCGGACAAATTTCATTTACAAATTCTGTTTGAGAATAATTTTTTTGTACATCAAGAACTAGCCATTTATTTTCATCATACATCATTTGAAAGGCAATTAATTGATGTTCTTTGATTCCACCAGTTAATTCAATATATTCTATGAATTCATTTATATCTCTAAGCTTAGGCAGCCTTTGTTTTTCTCCACCAATTAAATTATTAGGATTAATCCCTGCATAAAAACAAGCAAGTTCAAGGTAGGCCCAGTCTTCATAAACATCTTTATTTCTATATCGTTCGCTGTATTCTGCTTTATAAGCATCAATTGCATTATCATGATCACCAATATAGAAGAAGCCTGTTATATGTTCTGGAATATTACTTTGAACATTGCCTGATATTATATGACCTGCTTGATTTTTAACATTATCGTGATTCAAATAAAAAACATCACTTGGTGCAAAAATCTTACTTGCTAGCATTAATGAAAGAGGGGTTTTTCTTTCAGCATTTGTAATTTCATGAGTAATAAAAACATCAGAAAATCTAATTTCTTCATTTTGTCTAACGCGATCAGTTACCTTAATTGCTTCCCATGTACCATTTACAAGCCTTTGAGGCCTTGTTTTTTCTAACAGGGAATTGATCATCCCGGATGTTGAAGCTATGAAATTAAGTTCTCCAGGAACAGAATATTTTTCAGCGAATAAAGTTTTAAAGCTAGCTGTTTTGTTTGCTATAAACTTAATTGTATGTAATCCCCTGTTAATTGCTATGTGACTTGCAGATGATGTGAAATTTTTTGTCTCATCTGATTCATATGAATGAGGAATATTTGCTTTTGATCCATGATATCTTGTTTTTGTATAGCGGAATAAAAAGCCAAGAGTTCCAAATTTTGCTTCATCTTTACTAGCTGCATCCCAGAAATATTCAAAGGATTTTATATCTCTAGCGCTTGGATGGGTAAAGATACTATCACTTATATTTGGAATATATTGTTGATTTCTTACATTAGCAGCCCAATCTGTTTCATATATATGTTTCAGAAAATAATCGCTGGCTTGCCTTGCAAGGTACCATGCATGACCATAGGGGAAATTTCTTTCAAATAAAGCCGAGAGTGTTCCTATTACATGTTTCGCGCATTGTGCTCCTTCAATGTAACCATCTTGATTTCCAGAAATAACTGCAATAACATCATCTGTCCTTGATCCAATAATTAGCTCCTGGACTGTTGGTGATAAGCCTGATCTAAGTTCACCTAAACTAAAATCACCCTCAAGTGGTCTGACTATATCTTCTGGAAAGCTATAATCTTCAATAATAATTTCTGAAGCAATGCTTGTAAGTGCATCACTTGATACTTTTAGTAAGTTTATATCATTTAGTCTTTGTAAAACGCCTTGCTTTTCTTGGGGATTATGGCAAGTGATTGAAACCTCAGATTCAGCAAGTAACCACCTAAATGTTTTTCCATTTCTAACAAATTCTTGTTCTGGTGCTCTGATTTGAAAAGAATCAAGTCCTAAATATTCAGCGAGCCTTGTTTTATAACCACAAGTTTCTTGTAAAAATGGATTTTCTTGAATGGTTTCAAAGGTAGGCAGATTAAAAGTGATCTCTAAATCAGAATCATTTGCATATGCATATGAAAAAGTAAAAAGTATGGAAAATGCTAAAACTAGCAAAATTAAATGTTTCATAATATTTTCACCCTAATAAATTATGTAATCAAATATATTGCAAGAAATGTGCCAATGTCATTTGAAAAAAAGCAATAAAATAGGGTGCTTATGTGAAATAGGGAATAGTGAAATAAAAGTTTCTGGGTTTTCTATGTCCCAATTTGCATTTCAGGGTCTTATTTTAAGAGTAAAATTAAAATAAAATCTTCAAAAAAAATTAAATGTTATCCAGATCACATTAATAATATAATTATTAGTGTATAATAATAGATGACACATGATATATGTTTTGACCTATATGCTAATATGTGAGATAATAGCATTTATAAGTTAGAGAGGGGGAAGGGATGAAAAACCTTTTAATTTATTTTATATTTATCATTTCAACTGCTTTCCTGTTTGCCTGCACAAATCTTGAATTAAGTGATGACTCTGATGATAATCTTCCCAGCACTCTTCCACAGGAAATAATTGGTGAACTGGAGGTCGCTCTTTTAGCTGCAATTCCAAGTGCTACAGCAGCTGCGATTCCAAGTGCTACAGCAAATGCGATTCCCGGTTTTAAGTTTATTGAAGCAGATTCAGGGGGGATTATTTTAACTAATATGACAGAAATAGATGTTGAAGGATTGATAGGTAGTGCTGAAAGGCGAATTAGCGATCTGGGTTTAAGTGAATCTGGGTCATTAAATGATATAATTCCAGTTATTTCTGATGGAATGATGCTTGGATTGTCGGATATTTCAAGTGAAGTTGATGTTGATGAAAAGGAAGATTCAATAAATTTAATGGTTGAAACCTTATCTTCCTCAATTTCAGGAAGAGAAAGCTATTTTGTTGATAATTCTGCTGAAACTTCCTTGACTGCTATTGAGGAGATATTTCACGATATGTCACAAAGTATTATTTCTAAGCTAGATGATGCTGGTTTTGGTGTTGATGATATCAGTCTTTATTCTTCATCAATTATGGAACAACTCATTGCTAAAATTGGAAACTCAGGATTAAGTGAAGATCAAATCGGTCCTGTAACTCAAAGAATTTGTCAGGGTGCGATTTCTTCTTTAGGATTAATTCAGGGTATTGATGAAACGTATTGTTTGGCTTTTGCCTCCTCAATTGTGGAAGGGGCTGTTGGAGGGCTTGGAAGAATATCAGTTGAAGGATATAAGCTCGAGGATTTAACTTCAGCATCTTCATCATTAATTAAGGGTGCTATTAATGGACTTGGAGATATTTCTTTTGATGGTTATGATTATAATTACCTTGATGACATGACTTCAGCGATCGTCAGTGGGTCCGTGGCAGGGCTTGATCGTATTCAATTCACAGGTTATGATTATAATTACCTGGACGATATGCTTAACTCAATGTCATATGCTGCTACTTTGGCAATTAATGATATTAGTATGGATGGTTATGATATTAATTTCATGGATGATATGGTTGGATCAATTACTACTGGGGCTACTCGTGGATTGATGTCTATTGAAATGGAGGGCTATGGGGCCGATAATGTGGACGAAATGGTTAACAGGATTACTGAAGGAGCCTCTCGTGGAATTTCAAAAGTTAATGGGATTGAAGCAAGCCAGTATGAAAATATGCTCAGCCATTTGAGCTCTGGAGCCACTTCAAGTCTTGGTGAGATGGAAAGTCACTATGGAACTAATTTTAATAGAGATAGTTATCTGGAGGCTGTTGCCAATGGCACAGCTGAGGGTCTTTCAGAGATGATGACTTCCTCATCAGATTCAACATATTCTCAAACTGATTATCAAGAATGGATTGTTGATGGAATGGAGCGAGGGGCGAGTGAGTCTGGTTCCAGTAATTACGAACATAATATGGAATCTTATTTTGATGGAGCCTGGGATTTTAATCACAATGAAGGTTCTACAGGAAGTGGTGATACTACTGATGATCAGGACCTGGGCAGGAATCAATTTAATGATTATATGAATAATCATGGAGATGGCGACGGCGATGGAGACGGAGATGGAGACGGAGATGGAGACGGAGATGGAGACGGAGATGGAGACGGAGATCTATATGGCTATGAATACTGGGATAATAACCAGCATTAAAATTTATAAAAAATATTCTTATTTAGTATCTAACAATTTGATAAGATGCCAGCCGAATTGAGTTTGAAAAGGTTCAGAAGTGTCACCCTTTTGCATATTCCACGCCATATCTTCAAATTCCTTAACCATTGCACCTTTGCCAAACCATCCAAGTGATCCACCTTCTTTACCTGATGGACAAAGAGAATTTTCCTTCGCTATATCTTCAAAACTTTTTCCACTATCTACATCAGTTTTTAATTGCTCGGCTTCTTCCTTAGTTTTTACAAGCACGTGACATGCATTAACTTCATTGTACATAAGTACTCCTTTCTTAGTTTATTAGCTGTAGGCTGTAAGCTATCAGCTATCAGCCCTAAGCAGGAATTTGTTAGGATAATAATTAAAAAGCAAATTGCAAACATAAAAAGTAAATCAAAAGGTTCTTAATCATTGCAAAACCGCTTGGCATTTCCTACTATTTCAATAATTAAATAATTTTTCAGGCATTGCAAAATGAAACTAAAACTTCAGACTACCTTTGAAGAAATTCCTAATTCTGTAATTCATGGCATAGGTTTTTTGCTTTCCATTGCTGCCCTAGTTTTAATGGTGGTGTTTTCTGTTAAGAATGGCAATGCCTGGCATGTTGTAAGCTCAAGTATTTTTGGCAGTACTTTAATAATTTTATATTTATCTTCAACTTTATATCATGCTTTTTTCCATAAAAAAACAAAAGCAGTTTTTAGATTAATGGATCATATTGTTATCTATTTGTTGATTGCAGGGACCTATACACCTTTTGCTCTTTGTGTGATTCAAGGAGGCTTTGGCTGGACTCTATTTGGCCTTGAATGGGGACTTGCAATAATTGGAATTGTTTTTAAAAGTATTACAAAATACAAATATGATTTTTATGCAACCCTTGGTTATGCGTTAATGGGATGGCTTGTAATAATAGCAATTGGACCACTGTTTATTAATTTGTCATTTATGGGTATATTATGGCTCGTATTAGGTGGTTTAAGCTATACAATTGGCATAATCTTTTATTTTTTTGATACAAAAGTAAAATATTTTCATTTTTATTGGCATGTATTTGTTCTAGGTGGCTCGATTTGTCACTTCTTTGCTTTCTTTTTTCATGTTATACCATAAAATTATTGAGGTGTTTTTATGTCGGAAAAAAATAAAAAGGTTTTTATTGTTAATGGGAGTCACAAGGGAAGAAAAGGAAATACTCATGTGCTTGTTGAGGCTTTTATTAAGGGAATAAAAAAAGCTAATGCCCAATTTGAATATATTGTTTTAAATGAATTAAAAATTGAAAGCTGTAAAGCCTGTTTTTACTGCTGGAGAAAGACAAAGGGCTTGTGCTGCATTAATGATGATATGAAAACTTTAATTGAAAAGTTTATTGCTTCGGATTTTGTTGTGCTGGCTAGCCCTCTTTATATTGATAATGTTTCTGCTTTAATGAAGAATTTTATGGATAGACTGGTTCCCATTTTAGATCCACGTTTTGAGCTTGATGAGAATAATGAATCATTGCATAAAAAAAGATATTCAAAGTATCCAGACTTAATTGCCATATCAAATTGTGGATATCCAGAGCAATCTCACTTTCAAGCTATTTCATTGTTATTTAAAAGAATGACTAGAAATATGCATTGTAAGCTAATAGCAGAAATATATAAAGAACAAGGTTCTTTATTGAAAGTAGATAGGCCTTTACATAATCCAAATGTAGATAGTTATTTAAGTGCTGTGGAAGAAGCGGCTCATGAAATAATGAAACATATTTTCATAAGTAGTGAAACTAAAAAAAAATTATCCATATCTTTATCAGCTAAAGAAGACTACCTTAAAGAAGCAAATGAATTTTGGGAAAAAGCATTGAAAAAAATTGAGACCTAAACTCCCTTTTTGTTGCCGCAATGCAATAAAACTTCCAGCTTTAACATAAAATAGATTTTGGGCAGCCTGTAAGGGGCTGGAATTATAGTTTATTGTTGCGTGGTGTTTTTGGCTTCTAATTTGCAGAAAACCTCATTTAACTTTGATTATGCTAAGGGATGGGATAAACATGAATTATTTTATTAAGGCTCACTTTATTTTTTTTACGCTTGCAAGTCCGACTTCTGTTATTATTCAATTTCCTGATACAAAGGATTTTTTTATTATTTAAAAAATAATACTGCATCTTGTGTTTAATAAAGAATTGTTATATAATTAAGTCATTGGATATTAATACATCCTTTTTTCACTGAGGAGGGGTCTAAAAGATGAAAAGACTATTAATTATTATCACGTCTTGTGTTTTATTTTTCAATCTTAGTTTGTTTGCCACAAAAGTTGAAGTTAAGCCTGCAATACTTCATTTAAGCACTGCAGAGGAATTATTAACAGCTACAATGGAAATTAGACGTGCTGGGCTTTCTGATCTAACAAATAATCCAAGTATTTATTTTAAATATTTTGAATTGCTTGAACGTTTAACTAAAGAAAAAGTACCTGAAGACAGGTTCAAAGCAAGTACAAAAAGTCAAAATACAAGTGAAAATTCAATTTTTAAACAAGCCCGAGATGAATTGAAAGCTCAAATTCAAGATTTTCAAGCGGTTTATATTGATTTTGCTAATAAAATGGGTGTTAACGGACTTTCGTATCCCTTATTAGAAGAAGATGACTTTATAAAATCTTTAATGTTTCTAGATCAACTAGACTCAGAGCAAATAACAAAACTATACTTCATCTTTTCATTATTTCTATTTATTCCTCCAGACTTAGCTTTTGATGAAACTAAAGCTTTTCTTTATAATCTTTCAGCTGTTAGTGAAACTGGTTTATTTACCCTATCTATTAATTTTGCTTTAGCTGAATTAAGGTCTAAACTTAAATAATTTTCTTTAAATAATTTCCTTTATATAATATAAAGTCACAAAAAGTTGATAAAGGTATAATTTATGCAAAATCTAAGATTGCCAGCTATTTATTTCGCTACGTTTTTTGTATTTGTTATGTATTTATTATGGCTAATGTTAAAGCCATATTCAGGAGCTTTAATTTTTGCTTGTATACTTGCTGGTAGTTTTTATCCTTTCTTTTTGAAGTTAAATAAATTACCAAAAATGAGAAAATCATGGGCAGCAGCATTAATGTGTCTGTTTATTATTTTAATTATTTTTATTCCTTTAATTTATTTAGCCTTTGCTTTGTCCAAAGAATCTATGGCTCTTTATTCAACAGTCAAAGCAGGTCTTAATGATGATGTTATTAATGCCTTTTTATTTGGAGATGGTTTTTTTGCTCGATTATTAGGAAAAATCAGCTCTCTTTTTAATTTTGAACTTAACTTAGAAACTATCAAAGAATCAATTTTAACATATTCACAAGATTTTTCAGCTTATTTAATAAATTTTTTCAACAAGTGGCTTGGAAATATTTTATCACTTTTTTTTAGTTTCTTTATAATGATTTTGTTAATTTTCGCAATTTTTCTTAATGGTGATAGTTTAAAAAAATACTTGCTAAAACTTTCTCCATTACCTGATGATCAAGAAGAATTAATTATTAAAAAATTCAATCAAATGAATTTTGTAACCTTAATTTGCAATGGTCTTGGTGGATTAATTCAAGGTTTATTAGCAGGCTTTGCTTTTTTGCTTGCAGGATTTTCTTCAGTTGTCTTGTGGACAACAATGATGGTTGTTTTAGCCTTTATTCCCCTTATTGGAATCTCAGTTATTTATATACCAGCTTGTATTTATTTATTTATTAAAGGAAAAATAATAAGTTCTGTTTTATTGTTTATTTACTGTACCGCTGTTGCCTTGCTGACAGAAAATTGGTTTAAGCCAAAGTTTATTGGAAAGCGCATAAAAATTAATTCGATTTTTGTCTTATTACTTATTATTGGGGGAATGTCTGCTTTTGGAATGGCTGGAATTTTTTATGGGCCAATTATTGGAATAATATTTCTAACTTTAGTTGAATTGTATCATCAGTATTATTCATCATCATCTTCTGTTTGAGAAATATTTAATAGAAAAAGAAAAGGCGGAAAATGCAAGTAGCATTTTCCGCCTTTATACTTTCAGTAATTGTCTTTAATTGTTAGCGGCCATATCTATTTCCACCGAAACCGCCGCGACCTCTGGTTTTATTTTGAGGTTTCGCTTCTGATACTTTAATTTCACGACCATCTAATTCTGAGCCGTTAATTTTTTCAATAGCATCAGCGGCTTCCTGGCTACTTGACATTTCAACAAAACCAAAGCCTTTGCTTCTTCCTGAATCACGGTCAGTTATAACCTTTGCAGATTCAACTGTTCCGCATTGTGCGAAGTGTTCACCAAGTGATTCATCTGTTACTGAGTAAGGTAGGTTCCCTACATAAAGCTTGTTACCCATAAAAAAACTCCTAATAAAAATCAGCAAAAAGGCTTTTGATTTTATTAAGCACTTTCTGCTTAAAATAAATAATGCTCCCGCTTCATATATCAAAGAATTAATAAATTCAACAATAATCGTACAAAAAACTTGTTTTTCTTGCTTGACCTTTGACAGATTGCGTATAATAAGCAAATTCTGTAATATCAGTATTTAATCAGCATTGGAGGCTTTTTATGAAGAAAATAGTATGTTTAGTATTCATAATTATTATTTTTGTAGCAGCTAATATCTTGGCCAAATGTGAAAAAGAAGCTATTTTTAACCTTCTGGACGCAAAAAAGGTTTTTCTGACAGGGGAGAGGAATGAAATTAAAAAAATGGTTCTGGAATGTCGTGGAAATGAATATGATGGAGCCTGGCTTGGATACAGTTTTGATGTTGAAATTAAATTAAGATTACTCGGCATTTGTTTTCACCCACAGGGCATGACAGATGATGACAACTGTTTTCTCGGAGAAGTGCACGCTGCAGAAAATGAAAGCTTATTTGACAAATATTGTAAATATAATCCCGCAGCCGCAGATCTTTGTGCAAGATTTTCAGAAAGTATGGAAGAAGGTGAAGCAAATTTTCCAGCCCCAATTTCTCCTGCTGAATAGCGATTGTACCAATTTTATAGAATATAATTGAAAAATAAATCTTAATTTGATAAACTTCATACTTCTTTTTAATAATGGAGGAAGTATTTATGCAGAAACAATTCTTTTCAATCATTTCTATTCTTTTTCTTTTAAGCTTTTTATTCGCAATAAGCTCATGTAATTTAGATGATATGTTTGGTGGTGGTGATGACTCAGGCCAGGAAGAGGGTGATGGTCAGGGAGATGAGACAGCTGAAGATGGCGGAGATGATGCAGAAGAAAATCCATGTTTAAATGACGGAGTCTATGATGAAGCTTTGGCAGTTTGTAATTGTGTAAGTGGATATTCAGGTGATTTGTGTGACACTGAGCCAGCTGCTTGCTGGAGACCATCAATTACTTTCAGCGTAACAGGCATGGAAGCAGGTCCCGCTGCGCTAGCTTACTGGATGTTTGACACTGACGAAACACCTTATTCAGAAGATGGTGGTATAGTTTCCAATTATGCCTATGTAGCTATGCAGATGAATGAGGATGGACATGGAGATGGCTCCTGTCCAGGTAATGCAGATGATGGTAGCGGTGAGCAGACTGTAATTACAGCCCTATCAGAAGACCTTGATGTTATTGATGGTGTTGAGAATATCACGATGTCTTTTTCACAGCTTGCATTGGAATCCTATGATCATTTTAATGTAAATGGCGATGTTAATTGGATGACACTTGGTGAGGCTGGTGATCGCAGAACCTACTCTGGTGGAGTTGGAGATATCTATGAAAATGGGGAGCTTGTTTTAAAAATAACTGATATGGAGCTCTATATAGCTGTAATTTATCCGACTCCGCTTGGACCTGGCGGGGATACTGGTATGGCTTATGGAATAGGACTTGGCGTAATTGACACTGAAAATAGTAATGAAGACTGGGTCACTCAATTTAGTCGAAATGAAGCCAATCAGGTTGAGTTCCTTTTTGGTTCCATGTCTCCGGTTATTCAGCTTTGCTATGGAACCTTTGATGTATCCGAGCTTATTTTTAGGCCAGTTACCGATGAAGCAACTTGTGATGATCTAACTCTAGATACTGATGAAGATGGCCTAATAGATTTATTCGACCAAGAATAAATCCTTGTTCCCCTGCTCTCTTGTTCCCTAAACCGAAACTGTCCTTGAAAACAAATCAAACCTTTTTGGCTTTGGCGGCACTTTATTTTCATTAAACACTTTTACCTGATGAACAAAGGCTTCAAGTTTTGTGTTAATTGTTGTGGATGGATTTAGTGTATAAATTAATGTACTAATTGGAATATTATCAAAATCATTTCTTATTTTATCAATAATGGTTGAAGAAATCATTCCAAACATGCAGTTAAAGCACATAGCATTTATAATGCCATCTGCTCCTCTTTTCGCAAAATCAATAATCTTAGCTATGTTTAATACTAAGACTTCATTTGCATCCTTTGAAAGATATGGTGCTACCAGCTTAATGACTTCATCTGGATCTGGTTCATGATAAGATGGAAGTAAGGCATTAAAGTTTCTGGATACTCTCCATTTTCCAAAGTTTTTAAGTAAAACCAAAGCAGATGTTCTGAAAAAATCTTGAAAGTTTCCAGAAAACAAGTCTTCTTCCATGTTTTTTCTAAAACCAAAATCAACAATATCCACCATAAAAGGGGAAGGCCAGGCTTGGCAACCTAACTTTTCAATTTGCTTGAAAAGATTTTGGTTGGCTTGAGCGTTGACTCTGGTGTATACATCTCCGGCTATTCCAATGATGGGCCTTTTTTTGTCTTTTAATATTTCGATGGAATCAAGGCGTTTAACACAGACTTCTATTGCTTCATGGAGAGTGTCTAAAGCAAGGCCTGCTTCAATGTCTTTTAGATTCAATCTATGCGCCCTGTCAACAGAACCTGCAATAAGCTCATATGGGCGTAACTCACAAACTGTTTTTATTAAAAGATCAATGGTTATGAACGCTTCCCAAAGCCTTTTTCCGCCGGCTATTCCAAATAATTCTTTTTGCCGGTCAAAATTTAAATCAGCTATCTTGATATTGTTTATACCTAAATTGTTTAATAGTAAATGCTGGCTTTGTCCATATTGTTGAAGCATGCAAGGAATTTTTGTGCCTGGAAAAAAGAAGATAGCCTCATCCTTTTTATGCATATTTACAACTTTCATTAAATCTCCAGTAATCATTGGATAGGCATGACACTCTTTTCCCGTCGAATGTTTTTCTCCAAGCCTAATAGTTTCAGCATCAGGAACAGGTAAGATATGAGCTTCAATTCCAAAAGATCTTAATAGGCCAGAAAAAGCAAAAGCATGATCAGAGAAATAAGGTATATAAACTGGCTTTTGCCTAAACTGCTTTATTATTGTATTATCTTCTTTTAAACAAGGAATAGATTTATTTGAAACTTTTTCTTTGTCCATTTCTATTTCATCAATAAAGGCTTCTAGTCTTGTAATAAGGCCTGCTTCATGTCTATGTTCATCAAACTCTAAAAAAAGATTATGAGTTTTTTCTACAAGTTTCATAAGGTGTTTATACGTAAAGGCGTCTGGACCACAACCGAAATTAGAAACTATAATTGGATACATCTCGTTCTCTATTGCATAAATAGTCGCCTTGATAAGATCTCTATTAAACTTCCAAGGAATACTATGATAGTTATCTGTTAAATTAATATTTCCAAATGGTACCATTTGCATAGGAATAGCTGTATGCCCTAATTTTTGTATATGGGAAACTAAGTTCAAATTGCAAAAAGCATCCATAACATTATATGGTTTTCCTATGATAAGGAATTTATGTTTTTTATTTTCAGTTTTTATGTGATCTTTATATAGGTCTATCAATTTAGAATTATAATCAGAGTATTCTGCTTTGGCTTTTTTAAAAGCCTCTTTGATTTCTGATCTTTCAAGGGGAACATCAGTTAATGTTTCCATCATTTTTTCTGTAAAAGTTTCATCATCTGAAATAAAGGATAAAGATGGCATTAAAAATGGTTTCTTTGAAATGTTTTTTGTCATAAAAGGCACAGAATGAGCATATGGACAAGTTGCCCACTTGCTATTGGCAAAATCATTATCTGTAAAATCAAGAATGTTTGGAATAAAAATATAATCAATATCTTCTTTATCAAGGATTGCTACGTGTCCAAAAGTAACTTTTATTGGCAGACAAACTTCTGCTGGCAAGACTTTATTAGCTGCTTCTAAAATTTTCATGTTTGTTGATGGAGAAACTACAACTTCAAAGCCAAGGGAATTAAAAAAAGTATACCAGAATGGGAAAAAGTCGTGAAATAGGGAAGAATTAGGAATGCCTATTCTAAGTTTCCAGGGATTTTCTTTTGTTTTTATATTTTGTGAACAGCATATCTTTTTTATTAAATCAGTTCTAAGGTCTAGTAAATTTTTATCTGATTTGTTGCTCATAGCTTTTTGGGAAGTAAATTTTTCACAAATATCACCAAAAAAAGAAACAGTATCACCAATTTTAATTTTACTAACATCACAATTATTAGTGCAGGCTTTACATTCAAAAGTTTCCATGGAATAGTCTTTTATACATTCAAAACCCTTAAATACTGATTTCGCTTTTACTTCATTAATTGCAATATAAGCTGCTCCTAAAGCTCCTGAAATTCTATTATATGGGTGGATTTTAATTTCTTTACCTAGAATCTTTGAACAAGCTTTAACAACCGCTCCGTTGCTAGCGACCCCACCCTGGAAGATGATATTATTGCCAACTTTGTTTTCATCAGCTACTTTTTCAAGATAATTGTGTGCAACGGAATATGCAATGGATGCACAAATATCTTCAGTTTTAACACCATTATGTTTAGCATTAAGGATTTCAGTTTCCATAAAAACAGTGCAGTTGCTACCAAGGTCTATTGGCTTTTGGCTTAATTCAGCTAGTTTTGAAAAATCATTTTTGACATCAAGCCCAAGATATTCGCACTGTTCCTCAATGAAAGAACCTGTACCAGCTGCGCAAATTTTGTTCATAGTAAAATCTTTAATCTTACCATCTTTGACTGTAATAAACTTTGAATCCTGTCCTCCGATTTCAAAAATCGTATCAACATCTGGGCAATGGGCTGTAGATCCAGCTTGTTGGCAGGTGATTTCATTTTTTATAATATCAGCACCCATCACAGAAGAGGCAAGGTATCGACCGCTTCCAGTTGTGCAAACTCCCAGGATTTCTAGTTTATCTTTATATTCTTTGTTTACAATATCTAGACATTCTTTAATTACATCTACTGGCCTTCCTTTGGTAGGTAGGTAGATGCCTTTAATAATTTCTTTTTTATCAGAGACTACTACAAAGTTAGTGCTTACAGAACCAACATCTAAACCGATATATGCTTTAATTACTGCATCTGTATTAATTTGTGGTTCCTGGGGAAGGACTTCTTCTATTTTACCAAGTCTTGGAAGGAATCGGATATTTGAAGATGAGGCAGATTGCAGTTCATTTGAAATATGGTTTATATATTGTGCGTCTAAAAAATCAGACTCATTTTCAACAATAATTGAAGCACCAAGAGCTGAGTACATGTCGGGTGTTTCAGGGATAATGAGGTCTGTTTTATTAAGATTTAGAATTTTAGTAAAGGCCCTAATTATACCTTCATTTCTTGAGGTGCCACCAATAAAAGCCACTGGGAGATTTAGGTTTTTCCCTTTTAATACTGCTGTCATAAAGTTTCTAGCCAGGGCTATGCATAAACCATATACTATTTCATCAATAGGAATACCTTTTTGTTGCAAGTGAATCATATCAGATTTTGCAAAAACAGAACATCTTCCAGCAACTGCCGCAGGTTTTTGAGCATTTGCAGCCAGATGCGAAAAGGTTTCAATATCAATTTTTAACCGGCATGATTGTTGCTCAATGAAAGAGCCAGATCCAGCTGCACAGTGTTCATTAATTGCATAATCTATGATAGTAGGTTGTGTGGAGTTATTTTCTGTGATAATAGATATCCATTTTGATGTTTCAGCTCCAATTTCGATTATAGATTTTACATTTGGGTAGGAAATCCAGACACCAACAGATGTTGCAATTATATCATTTATGGTTTTTATCTTGGTAAAGTTAGCAAAGAGATCTTTTCCTTTTCCTGTTACCCCTATTTTAAAAACCTGGTCAGTATAATTTTTTGTTATTTTACAAAGAAAAGCAACAAGGCTTTCATTAAGATTTCCTTTTAGGGGAATCCTGTCAATATCAAGGATTTCGTTTTTTGTTTTTACTATATATTTTAAGCTTGAAGCTCCAATATCAAGTCCAATGTAAATATTCTTGTTTTGAGTGTTCATGGCATCTCCGTTAAGTGGTAAGTGGTAAGTCGTAAGTCGTAAGTCGTAAGTGGTAAGTGGTAAGTGGTAAGACGATTACTTACAACCTATAACTTATGACTTACGACTTACGACTTACGACTTGCGACTAATATACAGACATGTTGGATTAGTAAAATCTCTTAATTAAGTCAATTGATTTTACCATCTAAGGAAATGACATGTTCCTGGATTTGGACATTTTTGCCAGATAATTTAACAGCTTCTTTAACAATTTCAGTTAAGCCTTTGCAACATGGAACTTCCATTATCACTGGAATGATTTTGGGAATGTTATTGTGTTTTAAAATATTAGCTAGCTTTTCTACATATGGATCTGTGTTATCAAGTTTTGGACAGCCAACTACTACTGATCTGCCTCTTAAAAATCTCCAATGAATATCAGCTGAGACGAGTGGTGCACAAGTTGACATAATTACAAGTTCTTTTCCATTAAAGTAGGGAGCAAGTGGTGATACCAAATGTATTTGTACTGGCCACTGTTCAAGATCTGAAGCTATAGCTTGGAAATCTTTTTGATCGCTATCTATTGCTTCACTTTTTTTAGATTCATCTTTTAAGCTTCTAGCTATTGAAGAAGGACAAGCATGACCATCGTGAAAATGAACACCATGGTCATGTTCTTTTTTGCTATGCTTAAGTTGGGCTTCTTCCATTTTTTTAACAGCTTCCTCACCCTGGGTTTTTCTTAAATGATCTTTAACAGCATCTATATCAAATTCCTTGGCTTCTCTTTCAACAATTTCAAGTGCTCCAGTTGGGCACGTTCCAATACAATCACCAAATCCATCACAAAAATCTTCTTTAACTAATTTTGCTTTACCATTGATAATCTGTAACGCCCCTTCAGAGCAACCAGTCGTGCAATTACCACAACCATCACATAAATCTTCATTTATTTTTATTATCTTTCTCTTCATTTTTTTATCCTTTTTTTTGGTTTTTATATTTAAATTATATGACATCTAGAAAAAATCACATTGACATAAATCAAGAAAATGGAAAAATTATCAAGCATCAAGCATCAAGCATCAAGCATCGAGTATCTGATCTAAACCACACTTAACTTATAGGAATCCTTGATATATATCACCCCATCTTTTTCCTCTATTATATCTTCCTTTTTAAGTTGATTCATAGCTCTTGAAAAAGATTCAGGAGTTGTTCCAAGGTAGGAGGATATTTCTTTTTTTGAGATTCCACTTTTGCAGATATATTCTTCTTTTTCTTTTGTCATATTTTCAATAAAATAACGAGCTAATCGTTTTTTAACATCACTTAAAGACAGGTCTTCAACTAGCATAACCATTTTTCTGAGCCTTATAGAATAAGCATTTAATAACTTAATGGAAATTTCTGGATTATCTTTTAGAAACTTAATGAATTCTATTTTTGGAATTCTAACTAATGTCGAATCTTCAAGCGCCTGGCAAGAGGCAGGATATATTTCTTTATCAAAAATCGAAGCTTCAGCAATTAAATCAGATTGTTTTTGTAAATGAATTGTTTGCTCTTTCCCTTCGCTCGATACCTTGAATACTTTAAGCTTTCCAGTACAAACAATGAAAAAAGCGGTGGCTTTTTCACCTTCTTGAAATAGTAATTTGCGATTTTTAACTCTTTTTGTTTCTGAGAAAGAGCTTATTTTTTCAAGCTCTTTATCTTCTAAAGTTGAAAAGAAAAAATTTGAACTCAAAAATTTGCTGATATTCATTTTAATATATTTCATAAAATTAAAATCTTTAAATAAACGATAAAAATTAAATTGTCACCAGTTTTAATTGACAGCATGAACAATGAATGCTAATCACCCTTCATTAATTCACTATATTTATAGGGGTTTTTTAGAGGTGAGTGATCTTAAAATAGGAAATCGAATATTTAAATCCAGGCTTTTTGTTGGAACTGGAAAATTTGCTTCTGTTAGTGAGATGATTAAAGCAATTGATGCTAGTGGATCAGAGTTTGTTACGGTAGCACTTCGTAGGATGGATTTTGATTCCAATGATGATGAGTTTATTGATAATATTGATCCTGAAAGAATTCTTCTGGTACCAAACACTTCTGGAGCTAGAGATGCAGACGAGGCATGCAATTTAGCAAGACTTGCTTGCGCTGCTGGCGCTAAAAAATGGATAAAACTTGAACTAACGCCAGAACCAAGGCACCTTTTACCAGATCCTATTGAAACTTTAATTGCAGCTGAAAGATTAGTTAAAGAGGGTTTCAATGTTCTTCCATATATAAATGCTGATCCAATTTTAGCAAAAAGATTAGAAGACGTTGGTTGCGTTGCTGTTATGCCTCTTGGTTCACCAATTGGAACCAATAAGGGGGTTGAAGCAAAGGAAATGATAAAAATAATCATTGAAAATAGTAATGTTCCTGTTGTGGTTGATGCTGGACTTGGAATGCCAAGTCACGCTGCTTTTGCCATGGAACTAGGTGCTGATGCTTGTTTGGTAAATACAGCTATTGCCACAGCCAAAGATCCCGTTAAAATAGCTAATGCTTTTAAGTTGGCTGTTGAGTGTGGAAGAGATGCATATTTATATAGCAAAGTTTCAACATTTGATACTGCTCAAGCTTCTTCTCCCAGAAAAGGATTCATTGAGAATTTAGGAAAATAAAATATGAAATCATTTGAGTATTTAACTAATTCTTTTTGGACTCGTCTTAAAGATGGTAATATTGCATCGCTTAATAATTATAAAAATGTTGAAAACGTGCTTTTTAATGAAGAATATAATATTAGTGATTTATTGACTTTGCTTTCAATTACTGAGGATAAGCATCTAGACATTCTTCTTCAAAAATCAGAAGCCATTACAAGGCAAAGATTTGGAAAAAAGATTTCCATTTATGCTCCTTTATATATTTCTAATTATTGCAATAATCAGTGTGTTTATTGTGGATTTAATAAGACAGTTAAGACTGAGAGAATAAATCTATCTATTGAGCAAATTGTTCAAGAGGCTAAATATTTGAGGAATAAGGGAATAAGGCAGCTTTTAATTGTGAGTGGAGAAGCGGTAAATTCAATTGATGAATATGTTAAAGTTGCTAGCTCTTTAAATCATGATTTTGACTTTCTTGCATATGAAATTGAACCACTAAAGATTTCTGAATATGCACTCTTATATAATTCTGGTTTAGATGGTGTTACTATTTATCAGGAAACATATAATGAAAAACTTTATTCTGACTATCATCCAAAGGGAAATAAAAGAGATTATAGATATCGTATAGAAACTCCTGAAAGAATAGCTCAGGCAAATATTCCAAACATTACAATTGGAGCCTTACTTGGACTTTCTGATTATAAAGAGGAAATGTTATTTTTAGCCGGGCACCTGGATTATTTAATAAAAAAATATTGGAATATTAATTTCGCGATTTCATTTCCAAGAATTAACACCAATAATATTAACTTTAGTGCAAAGTATCCTGTTTCAGATTTTGATTTTGTAAAAATTATAGCCTCATTTAGAATTTTATTTCCAGATACTCCTATATATCTTTCAACAAGAGAGAGCCCAAGTTTGAGAGATCATATGATAAATTATGGGGTTACAAATATTAGTGCTGGTTCAAAAACTGATCCAGGTGGCTATGCTTTATTTAAGGATAAATTAGAGCAATTTTCTACCTCAGATAAAAGAGGAATTGAAGAAATTATAGATTATATGAAAAAAAACAATCTTAGACCTGTTCTTAAAGATTGGGACAAAGGATATAGAATAAAAAGATAGAGGAAGTTCAGATATGAAGATCACTTTAAATGGAAAAGAATTTATTTTTAAAGATTCATCTTTAGAAGAATTGCTTGTGGAGCTTAATTTAAAATCAAAGAGCTTTGCCTTGCAAGTGAATCAAAATATTGTTAGCAAAAGTGCATATAAAAATTATTATTTAAGTGATGGTGATAAAGTAGAGCTTGTGCAATTTGTTGGGGGAGGGTGAAGAAGTGGTAAGTGGTAAGTGGTAAGGGAAGCTTAATAGAAAGGTTTAATGTGAATAATAGAATGCAAGATTTAATAAAGAGATTTAATGCGATAGATCTTTATCCTGTAATTAGTGCAGAACAATCTTTTCATAAAGATCCTGTTTATATTCTTGATGAGATATTGAAAACTGATGTAAAAATTGTTCAGCTAAGAGAAAAAAGCTTATCTAAAAAAGATCTATATGAACTTGCTATGATTTTTAGAGAAAAAACTTTTAATAAAAAGGTTTTGTTTATTGTTAATAATGATATTGATATTGCTCTTGCGGTGAATGCTGATGGCGTACATCTTGGTAATGATGATCTGCCATTAAAAGTTGCAAGAAAGCTTGCTCCAAATTTGATTATTGGTAAATCAAGCCATAATATGAAAGAGGCTATTGAAGCCAAAGAATTTGGTGCTGATTATATTAATGTAGGTCCAATTTTTGAAACTCCAACAAAGCAGGGAATGAAGGCTGTTGGGATTGAAGCTTTTACTAAAATTTCAAATCAAATTGATATTCCAATAACAGTAATGGGTGGAATAAATAAAGAAAATATTAGCACATGTTTAGAGGCTGGAGCCAATAAAGTTGCCATGATTAGAGGAATTATTGAAAATAGCATTATTGAAGATGTTAATAACTTATATAAAGTTTACTCAAGGTTTTGAGCAAAAGATAGTTTCAAAAAATATCAAGGCATATGTTTGTAGATCTTAGGCTTATTTTATTTAAACTTATTTTTCTTAAACTGGCTTTTGAGATCTCAAAAACATCTATGTCTGAATGTCCACCTTCTTTTTTATATTCTAATATCATTACCTCAAAGCCGCGTTTGGCAATTGAAAAATCATATTCTGAAGCAATCCAAACTAAAATATCTGAAAGGTGTTGCTTATTTTTATTCCCTAAAATAACAAGTAATCCCATCAACAGTTCTGAGCAAGTTTCATTTATTAAAGCTTCATTTTTAACTATTCGGAAAAGAACTTGGTAATATAGCAAAGGCATATGTGCATTGCCATCTCTCAGTGGTAGTGCGATTTCACTGTTAAATGGATCTCTTGCGCTTTGCCAAAATGGTTTTTCTCTATCTATTGCCCAATTCTTTATTATCATTTCTTCAATTTGATCTTCTGTTAAAATTTCCACAGCATTTTCTTCCCATTCAACATCAGGGTCAATTGCTCTTAGAGTTTTGAGCTCTAGTCTTGCCTTCATAAAAATATCACATGCAATTAGATCAGAACCTTTTGCATAGTCAGTAGATCGTTTTGGGTCATCCTTTAATTGTTTTAAAGTGGCTATTAGGCTATAGGCAACCAGATGATTGTCTTTTAAAAAACTTCCATAATTGGGATCATCTGAAAGCAGATATTTTAAAAGTTGCTTAGCAGGTTTCATTAAATATTGGTTTCCTGCTAATAAATTAGCTATTATTATTGTAGTCATGTCATCATATAATGGAATAAGCTTTCTTTGGTCCAGAATGGGTTCATTCATGATGTGTCTTGTTGCAGTTAAGATAAATGAAATCGGGTAATTTGTTTTTTTGTGATACTTTAACTGATGCAAGGTTTTAGAACTTGTTTTTCCAGGATAAATTCTTGTATCAATTTCAAATAGGGAATCAATTAAAGATTCGCTTAATTCAGGAAGCGGAATTTCCACATTTTCACTGATTTTTTTAGGAGCTGAAAAAAGATTGAATGTATGTAAAACAAATAATAAATTAAAGATAAGATATAGATTTCGTTTCATTTATATGCTCTCCCTGTTGCAATGGGTTACCTATATTGCATTGCACGCATTGTGTCAAGGGATTTATTTTTACGCTTTGCTTTGTTTAGTTATCATATAATTTGACGCTAAGGCTATTCATATGATATAATTATTAAATATAATAAGGATTCAATGATTTAAGGATATTATGAATTATTCTAAACCCTGGGGGCATATTTCACTTTTATTTAATGTAATATCTTTATTTCTATGCCTTTTTTTGACAGCATGCCCATCTTTAAGTTCAAATAACGAAGACAATGATACTTCAAGTGAAGTTGAGTCACTAGATGGGGCTTATTTAGTTCTCACTGGTCAAATTAATCTTGAAAACTTTGATAATGAATATAGAAGCATTGAAATCGCTAATATTATTACAAGAAATGATATTACCTTTCCCATAGGAATTCCTACTCCAGATATTACTTCAAGCCTAAAAACGAAGGCAAAACAGACAAAAAATACAGAACAAATTCAAGCGGTTCCAATTGTTTTTATAACAGATTCTTTGGGGGATGTCTTGTATTCAGCTATCGCCGAAGAAAATGGCAATTTTACAACCTATGTTGAAGCTAGCAAAGCTTTTAGTATTTATTTTGTTGTTGCTAATGATTTATGTTCAACTGAAATAGATTGCTATATTGAAAATGGACTTGCTTCACTTTATAAAACATCAAATGGTAAATATAGTTTTATTTTTAATAGTAGCACTCAGAAAAGTGCAAGTATTGGTGAGCTTTCAATAAATGATTATGATTTTGCTGTTTCAGCAAGTGCAAATGATTTAACTACAAGTGAGGCTGTTTCTGAATATGCCTCTGATATTGGATATGCAGAAACCATCATTTCTCATTGGACTTTTAATGCTGGCACTGGTCAAACAATAACAGATGCAAGTTCATCATCAATTGATGGAACAATTAATGATGGAGCTTTGTGGACTTATGATGATGCTTTAGGATCTAATGTTCTAAGTTTTTATGGTACAGGTGAGCATGTCAACTTTAGCCCACTTTTTCCTACAAGCAATGAAATTAACCAGGAATTGACTATTATCACTAAAGTTAATCCCAATAATTTTGATCAAAGTGAAGTAGATAGAAGTGATGATGAATTATCAGCCATTATCAGCAAGGAAGTTAATAATGAAGGTAATACTGTTGAAGGTTATAGTTCTGCTATATATCTTGGCTTAAGACAAAGAGAGACAGGAGTTTATAGCGTGGTTTTTCGAGTTGGATCCTTAGAGGGTAATTCACAGTTTGTTTCAAAAAACTACTTGCCACCTGACGCATGGACAACAATTATCGCTGTTTATATAAATGGTAGCGCTGAAATTTATATTAATGGTCTTTTAGATTCTAGTGATATTTGTTTGAACTGTGGTTTTATCGGCAGTATTAGAACCGATAGCACAACACCATTATTAGTTGGTATGGCTTTATCTTATAATGAAAGTTTAGGAGAAGTTGAAAAAACAGATTTATATAATGGAAAAATTAGTGAAATTAGAATGTATTCAAAAGCTTTAGTTGCATCAGAAGTTTCAGAAGTATTAGAAGAATTTTAAATCTATGTTTTTTGCCATTCCTTAATATAAGTTATGATACCAGCTTGTTTGACTTTTTGCTGCTCGCCATTTGTGAGATTTTTTACTGTTATTTGACTTTCAGCAAGTTCATCCTCACCAATTACCAATACTAAATTAAATCCATTTTTATCCGCTGTTTTAAATTGAGCTTTAAGGCTTTTATCTTGAAGATTCACATAAGTGCTTAAGCCATTTGCTCTAAGAATTGATGCCAAGTCAAAAGATTTCTTTTTTGTTTCTAAATTTGTATTGCTTATAAATATCTTTTTGCCTGAGGCTGGATTAATTCCTTTTGATTTCATGATTTCAATAATTCTTTCAACACCCATTCCAAAACCAACAGCTGGCATTGGCTTTCCACCCAGGTCAGATATAAGCCTATCATATCTTCCTCCTCCTACAAAGGCATTTTGTGAGCCAAGGGCATCACTAACAAATTCAAAAACTGTTCTAGAATAATAATCAAGGCCCCTGACAATTTTATGATTTACTTCAAAGTTAATTTTTAAGTTTTCAAGAGTTGTTTTTAAACATGTGAAATGATCATTGCAAACATTACATAAAAAATCCAAAATAGAAGGAGCATCTTTTATTAGTTTTTGACAAGTTTCATTTTTGCAATCAAAGACTCTTAAAGGATTTGTTTCAAATCTTTCTTGGCATTGCTTGCAAAGCTTATCTTTGGTTTTTGTAAGATAAGAAATTAATTCTTCTTTAAACTTTGGTCTGCACTCATCGCAACCCAAGGAATTGATAAAAAGCCTATAATCTCTTATTCCTAATTCATGACAAAGTTTAACTATTGAATCTATAACCTCAGCATCAGAAAAGGCTGTTGCTAAACCAAATATTTCAACTCCTAGCTGATGAAACTGGCGAAGTCGGCCCTTTTGCGGCTTTTCATAACGAAACATTGGACCATAATAAAAATATTTATAAACGCCGCCAATTCTATCTTCTGAATTTTCAAGCAGTGATCTTACAACTGGAGGAGTTCCTTCAGGTCTCATGGTTACAGACCTTCCACCTTTGTCAGTAAAAGTATACATTTCCTTTTGAACAATGTCTGTAGTATCCCCAGTTCCTTTTTGGAACAGTTCAGTAAGCTCTAAAATAGGAGTTCTAATTTCGTTAAAGCAAAAACTTTCCATAACTTTTCTTGCTTTTATTTCAAACTGTCTCCAATAAAGAAGGTCTTCATCTCTTATGTCTTTCATGCCTTTTACGATTTGGTAGGTCATTTTATCTCCGATAAAATAGTATTCAGTATTTGGTATTCGGTATTCAGTAAATTAAATACTAAATAGAATAAATATTAACTTCTTTAATTTGTATAACTAAACAATTTTCATTTGGCAAGAAATGAAACTATGTCTAGCAGCAGTCACAACTGACTTCACCACCTTTTAATTTAGCATTAATAAGCGCTGTTGCGCAGCCTACATCGGCTTTTACAGATATTGCGCCATATTCGCAGTTTAGGGCACAGGCTCCACATTCCATGCAAAGGTCTTTATCTTGGATTTTTGCTTTTTTATTTTCCATTATAAAAACAGCATGTGGACAAACTTCAATGCACATTTTGCAGCCTGTACATTTTTCTTTATCTAAATTTAATGTAACTACATCTTTTAAATATTTCATTTTAACTCCAAGTATTTATTTTAAACAATATAAGCATTATCGCGCTGATAGATAGCATTCCAAGATAGACCCAAATCCCAATATCAAGTTCTTTTTTTACACCTGACATTGAAGTATAGGTTGTGCATCCTGTTAGGTTAAATGCAAGGTAAGAAGAAACTGTTGGGAAAAATAATAATGAAGAAATGATGAAGAAAATATTTAAACTAGAGCTTATTGATAAGATTATAAGAGAAATAAATGTAATTATAAATCCTAAAAAATAGCCCTTAATAATGAAAGATCTTGAAGGAAGAATGGGCAGCAAAGCACTTGTTAATAATGATCCAGAGAAAATTGAGATTAAAAGCAAAATAATAAATGGCAAGGAATATTCTATTATACTTGAAAACATTATTCCTTTTGACTCAAGACCAAAGAAAAATAGCACAATTAAGATTATGTAGACTGATTTTTTAAGGGCAATATTGAGTTCAAGAGGAACTATTTTTAATCTTTCAGTAAAACTAAAATTAATGCGCTTCATTTCTTCAGTTTTTTTATATCCATTTTCAATATATGCTTTTATGTCTTTTGCCAAAACAGGTCCAAATTTGACTTTAAAACCGGTTTCTTTTTTAACAAGATATGCACTAACTCCAACTGCCCCAAGCTGTGGACAAATTAGTTTTTTGTGAGAAAGAAGTTTATCCAAGTGCAGATCTTTTATTTTTGAAATAAGTTCACTTGTGCCAAAGGTGCCTTTGCCAGCAGCGCACCACACATTTATGCTTTTTGTATCAAGCACAACAATCCAGGCATTAATGCCAGCTAATTCCTTTCTAAGAATATCAAAACTGAGTTTGTAATTAGCTGAAACAAAGACATCAGAATCTTTATTTGGATTTCCAATGGCGTAAAGACCTGGATTAACCATATAGGTATTTCTAAAATTTGATAATCTTGATTTTATGTTTCCCCAAAGATCACAAAAGTTCCATGATGATTTTACTTTTAATACATCTCCAAACATTGTTTTTTGAACACCTTCAACAAAAGAGGGCATTGTTGCTTGGCTTGATAAGCACGAAGAATTATTTGAACAAGCACAATCTGACATTATTATTTTCCTTCCAAAATGTTTAACATTTTTTGATCATTCTTTACTTTGTCATCATTTTCTAGATTTTTTAATATCCATGAACTAATTGTTTTTATAGAATCACAACATTCAGGACTAGAAAGACTAAAATAAACCCATTTTCCATCTTTTCTGCTTTTTACTAGTCCAGACTGTTTTAGAATTTGCATGTGTTTTGAAACTGTTGAAGCAGCAAGTTTGAAGATTTGACAAAACCTGCAAATGCAAAGTTCCCTGTTTTTTAAAAGCAAAAGCATTCTAACTCTATTTTCATCAGAAAGGGCTTTTGTGATTGAAATTAATTTATCCACAGGACCTCGATTCGTTAATAAGTCAAATGACGAAATATAAGTGTTTGAAACTGCGTTGTTTGTCAAGAAAGAAATTTAGAAATGAGTGATGAGGAATCTCTTATCTGTGAAGAGGAAAGCTTATGATTTATAATAAATTAGCTTGAAGCCGATCCCCCAGATGAACATAGATTAAAAAAATTAATATTTTACCCAGTATTACACCACCGTCCTGATGTATTTGCTGTAATTCCTGAACTGCAAAAAACAGTATTGCTACCTGGGTTGCATTGGGTAAGCGAAGTTGGGTAACTTCCGGCATTATAATGTCACTAGCGAAGTGTTACAATAATGTTTTGAGATTGTTGATAAATTGGTGGATAGCAAGGCGGTCGATGAAAATTTACTTGAGGCGTACTACTGTACGTCGAAAGTTAATTTTTAGCGGCCAACGCAGCTAGCTGCCAATTTTGCAACAATCTCATTAATAGCTTTTTCATATTCCTCCTCCTTGAAAAAGATAAAACCGGCTAGGGTTAGCTGGCTTTTTTAGTTTATGGCAGCTTTTCAACTTCTGGAATCAAAGAAAATGCCAGCATAGCATTTTCATCAAGTTGAGCATAAGCTTTAAAATATTCATACAGAAATGGGACATGGGCTATTGTATTGATTATTCTGTCCCCTTTTAAAATCAATTCAAGAATGCTTTCAAAGAATTTGCCATTTTCATCTTCGTAAACACCTGAAATTGGTCTGCCATAGAAAGGTTTTTGATAAATGTTATCATAATAAGATAAAACAAAAATTGTACTTTCAGGATTTCCATCTCCAATAAGGTAAATATCCTTATTTCTATATCGTTCCAAATAATAAACTAATCTAAATTCCGACAAAATATGTGTTGCAGCAATTCTTTTTGCATAATAATTAGTCATGAATTCATGCTCTATTTCTTGAGAATAAATAGCCACCTGCGATTGGTCAGGGAAGTCATATCCTAACGTTTTAGCAAACATTGGATATAAAAATAATCCATTTAGCACATGAGCAGGAATATCATCAACTTCTTTTAAGTCATTTTCTGTCCAGATTTTTACTTTATAAGCATTAGGAGTTAACCAGGAAAATTGATTCATATTATTAGGATCACTTGTAATCCATTGAGGAAGTTGATCTATATCTGGTTCTACAGACATACAAGTAAATATTCTTGAACCAAAAATTTTAAAAAGAACATAATAATAGTTTTCATACTTTTTCACCATAAAGTCTTCATTTTCAATTAAATTATTGATATCAAATCCAAGGTATTGGTTAATTGCCAGTAGTGTATCTATACTTCCTGCTGTTAAACCCATTAGTGGTAGATAGCCTTTTTCAGATTCTTTTTCTTTATTTTCAATTGTGACAATACCTGTTTTTTTAATAACAAAGATTTCAGCTGTTTTAAAAACCTGTTGTTGATTATGGTATAACCATTCTGGTAAAATCTCAAGCTGCGCTTCAAACTTGTAAGCATAATCATTTTGGCTTACTAATTTTATATCTAAAAGCTTTTCATTGGTTTTTAGATAAGCCATTGCCACAGTCAAGGCTTCGTCTTTATTTTGAATTACATTTGCATAAATTAGTGTGGAAAAAAATAAAATTGAAAGAATAAAGCATAATAGTTTTTTCATAGGACCTCCCGGCATATAAAAAGGTTATTAACATACCGTTTCGTCCCAGTTTAAGAATATTGATAAAGCAAGATTGATGCCAAATAAATTTTTTGTCTTAATGTTTTGAATTTAAAGGTAGAATATCTCAGAGGATGAATTTGAAAATTATTGCTCAGGGTCGTTTTGCCACTATTGGCTTAGAAAAACAGAGCGATATTGAAACCAAGTCTAAGTTGATTATCACCACCACCTATAAATTCTTCTTGATTGAGTCCTGCTGTATTTGAAATTCCTAGTTGAAATATATGTGTGTAATGTTTCCACTGAATGGAAGCTGAATATGAAGGAATCCAGGTTTCATTTGCAGAATAATATTCATAGCTTCTATAACCCCAAATCGGATATGTAAACTCACAAACTAAAAACAGATCTTCAATTATTTTTATCTTTAAACCAGAACCAACTGCAAAAGTGTGATCATCTGTTGCTGATGAAACATTTATTAAATCATTGGAGTTAATTGTGAAGTAAAGTGGAAGCAAAAATTCAATTCTATCAAACAAATAGGCCGAATTCATTAACTGAAAATTAACCTTCACGGTTTTTGAATAGCCAGCAGAGTTTGGTAAGGAGATGCTAGTTTTAAAAGCTGAATTTATTAAATGATCTGAGCTTTTAAATAAAAGATTTAAATAGTTAAACTTAAAACCCAAATTATATATTTTTCGTGTAGAGCTTCTTGAAAAGGAAAGAGCAAAGGCATTAAGAAAATTATATTCAGCTTCTAAATGAAGATTTAAAGCACCATCAAGCCCTAAGAGATTATCTTCCCAGGCAAGAGCAATATTTGCTCTGTGACCAATTAATAAAGCTATATCCCCCTCTTCACTAATATGAGGTGCTTCCATGTTATAATATTTAGCTATGGGAATTTCAGATGCAAGGACTATATTTGCAAATAATAAAATTATTATTCCAATATATTTCATTTCTATTTATCTCCTTTATTTATCTGCTTCTTAACTCTTAATTCTTAACTCTTAATCTTAATTTTGAATTTTGAATTTTGAATTTTGAATTATTAATCATCATCATCTCCTTCATTCCACTCATTGCCATGGCATTTATAACAACTTGGTTCACCATCATCACCACCTCTCAAATCAGAGCCGTGACAAATTATGCAGTTCTCTGTTGGCGAAGAATAATTAGCTGCATGCAAATATCCACCTAAGCTTGTGCTATGGCTAACACTTGACCATTCATTGAAATGGCACAAATAGCATGAAGGCTGATTGTTGTCTCCACCTGACAAATCAGATCCATGGCAAGATGTGCAATTTGATGTTGGTAGCAAGTAACCTGTGTTATGATTTATTCCGCCAAGGGAGTTTGTATGAGTACTTGGTGCGTGGCTTGATGCATCTTCTGTTTTAACCATTGTCCATAAGTTACTGTGACATTTATAACAAGACGAATAGCTTGAGCTTCCCTGTAAACTTGATCCATGGCAAACAGTACAATATTTTAAAGGATTAGTAATATCATTTTTATGATAAATTCCTTGCAGCTTTCTATTATGATTTTCTGGCGCATTACTTGTACATCCAAGAAATAAAATGAGAAAGAATGTTAATGTTAAGATAGGGACTTTATAAATTTTATAAAAATGAATTGTCAGCATTTGGCTTTCTTTAATTATTAAATGATATTTATTATAAATACCTCACATTAAAAGTAAAGGCCATTAACTTATTGACACAAATCCATTTTAAAAATAATAATTTGCCAGTTTTCCATTATTAACTTACAGCTTACTGCTTACCACTTTATAAGGGGTGCACTATGAATAATAAAATCTTAATCTTAATCTTAATCTTAATCTTAATCCTAATCCTAACTCTTATATCCTGCGGAGCAGATCAAAACAATCAGAATAACAATAACAATGCCAATAACGCTGCAACAAGCGATATGTCAACTTATACAAATGAAACCTATTCATACCAAATCGATTATCCAGGCTCCTGGATTGTCGCTGAAGCAAACGCTCAAGCTGCTGTGACAATTTTATCAGATGATATAGATTCTGCTATGTATGTCATGAGTGTTGACGCTACAACTGACACTCTTACAGAAGTTTTTAATGAAGGCAAAGAAGACATGGAAAGTGGCTCAGTCTTAAATGCATATTCTTTTGTTTCGAGCTCTTCAACAACTTTAAACACTGAAACTGCGATCCAGTGGATTTATAATTATTATATTGGGCAGGAATGGAAAGCTCAGGCTATTTTAGTTGTTAAAAATGGCTATGCTTATAATATAACTTATCAAGCTTATACTGAAAATTATGATGAAGGCTTGCCTTATTTTGAAGCTAGTCTTTTGACTTTTATTTTTGATTAGGTTTTTTCCAGTAGGCTCATGTGCCTTTTTGAACGGAAGACGGCTAGCGACTGAATTAAATTCTAAAATAATTAATAATCAACAATTAATAATTAATTTTTAATGAGGGGAAGGAGAAATACCCGAATTTTGGTGAATTTGATTTGTATTTTTTTTTAATTTTTACTTTAAATAATGAGCTAGGTCTTGGTAAGAATTTAAAAGAGGTTTTAGGAGCTGTAAAATGGGAGGCTTCAGGACAAACTTTGGACCTTCAATTAGAGGCTTTACAGCTTGTCTTATCTCAGCACCTTGATAAGTCTGAAGTTCGTGAATATTTAATGAAACGCAAAGGTGCAATATTAGAACTAGGAGTAAATTCTGAGAAAGCTATTTTCTGTTATGTTAGAACTATGAGTTCACGAGATTTAGCTGGAGAAGAAGCTTCTAACATTTTGCAGGATGTCTTAAGAAGTGAACTTAGTGATTCTGTTAAGATTGAAGCATTAAAGGGTTTAAGATTCCCCCTGAATGCTTCAGAAAAAGCCCTTGAAACTATTGTTGAAAGAGGCTTGCATGCAAGTGAGGCTGTTCAAATCGTAGCCTTAGAAACCATGGCAAATGATGCTTATATTATGATGCGCATGATGGAACATGCATCGTTTTTAGAATTACTTCACATTGTGGAAAATAATTATCTGAACCACTCTGATCCAAATCTTAGAAGAGTATCAATTTTACTTATTCACTATTTTTCAAGAAATCAGGAATCTTTTTCTTATGAAATCTTTAGAAAAAGAGTTGAGCTTGAAAAAGTTCCAATAATTAAAGATATACTAAAAAGGGCAGTCCTAATTTCGGCTCTACGCTATGCTGGAAATGAACCAGCTTTTTTTGAAATAGCTCTTATCCTGGAAATAGATTTGTTTGATAGATTGGAAAGTGAAAATCCATTTCTAAGATCAAGATCAAATCCAATATCTCATATTAGAGTTTTGAACAGCCAATTTGTGGAGTCCATTACAATAGGTAAACTAAGAGAAGCAATAAGACTCTTAAAACAAAACCTTATAAATGATCGAGTTGTTAATGTTTCAGTAGGTGATAATACAAGGGCTTTAATGTGGACTTTTGATTTCCATTCTTTTCTTTATTTACTTGTAGATGTTCTTGAAAAAAAACTTACTGATATTGAAAGTTTAAAGGGGGAAGCATTATCAAGAAAGCTTCAAATGACTATATTCATACTTGGTGGAGTTGATTCATTAAAAAGAAGGCGCGTTATAAAGCCTGCGGAAAGCTTAGAGTTTCATGCTTTTGTTACAAATGATGTTGATGCAAAATATGAAGAGTTATTAAGAGGTAGGTTAAAGGGGTATGAAGCTACTGAAGCTGACCTGGGTATTGATAAAGAATCTATTGTAAAGGGAAAAGAAGCAGTGCTTTTGGATTTTGCAGAGGATCTGCTTAGAAGGCAAGGCAAAATTACTGAAGTCTTATCGGATTTTGATTCTTTGTTAGATGCAAGAAGTGAAAGACCAATTGCTGAAGAAAAAAAGAGCGGGAGAGATATATGGATATTTGAAAAAATGACAGGAGCCCCAATATCTGTTGGAACGGGAGATCTGAAAAATAAAAAGGACCCAACAAAGAAAAGAGCAAGAAGAAAAATAAGAGATATGAAAAAGTGAGTCTGGTTTGTAGTCAATCCTTTTATTTTGCTTACTATCTTACGACTTATGACCCATTAATTGGAGTGTAAAAATGAAAAAAATGTTAGTAATATTATTATTGTTTCTGCAAACAATAACTTATGGAATTTCAGAAACACAGAGTGGAGCAGGGGATGAATTAGGAGTAAAGGCTGAATTGGCTTTCCTGAGAAATGCTACAATTTTACTTGCTAGCAAAATTAAACTTATAAGAATTTATTTTCATGCCATAGACCCAAAAGAACCTTTAAACACTTTTCAAAAATTCGATGAACTTTTGCAAAGAGTAGGTGGGCAAGAACCTAGAACTGAATCAACTTCAAGAATGTCAAGAGCAGAAAGAACAGAACATTTCAGGATTTTTACAGACCATGTTTTAGGTCTGTATGCTGTTCAGGTAAGTCAGCCAGAAAGACCTGCCATTGAGTCACTTCCTCGTGGAAGAGAAATAAGGATTTTTGAAACCTTAACAGGTGCACCTATTAAAATTGGTGAAAAGCATCCTGAAAGAGTTACTGATCCAGCTAGAAAAAGAGCTCGAGGAAGAAGCCCTGCAAAAAAAGCAAAAAAATAAAGGAATAAAAAAATGGATAGAAAAATGCACAATAAAATTCTGCTGTATGTAATAAGGATGTTTTTTATATTCAGCGCAAAGTTATGATAATGGCTGAAATGCTCCTGTCAAAAAAGCTAAGAAGTAAAGTTAGCTTATTTTAATTCTCTTTTAAATATTCTTTTTAAAATCTTGATGCCAGATTTGCTTAAGACATGGGGTAAATAAATCTCACACACAGAGAAAATTTTATTAAATTCATAGATTTGAAAAAAAGAATTTCAAAAGAGTTCATGTAACGCATAGAAATAAAAGAAATAAAACTTGCAGGTGCCCTGGCACATGCCTTGCTTTTAAATCTAATCGTATCATCTTAACAATTTTGCAAATAACTTTCATTAGAAATAATCAGGAGTAATGTATGATTTTTAATAATCAAAGAAATAAAAATATTATCATATTAATAGGTGTAATTTGTTCTATATTTTCTAGAATAGCTTTTTCTTCAGATGATAGTTTAAGAAGACCTGGGCAAGAAGGCCCCACTGGTATGGCCGGTATAGAATTGCCAATTGAGTTAATTGAGGCTTTTGATAGTGAAGGCCTTCTTAGAGCTGAAAGCAGGGAAGAAAAAAATGCAGCTGGCCGTTATGTTGAACATGTTTCATCAATTGTAATGATGATCGGTGCTTTAACAGTTTCAGCTGGTTTTAATGAATATGTTGAAAGTGTAAGGCTTCTTGAACAAAGAGAACCATCTTTTATGGAAAAAGTCAGTTATGTCTCAGAAGCTTTATATACAAATCTTTTTGATGTTGAGTTCATGGGAATGCTTCATGGAGCAATAGTAGCAGAAGGCATTGTAGGCACCGCCAAATCAGCAGGATCAGAAGTTTTACCAAAAGTAGCTGAAGAAACACAAAGAGCATGGGTGAATATGATAATGTCCACAGCTGGTCGATTTGGTCTTGCAACTTTAGTTACTCATCTTTTGCACACTGCATACACTTTTGCATATTGGGAATTTTTTGGCGAATGGATTCATCTTGGTATGCATGAAACAGAAGTCCAATTAATGGGTTCAGATTTAGAAGTGAACTGGGAAGAGTTTCATAATATAACTTATTTATTCATTGCTAGACCTGATATTGGCAAAATATTTTTGAAAAATATGGTTTCAATTGTTGCAAAAAGTGAAACTAGAAGACTCCTTGTTTATAATACTTGGAGACGAGGAATTTTTACAGGTGATTTTGCTGTTTTAGTATCATGCCTTGTTTTATCAGGTATAGCTATAGATAAAGTTTTTCCATTGAATAAGGCCAAAACATCAGTTGTTTGGGGTCTAAAAGTAACAAAAGCTGATAAAAGACTTTTGCGTAGGATTTTTTCTGGATACTATGGTTTTACACTTCTTGATAAGGTGCCAGAGTCATCGATTTTAAGTTTGGATTATTTATTAAAAGGTTATAGAAGTTTTAAACATGATAAGAAGTACTATCATAATAATCAAGAAATTGAAGCTTATTTATATGACTTAGTTTCTGGAAATGATAAGAAAAGAGCTAAAGAAAATTTAAAAGAAACCATTGAGAAAAGAAAGCGAATCAGAGAAAAAGCTATCTCTCCAACAATTGAACTCTATGCTCAGCTAACAAGAACTGTTGCTATGCTTAAGTCAGAAATTAATGCAAGAGAATATATCAAAAAACATAAATTAAGTAAAACAAGCAAAACTTTATTAGAAAAGTATATTGATTTTGAAAAAGAGGCTTTTGCATTTATTTTAAAAAACAACCCTGTATCAAGTCCATTTTATAAAGCTCATTCAATGCTTTTTCCTATTATTCAAGAAACAGGTATTTTCGAAGATTTTGGATTAAGCCCAGATGAGCAAAAAGTTTATTATGACTTGTGTGAAGAGCTTTCAGATCTAAAAAAGAGTTTAAAAAAATATTTAATAAGCATTTCTGCTCTTGAACAAGGTATGATTCAAGGTTATTTTGATGAAGAAATGTTTTTGTCTGGATTAATTGGAAAACAAAGAGACTATATACAAGATGAGCGTTTCAATCCTTATCAAGAGATTTCCAAGTATGGTTTAACAAGTAAACTTGGAGAAAGATTTACCTCTTTTGCTAAAATGTACGAAGAAGAGGCATTGGAATGTGAAGTTAGAGTTGATGAAATATCTGCACTCTTATTAGATGAAGAAAGGGAAGATTGGTTTTTACAACCAGAAAAAATTAATTTTTTGCCTGATAAAAATAATTCTTGCTTAGAAGATCTTTTTGCTAAAATACTTGACGGTAAAGTTCGATATGATGAAGATTTAAATGAGTTTAGATTTTCTATAGCTGAAGCAAGGCATATGGCTTCTGTTGCGCGTAGCTCTGTAACACTTATACCAAAAATATCTGGAAGTAATAATGGTCTTGCCTTTCGTTTTTGGAAAGTAAAAGCCTTTATTCAAGAAGATGAAAATAAAGATTTATTGGATTTTTTAAATGATAATATTCAAGACATTAGAAATTATTATGCTACTTTTAAGCTGTTGTTTAGACAAAATCATGAAAGAATTAGAATTACTGATAAATATGAAAAAATTCATCAAGAAGCAATGCTTGCTGAAATGGCTGCTATAAAAGAAGATTTCGAAAAATTAGATTATAAGGAAAAGCAAGAAGCAAAAATGGCCATATATGGGGATATATTAACCCGATATGCTCCAAGTGAAGAAGAGGAAAAACTTGAATGGCAAGTAAACCAGATTTTCACAAAATTTGATTTGCTTGGTTATAGAGAAGCCATTTTAGATCCAAGTGAGTTAGACCTTATTGATAAAATGCAGGATAATATAAATGAAGGTTTAATTGTAAAAAATTATGAAAAACCTGATAAAAAGAATTATGTTACTGTTTCAGATAAACAAAATATGGGAAACATGGATCTTTGGTATCATTTAGATGCTTACATGGATTATCTACAATCACCAGAAAAAGTTGTTGAATTTAGAGATGGCTTGCTAGAAAAATTTAAACAAGAAGAACATATCGCATTTTTCTATGGTATAGAAGACTTGATTAAAAGAATGAAACATAAGCTCATTAAAAAAGATGAAGATGGGAAATTTAAATTCCAGATTGAAAATGTACGCTTCGCAGGCATTGGATGGAAAAACCTTATTAGAGATTCTGAAAGTCTTGACACTTTTGCAAGCTTAGAAAGTTATTATAATGAAAATGAAAAATTATTTATTTCATCTCCATTATTGCAAGCAACATATTTTAGCATTAGTCAGAAAGCTCTGACTGATGGAGTTACTATAATACCATCATTTGCACAAATGATATTAGAAAGTCCTGTGAAATTAGGTGAAATGAATACTTTACAACTAAGGCTGGATATTAATTCTGAAAAATATAAGGAATACATTGTAAGTCTTATTGAAACAACAAAAAATCTTCCACCTCTTGATTTATTTTATATTTTAAATGCAGTTGAAAATAATTTGCCTGGCTATATTCAATCTCCTGACTTTCTAAATTTCTTGGACAAAACAGAATTTTTCAAAGAAAGCTTAAGGATTATCGGATCTCTTGTTTATGGAGGAGTTGAAAGTCCAATGAATGTGCTAATGGATGCATATTCGTTGTATAATTTATTTTTTGTAGAAGGTGCATAAAATTCCAAGAAAATCCAAATTAACATTTTAACTTGACAGAAATGCCTAATATGACTATAATTATAGTCATATTATGAGAATTGTGTGAGGTGATCTTGGATAATATTAATGAGATAGAAAGCTATTCAATTGCTGAAACCAAAGCAAAACTTTCTGAAAAAATCAAAAGATGTAATGATAATAATAGAAAATTTTTAATTACAAATCATGGCAAACCAGTTGCTGTAATGCTTTCCTATAAAGAATTTCTAGCGCTATCTGGTAAACCAAAGATGAGGCAAAGAAAAATAGATTATAATGAGTGGCTTGAAGATAAAGGTAATCGGCAAGAGATTGTTGATTCTGTTTCAAGCTTATTTAATTCTGAAAAACTAACAAGAAAAGGCCAAAAAGGGTATAAAAATGAAAAGGTCAAACAAGCTAAGTAAAATAAAGAATGAAATTATTAAAATTAGTAAATTAAAGAATAAAGAACAAACACAAATAAAACTAGCTTTGCTTATTTCTGAGGCTTTGAAATTAATTGGTATTAATCCTATTCTTGTTGGAGGAGCAGCAGTCGCCTTTTATTCAAATAACCAATATACAACTCATGACATAGATATGATCGTTCCATTTAATAAGGAGCTCAATGCTCTAATGAAAGAGATTGGTTTCGACAAACTAGGCAAAGATTTTGTTAATAAAGATTTAAATCTATATGTTGAGTTTCCGAGTTCTTCATTGGGTCCAACTGAAATATATGATAAACTAATAATTAATGGTATAGAATTATTAATAATTTCAATTGAAGATTTAATTGTTGACCGTCTTTGTGCTTTTAAATTTTGGAAATCTCAAATCGATGGAATTAATGCCTTGATTCTTCTAGAAATAGGTCGAGATGATACTGCCAGGACTGAAGAAAGAGCAAGGCAAGAAGATGTTCTGGATGCATTAGATTATCTAATTTCAGTTCAAAAAAAGATTATCAGGAAAAAACTGTCTAAAGATGAGGCAAGTGAATTAATTCAGAAATATTCTCAAAATAAAAAAATTAAAAAAGCTTAATACAATAGTAACAATCTTAAGAACTTTTATTATGTTTTTTATCCAGTGCCAGTGGTCTTTGGACCTCAAAATGAATATAAAGCAAAAAAAATCATTTACTATTTTTATATTCTTTTCTAAACTCTTTTTCATGAAGCATAACTTAAAAAATATCTTATTTGTTCAAATGGGTGGAATAGGCAATATGGTAATGCTTACTCCAACGATTCAATTGTTCATGGAGAAATATCCTGATGCAAAACTTCATTTTTTAGTATCAAAGACTGGAAATAAGCTCGTTATTGAAAAAAATCCACAGCTTGGTCAGATTATTGAATTAGATAGCAATCTAATGAATTTCACTAAATTAATAATGCGAATTAAAAAATTGAATTGTGAGCTAATGTTTATTTCAGCTAGAACCAATATTTTAAAATCTGCAATTTTAGGGATTTTATCTGGAATTAAATATCGGCTTGGAGAAAATCGAGGCTTAGCTGCTAAGCTTTTGAATGTAAAAAATGAGGTTGATACAAACCTTCATGATGTAATGGTAAATATAAATTTAGCTAGAAATTTTATAGATTCAGAAGAGGTCCCAGATACAATATTATGGACATGTGAAAAAGATAGAACTGAAGCTCAAGAATTTATAAAATCTAATAGAAAACTAATTGGCATTCATCCTGGCTCTGGTCCCTTTATGGGCTACAAGAGATGGCCACTTGAAAACTTTATAGAACTTATTAAAAAACTAATAACTTTGCATCCAGCTTATGATATCGTTATTTTTGGAGGTAAAGAAGAAGAAGCCTTTGCAGAAAAAATTCGAAATAATGTCAAAGATGCTGACAGGCTAATTAGTGCTTGTGGAAAGCTTTCTTTAAGAGCTAGTTTTGAGTTAATGAAAAAGTGTGAACTTTTTATAACAAATGACTCAGGACCAATGCACTTAGCCTCTGCCTCAGGAACCAAAATTTTGGCTTTATTTGGACCAACATCTGAAAAAATATCAGGTCCATGGGGAAAAGGTCATACTATAATTAGAAGTAAGCTTGATTGCAGTCCTTGCTATTATAACAAAGAAATAAAATGTGAGCATTATGCTTGTATGAAAAAAATTGACGTTGATACTGTTTATCAAAAGTGTCTGGTCAAAAAAGGATCCAATTAGAGTAAAAAAAGAACTGAAATATTAGCACAATATGTTGGGACAGGCTATCCTCAGTTATTCTAAAAAAACTTCTGAAAATCATGACTTTAACTTAAAAAATACAAAACCATTATTATAACACGCCGCATTGTAAGGACTTTTTCCAAATCTTAAGCTGGTATTAAATTTGCGATAGATAAAGCCAATATAAAAATTAGCAACTTTAAGGCAAAAATGGGATTATTAAAATTAAACATTATAAAACCTAAATTAGGCGATTTTATTTTGGCTGCATAATAAATAGGCATAAAAGTTAAAAAAAGATGTTAATCGATGAGAATTTTTCATTAGAGCAATAATTATTCAAAAGCCGGCAATAAATTTTGTAAACTTTCCCGAAATTTT
>JBDREC010000091.1:0-2455 GCA_043820105.1 Pseudomonadota bacterium
GCCCATTCATTATTTTCATCAACAGCTCCTACTGTGATAGCATCTTTAAAATCTCCTGGTTTAGTTACACCCCTGAAATTACCGCAATTAGTAGTGGGACATTCTTCTCCGCAATTGCCAGAAGAAATAACAACAATAACGCCTGCATCAATAGCATCTTTTAGTGCTAAATTCAAAGGTCCATCAGGATCATCATAAGGGCCTCCTAAACTCATAGATATTATATCAGCATTATTTTCAACTGCCCAGTTTATACCTTTGATTATAGTAGATGTTGTTCCTGAACCAGTATCAGTTAAAACTTTGGCATTCAATAATAAAGCAGCAGGAGCAACACCTTTGTACAAACCATTGCCGGCTATGATCCCAGCTATGTGAGTTCCATGTCCCTGCTTGTCAATAGTATGATTTTCACCAGTAAATACTTCTGCAGCAATAACTTTTCCAGCAAGCATCTCATTATTATCATCAATGCCTGTATCAAGCACAGCTATCTTAATTCCGGTACCATTATACCCAAGCTGCCATGCAAAAGGAACATTAATTTGTGGAACAGCTGTATCAAGCAGCATGTTATATTCCCTGTCATCCCACACCCTTTCAACATTTGTGTTATCAGCAAGCATATCTATTTGATTTACAGGCATATCTGCAATTATAGTATTTCCCAGCTGCTCATCAACAGTACCACCAGCACTTTCAACAATATTAAAAATTTGAGCTAGATTTTCATCCTTAACTTCAATTATAACTTTAACCTTATCTCTTGACTTTTTAATTTTTTTTCTCAATTCTTTGTCTACTTTATCATCTTGAAAAGTATCTAAATTAGATTCCAGACTTATTTGTTTTGGTAACCCTTGATTACTATCAGTTTTTGTTTCATCCTTTGAATAGTCTTTAACTATCAGATAAGGCATATTATTCAGATTGATTTTCTGGCCAGCATCCAACATACTTACACTAGAATAAGGAATACCCCCATCAAAATAATTCGTAAATAAGATTAGATTAATAATGATAAAAATAATACTAATAAAGATTGCAAGTTCAAGAATGATTAAATTGTTTATAGTCCTTTTTTTCATTTAAACCCCAACCAACAATATTTAAGACTATATTTTTCTGTAAGAATGACTTGTGAAACACCAAGAAAACAAAATGATATAAAATCAATTAGAACCCAATATATTTTTTCTGTATGATTTGAGTTGTTTTTCATTAAGGTCCCCTGCCTTATTCTGATGGATTATAACCCTCAGTAAACCTCATAATCATGAAAACCAATTAAGTACTAAACCATTATTGAACTTCACCTCTCAATTTATTGATATTGAATTTTAAATCATATTAAAATTCTTGACTTGTGACAAGGTAATCCACATTAGTATTTAAATGTTTTGTTATTACTTAAATAACTATCCATAATTTGCATGATAATTGCAAAAATGATGCACTTTTTATTATATAAATGACTCAATTAAGCGATTTTAGAAAGTTTTTTATATTAAAACGTATTTCCTACAGTATGTGAAAGAGAAAATAAAGAATTCTAAGCCAAAAAACATTAGCGCTTTAGATATAGGAATTATAAAAGAGTTGTACAATGATTCAAGACAAAGCAATAAACAGATTGCCAAAAAATTGAAATCAAATCAGTCTAAAATCAATAGAAGGATTAGCTGGCTTTTAAAACAAGGTTACATTAAAAGATTTACAATTAAGCCAGATTTTTGGAAATTAGGAAAAAGTGTATTTGCAGTCATTTATGTAAAACTATCTGTTGAGGCGCTTAACAGGAATAACTTAGTCTTTGAGGATATTGCTCTCAAGCTTAAGAAACATCCCAATGTATTCCATTCATTGGTAATTAGCGGTGAGTGGGATATCTTGTTAATCGTGAGAACAAATAGTATGGATGAACTACATAGTTTTACTAATGAAGTTATAAGAAAAGAAAAATATGTCATGAATACTTTAACATCTTTTTCATTTAAGGAAATAGAAGAATACGATAACCCTTTTGGTTAATTATCATTACTTTTTCCCAATAAGCCTGGTAACTAAGAATACAGCTCCGCCAATTATAATTATATTTAATATAATTACTGCAATCCAGAATATAGGCCTTTGTGTTAAAGAAACTTCAGTTGTTGCAAGCCCTTTTAAAACAGGAACTTCTCCAGTTTCAGTTGTTTTATTTTCTATTTCTTTGATAACAACAGGTGTTATTTCATCTGTTTTTTTCTCTTCTACGGTTTCTTTAACATCACCGCAAGCTTCAACAACTAAGTTAACTGTTTTTGTTTCCCATAAAATTTCTTCTTGCAAGTATGACTTCACAGTTATTGGATAGGTTGCTGCTTTTATATTTTTATCAATAGTTATAACAAGATTTTTTGTAAATTCGTTGTCAAAATCAAAAGGATCCTCCTGAAGGTTTATACTCTTTTGC
>JBDREC010000092.1:0-29429 GCA_043820105.1 Pseudomonadota bacterium
GCTGAAGTTAATGCCAGAGCACATTATGTGAGATTGATGCTTATTTAATCAATATTTCAATTTTGATAGCAGCTTCTCCGATTAAATCTAAATCAGTTTTTATTTTATAACTGTTTTTATTTGAAATTAGGTAATGCTTAAATGATTTTATTTGATTTTAAAAACAGCTATATTATTGAATATATATTAGGTGCATGATTGTTAATTAATTTAAGAGTAACATTACAACACTTCAACCAGGGCAATATTTTTCAACCATATCTTTCACAAAATCAAAGGACCCGAAGAATCGGTTGTTAAGCCCATATTTTGTTTTTTCCAATTCCTCTTCATGTTTTTCATAGTTTACCAAATCCAAAAATGCTCTGCGTCTGATTTCATCATTCTTTCCCATCGATATATAATAAGAATCTTCTGTTAATACAATATCAACTCGTTTCCCGAAGGCATAAAAAGTAATAGTTGATGCATCATAATCTTCTGGATTAGTTGATATCCCCGCTCTTACTGCATTGTTATAAATATAATGAATTGCTCTTTCATAATACTTTTCATCCTCTATTATCGAAGAATGATAGCGCTTCTCCCATAAATGGCCCGTTCTTTTATTTAGCTTATTGTACCAAAGGGCTACGCGTGAATTTATATATTGAAAAGCCCTATCTATGTTTTCCCCAGCTGTTTGGCATAGCAAGTGATAATGGTTTGATAGTAAAATAAAATGAAATATTTTGATTTCATATTTCTTTGATGCCTCAAAAATAACTTTAGCAAAAGCTTTGATAACTTTCTTTTTATTAACAAATCGAAATTCCCTGTTATTAGTCCTTGTAGTAATGTGATATGGAAATTCATCCTGCTTAACCCTATGTGGTCGCACAATTAGCTCCTTGTTGTAAAACACATAATTCTTTGAAAAATAATCACTAACACCAATAAGAAAAAGAAAATACATGCAAAAAGTGTGCAAAATTATGTGAGATGCAATTACAGATAGTTACAAGACAGTATGCTTTTATTTCTTTCTGTATTCTAGAAATTGAATTTATTATTTGGAAATAAATTAACTGTGAAAAGCTATTTTAATATGCTCTGTCACCATTATTATTAAATCCTGGATTAATTGCCTTTAAATAATCTGTAATTCCATTAACGTGTCTATGTCCAATTACAACATAAAGATCTTTCTGCGCTTTCACAGCAGAACAATAGATTTTAGAAATTTCAACAGCTGAATTTTCATCTCTATAAGGCCTGATTGTATTGTAAAATATTTTTGGGAAAATATTGTCTCAATTTTTAGGAGTTTTATTTATAGAAATTTTGTTTAAATAGACTCTTTAATTCGTTCTAATTCAATTTTTCTTTGCCTTAAACGGGCTATGGCTTTATTGCACCAGGAATCATTTCTGCATTCTGAGAATTCTTCTATTGCACTTTCTATTTTATCTTCTTTTTCATATAAAACACCAATATTATGGTGAATTGCTGCTTCATCTTCAGGAAGCAAGCCTTCGCCTTTTAATATTTCTTCCCAAAGGATTTTTGCCCCTTTTAGATCACCATTTTCTGCAATTTCGCCAGCCTCTTTAATTCTTGAATCTTCTCCATTTCTAAACTTCCTTTTTACCTTTACAAAATATGGAAGGATATCACTCATAATTTTAGGCATTAAATCTTGAATCATGTCTTCTGTTACATATTCCCAATTATCAAAGGTCTTAGCAACTTCATATTCATTTTTACCAGTAGCATAATCAGATTTATATTTTCTATGAACATTGGCGCCTGCTAGCTTTCCTTTACCGACAAATACAACTTCATATCTTAGATTTAAATCATATTCGCGTCTGACTTCCCAATATTTTTTCTTACCAATAACTCTACCATCTTTATAAACATCTTCTGTTTTTCTTTCCTTTGAATCTTGCACCTCAATTTCACCGGATAAATCTATCTTATATTTTGCATTATGTTTATAAGTTGCAAATTGATTTTGAGCAATCTCACTTCTCATTATTTGCTCAAGTGATTTTTTTAATTCTTCTGAGCCTGACCAAGTTTCAAGGGCGTTTCCAGCTACAGCACCAACAGCTCCCCAAAAGCCTTTGCCTTGTTTTTTTAGAAGATGAAGTTTTGGGTGAACTGCAACTTTGCCAATTTTAAAACTTGGTTCTTTGCCAAGAGAAAAGCGAGCAGGTTTTAGCTGATGGTATTTAATTGAAGGAGCACAAGAAAAAAGAAATAAGCAAAAGAAAAGTGCAAATGATATTTGCATAAATAATTTATTCATATTGGGCTCATAAATATGATTATTATTAACATGATTTTTATGTTTTTTATTTAGGCAGTCAAGGAAAAGATAAATTAGAAGTTAGATTCAAGATCAAAATTAGCGCAAACAATACAACTATTAGGTGCTTGAATTTGAAAAGAGGAAAGTTCTGAGTAGAAAGCTAAAGAAATGAGAATAGCAGATGTGAGAATTAGCAAAGAGATAAAAATCTGACTAATAAATTTATTCATAACAAAGTCTCCCAACCATATTGAATTGGGATATTTTATAGCTTAAGTTTTTGTGAAATACAAGTAGAAATACCTAAGTTGTGAAAATTATACTTTTATCCCTTGTCTGTATTGTCAAGTATTTATCCTAAATAGTTGAGCACAGATTTCCAGGACACTAGTCTCCAGTTTATTTGGAGAACAAGAGCGCAAGGGAACAGGGGGACAAGAGAACAATAAATAAAAAAATCATTATTGTTCATGATTAAGTGTAAAAAAACAATTGTTACAGGATTGAGCTAAATTTTAAAGTATGCTTTTATTCCTTGTAATATGTACTCAGTTGCAATTGAAGCAAGGATCAAACCCATGACCCTTGTGACAATGTTTAAACCGGTTTGGCCTAAAAACTTAAAAAGCTTTTCACTTAAGAATAAGATTAAGTAAAGAATAAGTGATGAAAGAGCTATACATAGAATTAAAATTGTCCAATGGCTAAATGTTGTTGTTTCACTGGAAATTAAGACAAGGGTTGAAATTGTACCAGGGCCCGCTATCATGGGTATGGCGAGTGGAAAAATTGAGACGTCATCTTTATCAAGGCTTTCTCTGTGTTCATCTGGGGTAACACGCACTTTGGATCTTTTGGCTTGTAACATGTTTATGGCCATTAAAATTAGCAGCAATCCACCCGCTATTCTAAAAGAGTTTATAGTGATACCAAATAATTTAAAAAGCGAAGTTCCAAAAAAAGCGAATACTATGCACAAAAGAAATGAAGTTGTGATTGTTTTTCTTATGATTTTTAATTTCTCTTCTTCAGTATTATTTTCTGTTAATGAAATGAATATTGGGATTATAGAAAATGGACCCATAATAATAAAAATTGTGGTAAAGGTTTTAACAGCATATAATAAAATATCCATAATTTATCCTGATTATTCTTGTAAACAAAAAACAATAAATGAGAAATTCAAATTATTTTGTTATATTGTAAGCATTATTACTATTTTTGCAATAGCAGATATCTAATAAAAATTAATATAAGTATCAAAAAGAGGATATATTTTCTGGATAGTATCTTTATGTATCTAAATTAATCATGCTTTTCACACTTGGAAAACGGTCTAAGGCCATGAAATCAAAGGGAACTATCGCTTGCCAAAGCTTTGGTATGTATTTTAATATTTAAAAGGTGTAAATTAATATATCTTAAACCAAATTTTAATTAGTAAGCATTTTATTGAAACATGGCTAAATAATACAAATTTTTTACTTTGGTGGGATAACATGATTTCATGTTATCAACTGCAAAGATTTTTGAATATACAGCAAGTCCAATTATTTATAAGCCAAGAGACAATAGATTGCCCATCCTAAGCTTAACAGCACCTGGTTTGGTTGGTTCTGTTATTGCAATGAATATTAAAAACGTGGCAATAGCTGTGAACATGGTTCCTGGTAATAGTAGTAATCCAGACAGACCTGGGATGAATTCTTCAATTCTCGCTCGCCATATTCCTCATGTTTCTAATACTTCTTTGGAGGCTGCTGAAAATATAAGAAAAACTCAAAGAGGGGTTTCATGGCTTTATATTGTTGGAGATGGAAAAGATCAGACATCTTTTGTAGCAGAAACTGGAATGAAGAAAGATAATTTTAATCCACTTAATTACACTAAAGAATCGCTAAAAAAGAAATCACTTTTGCCAAGTCTTAGTTTCTTAAATTTTTACCAAGACAAAGGTCATGATGAAGGTTTGGTTTTTAGATGGAGTGACTATAAATATCCACTTGTCTTTCAAGCTTTTAATGAAGGTCTTTTCAACGATTATGGCAAAATATCAGAGCCTTCATATTTCTATGACAACTTAGGATTTATTAATAAAAGTTATAATGAAGAAAATTGTCCGCGTTCTTATTATTTTCCACCACAAAGAGAAGATAAAGATGATGTGATATTAATGACAAATCATTTTATAAGTCCTTCAATGAGATTAACAAGTATGAATCCATGGACTGTTATGCTTACCAAGAAAAGACATGATGAAAGTCAGTGGCGTTATGATGAAGTAAATAAGCTTTTGCTAGATAATTATGGAAACATTGATGAAAAAAAGGCAATTGAAATTTTAGATTTATTAAGTCCCTATGGAAAATTTCCTAACTACTATCTGGATATGAAAGCTGAAACAACTTATAATTCATCAGATGGCAGAACAAGACTTATAAGAGGTTCTTTAGCACTGTGCGATTTAACAGATGGAATTATGCATATTCATGTTGGATTCTATGCAGATCATTGGATTAATGTTTCTCTTTTGAATTATTTTTAGTCAAAATCCGAAGGTAATTCATCAGCTTCTCTAATGACAAGAGCTTCAGGAGTAGATAGGCCTGTGCTTGAAAATGAAGCACTTGAGACAGTAGTATTAGCAGAAGAGCAGTCATCACCCCAAAGGGCTGTTTCATTATCTTCTTCTAATAAGCAAAATGGATTTGCATATTCTGATAAATCAGGAACATAATCATCAGTTATTCCATAGGTATCAAAAAAATTTGCCATTGCGTAGGTCTCAAAAGCTTCATCAGTAATGGCGTCTTGTGTTCTGAGCATTATAGCTGGTTCAACCTTAGAGGCTGTATCATTGCCAGCAAACCTGGTAATAATATTTGCAGCTGAAGCATCAGAGCCAGCATCTGTGCATGTAAGTTCATCATCAATATCCCACCATCTTGGATTATACATGTGTGCTCCACCAATCCAAAGACCATCTGTTTTTGCAATATAAATTTCCATCTTTTCTGGTTTGCCTAAATCATTTTCATCACATTATGTTATTGATAACTATTATGTCAAGTATGTTGATTTTAGTGCAGTATTTTGGCCCTAGCTTCTAAATTATTTCCTAAATTATATTGCCTTATTTATCTGTTAATTATAACAATCTTTTATGTTTTTAAAATGGTTAGGTTCCAGATATTATTATGCTGTTTTTACAGCCTGCCATAGATCTTAATTTGAGTTTTGAGAAAAAATAAAATGCATAAAAATTATTTAAAACATTTCCAGTTGAATCCTGAAATAACTTTTCTGAATCACGGATCTTTTGGTGCTTGTCCTTATAAAATATTGGAGAAACAGATAGAATTTAGGAATAAGCTGGAGCGTGAGCCGGTGCAATTCTTTACTAAAGAATTTGAGCACCTACTTGACGCTTCATTAAAAGTTCTTGCTGACTTTATGGGAGCCTCTTTTGATGATATTGTTTTTATAAGAAATACAACAAGCGGAATTAACACCGTACTTCGTTCTTTTAATTTAAAACAGGGTGATGAAGTTATTGTAACAGATCATGAATATAACGCTTGTCGCAATGTACTTGATTTTCTTTCAAAGAAACAAAGATTTGATATAGTCGTTGCTAAAATTCCATTTCCTTTGGACAATTCTAATCAGGTAACCCAGATATTAACCTCTTGTATTACAAAAAAAACGAAATTGCTGCTTATAGATCATATTACAAGTTCTTCAGCTTTGATTTTTCCAATTGAAGAAATACTTAAATCTTTTAATGAAAGAAATATTGATGTCCTGGTGGATGGTGCACATGCACCGGGCATGCTTGATCTTGATATGAAGAAATTGAAGCCTGCTTTCTATACAGGAAATTGTCATAAGTGGATGTCTGCTCCAAAGGGAGTAGCGTTTTTATATGTGAGGGAAGATAAGCAAGATATTATTCAACCACTTTCTATTAGTCATGGGTATAACTCCAAAAGGCTTGATAAATCAAGATTTAAGCTTGCTTTTGAATGGACTGGTACAGAAGATTATTCACCTTATCTTTGCATTCCCATTCTCCTGGAATTTTTTAATAAACTTATTAACGGTGGTTTAGAACAAATAAAAAAAGATAGTAAGAAAAAAATTATTAATGCCCGTGATTATTTATGTGATTCTATGGAAATTGAAGCTCCAGCTCCTGATAATATGATAGGCTCAATGGTATCGTTGATATTGCCAGAACAATTGGATCTAGGTGAAGCTAAAGATCCTAGGTCTCATGATCCTCTCCAGGAATTACTATATAAAAGATACAAAATCGAGGTGCCTGTGATTAGTCTTCCTGCAATTGGCAAAAAATTACTTAGGATTTCTGCGTTTATCTATAATAATGAAGAAGATTATATTATGCTTTCTCAAGCATTAAAGGAAATTTCTAGATAAAAATGTTATTGGCAATCATCAAGCGAGGCAATTGCTTGAACTGTTCTTTCATACATAGTCCATTCACTTGCAACTTCGCCTGTTTCATAATCAAAACCAGCGATTTCAATTGTAAAGTAATTATCAGTTTGATCGCTAGCATCATCTAGGTCAAATTCATTGTCATCTATTATTATTTCTATTGTTCCATTAACATAATTGCTATCAGCGCTTCTAAAAAAAGATCTTTCAGCGAAAATAAATTCAAATTCAGATTCAAGGCTTCCATTATCTGACATTTGAACAAAAGCTCTTTTAAATGTTTGACCTTGTAAAGAGTCAATAAGGTAATATTGAAAAGGGTTTCCGCCTTCTGAGGTAAATGTTTTTTCAAGTCTGATTATATAATATTGGAGACCATTTCCTGAAAAACTTATTCTTGTACCAGGAGAACCTGCACTATATCCAAACTTACCTTGTCCTGTATTTGAATAAGAATCAATTGTACTTTTACATAATGATATATCATCAACTGGACAAATTTCATCGAAACCATCTGAGTCCTGATCAATACCATCACCGCAAATTTCAATAGCACCTGGATATTTGCTAGCTTCAGTATCATCAGTGTCAGTATTGTCAGTAATATATCCGCTTGGTGCAAGACAAGCAGCTACTGAAGAATTGGGATCACCAAAACCATCTTGATCTACATCTGCAAAAAAATCTATTACATCTTGTGCGTCTTCATCAATTTCACCATTACAGTTATTATCAATTTCATCACAAAGTTCACTTGCTTCAGGATTTATTTCAATATTTGCATCATCACAATCACCTTCTGCTTCAGTATAACCATCTAAATCATTATCAATTAAACTTTCATCAACAACCGCCTCTGGAGGAGTGTTATCGTCGATTGTGATTATCTCATCTGTGCTTTTATCTATAACTTCTTCTTCACCACCACATGAAATTATAATTAGTGATGCAAAAGTTAATAAAAGTATTATTGAAAAATAGAAAATAAGTTTTTGTAAGATATTCATTGGAATCCTCCTTGATTAAATCATCAAATATAATTTAATGCTATAAAAATGCCAAAATCTTATGTTTAGACTAAATTGTGTTATATCAATGCCTTAATGGTGTTTGGTCTTGTTTTTATAAATCTAAAAAAAGAGAAGTTTTTCCTTTTTTTACAAATTTATTAACAATTTCTTGACCTGTGCTTATATTTTTCTTACCACTTACAGCTTACCACTTACTACTTAATAAAGGAGTTCTCATATGAAAAAATTATTAGCAGTTTCAATTTTTTCGATTCTCTTATTATCAAGCCTTGGCCTGGCTCAGGCAAACATTGATGGCGTTTATTCATTTAAGGCTAGGTTCATTGATGGGAAAGCAGACATGGAAAATTGGTGGGGTGTTATGGTTATTACTAATCCTACTATGAGCAGATTCTTTTTATCACCTGATAAGAAAACAGAAAAGTATTATGTTGGTACTATGAAAAATGATGGTAAATTTGTGAATCTCACTTTAACTTATTCTTATAAGGCCATGTATGTTGGCAATGTTCACAAGAATATGTTTTACATGCAAGGCACTGATTTTGTAATTGAAAGCGAGGATAAAAAGTTTAAAGAAGTTTGGGTGAAAAAATAGACTTTGAATTAAAGTAAATCTTCAAGACTCTTAGTTTCTTCATTTTCTTGGATTTCCTTTTTTAACATTTCAAAGGTTTCTAAAGTTTCCTTTTTGAATTCTTCAAGAAGGTTTTGGGTGTTTGCACCTGAGGACATTCTTCTTTCGTGAAGTAATCTTAAAAATGATTTATAAAAGTCATGGCTAACGTAGTTTTTGAGATTATATCTGGCTACAAAAGTTTTGCAATTTGCACACTCTACATATATTTCAATATCTTTTCCTGGTTCAACGTGAACATAGTTGGTAGATGTTGTGTTTTTGCATTTTGGACAATGTTCTCTTTTTGTTGAGCCTCTCATTATAAACTCTGCCTTTCTTAAAAAAAGTTGGAGATTAAATAATATTCATAAAAAACTGTTAATAAAACTGCAATTATTGATATGATTATGCCTGCTTTTATCATATCTTTAATTTTTATAAGCTCAGAGCCATAGGCAATTGCATTCGGTGGTGTACTTATAGGCAAGGCCATTCCATAGGATGCACAAATTCCAGTAACAATAGCAATAAGCGCTGGATTGCCTGGAAAAAGTGAAATAGAAAGAGGAACAAGTAAGTTAGCGCTAGCTGTATGGCTCATAAAAGTCCCCATGATTACTGTTACAGTTCCAAAGATTAGGGCAATTGTCAAATAGCTAAACTTATTTAAATCTAAAAATGAAATTATATAATCACTTAATCCAGTGCTTGTTATAGCAATGCCCATTGAAATTCCACCACCAACTAAAATTAATATTTCCCAGGAAATATCTCTGAAATCTCTTTTCCCACTGATCCTTGCCATAAGAAAAACTAGCATTGGAATTAATGCTATCAATGAAGAATGAATTCCATGAATCGAATCTGTTAGCCAAAGTAAAATAGTTATGCAAATCGTAGAATAAATTAATATGTGATGCTTAGTCCTGCTATCATCAACTAGAATTTTTTCTAAATCAAGTTTCTTAACTTTTGGAGGAAATAATATTAATAAAATTCCCCATAAAACAAATATCAATACAAGCATAGGTGGAAAGGCAGCGAGCATCCATTTTATGAAACTTATATTTATTCCTTTATCCGAAAGAAGGCCTAAAACAATAGCATTTGGAGGAGTACCTATAGGAGTTGCTATGCCACCAATATTAGCTGAAAATGGAATGCCTAATAAAAGTGCTTTTATTATATTTGATCCCTTTGGAATCTTTTTAACAATAGGTAAAATAGTTTATCAATTAACCTAAAAAGAATCATTCAAATATCATTATTAAGCTTATTATTATTTTCCTTAACAGTCTTTGGCATAAGTAAAACAAATACACTTTTGGGTCAGGTTCCTGTTGTATCTGATAGGCATACAGAAGTCGAATCAAGTAGTGCACAAGGAACAAATTATGGAGAACTTCTTGCATTATTAGAAAGCAAGCAGGGTTTTGAAAATGTTATTCAAGTTTTGGATATTGCTTTAGATATGGTAAGTAAAGGTGAAGAAAAAATAGATGAAATTCGTGAAATAGTTTTTACAATTGATTATGAAAAATTTAGTGGCCTGGAGAAAAAAACAGTAGTTTATTATTTAGTTGAAATTATCTATGAAGCTAAATTTGTTGGTGGAGATGTAATCAGCTTGATTACTAGCGTTTATGATATGTATGATGAATATGCAATCACTGTAGCAAGAATTCTAACCTTGCCAGGTAATGATTCGGCAAGTTCTCAGCAAGTATTAATTACTAAAGGTCTTACACATGAATTAAAAGATGTCAGACTTTTATCTGCATTTGCACTTTCACTTTCTGGTAACTACAGACCTGGTACAGTGGAAGCCTTAACGGACGAGTGTCAGGGGGTTAATGATGCTGATCTAGAAGTAGTTGCTCAATCAAAAGAAACTTTAAGACTAATTGAAGAAGAAACCGGAAAATCTCTAGCCTCGCTCTACCAATATGATGTTCCTTTTAACAATAGCTGTGAAGGTAATATTTGTTCTGTAGAATAGTTTTTTAAAAAAAAATACAAAATATCACATCTCTAAGTTTCTTTTGACATCAATCATCTAAATAAGTATTAAAATTATATTCCTTATATATAGATCAGGATATGCAAATGTTTGAAAATATACTTAAAGCAAAAGAAAGACTAAATGGTATTGTAAACAAAACTCCAGTAATGACTTCTAAAACACTGAATGAAAAATATAAAAGCCAATTTTATTTTAAATGTGAAAATTTCCAAAAGGTAGGAGCTTTCAAATTTCGCGGTGCTTATAATGCTATTGTTCAGCTCAGTGATGAAGAAAAAGCAAGGGGAGTTTTAACTTATTCTTCTGGCAACCATGCTCAAGCTGTTGCATTAGTTTGTAAAATGTTAGGCATAAAAGCTACAATTGTAATGCCACATAATGCTCCCATTACTAAACTTGAAGCAACCCGAGATTATGGAGCTCAAATTATTAAATTTGATCCAGATGAAACTAGCAGGGAAAATTTAGCTAAAGATATTCAAAAAGAACATTCATACACTATCATTCCCCCATTTGATCATATCAATATTGTTGCAGGGCAGGGAACAGCTGCTCTTGAGCTTTTTGAGGAATATAAGGATATAGATATGCTTATAATTCCCTGTGGGGGTGGTGGCTTAATAAGTGGCTCAGCTATCACAGCAAAAGCAATGAACCCAAATTGCATAGTTATAGGCATTGAACCAGAATGCGCTGATGATGCATGCAGGTCCTTTCACACTAAAACCTTACACACTGTTAAAAATCCACCAACAATAGCAGATGGCGCAAGAACTCCTTCTTTAGGTAAAGTCACTTTCCCTTTAGTATTAGAATATGTTGATGATATACAAACCGTAACAGAAGAATCCATCAAAGAAGCAGTGCGATTTTTCTTTTATCGCATGAAACTAGTTATAGAACCTTCAGGAGCTTTAGGTTTAGCCGCTATATTAGAAGGTAAGGTTAAAGCAAAAGGCAAAATCGGAATTATCTTAAGTGGTGGAAATGTAGATGCAAAGACTATGGGTTTGATTTTGCATGGGAACAAGAGCACAAGAGCGCAAGGGATCAAGAGCACAAGGGAACACTGAATACCAAATACCAATTGTAAAGCAGCGTTGCATTTTCATCGTCTTTTAACATAAAAAACAAAAAAACAAATTTCTAAACCATTGAAATTAAAGCAAAATAAAAACAAACCCTTTTTGGCACACTTCTTCCAATATTATCTTTACAACAATAAAATTTGTATTATGTTTTTTTATTATAAGGTAGGAGGTTCCACAATGAAAAGTAAAATATCAACAATTACTTTCCTGTTTGTCTTTATCGCTTTTACAGCCCAATCAATTTTCGCATCAGTTTGCGGAAAAGAAGATTTTGGCAAAGGAAATGAATTTAGTGTAAGAAAAGCAGCTAAATTTATGAAAAATGATCCAAGTAGCTTAAATGTAGACGACCTTAAATGTTTTTATAGAGGTCTTATTGGGATACAATCATATATTCAAGAGCAAAGAGTTAAAGATTTGTCACCTGAAGAACTAGCTGAACTTGATGAATTTGAAAGAACATTTAATTTAGTAAATAGAGCTTCGAAATCAGTAATGGAAGAACATTGTTCAGCAGTCTCATGTTTAGATAATCTTGAAGAAACACAATGCGCTGATTGGTCAGGATATTTAGCATTTGAAGATAACAGAAGTCTTGCAGATAAAAGAGAAGAAAAAAGAGATGCAAGATTAGCTGCAGCAAGATTTGCTGATAAACATACAAGAGAGTCTTATGATAGAGAAGTTGAAGAAAGACTTGCTGCAAATCAAGCAGTAGTTAATCAAACACAAATGGATCTAATGGCAGCAATGGATGAAGATAGAGCTGCAAGACAATCAGGTGATCCTGCTAGAATGGCTTCAGCAATGATGAATCTTTCTAGAGCACAAAATAGATATGACCTTGCTAAAGCTGGCAAACTAGGAGCTGATGACCAAGCTGTAGCATCAGCATCAGGAATTTTAGGCGCTGATTTTTCATCTGAAGTTTTCACTAGACAATCTTCAGCACTTGCTGCCTGGAATGCACAACATGGTAAACAAGCTCCAGTAGTTGCTCAGCCTACTATCATAGAAGGAAGACCAGATGCTGATATCGGCGATTTGCCTTTAGCAACTGGTGGAACAGTTACAATTACTGATGCTCCTCAAATAGTGATTGAAGGCCGTGAAACTGAAGAAGAAAGATTTGCAAGACTTAATATTTGGGACAATATTGAAGAAGAATACAATACGGATTCACAAGATCAAGGACAAGAAGTAGCTACAGAAAGTAACTAATCTTTATAAGTTCGCATACCTTTCCATAAAACGATAACAATACATCAATTCAATATCATCATTTACAAAAACAGCATTTTCAATTTTAATATCTTCATTTATAATTTCATTTAATTCATGTATGATGCTTTTTAAGTCAAAGGACTGGTCAGCAGTATCATGATCACTACTATAATCAATTGTTATTGAATCTTGGGCATCTAGATTTAAAGATATATCAGCAATTATACCAACATTCTGCGGAGAATGTCCTGATGGTAAATAGTAAAAACCTTTTGTAATGAGCAGCATTCCCCAATAGTTAAGATAATTATTTTTCTTTGAAATCATGATTCCATTTTGGAAGCTGCCTTTTCCAAAGGTTGTTTTATTTTCAACACTTTTTCCAGCAATCAAAGCAAGATCATAATCTTTTAAAATTCCGCTAAAAATTTCAGCTGAACTCGCTGTGTTTTGATTAACTAGCACTATAATTTTCTTATCCTCAAAAATATCCCAATATTCAATTTCTTTGTAAACCTTAATGTTATCAAATGCACTTGCCAAACTAATATCACTATATATTTTTGTTAGTAAAAGGGCATCATTTTCCTTGATAAAAAGGCTAGCCACTTTTAAAGCTTCTTCAATATATCCACCAGGATTATTTCTTAAGTCTATAATCAGACCTTCATGTTTTCTAAGCGCTTCTTCATGGGTGGAAACCTTGCTAACAAAGCTATCAAATAGACCATCTGAAAAAGCCTTAATTTTAATGTAAGAAGTATTATATTTTTCAAAGAATTCAATGTCTATAAAACCTGATTTTGATATTACTTCCTGAAATTCTTTTCCATTTCTTCTAATTTTAAATTTTATGGTATCTTCATTATCTATCATGTCATTAAAACTTGTTAAGGTTAGTTGATTGCTTTTTAGTTCATTGATACTTAATATTATGTCACCTTTTAAGATTTTGCCATGAAATGGGCTGATTACGCTAATATAAGTAATCTCAAATCCATCGTCTACCATTTTTATTGCAAAGCCTTTTGAGGACGAAAACTCAGCTTTTGTGCATTCTGAAAAAAACATGGAATGTGAATCCAGGTTTTTTAAGTAAAGATTTAACACCTCGATAATAAAGTCATTATACTTTTGATCATTATAAACATCATCATAAAGCTTAAAAAAATTTTCAATGGCATAAGGAAAATCAATTATTCCATCATTAATTAGTTGTTTTTGATAAATTAAATTACAAATCTCATTATTGGGATCATATTTTTCAAAAAGACTAAGTAATGAGTTTTCATAGGCTTTTGCAATTTTATTTTCATTTATTTCAAAGTGATTTTTATTAACAGTATCAAGTGCAAATGACAAAAACTCAATTCCGTACTCATATAGTTGAGATTTCAACAAATTTCTTTCAAAAGCTGGGGTTTTATCTACAATTGAGAAAATATTTGTTGAAATAAGCGCTAAAAGAATTATTAGAATAAGAAAATGTCTTTGCAATGTTTCCAATATAAAATATCCTCTTTTTATTTTAACCTGGAGATCATACGAATCTCTGCAATAATGATGCCATGCGTTAGTTATGCAATTATTGAATGATTCTTATTCCTTAATTGATTTCATATTATGCTTTTTATGTTAAATGATAGAATTTTAGATTAACTCTATTATTCTTGGGTCAATTGTGCCCTGGTTTTAATATAAACTCTAACCTAATTTATCAAGCTTCAATGTATCAAAGCAATAAGATAATCATGTAATCTAATAACTATATTTTAGTTCAAAAATATTTAGGAGCTATTGTTTAGAATAATGTCTGAGGGGATAAATTAGTCTATATTTGATATTAGAGCCTCTGGGTGATATTGATGTCATTTTGGCTACAGTAAAATGAAATTTTATATCTTTTGAATTTTATGTTATATTCTTTAAATCTTAATTATAACCAATAGTTAAACAATCATTATTAGCATTTTCTGCTTTTGGCACATATTTTGATAGTTAATCTTAAAGCAATCACATCATGTTTATCAAAAAAAACCAAATTTTACTATGGGTTCAATAGCATATTATTTTAGTCTTTTTTAATTCTTGTAGGAGACTTGCTATGAATTCGTTAATTAAATTTGTTGCTTACGCGGTTTGTTCATTTTTTACATTAAGTTCTTTCTTGTTTTCATTTGAAATAGACTTCCTCAAACAGCCTGATACCTTTATTTTTGATAATAGTTATGACTTGCTTGAGGCTTTTAATGGAATTGCTAGTTCTGATTATTTAAATGAAACTTATGAGGATGATGAAGGCCTTTTGAGAAATGACTATCGTTTCATGGTCATTTGTTCATCCTTTAGAGTATTTGATTTTGATATTAATAGCATTGAAGACGCTTTAGATATTGATTCTGAATATTTTCTTTGGTTTTTGGGAAAAAATGTTTCCAAAGAGGATGAGTATTTTCATGAAGAAATCAAGGTGGCTTTTGTTAACTTGGCTGATGTTAGTTTTTTAGCCAGATCTCAAATTGTGGAAGCTGCAGATGGCTTTGTTGCCAGTATTGATCTATATGATTTTTCACATATTTTCAAACAAGTAATGACTAATATTTACATTACAAAAAAAAGAGCTGCATATCAAGTAGAAATCTTTCAACTAGCTTTAATTAAAGGATCTTCTGTTGATAAGCTTGAAAAACTGCATCTAACTAAGCTTTTTTACACATCTGTTGAAAATAAGTTCAATCATATGCTCGATGTCTTGGAGGATATGTAAGATGAGGAATATTGTATTTTTCTTAATTATTATTATTAGCCTTAAAGTATTTTCCTTTGAAATAATAAAAGACTGTGAATTGAATCCTTATATAGGATATTTATATCAGCAAAAAAGGCCTAGTAAAAATGATTTGGCAGGTGATTATGCCCTTTTTGGTCTTGGTGAGCTTAGAGTGAAAATATTAAAAGATTTTATAGGCATAGAAAAATTTGCAGAACGTCACATAAGTCATGAGGCTAATATTGAATGGCTAAAGTCTAACTGTGATTTGGAAGACGAAGGTTTTCTAAAAAGAACAGAATTAAGGCATGAATCCACCTCCGTACTGCATGCTTTTGAGGATCCAGGTGAAGTTTTTGACAAGCTATGTGTTGAAAATAACATGGAAATTAGGGGCAAGAAGGCTCCTTTTAAAACAAGAAATTTTTTAAATATGTTCAAGCAAGTAATTTATGAAGAATCTATTAATGGTATAATACCTTATATTAGTTCTCCACACCTTTGGTCCACGGAAATTGATACGACCTTTAGGAATTATAATAGATATCGAAAAATTTCAAAACTTTTATGGGTGCTTGCAAATGGTGTAAGTTCCAGGTTTATGATAACTGGAAAAGAAGAAGAATTACTTGATTATATTTTAGCATCTGAAGATGAGGCAATACTGCCTGCTGATCTTTTTCGAGTTTCATATGTTTTGAATAATGGAGATTTATATTTTACCTTTTTGAGTATTGAGAATGTGCTTTCAAGACAATGGTTAAATGAAGACAGGCAAAATTTACTTTTTATTTCTAAGCTTTCATCCATAGTAAATTATTGTGGAGATAAACTTGGAGAGTTTTATGAAGATCGATTTGGAAGCTGGTATCATCTTTTTGGTATAATGCTCTATGGTTTAATGTCTGGAGCACAAAAGGGTTTAGCAGTGGGAACTATTGAAGGTTTGGGAGGCAGGCTTTTTGAAGTTAAGAATGATATCAGGCCTGTGGATAAGTTTAAAACAATTGTATTTGGTCAAGATAAGCAAGAAGAAAAGTTGAATCGCAGAGGAGGAATAGTTGGTGGAAAATTAAGGTTATATATTCTAAAAGAAAGATATAAAAATTTTCAGGCAGACTCAGCTTACTTGGATCCGGCTTATTACATGAACCTAAATGAAGATTTTTCAAAGGAGTTTTAACATAATTAGCTTGTAAGTTAATTATTTTTAATATCTAGTCTCGCCATGAAAAATAACATAATAAACATTCAAATTCCAATTAAAGATCAAGGCTATATTGATGTAGATAAATACCTCGAGAAGCACCTTTGCTCAAGTGAATTTCTGATATTACGAAAATCAATTGATGCCAGAAGAAAGAATCAAATTAAAATTGTGCTATCAGTATCAGTAATGCAGCACGGAGGTGAGGATCTTGAGAAATTTGAAATAAAGTACAAAAAGAAAAAAAACATTAAAATTCCAATAATTGGCTCAGGTCCCGCTGGTTTGTTTGCAGCTTTGGGCTTGATTGAAAATGGTTATACTCCCATAATTTTTGAAAGAGGAAGTGATCTTGAAACTCGAGTAAAAGATGTGTTTTCCTTTTGGGATGGAGGTTTATTAAAAGAAGCTTCAAATATTCAATTCGGAGCAGGGGGTGCTGGAACCTTTTCTGATGGCAAATTAACCTCAAGGTCAAAAGATAAAGAATTAAAGCAAAAAGTTTTAGCTTACTTTGTGAAATTTGGAGCACTAGAAAAAATTTTATATGAAAATAAGCCACACATTGGATCCGATAAACTCAGACAGATAGTTGCCAATATTATCAAATATATAGGTGAATATGGAGGTGAGGTTCATTTTTTATCAAAAATGACAGGGCTTTGTTTAGAAGCAAATCATGATAAATTTAAATTAAAAGGCTTTAAGCTTGAAAATGGCAGTACCTTTGATTGTGAAAAACTTATTTTAGCACTGGGCCACTCAGCGAGGGATACCTTTTTTGCACTTGAAGATGAATCTGTGGCTCTAGAGGCAAAAGATTTTGCAATTGGTTTAAGAGTTGAACATGAACAGGAATTAATAAATAAAAATCAATATGGTGACTTTTATAAGCATCCAAATTTACCTCCAGCTGAATATTTTATGACTTTTAAAAAGGGCAATCATTCAGTTTATACTTTTTGTATGTCCCCTGGCGGAAAAGTTATTAACGCAAGTTCTGAAGCCAATCATCTTGTTACAAATGGCATGAGCTTCCAAAAAAGAAATTCTGCTTTTGCCAATTCTGCAGTTTTAATTAATATTCCCAAAGATTTGTTTTTCAAAAATAAAGCAACAGATGGAATTTTATTTCAAAGGCAGATTGAAAAAATGGCTTTTGAATTAGGTGATAATTGCTATATGGCGCCTGCTCAATATGTGCAAGATTTTCTAAATAATCATCCAACAAAATCCATAAAACCTGCTTATACATTTAAGCCTGATTTAGTGCCAGGCACAGTCAAGCCATTGATTCCAAAGGAATTAGTTTCTATATTTAAAAAAGGTTTGATTAGTTTTGATAAAAAATTAAATGGATTTTCAAAGCAGAATGCGCTCTTAATTGGTCCTGAAACTAGAACTTCCTCTACTATTAGAGTTCTAAGAAATAAAGAAAACTTAGAATCTATAAATGTGTCTGGACTTTTTCCAATCGGAGAAGGAGCAGGATATGCTGGTGGAATTATTAGTTCAGCCATTGACGGTTTAAAAACAGGATTTCTCCTATAACAAATGTCTTTTTTGAATTTCATGACGCTTTGCTATTGCTGACAAATACTGAGTTGAAGGCGATTGACAAAAATTGTCACCCTGCGCGCACGAAAATCTCGTTTAAAAACATGGACTTAAAAAAAAGGTGACAAAAATTGTCGGCGAGCTTGACAAAAATTGTCACTTTTTGTTTTAAACTAAGATTTTCAAAAAGGCCAATTTTAAAATGTTCAATTAAATTAAATGCTTATAAAATATGATAATTTGCTTGAAATTTGGCATAGAACTTGCTATAGAAAGAACTGCTTTGGTCTTTTTGTTGAATTGGCAAGGTGCCTATTCAATTGAAAAAGATTTAACATTAATTTTTATTTAAGGAGATCGGACTATGAAGAAAAAAGGCTTTACATTAGTTGAACTAATGATCGTTGTTGCTATTATTGGTATCTTAGCAGCAATCGCAATTCCATCTTTTATGGCTTATATTAAAAAGTCAAAAAAATCAGAAGTTAATTCAGTAATCAATGGTGTATTTGCAGCAGAAGCTGATTACAACATTGACAATGCAAAATTTCACGTTTGTGCTGTTAAACCTTTAGCAGCAACTGGAAATAACTACAATGGATACAAAGTTTCTGGATCTCAAGGAATTTTTGCTGCTGATGGACCTGGTTTCAAAATCATTGGTTATGTTCCTGATCAAGATCTTTTATCTGGTGTTGCAGTTACATCCTCAGCCATTACTACAGATGGTATAGTTCATGTATATCAAGATTTAGATGATGATGATACCCTCGGACATTATGAACAAGTATTTAAAAGAGATAAACTTGGTAGCGCAGATGCTTACAAACAAGGAGCAATGACAACAACAACAGAAGATTAAACATTTAAAAAACGTTCAAAAATAAAAAAGGGATGCTGGCATTTATGCAAGTGTCCCTTTTTTTATGCCTAAAATTATCTTTATATATATTACCAGCAATAAAAATAAGAATCTGGAATTTCAAATGATTGAGATATGATAAATTCAATATCATCGATTTGATTAACCATTATGCCACCCTCTGAAAGGGTGTAGATATAATCTTCAATGAAGTGACTTCTGCTTGGTGATAAAGTGTAATATGTATAACAGTTATCTTCAGGAGGGCTTATAAAATCAGCGTGAGAGATTATCCCAATTTCTTCAAATCCATTTTCAATTGTGACATTGTAAACATAGATGCCTGATAATATATCTGAAGATCCATAATCCCAGCTATATAAAGGTATAGCTAAAATATTTTTTGTTGGAAAATATGAAAATGCTTTATGATTGTAAAGTGCTTCTGAATAAGTCCAGCCTGTGCCAATAATTTCTTCTGCTTTAATTGTTGGATTTGCAAAATCACTAACATCAAATATTGAAAGTTTAATTTCGCCTGTTAATCTTCCGTCATTATCCGCTACTTGACCTATTGCCAAAATATGATCAGCATCCATAGCTTGAAGATATGTAGAATATCCTGGCATTTCCAGTTCTCCGACTAAAGAAGGAGCTGTTGGATCGCTTAGGTCAATTGTAAATAAGGGGTCAGTTCTTTCAAAAGTTACTAAAAAGCCTTTATCTTCCACAAAGCGTGCTGCATAAATTTCTTCTCCAGGTGCTATGTCATTTATTTCTCCAACTTTTTCCAAGACTCCATTTCCATTGTTTTTTAAAACAAAAACATGATTTTTCTTTTCCTCATCTGCTTGCTGGCTATCCCACCAGCTCCAAAAGGTGAATCTGTCTGTTGTTGTAGCTACACGCAAATAGCCATCATGCTCATCCATTGAAAATTGATTTAAAATGTAACCCTCAACTTCTCCGCTAGCAGTGTATTCAACACTTGCTTCAGCACTTTTTAACTCGAATTCATGAATAGCAGAATAATCGTTAAAACTTGAGTAAAGACTATAATACCAAAAATACCAAGCATATGAGCTTTCAATATAAAGCTTGTTTTCAGACATAAATACAATATCAGCATCAGCTATTAGGCTCACAGTGTTTTGCATATCACTTGATTTGCTTGAATCCAGTGAAACAATAGTAAATAAACCAAAGCTATTTGGTGTTTGGGGTTTGTAAATGTTATTGCATGCTGTTAATAATGCTGCTTCAGAGTTATCTTCTATATAAAGAGGAAGGAAATCAGTAATATCTAGTGCGTCAATTATATCTAAATTTTCCTGTCTAAGTTCTTCATAGTCCTTGGAAAGACTGCCTGTATCACAATTATTACTATCATAATCATAATAATCCCAATAACTGAGATAGGTGTCAATTCCAAGGTCATAAGTTGAAATGCTATGCTCTAAGACTATATATACATTGTCACTAATTCTTCGTGAAGTGTTGTATTGACCCTGATAAAAAAGTTCTTTTGTTAAGCTTAAGCTTTCCTTATTTGAAATATCCAATATAGTGACTTTCGTGACATAATAATTATTTTCAAAGAGACTGGAAATATCTTCATTTGTATTTTCTGAGCTTGAACTGCCACCATTATCATAATCATAAGCGATGTCTTCTGAACCCAGACTTGTTTCATATGAATATATGTTTGAAAAGATTATGGCTTTATTATCAGTGATGAACATTTCAAGCGCTTCACCTTCAAGTTCATAGGTGGCAAGTTCAGTTGTTTCACTAGCTGGCCAGGCTTTTAAAAGGCGAAAGCTATTTCCAGCAATTGCATATAAATAATCGCCATCTGTTTTAAAAATATCAGCCTCATCTACACCATCAACTTGAGTGTTTGTCTCAGAATATTCATTATCACTATCAGAAGATCTTGATTGTGTATCAGAAGATTCATTCGCGTCATCAGATGTTGTATCTGCTCCTGATAATTCAGCTGTATCTTCTGCATATATTTCAACATCACATCCATTTTCAATCTGTCTATTGATTTCATTTTCAACATACTTTGTTAAAAGGTCTTTATAGTAGTTTTCAAGGTCTTGGCAAGATTCTAATAAGGATAGTTTGTAACCAAGTGTTTTTCCAACAGTGTCATCAGTATTATCATCATCATTGCCCAAAAAAGGGAAATTACATGAGGCTGTAAAAAATAAAAATAATAGGATGATTATAAATTTTATCTTCACAATAAAACTCCTTTGTATTTTATTTATTATATTAATCATAATAAAACTAATTATGTTAGTCAAAAACATTAAGCTTCATGAGGTAAGGGTCTTCTTTTGGGTCTGAAATAGTGTCTGGGTGAATAATCAATTAAATCTGAAACTTTGCTCATGTAAATACAAGCATATCTTTCGATTTGATTAGCTATTCTGCTTGGTTCTTGCCCAGCTCTCATTAAAGGTCCCCAGAATTTATTGAAATTTTTTTCATATTCAACAATTAAAGATGAAATTTTTTCATCTATATTTTTTACTTTTTTAAAAATTGCATTTGATTCTGCATCGCTTTGTTTTTTAAATAAGAGTTGTTCCAAGGCTTCTTTTTCAATCATAAGCTTTGTTATCATTTCATGATTTTTTTGGCCTTTATTTATTGCATTAATTTCTTCAGCGATTTCTTCTACTACTAGAGCCGTTCTCCAATTGCAAGATTTCTTAAGAGTTACCACATCTCCATAGATATGATCTCCCAGATATAGAATCTCATCTCCTTTTAAACCTAAATACTTTTCTACTGAAACACTGTTTCCTCCCTGGAAAACGCCACTTTCTAAGTTTCCAAAATGATTTGTCATGCTAGCGTCTGAAATATTTACTTTGAGAAATTTGCGATTTGAAGTAAAAAAACTAGGTTTTTCTGATTGAGTAATAACTAAATCAAAAATATCAAGCCAGGTTCTGTTTTTATCAAGAAATGAATTTATGGTGTAATCCATTAATAATTTTGTGTAATGATAATCAGAATTAGTTATTATTTGCAAAGATTTGCCACTTGCTTTTAATTTTTCAAGGACTTTGACTAAGTTTTCATCCTTTATAATATATTTTTCAGTATTTTTTTTAACTTTATCTTTTAATGATCCATCAATATGAGCTAAATCAATCATTTGAAAAATATCCATTGCAAGATCAGCATAATTGGGCTTATAATCTGAAAACAAATTGGAATTTGAATCAATAAAATCTACTAATTGCAAATATAAAGAAGAAGCTGATATGGAAAATGTAGTATCAATTGATTCATATCTTTCCTCTCTTACATCAACTGATAGTTCTCTGTAGATCTTTGATGTATCTTTATAAAAAAGCTGTAGAGAGCCATGATAACATTTTTTAACTTTACCAAATAAACTTAATTTTAGTAAATTACCTAATTTTTTATCAATAACCAGGCCCTTAATTACTTTATCATAATCAAATTTGAATTCTAGGATTTGACCTGGGTAATTTTTAATTTCTACAAGTTTTTTTAACATCTCATGGTAAGCCATGGTTTCAAACATTTTTGAATTATAGCGCACCAAAGTATAGTCCATGTCAAAGCCAATTGCTTTTATCTTTTTAAAATCCAAGACGCGATTAGTGTAAATATTCATAAAATTGATTTCCTTTTTTCGTTTTTATACCTGTTTAACTTGTTAATTCTAATTAATCTAATTTACAATATAAATAATAATCTGTTTTTAATATGCTTTAATGATGACATTCTCATTAAAAGAATATCTTAATCTGAAAATAATAATTCAAGATCGGATTATTTACTTATGGAACAATATTTTATTAATTATGCTAGTCTTGATCAGCAACGTTGGATGGTATCTGACAAACCTCGCACAGATGCTTTTGCAAGAGCAATAGCTGAAGTTGTAAAACCAGGTGATTTTGTTATTGATGTTGGGGCAGGTACGGGTGTTCTATCTCTATTAGCCGCAAAAGCAGGGGCTAATCGTGTGATTGGTGTTGAACAATCAGAGATAGCTAATTTTGCAAAAGAACTCATTTTGCATAATAATTTTGATTCTAAAATAGAAATTATTCAAAGTAATGCCTTTAAATTGCAGCTTGATGAGCCTGCTGATTTAATTGTTAGTGAATGGTTGGGGCATATGGCTTATGTGGAAAACATGTTTCGCTCTGTCATTCATGTTCGTGATGCTTGGCTTAAACCTCAAGGGACCATGATTCCTTATTCTGTGGATGTAATGCTAGCTCCAATTGATGATGTGGAATTTTACAATGAGCATGGTCCTGGATATTGGGAAAAAAGCAATATCTATGATATTGATTTTTCTTGTTTTACACAAAAAGAATTGCAAATGGGGCATTCAAGTAAAATGCTTATTCCTGATAAATTTCTTCTAGCAAAAGGAAAATCTATTCATCACCTGAATTGTATTGATGCAAAACCTAATGATGAGTGGTGCCTGGGATCAGTTGAATATGAAATTGAGCGTGATGGTATGATAAATGGATTCGCAGGTTGGTTTAGCTCCTTACTATCCCCAAATGTTATTTTAGATACAGCACCAAATTGTCCACGAACTCATTGGGAACAGACTTATTTTCCATTTTATCCCATGGAGGTAAAGGCTGGTCAAATTATTAAGCTAGATTATCGAATGGATGAACCTTATGAGGACTCACGTTTAATGGAACTAGCTTTGCGTATTGGTAAGAAAGAAATTAATTATATAATTGATTGATCAGCGGAGCCTGTCTCAAAATAATCACCAAATTTCCAAGACAAGTAAGTAATGTTAGATAATATTAACAAAGCAAAAAAAATATAATATTGAAAAAATTTAATTTTATATGTATTTTTCAATAGTTAAAAATAATAACTTTAATTGGAGTGTATTGTCTGAATATTCAAGAATAAATCCAAGGAGAGAAAATGATAAAATTTAATTTGGAAGATCTGGACGATATTAAACAAAAAGGTTTATACTTGAAGCTCGAGGATTCTACTACTTTAGAGCTTTCCCAAAGTGTAATAGAAGAAAAATATAATAATTTTATTCAAGATCCATCTTTATTTACAGAGGAAATGAAGGAGATATCACAATTTAGAAAATGTGCTGTATGTCCATATAAAGACGATAAAAAGGTTGTTTGTACAGCTTTAAAACCGATAATTCCTTTTCTACATATTGTAGATAAATATGTATCCTTTAATAAGATTTTCGCAATCTATAAATATGATGAAACAAAATCATTTGACTTAGCTATAACTGATATGCAAAGTGGAATAAAGTATTTATCTGTTCTTTCTCTTTTTTATTATTGTTCAGCAGGTCTTAAGTATTGGAAGTATTTTGCGGGTATTAAGCCACTTATGAAAGTTGAAGAGATTGCTATAAAATTATATTTAAATATTTATCAACATTGTGGTGGAAATAAAAATATGATTGATGATTTGCTTGCTAAATTTATGTTTGATATAAAAATCATTAATAAAGATATTGTACATAGATTAAGACTAATATGTAAGAACGATGTTTTTTATAATTCTTTTGTAAGTGCCCAGGTAATACCCGAGTTTTTAACACTTGATATTGATGAAATAGTTAAAAAACATTTTATTGAACATGAGAAAAAAGCTTTTTAAATTCGAAAAATTCATAAGGAAGTGCAATGGAAAAACATATTAGAAGAAAGATAATTTTTCCTTTTGTGATTATTATGCTTTTGGTTTCATCAGTTTTATTTTATACAACATATAAGCATGAAGTTGATGATTTAAATGAAAATATTTCGCACAGATCACAAATGATTAAGCATCATTTTAATCATTTTCTATTAAAAGACGCTGAAGTTATGAGTGGATTAATGGATTTGCTTGTCCATGATAAAACAATATTAAAAACCTTCGAAGAAAATGATCGAGGCAAGTTATTAGATTTATCCTTGCCTTTATTTAATATGTTTAAGTCAAAGTATAGAGTAAGTCATTTTTATTTTATTGATACAAGTGGAAAATGTTTTTTAAGAGTTCATAATCCTGGGAAATATGGGGATGTAATAAATAGATTTACATTTAAAGAATCACAAAAAACTGGAAAGAGTGTTTATGGTATTGAACTTGGAATTTTTGGGACCTTTACTCTTCGAAATGTTTTCCCTGTTAAAGTTAATTCAAAAATAATAGGTTACTTAGAACTTGGAGAAGAAATTGAGCATATTTCCCCGATGCTTAAAGGCTTTTCAGAAACAGATCTTCTTTTTGTAATAAAAAAATCCTTTATAAATAAAGATAAGTGGGAAGAAGGCCTTGAAATGCTCGGCAAAATAGGATATTGGGATAATTTAAAAGATTATGTAATAATTGATCAAACAATTCATGATGTATCTTTGGTATTTAAAGAGAAAATAATGTCTGTTGTAGAAGGAAACTCTAAAAAATTAAATATATATGAAATTGACGATAGAAAATACTCAATATCCAGTGTAAAATTAATGGATGCTGGTGAGCAGGATATAGGTGCTATTATAATTCTGCATGATATTACAAAAAATATAATGCAGAAAAAAAGAGATATATTTTTAGTTGGGATAATTTATGTTTTTGGCTTGTTATTAATAGTTGCAGTTTTCTATATCTATTTAGGAAGGCTGCAAAAAAGCTTGACCATAGCTGGAGAGAAAATAAAAGATGCCAGTCATGTATGGCAAAAAACTTTTGATAGTATTTCAGAACTTGTTTTTATTCTTGATAAGGATCACAGTTTTATTAAAGCAAATAAAGCAGCATACGATGTTCTGGGGGTTACGCAGGCTGACCTGGCAGGGAAGAAGTGCTATGAGGTCATACATAAATCAGATCTGCCATGGCATAATTGTCCCTTTGAAAAGTCTATGAAAGATGGCTTGCCCCACTCAGCTGAGGTTATTGATGAAAGTCTAGGATGTCCTTTGTTAGTTAGTACCTCCCCGATTTTTAATGACAAGAATGAAATAATTGGAGGTGTTCATATTGCCAAAGACATTACTAAAATAAAAGAATACGAAGAATCATTAAAAAGTGCAAAAGAATATGCAGAACTTATTTTTCAAGTTACACCCAGTGCAATATTTACAATTGATAAAAACCAAATAGTTACTAGTTGGAACAAAACAGCTGAAAGTCTAACTGGTTTTAAAAAAGATGAAATGCTTGGAAAAAAATGCACAGAATTTGCATTGTTTCCTTGTTCAGAAGTCTGTGGCTTGTTTTCAGATAAGCTTGAAAAACCACTTGTTGCGAGAGAGTGTACGATAAAAACAAAAAGTGGGCTAGTTAAAAGTATTTCAAAAAATGCTGACTTGTTACATGATTCAAAGGGGAATTTCATTGGTGGAATTGAAAGTTTTGAAGATATTACAGATAGAAAGAAAGCTGAAATAGCCATCAAAGAAGCCGCTGAAATGAAAACTCAGTTTGCTTCAATGGTATCACATGAATTGAGAACCCCATTAGGGCCAATTAAAGAAGGTGTAAGCATTGTTTTGGATGGCTTAACTGGAGAGATAAATGAAGAACAAATAGATCTTTTATCTACAGTAAGAAGAAATGCTGAAAGATTAAATAGACTAATAAATAGCGTACTTGATTATCAAAAACTGCAAGCAGGGAGAATGAGATTTGATATTAAAGAAAATAATTTAAATAAAGTTATTGAAGAAACTCATAAATCAATGGTTTTAGTTACAAATAAAAAAGGATTGGATTTTCAACTAAACTTAGATCAGGATATACCAAAAGTATTTTTTGATAGTGACAAAATAACACAGGTTTTAATAAATTTAACCAATAATGCTATTAAATTTACTGAAAAGGGGAGTATAAAATTCATTACAAAGTTAGAAAATTATAAAGTTGTTATAAGAGTTGAAGATACAGGGCCAGGGATAAGAGAAGATGAGTTTCATAAATTATTCCAAAGTTTCGTTCAGCTTAGTCATTCAAAAGAAAATAAAATCAAAGGAACGGGTCTTGGCTTAGTGATAAGTAAAGAGATTGTCGAACATCACAAAGGAAAAATGTGGGTAGAATCTGAATTTGGAAAAGGATCTTGTTTCTGTTTTAGTCTTCCAATTAATAGTAAAGGAGATGAAAAAAATGAGTCATAAAATATTAATTATTGATGATGAAGTTGATGTAATGAAAATGGTAGTTTATAGATTAAAAGCTAAAAACTATGAAGTTTTTACAGCAACAGATGGAAAAAGCGGGATAGAACTTGCAAAAGAAATAAAACCCGATCTTATAATACTTGATTACCATCTGCCTGATATGATGGCGTCCGAAATATCTAAGATTATAAAAAGTGAAGAATCCCTGAAAGATGTTGAAATTATTTTAGTATCCGCAAGCGTTGAATACCTTAGCGATAAAGCAAAAGAATGTCTTGCAGCTGCATTTATTCCCAAACCCATAGAACCTGAAGAGCTTTATGAGAAAGTTGAAAAGTATATTAAATAATACATTTTTTTTTCGACCTGGGCCCATCTTAAATTTGCTCTGCCTAGTTGTATACTATTATTTGTTGACTTTGCTTTTCATAGACAATACATGGAATATGATCTTAATACGAATGATGTTTATAAAGTAGGTTCAATGTTTCCAGCCCTTGGCAAGGGAGTTTGTAAATAAGGTTACAGCTTCAAGCTACATTCACATATAAATATATATAAGTTTCCAATCTACGCTTTAGATTTGTATGTATGTCTGGATAGTGGGAATATGATTTTTATTCTATATTTGCACTGACAACAGCGGCCATCTGCATCATGTCGATCGTTTGGCCTTCTTTAAGCTTAGTAAGGTTAGTGACCTTGCCGGATTTGCTTTTGGAATTTGTATTTTTGAAAATCGAGAGCAATTTTGCATCTGCAACAATGAACTTGCCAGCGTTTTCAGGCTTTCCATTTACAATCTTTGTCTGAAGTTTGTTTGCTTTAATATAGTCCCATAGTTTTTTAGTAATCTCTGTTCTTGGAAGTTCTTTTGCCCCCAGAAACACAGCTAGATCACTTTTTAATTTTACAGGTTTACTTAATCCTTTTGCTTCTGCCATTTTTATCTCCTTCATAATTAGATATAAATTAAATTATCAGATTATATTATTGTTCCTATAAACATTTATTAACAATAACAATCAAGTTAATAAATTCAATCGAATTTAATATTAAAGGACACTAATTTGGTTTAATAATCTAAATTCACGCAATAATCAATAAAGTCTTTTTTAAAAGCTTTAATAAGTGGAGATTCATATTTTTCATTTCTTGATATTATATATGCAGGTCTGTTAATGTTAAAGCCGGGAAGACCCACAAGCTTCTTGTTGTCAAGCTCTGATTTAATATACATTTTTGCAACAAAAGAGACACCAAGACCTTCTAAGACATGTGCTTTGCAAGCTTCCATGTCATTTAGAAAAACATCACCAATATCTTTTTCAGATGGATATCCAAGCTCTTTTGCTATTGATTTTATTGTTCGTGAGTGTGCTTCAGCATGTGAAAATATTCTAGCTTTATCAAGATCTTTTCTTGTAATAGTTTTTTTTTTAGCCAGGAAATAATCTTTTGAGCAGACCATTAATATGTGATTTTCACATAATTTCTGAATTCTTAAAGAATCTCTTTTGCATTTTCCAATAATAATTCCAATATCAGATTTTGCCGTAACTAAGCTCTCCTCCACATATTCTGAAATTTTAGCATCTTTAACAGTGAACTTTGCTTCTGGATATTTATTCCAAAAGAGTTTCAAAAATTTAGGAAAAACATATGTTATAAAACTTGAAACAGTGGTGATATGAATATGCCCTGTAACCCGCGATTTTCTGTCTGTTATCCAATTGTCTAATCTATCGAGCTCTTGTTTCATGTTTTGACATAAGTCTAAAAATTCTTCACCAGAACGATTAAGCTCCATACCAGATCTTTTTCTGTTAAATAACGATTCACCAATATAATTTTCTAATATCTTTATTTTTTGGCTAACACCAGGTTGTGTAATTCGAAGGTTTTTGGACGCTTTTAGAATATTGCCAGTTTTGGCAACTTCGAGAAAAACTTTTATATAATTAATACCTAAACAAGGCGATTCTTAATAAAAGAGAAGAATAGAAAACAGAGCAAACCAAGATAAGGTCGGGATATTAAGCAAAAGATTACTATTTTTATAAATAACCCAATGGGTGCACACTCCAATATTCAATAAAAAGTAA
>JBDREC010000093.1:0-2732 GCA_043820105.1 Pseudomonadota bacterium
AACTATTTGTAACAAATACTTTATCAGTCTGATAATAACACTTTATCCTGAAACAAGTTCAGGATGACAGGATGGGACATTTGGAATGACAAGAAAAATAAAAACTGTAAACGAATTAGTTAACATCTACAGGAATGACAAGACACGAAACGCGAAAGTCCTATAATTATTAAATTAAAATACTTCAGGGCGCGTCCCTGGTTTTTTGTTGATTTTATATTTGATAAATGATAAGATTTAGGTAATAATTTTTATTATTATTTTATGTCAATATTATCTAAATTTTTTGGTGATGCCAATAAAAAAACAATAAAAGTTCTTCAGGCTCAGGTAAATGAGATTAACGCGCTTGAATCAAAATTTGAAAAGTTTTCTGATGCAAAATTGAAAGAGCAGACAAAAAAATGGCGTGAAGAATTAGAAGATAAAAGTTTTGAAGAACAGCAGGAAATTTTAAATAAAATTTTACCTTCTGCTTTTTGCGTTGTGCGCGAAGCTGGTAAACGGACTTTGAAACAAAAGCATTATGATGTTCAATGTATTGCCGGAATTGTTTTACATCAGGGCAACATCGCTGAAATGAAAACTGGTGAAGGAAAAACGCTTGCTTCAACTTTAAGCATATATTTAAATGCCTTAACTGGACATGGTGTTCATGTTATTACTGTTAATGATTATTTATCTCGTCGTGATATGGTTTGGATGGGACAGATTTATTCTTTTTTAGGGCTTTCAGTTAGCTGTTTAAACCATGAAACTTCTTATATTTACAACAAAGCCATAAAATCAGATAAAGCTGATGAAGAAAGAGACAATGATGGAGGTTTTAAAGTTGTTGAAGATTTTTTGCAACCAGTAGCAAGAAAGGAAGCATATAAAGCAGATATAACTTATGGCACAAATAATGAATTTGGTTTTGACTATCTGCGTGACAATATGGCGCAGAATCTAGAGCAGAAAGTCCAGCGAGAATTACACTATGCAATAGTTGATGAGGTTGACTCTATTTTAATTGATGAGGCTCGCACACCTTTAATAATTTCTTCTCCGGATACTTCACCAACCGGTAAGTATATGGAATTTTCTCGTTTAGTTGCTCGTTTAAAGGAAATAGAAGATTATAATATTGATGAAAAAATGCGTGCAACTACTTTAACCGAAGAGGGTATCAGAAAAATGGAAGAGTGGCTTGGTGTTGAGAATATCTATACAGACCGCGGTATGCGTGATGTTCATCATATTGAACAAGCCCTGAAGGCAAGAGTTTTATTTAAAAAAGATAAAGATTATGTAATAAATAATGGGGAAATAGTTATCGTGGACGAGTTTACAGGTCGTTTGATGTTTGGCCGTCGTTATAGTGATGGATTACACCAGGCAATTGAAGCTAAAGAAAATGTTGAAATCAAACAAGAATCAATTACAATGGCAACTATTACTTTTCAGAATTATTTTAGGATGTATAAAAAATTAGCAGGCATGACAGGCACTGCGGCAACTGAAAGCGAGGAGTTTTCTAAAATATATAATTTAGATGTAGTTGTTATTCCAACCAATAAACCAACTATTCGTGAAGATAAAAATGATGTAATCTATAAAACAGAAAAAGAAAAATATAACGCAATAGTTGAAGAGATAAAACTTCGTAATGAATTGGGCCAGCCAGTTTTAGTTGGCACTATTTCAATTTCACATAACGAAAACTTATCTGAATTATTAAAAAGAGAGGGAGTCACACATCAGATTTTAAACGCAAAATTTCACGAAACAGAGGGTGAGATTATTGCGCAAGCCGGCAGAAAAGGATCTGTTACAATAGCGACAAACATGGCAGGTCGCGGAGTAGATATTGTTTTGGGTGGCAACCCAAGCACACCAGCTGAACAAGAAGAAGTTAAAAAATTAGGTGGTTTATTTGTATTGGGCACAGAGAGGCATGAGTCACGCAGAATAGACAATCAATTGCGCGGACGTTCTGGTCGACAGGGCGACCCAGGTAGCTCTCAATTTTTTGTTTCTATGGAAGACGATTTAATGCGTATTTTTGGTGGTGAGCGTATGAAAAATTTATTACAGACGCTTGGCTTGCCTGAAGGAATGCCAATTGAAAATAAAATGATTTCAAATCAAATTGAAAAAGCCCAGCAAAAAGTTGAAGGACATAATTTTGATATACGCAAACACCTGGTTGAGTATGATGATGTAATAAATAAACACAGAGAAACTATATACAGAAAAAGAAATGAAATTCTTAAAGAAAGTAAAAAAGAGCAAGAGGAAATTAAAGATAATAAACTTAAGAATATTATTTTAGAGTATATTAAACAGGAAATTCAAAGTGTTGTCAATTTTCATATACAATCAGAAGTAGAAAGTGAGTGGAATTTAGATGAAATTTATGAGACAATGGATACGATTTTTCCAGTTCCAATTGATGTAAGAATAAATTTAGAAGAAATAAAAGATAAAGACGAGTCAATAAATAACAGGCAACAGATAATAAATTATTTATATAGTTTAGCAGTTAAACAATATGAAAATTTAGAAGAAAAAATAGATTCTGATAAACGTATAAAAGAGCAAATGCCTGATATAAAAAGGCCAATGACAATAATTGAAAGGTCAATGCTTTTGCGTTCAATTGATATGTTGTGGGTGGAGCACATAGATTCCATTGATCATATGCGCCAAGGTATTGGTTTAAGAGGTTATGGTCAAAAAGATCCGCTTGT
>JBDREC010000094.1:0-2184 GCA_043820105.1 Pseudomonadota bacterium
AGAGAGGTTTGAGAAAGAGTTCCCAAATTTGAAGATTGCCCATGTATCCTTTTCAGTCCCGTTTCGCTACCTCTTAAGCGGCGGCCTCTCAATCAGAAGCCTTGTTCCTTCTTTTCTTTATGAAGTAGTAAAGGCAGTAGAGTTTATTCTTTCACCACTTAATAGGTATTTGGGAATGTTTATGAGGATTGAGTTGATAAGATGCAGATAAAAAGGAGTTTGATAAAAGATATTAAAATATCAATTGTTATTCCTTCACACAACGAAGAAAAAAATGTTCAGATATTGGCAAATAAATTGGTGGATACCTTAAAAGATTGCTATGATTATGAAATAATCTTTGTTGATGATGGAAGCACAGATAACACCTTGAGTGAACTCAAAGAATTGAATAAAAGGAATAATAAGATTCATTATATATCATTTTCCAGAAACTTCGGGCATCAAAATGCTTTAAGGGCAGGATTGGATTGTATCACCGGAAGTTGTGCAATATCAATGGATGCTGATTTGCAACATCCAGTAGAATTGATTCCGCAGATGATTGACAAATGGATTGAAGGATATGGCATTGTCTATACTATTAGAGAGGAGAATAAAAAAGATTCTTTTTTTAAGCGAAAGACTGCCAATACCTTTTACAGAATAATGAACTATATGTCAGGTTTAAGATTAGAAAAGGGATCTGCAGATTTCAGGCTTATGGATAAATCCGTTGTGGAGGTTTTAAGAAATTTTAAGGAGATGAATATCTTTTATAGGGGAATTATATCCTGGCTTGGTTTTAAGCAATATGGGATCAGCTATTTTCCAAATGAACGCTTGCACGGAAAAACAAAATATACTGTAAGAAAAATGGCTCTGCTTGCCTTTAATGGTCTCACTTCATTTAGTATATTGCCACTTCAAATTTCTACTGTTTTAGGGGCTGCTATTTCATTTTTAGCGTTCAGTTATGGTATTTATGCAATTATCATAAAAATAGTTGCAAATAAAGCAATTTCAGGATGGGCATCTGTAATGGTAGGTGTTTTCTTTTTAGGGGGAATACAGTTATTGATGTTGGGAATTATTGGCAATTATATTGGTAAACTGTTTCTTGAGGCAAAAAGAAGACCAAACTACATTATTGAAGAGATGAGCTTATTATAAAAAGATTTCTTTTTAGCAGGAGGAAAAAGTGAACAAAATTGAAAAGCAAAAAGAGCATTTTAATAATATTGCACAAAAATATTTCAAAGAAAGACAAAGCAAAACACATTTACTTATTAAAAAATTAATGTGGCAACACTTTTTTAAGGATAAAGTATATCTAAAGATCGACGATCAAACGGTTTTAGAACCAATGTGCGGATATTGTGAAGGCAAAAAAATTATAGAAGATCACTTGGGGATTAAAATCATCTATGAAGGGTTTGATTATAGCGATATAATGGTAGATTTAGCAAAATCAAATGATCCCTGTTTGAATGTTTATAAAATGGATGTTACAAAGTTTCAAACTGATAAAAAGTATGATATTGTTATTATTATTGGTGGATTGCATCATGTGTTCAAGCATTCAGAACAGGTAGTTGAGATGGTTGGCGATGTTTTAAAAAGGAGTGGTTATTTTATTTGTTTGGAACCTACTCATAACAATTTTCTTTTTAAGAAAATAAGGGAATTAATTTATAAGAAAAATATGCTTTTTGATGAGAATACAGAAAAGGCATTTGAATTAAAAAAACTTAACACGATATTTTTATCCAATAATTTTGAAATTATAGACCAAATATATCCAGGACTTTCTTCCTATGTGTTGTTTTACAATCCAGATGCGTTTCCTTTTTTGAATTTTGGGGGAAAATTTTTGGTTAGGATATTATTTGATTTAGATAAATTATTTTTTAACAATTTTATTGGAAAATTCTTCTCTTTTGCAACATTAACCATATTAAAGAAAAAATGACCAAACCTTTGCAAATTTTGCCATTACCAAACAATAATAAAAAACGAATAAGTAATGAGTGGATAGCTATGTTACTCATTTTTATTTGGCCACTTATTTATCTGTTTCCATATCTTATTCCCAATCAGTCATTTTCACTTTCAATCAGTAATGATTTCTATACAGTTTATTATGTTTATAAAGCTTATTTATTGGATGTACTCAGCAATTTCAGGATGCCCCTTTGGTCACCA
>JBDREC010000095.1:0-101467 GCA_043820105.1 Pseudomonadota bacterium
GAAATCCTGAATGATGATATTAAAAAGCACTATGAGGCACAACTAGATTACATCTCAGATCTTTTATCACATGAAAATCCAAGCATTCTTTTTAATAAAGATAATATTGAAGATACTTATTTGAAGACTAACTCCTTCCAAGAGGGAAACAATCAATTCAAAAAACAAATAAGGAACCAAATTAATTAAACATCCATTTAAAGCTTGATCAAAACCTCTAAAAGCTTAACCATAGCCAAAGTCTCCAGCCCACAGTATATAAGCAGATCCTTATATATTTTTTCTTTTGCTTCCTGTGGCAAATCTTCTTTTAATGTTTTAAAATACTCGCGCATGGCTTTACCACCCTCACCTATATCAAGACCTGCATATAACATATCAGGCACAAGGGCTGGTAATACCTTTTTAATGGAAGCTCAACATTTCAGGATAATAAACATGCTTTTTCCTCTTGTAGCTGGTAGCTGGTAGCTGGTAGTTAATATTAAAAAAACGAAACGCTTGTAGAAATATCTTTAAAAAGTCCTAATCTTCCTTACAAGCTACTAGCAACAAGCTCAATTAAACTCCTTCACCGACTTCCTTGTCGCTAAAAGTTTTTCCATCCCATTTAATGAGATATTTTTTATTTTCAACCTTTGTTGCTAAATTAACCGGTCTTTTCCAAATAGCGGCAATATTTTTCATTGTATCTTGAGCATATTTAAAATCAAGATCCACTCCTTCATGCCTGTGTTTTAATAATAGTTCGCCTCTATTTGCAAAATTGGCATCTTCAACCAAAATTATAGGTTGTCCAAAGTTTGTTAGACTAAATAAAAGTTGTTGTTTTACTTTTTCAAAATCTCTGCTAGTTATTTCATATCTGCTGGTTCTTTTGTTAAAAGCATAAACAAAGAATTTATTTTCCCGACAAAACTCATCCGTAAGAAATTCATCTAAAAAAGTAATGTCATTGTATAATTTTCTAACTTCGAATATTTTTTCAATTCCTAAACCAAGCTTCTTATCCCATTTCTTTCTTTGAGCCATATCATCGCAATCATTATACTCTTTACCAAATTTACCTTTGTCCCATCTGTCTTTAATATCTCTGAAAAGCTCTAAACCAATTTTATAAGGATTTATTGATCCTGGGTTCATTGCAACGGTGCCAGAGTGATGATCAGCATAATCAATAACCTCTGAATCATCTAGCACTTTTTCAGTCATAATCCTTGAATGCCAAAAAGTAGCCCAGCCCTCATTCATTATTTTTGTTTGACCCTGTGGTGCAAAATAATAGCTTTCTTCTCTAACAATTGAAAGAATATCTCTTTGCCAGGGTTCCAGAGGCGCATAGCTCATGAGAAAATTTAAAATATCTTTTTGTGATTCTTTTGGAAATTTTCCCTTTATCTTATCTTTTTCTACTAGCTCTTTTTTTTGTTTGTCTAAAAAATCATCTGGATTAACAAAGGTATCCATGTAATCTTTTGTTTTTATTTTTTTAATTCTAGCATCTAAATCTAATGATGAATGAGGCTCTTCTTCTTCTTGAATTGAACCGCGTTTTATAAATGGCAGATGATAATCAATAAGATTTTCAATGGACAAACATTTATCCATAAAATCCTCAACTGGCTCAATTCCAATACGATCGCTGTAGCGTCTTATTCTTGTGCCATGGTTTGCCATTTCATCAATCATTTTTCGATTTGTTTTAGAAAACCAATAATTATTCTTAAAGAAATCACAGTGTCCGTAAACATGCGCCATAACAAGCTTTTGATCAACTTCTGTATTGCATTCTAAAAGATATGCATAACATGGATTATTGTTAATAACCATTTCATAAATTCGAGATAAACCATAGGCATAGCTTTTTGAAAGTGATTCATATTCCATGCCAAATTTCCAGTGAGGATATCGAGTTGGATAACCGCCATAGCTTGCAACTTGATTTATCATCTCATAGTTCATTACTTCAAAAATTGTGGGAAAGAAATCAAGACCAAAGTCCTTGGCGATCTCTCCAATTTCATAAGCTAATCTCTTTAACTTTGATAAATCCAAGCTACTTACCCTTTCCCAAGAATACTTTTATTGATTCAAATATTTTAGATTTGTCTTCTATTTTGCTCATTGCAACTTGCTCATTATCAACAAAATGTTTTTCAATATCATTGTAAAACTGACCGCTTCCATATTTACTTTCAACCTGGCCATAGCAAAATAAATTTGCAGCTGGAATAAGCTCTTCTTTTAATAAATTCATACAAACAGTGGTGTCATCACCTGACCAATTATCACCATCAGAGAAATGAAAAAGATAAATATTGTAATCCATGGGATTATATTCAGTTGTAATCAAGTGATGGCAAAGCTTATAAGCTGAAGAAATAATAGTGCCGCCAGATTCTTTAGTGTGAAAAAAGGTCTCTTCATCAACTTCTCTTGCTGTTGCATCGTGAATTATAAACTTTCTATCAACACCCTTGTACTGTGATTTAATCCAGGTATCAATCCAGAATGCTTCAATTCTGACAATTTCTTTTTGTTCTTCACCCATTGATCCTGAAACATCCATCATGTAAATAATGACAGCGTTGCTTTCTGGAACTTTATGCATTTTCCAGGAACGATACCTTGTGTCTTCTTTAACTGGAATGATTATTGGATTGCTTGGATTATAAGCGCCACTTAAAATCTGTCTTTTTAAAGCTTCTTTGTAAGTTCGCTTGAAATGTCTTAATGATTCTGGACCTGATTTATGAATCCCTGTATATTTTGTTTTCAAAGTATGAATATTTTTCTTGCCCTTTTTATCAATACGAGGAAGCTCAAGTTCTTCGCCCATGATTTCAGCAAGCTCTTCTAAAGTAACATCCATTTCTAAAACATGCTGTCCAGGCATATTTCCAGCTTTTCCTTCACCTTCTTGAGGTTCACCTCCAAGTGGTTGTCCAACTTGTCCCTCTCCTTGACCCACACCACCTTGCTGTTTTTTGCCATATTTAAACCTGGGTATGTCTATGTGAGGAATAGGAATGGAAATAAGTTTTTTTCCCTGCCTTCCAATGAGTTCACCTGTAGACATATACTTCTTAAGGTTTTCTTTTATTTTTCCTCTAACGATCTGTCTAAATCGCTGATGATCTGAATCAATTTTTAAAGGCACCTTTTTCTCCTATTGCTTCACATCACCACGTGCAAAAATAGATGCAACATAATTCAAAACATCAGTCGCGCAAATATCACAATATCCATAGTTTTTAATCATTCTACTTTTCACAATATCAATTTTTTCCTGAGTTTCTTTGTCCACAACAGATGAAACTAAAGTTGTAAGTTTAATCGAATCTTTTTGATCTTCAAAAAGTTTAAGTTCCAATGCCTTATGGAGTCTTTCATTTGTTTTATAATTAAACTTTCTCTCTTCCACGGCAAGGGCACCAATATAATTCATAATTTCTCTTCTAAAATCATCTTTTCTAGACTCAGGAATTTCAATTTTCTCTTCAATTGATCTCATTAATCTTTCATCTGGCTCTTCATCTTGACCAGTATATTTGTTTCTAACTTTTTCTTTTTGTGTATAAGCTTTTACATTATCAATATAGTTAGAACATAGTTTTGAAATTGCATCTTCATCAGCACAAATTGCCCTTTGAACTTCATTTTTTGTAACATCTTCATACTCAGATCTAACAACATTAATCAGCTCAAGATATTTTTTTCTCAATTCTTCTGTTGCTATTAAAGAATGGTTTTTCAACCCGCCACCAAGCTCATTTAAAACCATAAATGGGTTTACGCAAGTGCCTGCTTTGTCACTAACAAGAGCATTAGAGATTTTATCTTGAATGTATCTTGGTGAGATACCTTCCATACCCTCTCTTTTTGCTGATTTCCTGAGTTCTTTAATTGTATCTTCAGTAAATCCAGTTAATGTCTTGCCATTATAGAGTTTCAATTTTTGGAGCATCGTAATTTGAGCTTTTTTAGGCTCTTCAAGCCTTGTTAAAATCGCCCACATGGCAGCCATTTCAAGAGTATGAGGTGCAATATGTTTTCCTCTAACATGTTCTTCATTAAAATCTCTTTCATATATTCTGATTTCTTCAGCTAATCTTGTAATATAAGGAATATCTATTTTTATTGTTCTGTCTCGCAGGGCTTCCATGAATTCATTGTTCTGAAGTTTTTTATATTCTGGCTCATTTGTATGCCCAATAATTACTTCATCTATATCTGTTTGAGCAAACTTTTTTGGTTTAACAACATGTTCTTGTGAAGCACCTAAAAGGTCATATAAAAAGGCCACATCAAGCTTTAAAACTTCAATAAATTCAATTAGACCTCTGTTGGCAATATTAAATTCACCATCAAAATTAAATGCCCTGGGATCTGACTCTCTTCCATAGATAGCAATTTTTCTATAATTTATATCGCCTGTTAATTCTGTTGAATCTTGATTTTTTTCATCTTTAGGTTGAAAAGTTCCAATTCCTACTCTGTCTTTTTCTGAAAGAAGTAATCTTCGAACTTTAATGTTCTTAATAAGCTGTGTCCAATCCCCTTTACATTTCTCCATTAAAAGCTTGTAAACCTGTCTGCAAGCAGGACACAGATCACCTTCAATAAATATTTTTTTTTCTTCTGGCTTATCAATATTAAGTTGGGCTAAAACCTTTTTCCTCATATCAAGGGGAATTAAGTGCAAGGGTTCTTCATGCATAGGACATGGCATTTCATTTTCAGTAATTATCTTTTCATCCTTATACCCATCAATTAGTACCCAGGAGTAAGTATACAAGGCCCCGGCTTCGGTTCTTGAATAGGCTTGCAAGCCTTTTTTTAGCAACCTCACAATTGTACTTTTTGAACTTCCTACAGGTCCATGTAAAAGCATTACTCTTTTTTCAGTACCATACCTTTTTGCAGCTGACTTAAAAACATTAACAAGTCTCATTAGAGGAATATCTAGACCATAGATAGAATCTCTACCATTTTCAAAGGGATCTTGAAAAAAAGGATATTTAAACAATTTCTTTTTAACATCAATATATTCTTCAACACCATAAGAAATAATCATATTGTAAATTCGTTGAAAGGCTGTAGATGTAACTTCAGGTCGCTTTCTTACTATTTCTAAATAATCTTCAAAATCACCTTCCCAATGCAAGTTTTCATATTGTTTAGTGTCCTGCCCATCTTTTATAAGCTTAAATATATTGTCTTGCTTAGTAGTTTTTGCAGTTTTGCCTTTTTCAGCCATTTATAACTCCTTTAAAAGTATATTTGCATATTAAATTTTGCGAATATTCTAAAACCTCTACCTTGATAAGTCAAACAATCTATAAAGGCTTATGTAAGAATTTTTGACGTATTTTATTTATTATTCCTGGGCTCTACTATTTTGCCCAATTAAAACTTCTCTTTGGCGAACACCATCACTTGGTCCAACAATGCCTTCTGCTTCCATTTTTTCTATCATTCGAGCAGCTCTGTTATAACCAATTCTTAATCTTCTTTGAATCATTGAAATAGAAGCCTTTCCAGTTTCAGATACAAACTCTACGGCTTTTTTATAAATCTCAATATCCTCATCAAATTCATCAAAATTCATCTCAAAGCCTTCAGAAGAATATGCTTCTTCAACAAGCTTAACCTCTTTATATTCAGGAGCTTTTTGGTCTTTTAAAAAGTTGACAACATCTGCAATTTCTCTATCTGAAATATATGTACCATGATGTCGATCAAGCTTTGATGTTCCAGGAGGAAGATAAAGCATATCCCCTGACCCAAGTAAACTTTCAGAACCAATTGTATCAAGAATTGTCCTTGAATCATATTTTGAAGCCACTTGAAAAGAAATTCTAGCCGGAAAGTTTGCCTTAATAAGACCAGTAATAACATCTGTTGATGGTCTTTGTGTTGCAAGTATTAAATGAATACCAGAGGCTCTGGCCATTTGAGCAAGGCGAGTTATTAATTCTTCAATTTCCTTACCAGCTACCATAATAAGATCAGCGAGTTCATCTACAATAACTACAATAAATGGCATCTTCACAAGCTCATTATTTGGAGAGTTCTCAATTAAATACTGGAGACCAATGGACTCAAGCTCTTTTTCTCTTTCTTGCAGGGGTAATTTGTTAATTGCATCAATCTTCTTATTGCACCCATTAATATTTCTAGCTCCTAGCTTAGACATAAGATTATATCGCTCTTCCATTTCCTTTGTAGCCCAGCGCAGAGCAGCAACAGCTTTTTTTGCATCTGTAACAACAGGCAAAAGCATATGCGGTATTTTATTATAAATAGAAAGCTCTAACATTTTTGGATCAATCAAAATAAATCTCAAAGTTAAAGCTGTATGAGAATATAATATTGATGTAATTACAGAATTAATAAATACAGATTTTCCTGAACCAGTAGCTCCAGCCACAAGCAAATGAGGCATTCTACAAAGATCATCATAAACAGGAGATCCTTCTGTGTCTTTTCCAATTACAAAGTTAATTTTTGAATCATCTGGTTCAAATTCAGTGTTTTTTATCAAATCACTAAAAAACACTGTTTCTCTTCTGTTATTAGGTATCTCTATTCCTACAACAGACTTACCAGGTATTGGAGCAATAATTCTGATAGATAAAGCTCTCATGGCCATTGCCAAATCATCACTTAAAGATACAATTTTATTAAGTTTTATTCCAGGCGCTGGTTCAAACTCATACATGGTAATAATTGGTCCTGGTTTAATTTCAGTAATTTTTCCTTCAACTCCAAAGTCAGCAAGCTTTTTTTCAACTAGTCTCGAGTTTTTAACTAAACTTTCATCATCCACTTTTATTGTGCCCGGAGGAGGAGTATCCAATAAAGACGCAGGTGGTAATTTATATCCATAATCACTGTCAATAAAAGGCAGTTTATTTTGAACTGGTTGTTTCTTTACCTCTTTTGCTTGAGCTTGTTTTCTGGTAACCTTTTTAACAACTTTTTCTTCATTATTACTAGGCAAGATTACTTCTTTTATTTCTGAAATAAAGTTTTTAGAAAGTATTTTGCGATCTTTATGTTTTCTTATTAATAGGTTCTTTTTAATGATAATTGCTTGAAATGTTTTTAAAACAAATTCAAAAACTGAAAGCACTACGAAGGAAATGATTAAATAAAATGAAAACTGAAAAGTAAGCAATATTCCAATTGATAAAAACATGAACAAGAGTATTAGACTTCCTACATATCCAAAAAAAGCAAAAAATGCGGAAGTAATGCTTACACCAATTATACCTCCAGACTCAATAACAGTTCCATAAAACTGCAGCTCAGGATATAGGGCTGAACACAAGGAAGAGATACTAAAGAGCAAAAAAATAAGCCCCATGAAACGCATTCCAACAAAATTAATGGGTCTTTTAAAAAATAGCATTAGTCCAAAAACATAAATTAAAGCTATTAAAAAGTAAGCTGATAAGCCAACTGTTTGCATTAGAATATCAGCAAAATAAGCACCTAAAATACCAGTAAGGTTTGAGACATTATTATTAATTTCAAATTTATTAACCCAAATAGTACTAATAGAAGGATCGTGAGGATTATAGGTCACAAGTGAAAATGTACAAAAAATTGCTATACCTAAAAGCAAAAGGCTGACAATTTCTCTAAAAGAGCCAGTCAAGTGAAACCTTGTTGTATTTAATTTTTTCATTGATTTAGTCAAGTAGACTCCTTGAAAAATATAAAAATGTTGTAAAATTTGTATTCATAATCGCAAGCATTATACATATTTTTATTCATCCTGTCAAAAATATAAGGCATAGAATTGGCAATATCCCCTTATTTTTTCTATTTTATTGAAAATTTCAAATCCTTATTATAGTATTTAACCTCAAATTCCAAAAAAAAGGATACTAAATGTTTCTCAAAAAAACCGCTCTAATAAGTTTCATATTTCTTATTTCTTTTTTCGTACTTTCTTCATGTGTTTCAAGATATGAAGACCTACAACTAGCACTGACAAAACATTACAGTACACTTCAATGGGGTGAGCCTGAATCAGCCTCTATCAATGTTGATCCAAAAATAAAAGAAGAATTCATTTCGGAATGGGAAAAACGTTTTAAAGACAATAAGATAGCTGGATATGAATTAAAAAGAATTTCAATTGCTGAAGATGGAATCAGGGCAATTGTTAAAATTGAATTCATGTTATATTCTGAAAAAACCATGGTAGCAAAACATGAAACAGAAGTCCACCTTTGGGAAATGAAAAATAATATTTGGTATAGAGTGAAATAAATTTATTCAAGCCCTTGACTTATCCAATATAATGATTAACTTCCCTTTAACCAAGCAAATATTTTGGGAAATCTAACTTAAAACAGAGATAACAGCTTAATATTTAAAGTGATAATTCACATCACAGTAGCTTAAAGCCAATAGCTACATTATGGAGGTTAAAATGAGTAAAATAATTGGTATTGACCTTGGAACAACAAATTCAGTTGTTGCAATAATGGAAGGTGGCGATCCTAAGGTAATTACAAATGAAGAAGGCGGAAGAACTACCCCATCAGTTGTTGCAATAACAAAAGATGGTGAAAGATTAACTGGGCAGATTGCAAGAAGACAAGCAGTTACTAATCCTGAAAATACAATATATTCTATAAAAAGATTCATGGGAAGAAGATATTCAGAAGTTCCTGAAGAAATAAGCATTGTCCCTTACAAGGTAACACAAGGACCTAATAACGATGTAAGAGTTTCAATGAATAACAAAGAATATTCTCCTCCTGAGGTTTCTGCAATGATACTTCAAAAACTTAAAAAAGCTGCTGAAGATTATCTTGGTCAAACAGTTACAGAAGCTGTTATTACAGTTCCTGCTTATTTTAATGACAGCCAAAGACAAGCTACTAAAGACGCTGGAAAAATCGCTGGCCTTGAAGTTAAAAGAATTATTAATGAACCTACAGCAGCAGCCCTTGCCTATGGTCTGGATAAAAAGAAAGATGAAACCATTGCAGTATTTGACTTTGGTGGTGGTACTTTTGATATTTCTATTTTAGAAGTTGGTGACAATGTTGTTGAAGTTAAATCAACCAATGGTGATACCCATCTAGGTGGTGACAATTTAGACCAAACCATAATTAATTGGTTAATAAGCGAATTCAAAAAAGATCAAGGAATTGATGTTTCTTCTGATAAAATGGTTATTCAAAGATTAAAGGAAGCTGCTGAAAAAGCAAAAATTGAACTTTCTTCAACTATTGAAACAGATATTAATCTTCCATTTTTAACAGCTGATGCTTCTGGTCCTAAACATTTGAATATTAAATTAACAAGAGCTAAATTTGAACACCTTGTTGGCGATTTACTTGAAAGAACCCTGGAACCTTGTAAGCGAGCAGTCGCTGATGCTGGAATTTTAGCAAATAGCGTTGATGAAGTTGTTCTAGTTGGTGGATCAACCAGAATTCCAAAAGTCCAAGAACTAGTTAAAGGCTTTTTTGGAAAAGAACCTCATAAAGGTGTAAACCCTGATGAAGTTGTAGCCCTCGGTGCTGCAGTTCAAGGTGGCGTTTTAGCAGGGGACGTTAAAGATGTGCTCTTATTAGATGTTACCCCATTATCACTTGGAATTGAAACCCTTGGTTCAGTTATGACAAAACTTATTGAAAGAAACACCACAATTCCAACCAAGAAAAGCCAAATCTTCTCAACAGCTGCTGACAATCAAACGGCTGTTGATATCCATGTTTTACAAGGTGAAAGAGAAATGGCAGCTAACAATAGAACTTTAGGCAAATTTCAGTTAACAGGCATTCCATCAGCACCTAGAGGAATTCCTCAAATTGAGGTTACTTTTGATATTGATGCAAATGGAATTGTTCATGTAACAGCACAAGACAAAGCAACAAACAAAGTTCAAGATATAACCATCACATCTTCAAGTGGTTTATCAGAAAGTGAAATCAACAACATGGTTAAGGATGCAGAAGTTCACGCAGAAGAAGATAAAAAGAAGAAAGAAGAAATTGAAATTAAAAACAATGCGGATAACCTGGTTTTCTCAACAGAAAAAATCCTCAAAGAAAACAAAGAAAAGCTTCCACCTGAAGAAGTAACAAAAGTTGAAGAAGCTTTAGCAAATTGTAAAAAAGCAGTTGAAAGTGGAAACATTGAAGAAATTAAAACTAAATCTGAAGCACTAACTCATGCATCTCATAAACTAGCTGAAATTATGTATCAAAAAGCTCAAACTCAAGGCGCTAATCCTAATGAACAACAAGCCAGTGAACCTGATGCTCAAAATCCAAACATGGGTTCTGATTTTACTGCTAAAAAGAAAGATGACAATGTTGTTGATGCTGAATTTGAGGAAACCAATTAACACATGATAAAAAAAGATTATTACGAGGTTTTGGGTGTCGCCAAAAATGCGACACCCGACCAAATTAAAAAAGTTTACAGAAAACTTGCCCTACAACATCATCCCGATAGAAATCCAGGAAACAAAGAAGCTGAAGAAACATTTAAAGAAGCATCTGAAGCCTATGAAGTTCTCAAGGATCCAGAAAAAAGAACCATCTATGATAATTATGGTCATGCAGGCTTAAGCGGTTCAGGCTTTTCCGGATTTTCAGGTGTTGAAGACATCTTCTCAAGCTTTTCTGATATCTTTGAAGACTTTTTTGGATTTGGTGGATCTTCTTTCGGCTCCTCAAGAAGAAATAGAGCCTATAGAGGAGAAGATTTAAGAGTTGATGTGGAAATTGATTTTCATGAGGCCGCAAATGGTGTAAAAAAAGATGTTGAATTTAAACGATCAGAACCATGTTCAATGTGCAGAGGAACCGGTGCCAAAGCAGGAACAAGTCCTGAAACCTGTCCTCATTGTCACGGCAGAGGCCAGGTAGCACACAGACAGGGCTTTTTTACAATAAGCACAACATGTAATAATTGCAAAGGTGAAGGTAAAATTATTAAAGAATTTTGTGTGAAATGTAGTGGTGCAGGTGAAAACATTCGCAGTAAAAAAATCAGTGTAAAAATTCCAGCAGGTGTGAATGATCAATCAAGGTTGAGACTTCTTGGTGAAGGCCAGCCAGGAAAAGGTGGTGGTCCAGGTGGAGATTTATACGTTTTTATAAACCTTAAACCTCATGCCTTTTTAAAAAGAGATGAAGCAAATACCTTTTGTGAAATTCCAATATCAATTGTAGATGCATCCTTAGGCACTGAAATAATGGTGGAAACTTTAGAAGGTCAAAGAAATTTAAAAATACCAAAGGGATCTCAACCGGGCGATATCTTAAAAATTAGAAACGTTGGTTTTCCTGACATGAAAGGCTACGGTAAAGGTGACCAGTTCTGCAAATTGGAAGTCACTGTTCCAACTTCTCTGACCAAAAAGGCAATTCAGCATTTAAAAGATTTTGAAAAAGAAATGGGAGACAAATTAAAGCCAAAAGAAAAAAAAGAATCCTTTTTTGATAAAATAATGAATTAATAATTTCCTTTAAAGGAAAATCATGGAAAAAATCATTTCAGATAAGCTTGAGCAGCTAATAATTAATCTAAAAAAACATAAAACAGTTTTAGTTGCCTTTTCTGGAGGAGTTGATTCTACTCTATTATTAAAAGTAGCGCTTGATACACTAGGAAGAGAAAACGTCATTGCAGTTACTATAGATTCCGATCTTCACGGCCAAAGAGAATCATCCCTTGCAAAGGACATCGCAAAAAACCTAAATGCAGTCCATGAAAAAGTTAAAATAAATATCCTGGAAAGTGAAGAAATATTAAATAATAATACAGATAGATGTTATGTTTGCAAAAAACAAATTTTTCTTAGACTAGTTGAAATGGCAAAACAGTGGGATTTAAATAAAGTTGTAGAAGGGTCAAACTTTGATGACCTGTCTGACTTTAGACCTGGAATGAAGGCTCTTTCAGAATTAGGCATAGAATCACCTTTAAAAAATGCCAAGCTTTTAAAAGATGAAATAAGAAAAATATCTGCCTCCTTTGGTTTAGAAACAGCAAATAAACCATCAAGTCCTTGCCTGGCCACTAGAATTCCCTTTGGAAAAAAAATTACAAAAGAAAAACTTGTGCAAATTGAAAAAGCTGAAGATTTCTTGCATGAAATGGGAATCAGTCCCATAAGAGTAAGACATCACAATCAAATAGCGAGAATCGAAGTGCATCCAAAAGATTTTGACTTAATTCTTAACAAGGAAAATTCTCAAAAAATTTTAAGCCATTTTAATCAAATTGGTTACAATTTTATTACACTTGATATTCAAGGTTACAAGCAAGGAAACATGAATAAAGGCATCAAATAATCATTTAATTTGACTATAAGTTATTATTTCGTATATCTTACGTTTTTATTATAGATTTGTTTAGGCAATATGTTTACTAAAGACCCCAAATTTAAAGAACTATTTGAAAAAATTAAAGCCTATAATCCAAATTTTGAAAATTCTTCAATTGAAAGAGCATATAAATTCGCGCAACTAGTCCATAAAGACCAAAAAAGGAAATCCGGGGAACCCTTTTTTGTTCATCCTGTTGAAGTATCTCTAATCCTGGCCCAACTAAAACTTGACCCAACAACTATAGAAGCTGCCCTTTTACATGACACAGTTGAAGATACAAGTGTAACCATTGATGATATTAAAGAAAACTTTGGCAATGAAACAGCTGAAATTGTTGAAGGTCTGACTAAAATATCTAAAATGAACTTTTCTTCCAGGCATGAAAACCAGGCTGAAAATTTCAGAAAAATGCTTTTAGCAATGGCAAAGGACCTAAGGGTTCTTCTTATTAAACTTGCAGATAGACTTCATAACATGCGTACACTGGAACACATGCATGAAAGTAAGCAAAGAAGAATAGCAGAAGAAACCCTTGATATTTATGCACCCCTTGCTAACAGACTTGGTATTTCATGGATTAAATTAGAGTTAGAAGATCTATGTTTAAGATATTTAAAACCTGAAACATATTATAAATTAGTTGAAAAAATAAATAAGACCAGGAAGGAAAGAGATCGATATATTCACGAAGTTATCAATATTTTAGATAAAGAAGTAAAAAAATATAAAATTAAAGCAGAGATTTCTGGAAGACCAAAACACTTTTATAGTATTTATAGAAAAATGGAAACTCGTAATCTTGAATTTGAGCAAATTCACGATTTAATTGCATTTAGAGCTGTAGTTGATAATATTACAGAATGCTACGAAGTGCTTGGTGTTTTACACTCAATCTGGAAACCTGTACCTGGCCGCTTTAAAGATTATATAGCTATTCCCAAGCCAAACCTTTATCAATCTCTGCACACGACCTTGATTGGACCACATGGAGAAAGGGTTGAAGTTCAAATTAGAACAGGGGATATGCATGACATCGCTGAAGTTGGTGTTGCTGCTCACTGGGCTTATAAAGAAGGCAAAAATACTGTAAAAAAAGAAAAGAACATGAAACTAGGCTGGTTAAACCAGCTCATGGAATGGCAATCAGATCTTGAAGATCCGACAGAATTTTTACAAACAGTGAAAGTTGATTTGTTTCCAGAGGAAGTTTATGTCTTTACTCCAAGAGGTGAAGTTAAAGATTTTCCAAAGGGTGCAACCCCAATAGATTTTGCCTATTCGGTTCATAGTGACGTTGGTTATAAATGTACTGGAGCTAAAGTTAATGGAAGAATAGTACCATTAAAATACAAGCTTCAAAATGGTGAAACCATTGAAATCTTAACCAGTGAACATCAGAAACCAAATAAGGATTGGCTTTCATTTGTAGTTACATCAAAGGCAAAAACAAAAATTCGCCAGGTTATAAAATCAGAACAGCGAGACAGAAGCAAAGCCCTGGGAAAAGAAATCCTTGATAGGGAATTGAGAAAATTTAGTCATTCTTTACCAAAACTTGAAAAAGCTGGTGAAATCAATAAAATTGCAAGCCAATTCAAACTAACAACCCAGGATGAAATTTACATTGCCCTGGGATATGGAAAAATTCAAGCAGATTCAGTTGTCAAAAAACTCTATCCTGAAGATTATATTGAAAAAGCTGAAGAAGAACATTCATTTATAAAAGACATCATTAAAAAGGTTTCAAAAAAACAAAAATCCTCTATTGTGATAACAGGCATAGATGATATTCTAACTAGATTTGGAAAATGCTGTAATCCAGTTTATGGTGATGCAATAGTCGGATACATTACACGAGGTCGTGGTGTTACAATCCATACAACAGATTGCTCAAAAGCCTTAGAAATTGATCCAGCAAGAAAAATTGACATCCAATGGAATGAAAAAATAAAAACCGCAAGAAATGTTAAGATAAGAGTAGTCTCAATTGACACTGCTGGCCTCCTTGCAAAGATGACAAAGGCAATCAGCAATCATCATGGCAATATAGTCCAGGCAAATATTCGAACAACCAAGGACAAAAAAGCTATAAATACCTTTGAAATTAATATTAAAGATACTTCCGCACTTTACAGTATGCTCAAGGATCTTGAAAAGATTAATGGTATCATTTCAGCTGAAAGAGTGAAAAATTAAAATTAATGAGTAAGGATTTGTGGATCATCTCCAATCTGAGGACCTAAGCTCTAAACTGAGTATATAAAACAGTCTTTTTTCCGAATTAAAAATGGGAAATACATACACTTAATGCTAACCTAGAGGTTTTTTTTTATGTATAGAAATATTTATTTTAATTTGAATATCATGGAATAGATGGATTGGTATTGTTTTTTTAGAGTTAAGATAGAAGATAAAGATCTTTCTTAAACTTCTTCGAGTTGGCACTCAGAAAGAAGATTATCCGGATTTTGCTCCCCAATATATTTACCAACAGAGACCCTAGCCGGCCTAACAACCATGTCTTCCATCAAATATCCATCTTGATGTATATTTAAAACAATATCATCGTCTTCTTCTTTCTGACTGGGAACAACATCTATTGCTTCTGAAGTTTTTGGGTCAAATTTTTGGCCAGCAAGTTCCATTTTTTGGATTTTATTATCTTTTAGTTTTTCCATAAACTGAGATTGAATCATTTTTATGCCGCTTAAAAAATCCTCGAAGTTTTGATTTTTATCAGCGAATTCAATGGAGCGATCCAAATTATCGATCAGATTTAATAATGATTGAAAAAACCCTGCCTTGCTTTGATTTACTTGTTTTTCAAGATATCTTTCTTGTCTTTTTCGTACTTGATCTTGTTCATTTTTGAAAGCTCTAAATTGATTTAGGCATTCTTGAAGCTTTTGATCTTTTGCTTTGTTTTCTTCAATTAATTTTTCGACATATTTGGGAAATTTTTTCTTTTGTGAAGCGTCAGTTTTTGTATCTTTATCTTCATTTTCATTTACCCAAAATCTTTTATCAGAAACAGTAAAGCTCTTTTTTACTTCAGCTTCTATCATTTCTTTCATCTTGTTTTTCTTTTTTTCTTTTTTCTTCATAATCAAGGCTGCACCTGAAAAAATTTATTTTATTGCTGGAATAATAAACTTAAAAATTTTACCTGTTAAATTATTTTGCTGAAAAAAAACTTCAGTTTTATGCTTATTTTGCAAAAAATCAGATGGAACACAGGTTATTCTTAATAAGTTTTGTTGTTTGTGGCGTTCAATACTTGGAAATTGAGCCGTTTTCTCTTCTTCATCCTCAAAAATAAACTCTTCTTTAAATTTAGAGTAAATATAATTAGAAAGCAACGAGTTGAAATAATTGCTTTTTTTAGAATATACCGGCAGATTAACCTTTTCACCAAACAAACTCTTGGCAAGGCTTTCCTTTTCTTCTTTAAATAGATTTTTATCTATAACAACTTCTATAATTGAAATATTTTCCATAATAATATGGTAAATAATCATTATATGGAATAAGTCAACTGATTAAGATTAAGTTTATGAATAAGATTATGATTTATATGCCTTACCTAAGTTGACATACTCTGCTGCGTTTTCTTTAATCATTGCGACGGCTCCATTACCCAGCGTTTTCACGACTTTGCCTGGAACTCCGACAACAAGGCTATTGTCTTCTATTTTTGACTTTGGAGCAAGAACTGCGCCTGAGCCAATTACACAGTTTCTTCCAATCACACAACCATCATTTAACACAGCACCCATCCCAATCAAAGTATTATCACCAATTATGGAGCCATGAACAACTGCATTGTGGCCAACCGTTACATACTCACCAAGCTTTGTTTTAAATTCATTGCTAACATGAATGCATGCACAATCTTGAACATTTGAATTAGCTCCAATTTCAATTTCATTTATATCAGCACGCAGGACAGCATTAAACCAAATTGTAGCGCCAGCTGCTACTTTAACATTACCTATTAAAGCAGCTCCATCAGCCACAAATGCCTTATCATTAATTTCAGGTTTTGTTTCCTTAAAAACATGAAGTGCCATGATTTTACCTCCATTTTTAATAATTTATTGTTATTCCGAATTTGTTTCAGAATCTAGTTTCTTAATAATAAAATAATAGATATACACACCCAAAACCCCGCCAATTGCATCAAATACCATATCAACTATACTAAAATATCTTCCTGGAACAAAAAACTGGTGCACTTCATCACTAATACCATATAATGTAGTAATCAAGATCGTATATTGAGGAAGGCGAATATTTGGAAAGCTAAATCTTAATGCTCTAACTAAAAGAAATGAAAAAACTGCATATTCAATAAAATGATAAAGCTTGTCTGCATTCCAAAATTCAAAAGGTACTGGTGGACGTTCAAGGCTAGAAAGATAAAAAATTAGTCCTGCGTAAGCTAAAATTGGAAACCAAAACCATAGAAGGGTTTTACATTTTATATTTACCAAATTCATTCTCCGAAAGTTCTTTTAATAGATCTCTCCATTTAGCTGCATCCTGAGATCTTCCTGCTTTTTTAGGATCTACCGGTTTATCAAATGTTAAAAGCTTTTTATTTACTAATATTTCAGCCTTTTCCCTTAAGGCAATTGCAATTGCATCAGATGGTCTTAAATCAAGGCGTATTTTTTTTCTGCCTTTTTTTAAATTAATAAATGCATAGTAAGTATTATCAAGAATGTCAGCAATTTCAACTGACTCAACGTTTACTTCTAATTTATTTAGCATCGTCTTAATAAAATCATGAGTCATTGGTCTTTCAAGCTTAATATCTTCAAGCACAGTGGCAATTGCGCTTGCTTCAAACAAACCGATCCAAATTGGAATTGTAAATTTTCCACTTTTATTTGCTAATAAAACAAAGGGGATATTTGTAACCGGGTCAACTGAAAGTTCGATGGCTTTCATTTTTATAAACATTTAGGGCTCCTTTTAGAGAACAAGAGAACAAGGGAACAGGGAAAGATGAAGAGCTAAAACCGTCATCCTGAACTTGTTTCAGGATCCAGTGCCTTTCCAAACAAAGAATGATTGTTCACTTGTGTAATTTCACACTTAATAACTTGTCCAATTAGTTCTTTATTTCCTGCAAAATTTACTATTTTATTTGTATCTGTTCGTCCTGTCAGTTCTTCTTTATTTAATTTACTTGTGTTTTCAACTAAAACTTCAACTGTCTTTTTTAAATATTTTCGATCAACTTCATTTGTTATTTCATCTTGAATATTGTGTATTTTTTCAAGTCTTTGCTTTTTTTTGCCAAGATCTAATTCATCTTTAAAGCCAAAAGCCTTTGTATTCTTTCTTGGAGAATAAACAAATGAAAAAATATTATCAAATCTTACTTGCTTTAAAAGATCACAAGTCGCTTGGAAATCTTCATCTGTCTCGCCAGGGAAAGCGACAATAATATCGGTTGTAATAGCAATATCAGGTCTATTGGCTCTTAACTTATCAATAATTTTAAAATAATCTGCTGATTTATATTTTCTATTCATAAGCTCAAGAATTCTATCTGATCCTGATTGGACAGGAAGATGGATGGCACTTGCTAGCTTATTGTTTGTAGAAAACAAACTAATCAATTCATCTGAAATATCCTTTGGATGGCTTGTTACAAAACGAATTCGCAAAAGGCCATCAATTTCTGAAATTAAAGATATTAGCTCAGGAAACCTTGTGATTGATCCATTCTCAGAGGACCTATATGAATTAACGTTCTGGCCAAGCAAGGTTACTTCACGAGTACCAAGACTTACCATTTTTTTAACTTCCTCAACAATTTCATTTGAATTTCTACTAATTTCAAGACCTCTAACATAAGGCACAATGCAATAGCTACAGTAATTATTACAGCCATGCATAATTGAAATCATTTCAGATGTTTTTGCTGTGCGCTCAATAGGATTAAACTTGGAAAAAGAAAATTCATCTGCTTTCATTTCTAAAATTACTGTCTTTTTACTAGCTTTTTCATGCTTAGCTACAATCTCAGAAAGCCTATGAAGCTGATGCGTTCCCAAAACAAAATTAACATAAGGATATTTTTCAATAACCTGCTTGCCCTCTTCTTGTGCTACACAACCTGCAAAACCTATTATTAAATCTTTTCTATCCTCTTTTATTTGTTTTGCACGACCTAAAAAAGAAAAAGCTTTGTGAGCTGCCTTTTCACGGATGCTACAAGTATTTAACAATACAAGATCAGCCTCAGAAGGCCTCCCACACAAAACATAATCATCTTTAGCAAGAATCTGAAACATCCGCTCAGAATCCAAATCATTCATCTGACAGCCAAATGTTTTTATATAAACCTTTTTCATTTTCATCTAATTTCAATCAGTTAAAAGCCTTTTGTTGTCTACACTTTATAGGAAATGAGTCAAGGAAAAATAGTTGCTGGTAGCTTGTAGGAATCGTTCACAATCAGATATTATCCCTTGTTCTCTTGTTCTCTTGTTCTCTTGTGCTCTTGTTCCCTTGTTCCCTTGCGCCCTTGTACTTCAACTTGACTGGTCACTGGCGCCCTGGCAACTGGCGCGCCTTGTCATTTTACCATTGACACTCATTGCGCATGGTGTTATTAGCTCATCTATCATTAACCGAACTATGGGGCGTACTATGAAAATTATCATTACTAGAATTCTATTATTTCTAAGCTTAGCATTTTCTTTTATTCCATTTTTAGCACTAAGCATGGAAAAACCAACTTTTCCTGAAGAATGCACCGATTTTTCAGGCATTTATGAAATGACCGAAGATTGCGAATTCGTTGGCGATAAAGGAAAACCCTGGCCAAAAGTCTGGATTATTATTCAAGATGGATGCAATAGTGTTTCATGGATATATGCAGGGCTAGATGAAGGAACAGTTACAGGTGGTGGAACAATTGGCTTTCCCTTTGTCGGAATCGCTCCTTTAATTGGAATAATTTATCCGGCATTAAAAGTTAAATCTAATTCTAAATGGCTAGATGCTAATGCAACTGAAATTGCCTATTCAATGGCCTTTTCTAAAAATATTCCAATAGATGGATTTGATTTTGATAAATATACAATGGTTGGGAAATGGTCCATGGAAAATGGATTATTTGTAAACACCATGGTGGAATTAACTGAAGATAAAGTTGATTTATTAGAGCTAGAAGGCAAAGAATCTATTACCTGCAAATATGCTCCTGCTAATATTTCAAATGATTTAATTAAGCTTGTGGGAAAAAACTAGTATTGATTTATATAAGACAAACTATAACCAAATAGCGAATAAGGCCATATAAATAAGGCCAGCTCCAATAAAAATACCTGCTGAAAAACTATTGCCATATGAAAAAATTACTTCGCATTTGATTCAATAGTTTTTCATAAAATGAAACATGATACCTAAAAAAACGATAAAATACATTAAGATATTCGCCAGATAAAAGGTCATTGTTATGTTCATAATGATCTGAATCTAAACAATAATCATTTTAAACCTTAGTGCAATTAAAATTAAAAAAGTATGTGTTCCCCTTATTTATTTTGTAAGCAAAATGCCAAGTTCGCCACTGAGTGACTCGGGACATAGTTTACACTTTATACCGGGCACATAGTTTACACTCACTATATATAATTTTCTGAAGATTTAGATAAAACTTGTCTAATAATTATCCAATTAGGATTATTTAATCACTAATTTAAAGCCAAAGGTAAGACCTTTTTTCCTGAAATCTGGCCAATTTTTCTCGATGAAAATATCATATCTACAGTTTCAAGAATCGGTGAATAATCACGAGCAATCAACTCCCCTTCTTGAATATCAAACAATTCATAATAAAGTTCCATTAAACAAAATACCGAATCCCCAACAGGCTCATGCTTGTGAGAAACACCAACAATATCCTTGCCTTCTTTATTGTTATCAAGCCTCAAGTATGTCTTCATTGATAGCGAGTTACATTTAAAACTGCCATTTCCATCCAATTCATGCTTCCTACATAGAGATTGTAAATCTGTGCATAAATTATTAAGAGTATCAAAAAGCTTAAGACTTGAATTCAGGATGTCCAGGCTATTATCAAAAGAAAAAATAAATCCCAAAACTTCTTGATCTGGAAAAATAAAACAGCCTTTTTTCAGCATTAAATTATGATAAATATACTCTTGAATATTATGGATATAAAATGTTTTAATTTTAGCCTTGGTGAAAAAAGAAGAAAACTCAGGGGCGAAGTCTCTAATCTCAGGTACAAATGACTTAATAGGATCATCCTTAATTTCTTTTAAACTTATTGTAATATCATATCTTCCAATATCAGTAGGATTCATAATACATGGATCTTTTTTAATATCTTTAAATATCACTCTTTTCTTTTTTGGTGTGTGAGTCAGATGAATTGTCATTGTATTGGGGACTGAGAAACGTGAAAACCCTAAAACAGCGATTTCAAGTTCGTGATCAATAGTATCACACAGGCTTTTTAAGGCTTCAATAGCCGTATCATTAGAGATATTATTTTTACGCAAAAATCTTGATGCCTTTTTATCAATCTCAATTGGGTAGGTGCACCCTTCTAATAAAAATCTCTCCTTAAGTTGACCTGTATTATCTTGTACTTTTTCTTTTTCTAGTGAAAAAGCTTGGTATGAATAAAATAAAAAAACAAAGCCTAATAAATATATTAATTTCTTTGTCATAAATGCTCCTAAATCTTAGATAATAAAAACAGCCTAATATCTTTTTAAATAAGGCTATATAAATGAATATAGCCAAAAACATACCAAAAAAGACACCAAAGATAAGCTACTAAAACTTAAGGCTTTATTAAAACAAACAGATAATTCTTTTTTTCAAAAGAAGTAATATCTCTATTTTCTTGATAAAAGATGTCGCATTAAGGACAACCCAAACTACAGATAGAAAGCAAAACCGCCTGCAAAAAGTAATTTTTCCACTTTATTTTATAAATTAAAAAATCGTTTAAAAGCCTCTAAATATCTTGCAGAATCTGATTCTTTGCTTGTTTCTTTTAGTTTTGTAATAGGATCGTGTGAGATTTTTTTTGTAAGAGATTTTGTTAGATAATCAATTTTTTCTTTATCATCTTCTGATAAATGAGAAAGTTTCGTAAATATTTTTTCAAGTTCATTTTCTCTGATCTGTGAAACCTTTTTTGAATAAGATAAAATCAATGGTGTAGCATCCAAAGTATCAAGCCAATCACAAAAGACCTGGACTTCAGTTTTAATAATTTCGTTTGCCTTATCAACTTCTTTGTTTCGCTCATTCATATTACCATTAATGATTTCCTTGAGATCATCAATGTTATATAAATATACGTTATCAATGTCATGAATACAGGGTTCTATATTTCGAGGAACCGAAATATCAATAAAAAACATTGGTCTTTGTTTTCTTTGCTTTATTATTTCTTTAATGTCTTCGCAATTAATTAGAAAATCAGAAGATCCTGTTGATGTTATGACAATATCTGATTCAAATAATTTATCTTTTATCTTTTCAAATTCAAATGCCCTTGCATTTATTTTCCGCGCTAGACTTTCAGCATTTTCAAATGTTCTGCTTGTTATAAAAATTTCAGAAAGATTCTTTTTAACCATGGAAGTTGCAATTATTTCAGCCATTTCCCCTGTTCCAATAAGACAAAGCTTTTTATCTGTAAAATCATCAAATAGCTGACAAGCCAAATTAACAGCAAGAGAACTTACTGATGCGCATGTTTCCCCAATCTTGGTTTCTGTTTTAACCCTTTTGCCAGTTGAGAAACTCTTTTCAAAAAGCTTTCTTAATAAAACACCAAGGCTTCCAAGGCTTGAAGCGTTTTTAAAGGCATCTTTTACTTGAGCAGTTATTTGAGTTTCACCAACAACCATAGAATCTATGCTCGATGTAACTTTAAAAATATGTTCAATACATTTTAGTCCCTCATGAATATAAAGATATGCACTTATTTCTTTTGAACTTAAGGAAGCTTTCTCCACCAAATGTAATAAAACAGCTCCTTGACTTGCTTCAATATTATTTGTTGAAAGATAAATCTCAAGCCTATTGCAGGTTAGCAAAACAAGTGCCTCATTAATAAAATCATTTTCTTTGAGATTTAAAAGAAGATTTTTTTGTTCTTCTTTGGAAAAAGCAAACCTCTCCCTTATATCAACTGAAGCGCTTTTATGATTTAAACCAATAACAACTAATGACATAAGCACCTAAAAAAACATATGCATTTGTGACATAAAATTTACGCAAAAAAGCGAAATTAAAATTACTATAAATCCAATTATTGAAGCAAGGGCTGCTTTTCTTCCTCTAAACCCCTTAGTAAACCTAAGATGCAGAATTAATAAATATATAAACCAGGTCACAACAGAGATAACTTCTTTTGGATCCCAGCCCCATAGTCTTCCTAGAATGGAATTAGCCCACACAATGCCAGATACAATTCCAACGGTTAAAAAGATAAAACCTAATTTTAAGCTTTTATAATTCAGTTCATCTAACTTATTTACTGAAGGAAAATTTGCGGACAAAAACCCAAGAGGTTTTTTGCTTTTCAAACGCCTTTCATGGATAATATATGAAAAAGAATAAAATGTAGCTAAAGCAAAAAAGGTGTAGCCAATAAAAGCTGTAATCACATGAATCGGAAACCATAGATTTTTAAAAATTGGATCAACATTTGCATTTGAGGGCTCCATGGTTAAAACAACAAAGAACATAAATATTATTACAAACAAACCCAAAAACAAATTTAACATAAAAGCTTTATAAAAATATTGTGTATAAAGATATGCACAAACCACTATAATAAGAAAAAACGAAACAGATTCAGGAAGGGTAATAACAGGAAGAACCGATATATCCATCCATCTTAAAATAAAAGATATTAAGTGAAATAAAAGCCCAACATTTGTTGATATCTTTCCATATAACAAAACCTTTTCGCTTTTTGCCTTCAAATAAACAAATGAAGAAACAATATTAAGAACATAAAAGAAAAACGCCATTTTAATAAAAATTAAATCCAAAACCAATCCTATTATTACATCAATGTATTCTCTTCACGCCGTACGCCGTACGCTGTACGCTGTACGCTCTATGCATAAGAATGCAATCCACTTAATAAAAAATTAACCCCAATATAAGTAAACAAAACAAATATAAACCCAATCGTTGCAAAAACATTAATTATTATTAGCTTATATTTATTATCAATATTAAACTTTTTCATTACATTTGGCAAAGTCTTAGGAAGATGCAAATAATTCAAATAAACTATCCAAGTAATCAAGGACCACATTTCTTTTGGATCCCAGCTCCAATAATCACCCCATGCCTCTTTTGCCCAAATTGAACCAGTGACAAGACCAATGGTTAAAAAAGGAAATGCGAAAGAAATCAGTTTATATGTGATGTTATTAAAATCAATATCTTTGAAAACTTTCAGAAAAAATAGAATTGATGTAACAAAGGAAATAGCTAAAGCGCCATAGCCTATGAAATAAGAAACAACGTGAGTTATCAGCCAGTTACTTTGAAGAGCAGGAATAAGTGGCATTACTTTATCGTCAGCAAAAAAAGAAGCATAGGCTATTGAAGATAGTGCTAACAAGGCTGAAAAAATCCCAATCTTTTTTAAATTATAAATCTTTTCAAAAATAATATGTATTAAGGCAATCGAAAACGCCCAAAAGAGCATTGTTTCATACATATTAGAAAACGGAGGATATCCAGAATCAAACCAACGTTTTGAAATGGCAACTACATTAAAAGCAAAGCCATGAATAAAAGTAACATAAGCTAAAAAAGCCACTTTATTATTTTTAGATAAAACATAAAATAGATACAATATAACAGTTATTAAATATGCCAAAAATGTACTATTTACCAATGTAAGATTCATAAACTCCTCATCTTATAAAACTAGATCCTGAAACAAGTTCAGGATGACAATAACTTACCACTTACCACTTACCACTTATAAGAGGTTTAACATAAAAAATAAAAACCACCCCAAGGCAAAGCAATAAAAACCCAAAATAAATTATCCAAAGCCCGGGATCTTTAACAACTTCAAGACCTGACCACAATTGACTTTCCTGGTCATAGCTATTCTGATAAAATCTATATCCTTTATATTCAAGGGGATCATTAACCTCAATTGTTTTTCTTAAAACCTCTTTTTCGTCTTCTAATATTACCAGAGTACTTTTAAAGTCCTTTATCCTTGAAGGCCTTTGGTCTGTGAAATAAGCAATATCCAATCCTGACCTATGTTCACTCATAGTCATGCCTGGAAACTTCGCAAATACCCACCTTTTTTCAACCTTATCACCCTCATGAATCTTAACATAAATTGCAGGATTAACAGGATTTTCATCTCTGGAGCCAAATTCTTTTGTTTTAAGATCAATAAAAAAATGAGGTTCATAACGAACAATTTCTATGCTAGCCATTTGATAAAAATCTATTTTTTTATTAATCTCAACATTTTCGGACACCTGTTTTTTTTCATCAGAAGTTCTAATAAAAATTCTTCCCAAAGATTTAGAGGCCATATCTTCTTCATATCTTTCGAGCTTAAACTCTTCTAAAGCAATATGAAAATCTAGCTTAACAGGCTTTTTATCAATATAAAAATGATCAGACATTTCATTTACTTCTAATGATAAAAAACCTTTTTGGCCAAAAACTGCGCCAACAATTCCACCAATTAAGATTATAATTACAGCAAGATGCGTAAGTAAAAACCCAAGATTTCTAAATGTTAATTTTCTTTTATAAAAGGTGCAGACTAAGATATTTAAACCCAAAGCACCCAAGATAGAAATAAACCACCAGGAATGATAAACAAATTTCAAGGCGTCTTGCTGATTTACCAGGGTTCCAGCAATTGAGCCAAAGATTAACAGAATAAATAATACAATTGTTAATTGTAAACTTGCTAAAAATTTAATCATAAACACTTAATAACAATGAATTTTTTAGGTTTAATATATAGATTACAATACAATGTCAAACATATATATAGAATTCTGAGTTCTTGGCTCTATGTTCTTCTTTCTAATAAATTGATTTTTATTTTATATAATAATAAGTTTTATTAATAAAATTTACATGGAGACAAAATGTCCTTTAATCATATTGAATGGCAAAACGATTCCCTGGTTCTGCTTGATCAAAGAAAACTTCCTGTTTCTGAAGAATATATTACTTGTAAAAATTATGAAGATGTTGCAGTTTCAATTGAAAACATGACAGTGAGGGGTGCGCCAGCCATTGGAGTTTGCGCTGCCTTTGGGATTACGGTGGCCTTTAATGAAAAACCTGCTGATGAGCTGGATATCTATTTTGAAAAAGTTCATGGCCGCCTGCACAGAACACGACCAACAGCTGTTAATCTGTTTTGGGCTCTAAAGAAAATGAGGCTTTGTTTTAATGAACACAAAAACAATTATTTTGAAGCTTTAAAAAAAGCTTTACTAAAAGAAGCCTTAGATATTCAAACAAATGACATTGAAATGAACCATTGCATTGGCAAACATGGCAGCAAACTAATAAAAAATAATGATACTATTTTAACTATATGCAATGCAGGGGCGCTTGCTACAGCTGGTTTTGGCACAGCCCTTGGCGTTATTAGACAGGCACATATTGATGGAAAAAACATTAAAGTATATGCCTTAGAAACCAGACCTTTACTCCAAGGAGCTAGACTTACAGCCTGGGAACTGCAAAAAGATGGCATTGATGTAACCTTAATAACAGATGGAATGGCAGGTCACTTAATGCAAAAGGGGGAAATAAATTGTGTTATTTGTGGCTCGGATAGAGTTGCAGCAAATGGTGATACTGCAAATAAAATTGGCACATATTCTCAAGCTGTGCTTGCTAAATATCATAAAATACCATTTTACCCTGCAATGCCTTCATCAACAATTGACTTAAATTGTCCCTGTGGCAGTGAAATTCCAATTGAAGAAAGAGAAAGAACCGAGATAACACACGTTTTTGGCAAACAAATAGCTCCAAAGGATATTAAAATCTATAATCCTGCCTTTGATGTTACACCAGCTGAGCTGATTACGGCACTTATAACTGAAAAGGGAGTGATTTATCCTCCATTTGAAAATAAGATAAGGGAGATATTTTGTTAAAAAAAAGTATGGCGTTTAATTTATTGGTGTTTTCTGTTTTATTTGTTTCTTGTGTTACTCATGTTGAAACTGGAAAGAATGGGGCTATTAGGGCAAATGCAATTATAAAAAGCACTAGACATGAAATACAAGCAGCCCTTAAAGAAACGATACAGGAAGAGCTTGGTTTTGAAGTTAATTATGCAGATTCTCTACATGGAAACCTCGCCACTACCTACAGGTATGACAATTCCAACAGAATTAGAATTTCACTTAATACAAGCATTAGAAAACTAAATGAAAATGAGTATTTTATTTCGGTTTATAAAAAAGAAGAACGACTTGCGGGGACGCCACAGAAATGGCTTCCAGTGCCCTCTGATGGCACCCTAGAAACAAAAATAATTGTGTCCCTTGAAAATAAACTAAAGAAAGAGAAATAAAAATGCCAAAAGTTTACAGAGAACCTTTAAAAAAAGATAAAAAAGAACCTGCAAAAAATATGCAAACAAAGAAATTCGATATTTATGATCATAAACCTGCTATTATTATTGCTTTTATTGTATTGGTTATTTTAGGTTTATTATTTTTAGTTACAAAATATTCAAAGAATTTCAGAACAACTGACATTGAAGGAAATATTGTTAAAGAGCAGCTAGAGGAAATTGAAGAATTAGGAATACCTGAGCTATCATACGCTGACAAAGAATATTTAATTGCTACTTCAAAAAAAGCTATTAGCAATTTCCTTGAAAGCAATAAGCCTGATTCAAACTGGCCTGAAAAATACAATAACATGAAAAATAAGGTTTATGTTACATTTAGAAATAAAGGAAATTTACTTAGCTCCTGGTCATCACAAAAAAATAATCTGGCTGAAACAATTTACAAGGCAACAACGGAAAACCTTCAATCTCTGGCATTAAAAACCAAGTTAAATGAAGATATGATAAAAAATGTGCAAATCCATATTCACATTTTAAGCAGCCAAAGGCCATTAGGCGCAGGCTATGTTCATGGCTTACACGGTTTGCAATTTAGCAAAGGCTCGTTATCAGCCACATATACAAACTCAAAAGCAATTGAAGGTAACTATAAAAAAGAAAAGCTTTTTGCAAAGTTATGTGAAAAAGCGCGGCTACCTGAAACTTGTCATAATGACCCAAGTGTCATTAAATATTATTTTGACACTCTTCACTTTGGAGAAGTTTTAACTTCCAATAAAATTATCACCTTTTTTAAATCTTCGGTTCATGATGAAAACATTAATATAACTTATGATAAAATAAAAAACTCTTTAAATCTAGCTGAAAAGTGGTTAGTTGATAACCTTGAAGATACGGGTAAGTTTATTTATGTCTACAACCCATCTAATGGAACTTATTCCCAAAACAATAACATGATCAGGCAACTTATGGGTTCTCGTGCTCTAGCTGAAATGGCCATGAAAGATAAGAGCTTATTAAAAAAACATAAAAAGAATTTGGAATATATCTTCAAACATTGGTACTTTGAAGAAGGCGATAAAGGTTATATTTTATATAAAGACAAATCAAAATTAGGTGGAATCGCAATTGCCCTGAGAACCTTAATATATAGTCCCTATTTTGAGGATTACAAGGATAAAGCAAAAAAGCTATTCAAAACAATTTTATTCTTACAAAATGAAGATGGCTCATTTGAACCCTGGTATAAACTTCCTCATAATTATAATTATGACAAGGAACGCTTGTTAAACTTTTATTCAGGTGAAGCGCTGCTTGCTATGACCGAGTATTATGAGAAAATAAAAGATCCTGCGATTTTAAAAGCCACAACAAGATCTCAAGATTTTTATATTGTTAGATATGTTAAGAATATGAAAAATTACTATTACCCAGCATATGTTCCATGGCACACACAATCTTTGAACAAGCTTTACAAAATCACTAAGAACAAAAAATATGCAAAGGCTATCTTTATCATGAATGATGAGCTTTTAAAAATTCAGAATCAAAATGGAAAACCAACAAAAGATCTTTTAGGCAGATTTTACTCACCTGCCCATCCTCATTATGGAACGCCACACTCGGCATCTGATGGTGTTTATACTGAAGGTGTAGCCTATGCCTATGAAATTGCCAAAATAGAAAATGATGAATTTCATAAAAAGAAATATAAAGATGCCATAATCCTGGGTGTCCATAATCTAATAAATCTTCAATATGTTCCTCCTAAAATGTATTATATGGAATATCCCGAGAGAGTCTATGGCGCTATTCGATTTAGAGCTTCAGACAACAGAATCCGAACAGATACAACTCAGCATATGATTGATGCTTTTACTCATATTTTAAAAGTTTTTAAGCCAGAGGATTTTAATTAAACAATGAAGTTTTTAAAAAACAACTGGATTCTTGTATTAGGAATAATATTAAGCATAATTATTTGCTTAAAAACAGATCCAATTAGCAGAAACCAGTCTCATCTAGTTAGAATGTACTTAGCAATATATTCTGCTCTTTGTTTAATTTTTTATTTTATAGTAAGAAATAAATTATTGCCCTTTAAAGAAATGCTTAAAAAGCGTTCTTATTTATCAAATATATTTTTTGCACTAATTATATTTGGTTCAATTGTTGGAATTTTTAATTATTACCAATTTGATAAGAAAGTTTTCGCAACAGTTGGAGATCATTCTGACGTTACTTATTATTATATAAACTCTAAATATTTTAATGAACTTGGTTACTATAATTTATATCCTGCGATCTTAATTGCAGATTCAGAACTAGCTAACAAACTAAATTACATAAAAAAATATAGAGATTTAAAAACTTATAAAATGGTAAAAACAAGACATGCCTTTAATAATTCATCTAGAATAAAAGCAAAATTTTCAGATACGAGATGGAAAGAATTTAGAAAGGAAATAAATTTCCTCATAAGTAAAAATATAGCTGGTGGCTGGAAATATTTTTTTATAGATCATGGCTACAACCCACCTCCAACCTGGACAATCGTTGGTGGGAGTTTGGCCAAGCTTGTTCCTGTTACAAAACTAAAATATATCACAACAGTAGATTTGCTTCTTATTATTTTAATGTTCATTTTAATAGCAAAAAGCTTTGGCCTAATTCCAATGTTTTTCTCGATTCTATTTTTTATTTGCACCTTTAGCGGTAGATGGCCCATTCTTGGTCAGGCTTTGTTGCGTTTTGACTGGCTCGTTTGTTTAGTTTCTTCAGTTTGCTTTTTAAAATTAAACAAACATCTTAGCTCTGGTTTATTAATGATGTACTCGGCATTAAATCGGATCTTTCCCGCGATATTTTTCTTTCCTTATTTCATAAAAATTATTCATGGGCTTATAAAAGATAAAAAGCTCTGCATAAAAAGCAAAAAATTTATTATTGGCTCAACAATTAGCTTTGTCTTGCTAGTTGGAAGCTCCTTAATATTCTTAGGCCCCTCTGCATATATCGAATCCCAAGAAAACATTAAACTTCATGCATCAGCAGAATCCTACAGTTCCCATAGGGTAGGCTTAGGCGACGCCTTACTTTTTCGCTTTGAAACATCAAGGAAGGAAATGAATAAAAATGGTGGAATTGATCAAAAAAGAAAAGACTTAGAAACAATTATGCCGGCTCTAAAATTACTAGCTCTTTTTTGTCTAATTTTTTTGGCTATATACATTATTAAATCAAAACTACCTGTTTACAGTTTGATTCCCTTATTAATAATTCCGCTTTTTATTTTAACAAATCCTCAGATTAATTATTATAATTTAAGATTGCTGCTTATTTTATGGCACTTTGATAATCCAAAACTAATAAGAAATAAGCTAGGCTTAATAATACTGTTTGCAATTGAAGCGATCACCCAACTAACACATGTTTTAGGATATACAAGATATACAGTTACTTGTACAACTTCTTTAGGGCTGCTTATTTATTTCATTTTTATAATAACAAACCTAAGCATTGACTTAATTAAAAACAGTAAACAAAAAGTTTCTTTTTAAAAAAAGGTTATTCTATTTTATATGCCTTATAACATAATAAATCCTGATACAGCATATAAAATTCAAATGATAGCGGTTATTCTTTGCACACTGGTTTTATTTACAAAAATATTTTTTTCTAAAATCAAAACAACAAATTATAAATTTGCTCTAATTAAAAAAGTGTTAAATAGTTTAATCGTTATATTTGTTTTGTTTATGTCTATAAACTATTTCTATATTTCAAGAGCCAGCGAACATTATATTCATAGATGGGATATGTATCACACTGTTATTGGATCAAAATACTTCAATGAACTTGGTTATACAAAGCTATATGAATGCACTTTATTTTATAATGAAAAAACCCTTCATTTTTTTACGCCTCCCGCAAGAGCAAGAAATTTATTAACTTTAAATTATGAGACCACCAAAAAACTTTTAAAAAAAAGCAATTGCAATTCTATCTTTTCACAAGAGCGTCAAAAGGAATTTATAAATGATTTAAAAACATTCAATGATATTACATATCCAGAGTTTTGGAAAGAAATATTCTTAGACAAGGGCTATAATGGCTCGCCATTTTACACCTTTCTAATCTCAAATATTACTAACGTTGTACCAATAAGTTATAATTCCTTATTGGCCTTATCTTGTATAGATATTGTCCTTGTTTTAATTGCCTTTACATTTGTGCTTTGGGCCTTTGGATATAAAATGGCTCTTTTATCTTTTATATTTTTCACGCTCAACTTCCCCAACAGATATGTTCATATGGGAGCATCAATATTACGTTTTGATTATATTGCTTATACAATAATTGCTTTATGTCTTTATCGAAAAAACAAATTCAAAACATCAGCCTTTTTATTGGCCCTTGCCTCTGTCATAAGAATGTTTCCTGTTTTATTTGCCTTAGGTTTTATTATCAAAGCCTTAATGGAATTTTCAAAAACAAAAAAAATCAAAATAAAATATTTAAATTTCATCCTATCATTTATAATCTCACTAGCTTTGCTTCTTGGGGCTTCGCTTACTTTTGGACCAGGAGTTAAAGCCTGGCAAAAGTTCTTTACAAACATGAAAATTCATAACCAACAAAGTGCGGGCTTTAGAATTGGTTTTAAAAATCTTTTCATGTTTAAGGGTGAAATAACAAAGAAAGACCGTTTTGTTTCTTATCAAAAAAAGGCCAATGCCTTTGCAAAAGTAAAAGTCTATTTTTATATATGTTTTGCTATCTTTTTGATCCTGGCTTTTATGATTATGAATAAATTAGAAGACCTTGATGCTTCAATTTTGTTTGGGGTTTTTACTTTTTATCTCTACTTCTGTTCAACACGATATTATTACTCAATTCTTGTTCTCTTAATCCTATTTCTCTACAAATATAGAAACGAACTATTCTCACAAGTCTCAACTCTACTTCTATTTCTAATATCTGCGATCGCTTTTGTGGCAAACTACTACAACAACTTTGATCCTTTCATATATAATTATCTTTTATCTTTCATGCTTTTGGTCTATTTCTTATATCTAATTATATTCTTAATACTTAAGTTTAAAGTTTGGAGGTTTTTGAATCCTAAAATTAATTATTAATTGTTAATTGTTAATTATTGATTATTTTAGGACTCAATTCCAATTTCCAACAATCAACAATCAATTTTCAATTCTCAATTATTGGATCAAAACCATTTTGTCGAATGGATTCATATACCACAATACCAACAGCATTAGCCAAATTCAAAGATCTAACATTTGAACTAATCGGAATCTTAAAAAATCTCTCAGGAAATTTACTAAACAAATAATCAGGCAAACCAATTGTTTCGCAACCAAAGATAAGATAGCTTTCTTTTGGATAAGAAACTTCAGTGTAAACTTTTTTGGCTTTCTTGCTAAAGAAAAATAAATATTTATCAGGCACACGATCAACGATTTCTTCAATTGTTTCAACACTGGTCAGCTTTAGATCTTTCCAATAATCAAGCCCTGCTCTTCGAACAGCCTTGTCGTCAATAGAAAAACCTAGTTTGCCAACCAAAAAAAGTCTGCTATTTGTTGCAACCGAAAGTCTGGCTATATTGCCTGTATTTTGTGGGATTTCGGGGCTTAGGAGAACTATGTTCAAATTACTTCCTCTTATTTTAATATTAATTGTTAATTAAGGGCAACCACTAAACATGCAATTCAATACAATCTTCATCCTCAAGCACATAATCCTTATTCACCCTCTGCCCATCATATTTTCCTTCACCCCAAATGCAGGCAAACTTCATTTTATCAACAAATTCTTTGTGAACAGATTTTGCAAAGTCTAGAAGTGTTGATCCTCTTTTGAAAATAAATGGCTGACTTCTATCTGGTTTTTTCCCACGAGCTTTTGAATAAACTCTTACAATGTTCATAAGTTCAAATATCCTTCTTGGAATTGTACCAATTGTTTTTTCATCCAAAAAACTTACAGGATAAAGATCAAAATCTTTGCCCAACTCTTTTTCGAAAAGTTCGAAAATTACTTCATCTGGATCAAGATCCATTTTAGTTATAAATATAATAGTTTTTTTATATGCAAGGGAAAGCGAGGTTTCTTCAGGTTCATTTTTTCCAAAAAGAATCATCTTCTTTTCTTTTAAAAGCTCTTTGCACTTTTCAAAGTCACCTAAAGTATCTGTTGCTCCCATATCTAAAAACAAAATTACAATATCAGAATTCCTAATATTATTAAAAACCCAATATTCGCAATATTCATCAGACAAAGGGGGAAGATCAATAAGTTGAAACTGCACATTTTCAAATTGCAGCATTCCAGCAAGTGGCGCTCTGGTTGTAAAAGCAAATTCAGCGATTTCAGGAGAAGCGTTTGTAGATAAATCAACAAAGCTAGATTTTCCTGAGTTGGGTAAGCCAACGAGAGCAATTTGGGCTGCCCCTTCTTTTTTAATATGAAACTTAGCATCAGAACCTGAACTTTTGCCAGATGATTTTTCACTTTGGTTTTTGAACTTAGAAAGCTTTTTCCTAAGATCTGCTTGCATTTTATCAGTTCCCTTATGCTTAGGAATCACAGCAAGCATGTGTTCAAGGGCCGCAATCTTTTCTTCATTAGTAGCTGCTTTTTTAAATGCTTCTTCTGCTTGTTTGTAAATTGGGGTTAGGTTTGCTGGCATAATAAAATTAATTCAAAATTAAAAATTCAAGATTCAAAATTACAATTGTCATCCTGAACTTGTTTCAGGATCCCATTAGTAAAATTGTAATTAAAAATTCTATTATTTGATAACATTACTTTTGTGATTAAATCAATGAAAAAAATTAGATTACTCTCTGACTCAAAATTTATTTCTCCTTGCAGGGCCTCAGATTCGAAGCTTTCTAAGTCTCCACATCCGATATAGAGCGTTTGAACAATTATTAATAAAAATGTAAGGAAAAATTATATTAAAAAAGAATTCGGATCAAATTCAGGTTCAAATTTGAAATTATTTATAAATATTCAACTGGCCACAACTTTTGCAGAAATTTACTGGCTTTAATGATCTCAATATTTCCAACTTTCTTTTCTCTTTTTAGGTTAAGAACAACCTGGCAAGCTGTTAATTTATATTTATCCTGAAAAGATTATTTTTATTTCTTCAAGGTAGAGTTTAAAAATTTCTAAATATTCACTTTCTTCTAAACCAAAATAATCATGAGTGCCAATGTTCCTAGCTTCAATAAACCTAAACCACAACTTAACTTCTGAAATTTTTCCAATCTTAGCTGCTTTTCTAATTGCCTCTTTGGGAGAAGGTGCCTCTAACCCTTCATCTTCTACAATTTTTTTTAATTCTTTCCATGCATATTCTATAGAAATTTCAAAGGTTTTTGCTAAAGCTAAAAAAGCAAAATGACTCTCATTGCCATCTTTTTTGCTTTCGTAGAACTTAAATGCATTTTTAAAATCTACAATAGATTCATTAAATTTATTATTCATATTATTTTCCTTCTTTTAATTGGGCAATTTTTAGCAAAAACCTCTTAAAAGCCATTTTTTTTCCTTTTAGAAAAGTTATTGATTCATCTAGCTCTTTTATAAACCAGTCAGGTGCTGCATCTAAATTAATAAGATCAATTTCAATTTCCAAATTATCTGCTAAATCACCTACTATAGATTTCATGTCTAAAAAAGTTATTCCATTTATTTTCTTTTCATTTGATAAAACTCCCAAGTCGCAATCAGAATATCTAGTAGATGTTCCCTTTGCTCTTGATCCTAATAGTACGATACTCGTGTCAGGAAATTTTTTCAATAATTCGTCAATTATTAAACTAATCCCAAATTCTTCAAGTGTTATCTTTGCTTCACTTTCATCAATAAGCTCAAAGGGACTAACATTTAAGGATTTTGCTATAGCTAAGAACTGATCACTAAATATCTTCTTTTTTCCTGTTAAATAATCATAAATAGTATTTCGATGAATTTTTGTGCGTTTAGAGAATTGAGAAATAGAAAGAAAGCCGAGTCTAATTAACTGTATTCGGAATTTTTTTTCGTTGAATGTATACATAACAATAATAATAGCATACCAGATCAAATATTGCAATATATTATTGTACAGCATGTACACAAAACAAGTACATCACAAATTGACATATTAAAATCATTATTCTTTTTAATATAATTTTTTTTACATCTTTAGCAAAGAAAGAGTCTTTTTAAAATAATCACTAAAGTTAACAACATGTTTTCATATCTCTTTTTACGGTTCTTTGTTTGGCACAATTCTTGTAATTAATATTTGCAGGTTATTACTTATGGGAAGAGACATTATGAAAAAGCAAAATATTATTGTACTATTTTCTTCAATTTTAATCTTAATCATAATTTTAAATCATAATCTAAGAGCTCAAGATGCTTGCACTGATTTACAAACATATAGATCCTCATTTGTTGTAGATTCATCAGAAAAATATGACAAATGGAATATGGGTGCATTAAGTGAAATGATTTCTGAACCTGGTTTAATTGATAAATGGAGGAGCTGGTCATATGAAACATGGTGGGGAACAGATCACACTTCTGGTGGAAACAGATATGATGATGTGATTTCTCCTGCATGTAGAATTATGCTAGCCAAGGTTGCTACTGCTGAAATGGATAAATATATTTCCCTTCAAGAAGCCTTTTGCCAAGATGGAAGCACTCAGAAACATAGATGTGAAGGCGAAGCTGAGCTTAAAAAAATTAAGACACAGCAAGCAAAACTAAAAGCCCAAACTAATAAAATGGCCCAAGTAATAAGCTCACAATTCGGAAGCCTCCCTCCAATGGTTCAAAAAAGTAATACTGATTCAAATGGAAATGCTGCTAAATATTATGACTTTGATTGCTCAAATTCAAGATGGTGCTCAAAACAACAATCTGGTGTTAACACCGCTGCTGAAACAGTTACAAGCTCAAGACAAGAAATTAATCATAATAATAATCAAGTTCTAGAACAAATGCAAAGATCAAGTTCAAGCTCAAGAACTTGTCCCAATGAAGCTGTTATAGAATTAAGCAATGAAATCCTTAATGATATTCCTTATACTCCAAGCAAAGAAAAAAAGCATTTTAGAGACCTTTGCAAGCAAGATCCTATTGGTCCACAAATACAAAGTTATGGTTATAAAATGTCATATGATCCTGATGGCGATTTGGCGGCAACAGGAAGCTCCTTATTGGGGGCTGTTTCAGAACTTGGGGGAATTTATGGTAAAGCTGCAAGAATAGCAGGTTTTGACACTCATATTGATTCAATAAACACTGGACAAAAAAGGTCCACCTTAACTTCATTTAAAGAAACACTAATGAAAAACCAATGGGCATATATGAATACTGAAGAAAGAAATGCTGCTCAATCGACATTAGAAAAAAGTGGTCTTTCAGGGGATGAAAGTTTATCAATGACGGCACCATATGTTGGAGACAATAAAAGAGGAACAGCGAATCATATGTCATATTTTAAAGATTTATCAAAACTTGACCCTTCAAAACCAGATGATTTTATTCCTTATATGTCATCATCTTTATTTAAAAAACATATAGCAGATAAGGCTGATAATGGTGAAAAATGGATCCCTGAAGCAGCAAAACTTTGTATTATCTTAGATAAAGAAGAAAACATTGATGAAATGGGTAAAATGGCAAGAGAAATGGTCCTTGGAACAGTAATTTCAGGAATCCTAATGTCAGCAACAGCAGCCTCGCGCGGATCAAGCTATGCAACAACAACAGCAATTGGCATTGGTGTAGATTCCTCTATCTTTGCCAAATCTTATATGACTGCAAGGTCTGACTATAGGGAGGCACTAGAAAAAAGACACCTAGTTGGTGATGAACATATTGAGGAAATGAGACAACGATTGGAAAATGCAGAAAGTGAAGCTCTCTGGGGAATGGGATTTTCAATTGCAATAAATGGTATTACTGGAGGTGGCGGAGCAATGTTTACCCAAAACATGGGAAGAAGCTTAATAAAAAATGTTAGTGGAGAATTCACAGAAAAAGGCGCAAAAGCAGCTGAAGACTATTTAAGAAATGAATTAAAAAGGAGTCTTTGGGGAAAAGAACTAATAGGAGCAATGAAAAAGTTTTTAAATGAGGCCGGCACTGGCGCAATAGGAAAATTAAAGAAAAGTCTTGTTAAATATTTGAAGAAAAAAGGAATACCAACAGATCAAGCAGAAGAAGTTTTTAACATCATAGTAAAAGTGCTAAAAGATGAAGCAGAAGAAGGTCTTGAACTGGCTTCAAAAGCTAGCACAGCGCAAACAAGTTCAAGAGCAAGCGCTACGATGTCAAGACCAGCTATCCAGGGAGCTGCTCATGAGCTTACCACTAAAAATATCGATGATTTGGCGAGTGCCCGAATGGCAAGATCTGTTTATCCAGTAAGAGAAGTTTTTGAAAATGCTAGCTTAGGACAAAAAGAAAGATTAGCAAGAGCAGCAGCTGATTTAGGAATGAATAAATTTTCAAGAAAACAAAGCGCTGCTTTAATCGCAGCTCATAATATTGGTTCAAATGAATCAGAATCAGTTTTTCGATATACATCAAAACAACTAAGTGAAAAATTAAATATATTAAAAAATGGAGGCTTTACTTTAAAAGAAGCAAAAATGCTAATGCAAAAAGGTTATGCAGGAAGTCTTGGAACTCAAAATAAAATTGTAGATCTTGGGGGAGGACTTAAAATAAATACTAAAAAAGTAGATAAGCATTATAGTTACACACTTAAAAATCCAAAAATAGTAGGAAAAAGAGAACATAAGCTAATAAAAGCAGCTATTTTAGAAAAAGCAAGACAGGCATTTGATTCAACTGTAATCGCTGATTCATCAGAAATGGCTTTAAGAAAAGGCTTTTTAAAGCAAGTAGACAATTCCGTAGATAAAATGTTTAGTGCTGGCAGATTATCATTTAATTCAATTGATGAATTTTCTAAAAAAAGAAAAATATTATGGAATATGTATAAAGATCAACACTCCAAAGCTCTTAAAAAAAGAAAAAGTAGAGTTAAAATTATTGATGTTAAACATTTCCCAGCAAGTTCAAATCAAACAGGTTCTCAGGCTATAAAAAAAATAGCTAGCTCTAAGGATAATTTAGAACTTGTATTAAAAAAACGATACGATGATGCAGTTAGGTATGCTGACGAGAATTGGGAAGAGATATTTGATGACCTTGAACTAGACCTCAAAGGCAAACCCCAAACTAAGCAAAAAGCTAATGAACTTGGTTTATCTAAACATGAGCTAACGGCATTAATGTTATACACTGGATCTAATTTTGAAGATATTAATGGAGCATTAAGAAAAGAAATTAGAACGCAAGCACCATCCATAACAATGCTACTTGGAAAATCTAAAGAAGAATTAAAAGCATTAAGAACATTAGTTAGCTCAGCATTAAGAAAAATGCCAAGCCAAGAAGGTCAAGTTTTTAGAGGTCAAAATTACAGAAGAGAATTGATAGAAACCCTTAAACCTGGAGATCTCATGAAAGATCCAGGATACTTCTCAGCATCTACTTCATATGATGTAGCTCAAGAATGGTCACAACAATATAAATTGTATAAGCACCCTCAACCAGTCGTATTTAAAATTGACCACAAAGGTGGAAAAAATATTACTGATTTTTCATTCAATCCTACTGAAGACGAAGTACTGTTTAGAGACTCTACCGCTTTTAAAGTTTTATCTATTGATAAAAGCGGGAATCCGTGGATAATACATATTGAGGAAATTATTAACAACAAACAGAGGCAATTGGCTAATTGGTTTAAGTTATTTGAAGAGGCCGCTTAAATCTTTTCCTATTTGACTTGAAATCACTCTAGTCTATTACAACCACATGGATATAAAAAAACCATTAAAAACTCTAATCCTGAAAAAACTATCAAAACAATCTTTTATTTTTTACTTTAAACTATAGAAAAAGGATGATAAAACACATACATCTGGCCGATTATCATGACAATCGGCAATAGATCAGAATTTTTTTTATTATACTACTCAAATTAAAAACTTACTAACGTTCCAAACGTTTGATATATTAACGTTATGGACGTTAAGACAACAAATAAACTAGGATGCATACAATGCTGAACAAATAGGATTTTGCAGTCAAAGGAACATGAAATTGATTTTGTAACTTCTGATAATGAATTAATTGAAGTAAAATCGGAAAAGGCTTCTCCAATGGATTTCACATGGTTTAATATAGTTTTTCCTAATAAAAGATTAACCGTTATTTGCAAAACACCATTTGAAACTGATACTATCAAAGGAATAACTATTGAAGATTTTTTATTAGATGATGAAAAATAAATTTTGACATCGTTTCAATTCAGTTTATAACAATCCCATGGATATAAAAAAAATAATAAAAGAATATAAATCTGGAAAAATTTCTGAAGAGGCTTGTTTAAAAAAGCTTAAGGACCTTCCCTATTCTGATCTTGGTTTTGCAAAAATTGATCATCATAGAAAGCATAGAAAGGGAAACTCTGAAGTTATTTATGCTGAAGGCAAAACAGCTGATCAAATAATTGCCATTACAAAACAAATGCAATCAACTGGTGAAAATATTTTGGCAACTCGAGTGAGCTCTGAAATATTTGAAGCTGTTTCAAAAGAAATCAAAAATCTTGAATATAATGAAATAGCAAGGACCTTTACTTATATAAAAACTAAGAAAAGAAAAAAAGGCAATGTTTCTGTAATATGTGCTGGCACTACAGATTTGCCAGTGGCTTATGAAGCCTGCGTTACAGCTGAATTTTTAGGAAGCAAAGTAACACGGCTTTTTGATGTAGGAGTAGCTGGAATTCACAGACTCATTATGAATAAAGTTGTAATTGATAAAGCAAAAGCTTTAATCGTTGTAGCTGGAATGGATGGGGCCTTACCTTCTGTTGTTGGAGGACTTGCAAAAGTTCCTTTAATAGCCGTTCCAACAAGTGTTGGATATGGAGCAAGCTTTAATGGCGTTGCACCTTTATTAACAATGCTAAACTGCTGCTCACCTGGTGTAGCTGTTGTTAATATTGATAATGGTTTTGGCGCTGGATATATGGCGCATATGATTAATAGTGGTAAGTAGTAAGTCGTAAGTCGTAAGAATAACAACTCATCTTCTTACTTACGACCTACAACTTACGACTTACGACTTCACTAGGGTTTATTAATGAACACAATTCTATACATCGACTGCTTCGCAGGAATCTCTGGCGATATGTTTTTATCATCAATGGTTGATCTGGGGGTTCCCAAGGAATATCTACTTAATGAGCTGAAAAAACTAAATCTTCCAGGGATAAATATTGATTTTGAAAAAGTCTTAAAAAAGAGAATTAATTGTACTTACCTTATAAATAATATTAAAAAAGAAAAAGCACACCGTTCTTTTCTTGAAATAAAAGAATTAATTCAAAATTCAGCTCTTTCTGATTTTGTTAAAGAAAAAAGTGTTGAGGTTTTTAAAAAGCTTGGCCTAGCAGAAGCAAGAATCCATGGCACATCCCTGGAGGCAATACATTTTCATGAAGTTGGAGCACTTGATTCTATTTTAGATATTATTGGAGCCTGTATTTGCATTGACTACTTAAAAATCGACAAAATTTTTGCTTCTAAAATTCCATTGTCCCGTGGTCAGATGACCTTTAGCCATGGGTGTTTTCCATTTCCTGCTCCAGCTACCTGCGAAATATTAAAAGATGTACCATGCTATAACATAGATTTGGATTTTGAAAATGTAACACCAACAGGGTCTGCAATTTTATCATGCTTTGTTGAAAAATTTGATCACTTCCCTGAAATGACTTTAAAAAACACAAGCTATGGAGCTGGCACCTTTGAAACAAAACCAGGGCAACTGCCAAATGTATTAAGACTCATATTAGGTGAAAGCCATGAAAATCAAAAAATCCATTCAGAAATCCAAATAATTGAAACAAACATTGATGACATGAATCCTCAGTTTTTTGAAGTGGTGATGGAAAAGCTTTATGAAGCCGGGGCTCTTGATGTTTACATTAATAATATAATAATGAAAAAATCTCGCCCAGCATTTGAACTTAAAATCATAAGCCCAATCGAAAAAGTCGATGCAATATCTGAAGTCTTATTTAACGAAACAAGTACAATCGGAATTAGAAGCTACAAAGCACAAAGACAATGTCTTCAAAGAGAAATCAAGGAAGTTGAAACCCAGTGGGGAAATGTAAAAATAAAAAATTCCATCTTTAAAAACAAAATAGTAAATAACTCAATTGAGTATGAAGATCTAAAAAGAATTTCAAGTGAATCTGGTCTTAGTATAAAAGAACTATCAAAATTCATACAATCAAAAATCTAAGTTCTTTCTTTCTTCCCAAATTAATTATTATTTATTATTTATTAATTATTGGTTATTTTATAAACCATGTGAACCCACAAAATTTTCAATAACCAACAATCAATTTTCAATTCTCAATTTAAGGCATTCCCAGCTCTTTACAAAACACAGTAAAAGGCAAAACTCTTCCAGTAGTTTTTTCATTTCCAAAGTCTTTATCTTTTCTATGAACCTGATAGAAATTTGGAATATCAGTTCTTTCTTTAAAATATTTAATATGTGGTGAAATACCTCTATTTTTGCTTTTACATTCAATGGCAAATAATGGTTTCTTATTTCTTAAAACTACAAAATCAACTTCTCTTTTGTCAGTATCTCTAATAAACCTTAATTCCATTAAATCACCCTCAGTATCTTCAATAAAATGACAATATTTTAAGAGCTGACAGGCAACAAAATTTTCAAATCTATTACCATCATCAGAAACCATGCTCCAGTCCCAGAAATAAAGTTTCTGTTCTTTTTTGACAGCTCTAATTTTAGGTGCACCAAATGGGGAGATCCTGAAAGTAAGATACATAGAATCTAAGATATCAAGCCATTTAGCTGCAGTTTGAAAACTTACTTGCAAATCTTCTTTTAAGCTTCCAATAGATAATGGCGAACCAACACGATCAGGTAAACTTTCAACTAAGAGTTGAATCAAACTAATGTCTTTTACATTTTCAATATCATTGATATCAGTATAAACAACCCTAGTTAACCTTTCTCTTTGCCATCTCTTTTGAGTTTTTTTATTTGCAGAAAGAAAAGGTTCAGGAAACCCACCATATTCAAGCAAGGCTTCCATGTCACTATGATTGGGATCTTTATTAAGCTCCATTAATGAAAATGGATGTAGTCTATAATAAAAATATCTGCCAAACAAAGAATCACCACCTTTTCTATAATGATCAAGTCTTGCTGAACCGGTTACAATAAATGAAACATCGCTCTTGTTATAATCATAATGTCCTTTCAATAGATTTCTCCACCGTGAATACTTATGAATTTCATCAAAAATTATTATTTCTTGCTTGGAAGGCAATTCTCCTTTTATAATCGAACTTCTTTGGTGCTCAATATCCCAGTTTAAATATGCCTTGTTTTTTTCAGATGGAGGATCTAAAAAACTTAAAGCCAAAGTGGTTTTTCCAACTTGCCTTGGGCCACCAATAAAAACCATCTTCTTTTCTATATCTTCATTAATATATGGTTTTAAATACCTAGTCTTTAGAGACACAAAACCTCCATTAGCATTATTAACATAAGTTAATTATACTCATGAGTATTTTTAAGTCAAGTTAATTCTACTAACGCACCCAAGAGCGTGCATAAATGATGTCAATTTTAATATAATTTTTACATAAAACTCAATACAAAGCTTTTTTAATATAATTCACTAGCATAACCAGTTGCATTTTAAGTCTTTTCCCCGAAAGACCCGTGTGGCATGAAAATTGGTGCACATCTAAACAAAGTGGCAGAAATAGTAATGAAGAAATAACACAAAGAGCAATTGATGATAATAATAAAAGATATGATGAATTTGAAACACAAATAGCCATTCAAGAACATGATAAAATATGCAACCCAAATGCTCTTTCTGACCTTGAGTCCTGGATGATGCTTTTTCAGCAGTAATAGGTTCTTTTAAAAAATCAAATCCTGACAATAGCTCTCAAATGCTAGCAAGCACCTCATCAAGAAGTGCTGCACATAGTATTGGAATAGGGAACATGGACAATATTGCAACTTCAAGAATTGCCAGGTCTTCGGTTCCTGTTGAAAAGGTGATGGCAAATGCTGCCCTTGATGAGGCCGACAGGCTAGCTTCCGCTGCAGCTCATATTGGAAAGAAAAGGCTTTCACAAAAGCAAAGCGCAGCCCTAATAGCTTCTCATCAAGTTGGAGCTGATGAAGGTGGATCAGTTTTTAGATATACCCAAAAGCAGCTTCAAGAAAAGTATAGGATTTTGACAGATGGCGATTTTACTCATAAAGAAGCAAGGGAAAAAACATAGAAATGCAATTTGAAAATATACCATTTAGATCAGACCAAAATGTTCTATTCAAGCGAGACTTTATAGAGGGTCTTAATAATAGTAGAAAGCATTTAACATTTGCAAGTGGCAGTGAAGGTGTAAGCGCTGAAAATCACATGATACAGGTTTTAGACATTAGCTATAAAGATTCTGTAGCAAAAGGTCATGTTGAAATTACGGAAGTTGTTTTAGTAGACCAAATGAATAATAATAAAGTTTATAGGTTTAACAACTTCCAAGAAGCATTAGAATATTTTAACAATACAACTGGAACATTAGTATCTAGTCAATTCATTGACACAACTACAGGGCAAGCCTTAGGACCTGATGAGGTTTTAAAAAACATAGTAAATTAGGAAGGGACAAGCTCTTCCAATACAATCAAATTATTAATTGCCAATAGTAAATTATCAATGAACAATACTTACCACTTACCACTTACCACTTAAACAATTCCCTTGCACTACCCACCCCAAATAAGTATAATAATTCGCTTTCAAGGGGCGAGGAGTCTTTTTTACAATGGCACGAGTATATTTACATAACGCTAATGAACTACCCTTTCGTTCAATTCGCGAAGAGTTATTAAACTCTCTTATCCATGGTATAGGTCTAGCTTTAAGCATAGTTGGGCTTTGCATTCTTTTAATGATAGCATCAGATAGAGGCACTTCATGGCATCTTGTAAGCTGCGGAATCTTTTCTTCAGCTTTAGTTATGCTTTATTTATCATCAACCCTTTATCATGGTTTTCAATCAGGTCTAGCTAAAAAGGCTTTTAGAAAACTTGATCATTTTAGTATTTATATTTTGATTGCTGGATCCTACACACCGTTTGCTTTAACTATTTTAAAAGATAATTATGGCCTTTATCTATTTTATACTCAATGGGGGCTTGCTTTTATTGGAATTATGTTTAAGTTCTTTTTTGGATATAGATATGATTTTCCATGCACGATTGCTTATGCAATAATGGGCTGGGCTGCTCTATTTTTAATAAAACCATTAATGGAAGGTCTTCCAGGTTTTGGATTTTTGTGGCTTTTAACAGGTGGCCTTTTATATACTTTTGGAATTCCCTTTTACTTTAAAGATAAAAAAGCCCCCTATTTTCATGCAATTTGGCATATTTTTGTGCTTTTAGGTTCTGCTTGTCACTTCTTTGCTGTGCTGTTTTATGTTATTCCAACAAGCTAGTTAATTGTCCCCTTAAAGTCCCATATACTATAGACAAACAAGAAAATACTTATGCTTTAACATAAAAGCATATAAATTGCAGACTTAAGCAAGTGATAATATGAGATAATTGCTATAAATATCTATGGCATATCAATTGCAAATAAACCTAAGAACTTTATAATTTTTTTGGTTAAACCTACGTGAAAAAAACTGGATTTAATAAAATCTTTTTAATAATCATTTTTTTCTTCCTATATCTTATAAAGTCACTAGTTTTCGCTCAAATGAACATTCCAGAAATTGATCAAGAGGCAGGATGCAAGTACTTATATGACATAATTCTACTAACGAAAAGATATCACATAAATCAAAATGAATCCTGTTTCAATGCAGCTGCCTATGATGCATATTTCCAAGCAGTAATAGAGAATATAAAAGATATTCAATTACAAAATGAGATGCTGAGCACACTCGAAGAACCAGATGAAACTAACTGCTTATTATTGAAAACAGTCTACAATAACCACAAATTATTTAATATGAATTCAAATCTAGAATTTGAAAATCTGATTTCAGCCTCCTTGGAAATTTACCTATCAAATCTAGATCCTTATTCAAAATATTATCACAATATTGATTTTAATGAATATATTTCAAGAAAAGGTTTTTCTCTAATAAAGAGAAAACATGGATATGAAGTAAATTATATCAAAACAAGCTCACCGTTTAACCAAAAAATAAATATTGGTGATATAATTGTAAAAATAAATAATTATGATTGGTCTTCCTACACAAAAATCCAAATCAATAAATTAATTGAAGTGAGCATGGAAAGGGGACGTGTCCTGAATTTCCACATAAACAGAGCTGGAAACTTGATTGAGAACACTATAAAATTTCAAAAAAGAGCCTTACTAGATGGCAATTTTAACAAAGTAACAAAAGAAGCATATATAAAAATTCCATATTTCTATTCAGGTGTTGCTAATGAAGTCAAAAACCAGATAAGAAAACACAACAAAAGTGCAAAAAAAATAACATTAGATCTGCGGGGCAATAGAGGTGGTATAATTGAAGATGCAATAGAAGTCGCTGATTTATTTATTAACCAAAAAGGCCATGAAAGAGATACTGTTTTATTGCTTTCCCTAATCAAGGGGCCTTTAGATGGAGATCATATAGCTGAATTAACATATGCCAGGGATAATGAAAAACTTACAAGTCTTCCACTAAGAGTCCTGGTGGATAAAAATACAGCCAGTAGTGCGGAAATACTAGCAGGTATTTTACAGTATTACAAAAGAGCTACAATAGTAGGATATAAATATGGAGATGAAAATAAAATGACCACCTATGGTAAAGGCACAGTGCAAGATGTCTTTAATAAAATATCTTCTTTGAATCAAGAGACCTACTTTGGAACAATAACAATTACCTCAGGTCAATATTATCTTCCATCTGGCAGATCAATAGATCAAGTTGGAATTACACCAGATATTATAGTGGAAATAGAAGAGTAAAAATAAGAAAATATAAAACATTGAAATGCTTACTCAGCGTCAGCTTGTGTTGCAAGAGGCAAATCACCAAGCAATTCTTCTTTCACAGCCCCAATTGTACTTTTTTTTGCTTCACACTCAGTACATGCCACAGCTGCAATAGCAGTAACTTCAGATTCGTCTATTCTAACATCAAAAATATTATAAGGATCAATCAAGGCATCTGCCACCTTATCAATTCGTGAAGCCATAGTTTCAATTCTGTCGCACACTGCGCGCCTTGAATCAAACTCTGCATTAAGAGCAGGCTTGTCTTGCAAAGCACTTTCAACCTGAGCTATACTTGCAGTACAACCTTCACCATTACAAAAACCCAGCTCAGATAAAACTTTTTCATTTATGTACCATTGCTTTCTGTCACAAACAGCCTGTATAGTCCTATCAGATTTGTCATTCATGATTTTGACTTGCCCTTCAATTTTTTCAACATATCGATCAAAACATTCTCTATTTGTTCTATACATTTCAAGAGTATCTCTATCCCTGAAAAATGATTCTAGCATTCCAATTTTATTTTCAGTACCAGGATAATTTTCAAAAAAATCGCCATCTGGCACATTACAAGGCTTTCCTTGTGAACTTGCAAACAGATTAAAAGATAATACTAGACACCCTAATATTATAGAAATAAAGATAGATTTTATCATGATTCCTCCAAAATAATAAGTTAATAAAGTAACTTATCCCACTTTCTTGTTTTTATACCATGAAAGAAATATGCCAAAAGTCACAAACGAAATTCTCTTCTTTTTTTCAGGCACTTACTGAAATCTGAAATGTTTTTTTATGTTAAAAGCGCTTATTTTTTGACCTTTTCTTACATTTTTTCTAAAAACCCTTATGTTAAAAAATAAAAAGATTGCCATAATTGGAGCAGGACCTGCTGGAGTTTCATGCGCTATTCAACTTAAACGCCTGGGTTATGATCCTTTAATATTCGAAAAAGATATAATTGGTGGTTTATTAAACAGTGCCAATTCTGTTGAAAACTACCCTGGCTTTCATAAACCCATAAGTGGGCGGATATTGATAGACCAATTCAAAAAACATCTATCAAGGCTTAAAATAAAAATCATCAAGGAAAAGATTATTGTTTGTAATTTTAAAAAAGATATTTTTCTAATTAAATCTGACATTAACACATACAATTGTGATAAACTAGTTATAGCCTCTGGAACTGAGGCAAAAAAAGCAGCTGCTATAATAAATGAAAACCTCGACAGAGTATATAATGAAGTTCTTCCTTTACTTAACAAAAAAAATAAAAAAATTGTTATAATAGGAGCTTCAGATGCTGCCTTTGATTATGCTTTATCTTTACAAAAAAACAATGAAGTAATAATCCTTGGCAGAAGTCAAAAGCATAAATGCCTTGAATTGCTCCATGATAAAGTCCTTAAAGCAAAGAACGCACAATATTTAAATAATACAATCATAAAACAATTATCAAAAAAGAAAACTTATCTGCTTCTAAATTGCCAAAATAAAAGCAAAACATTTAGCATTAAAGCTGATTATTTATTATTTGCCATAGGCAGAAAAGCAAAGCTTGATTTTTTATCTAAAACATTGAATGAAACGAAATCAAAATTAATTAAAGAAAAAAAATTGTTTCTTATTGGAGATGTTAACAATGAACTCTACCGCCAATGTGCAATCGCAGTTGGTGATGGAATCAAAGCGGCCATGGAGATCGACTTAAATGAAGGTATTTGCTAAATCTGAAAATAAAAATCTTGCTACAGTATACTTGGCAGAATTTGAAAATAAAAAACGAATTGAATTTGTTGAATCAATACAACCTCCTTTTTCAAGAGAGGAAAAATGGGTTTTAATTCTTTCCACATTATTTGGCTGTCCTGTTAATTGCCCGATTTGTGATGCTTCACAAAGATATGAAGGCAAGTTATCAAAAGAACAAATTCTTGATCAAATAGATTACATGGTTAATCTAAGATATCCAAATAAAATTATTCCTGCAAAAAAATTAAAAATTCAATTCGCCAGAATGGGAGAACCCTCTTTTAACAAGAATGTACTTGAAGCGTTAAAGGCTCTTCCTGAAAGATACAATGCTCCTGGATTATTTCCATGCATATCAACAGTTGCACCTATTGGCACAGAAGAGTTTTTCGAACAATTAATTAAAATTAAAAATGCTTATTACAAAGGAACTTTTCAACTCCAATTTTCAATACATTCTACAAACCAAGATCAAAGAGATAAGTTAATTCCAGTGAAAAAGTGGAGCTTTAATCATATAGTTAAATATTCAAATGAGTTTTGGACAGCAAAAGATAGAAAAATAACCCTAAATTTCGCGCTTTTAAATAATGTGGAAATTGATAGTAATGTTTTAAAAACCTTTTTTGATCCTGAAAAGTTTTTAATAAAAATTACCCCAATAAACCCAACATATAAAACTAAAGAAAACAATCTTGCTGATTCAATAAATTTTGGCTTTTCAATAGATCAAAACAACAAAATACAAACTGATAAAGTTAATTCACAAATTACTAAAATCAAAGAAGCTGGTTTTGATGTTATATTAAGCATTGGTGAACTGGAAGAAAACCAGATTGGATCAAACTGTGGGCAATATCTTATCAGTCATTTAAACAACAAGAAAAATCTCGAATATGGATATAAACAAAAAATTAATGACATATAGTCCAAATTACAACTCACGCCGTACGCTGTACGCCGTACGCTGTACACTAACTTACAGCTTACCACTTACAGCTTACAGCTTAAACAAGAGGCAAATCCCATGAAACAAAATTACGAAAAAGAATGCTGTCCCAAATTTAATCCCGAACCCTGGAATGAAAAAGAAATCAACTGGGACAATAAAAAATTTCTTAAAGACAAAATCACCTCAGTTTTTCACATTCCTTTAAATTTTGGTTCTGTAATGAAAAAGAACATGGAAAAAATGATCCAATGTGAAGCATGTAATGAAAACACCCTTTGGCTGACAGATGAAAGCAAGCTATTTGGAACTGACCTTTTTATTTCAACTGAAAAAGAAATTCCAGACACTGAAATTGAAACTATTTCTGGCGCATTTCTAACAAAGGTTTTTGAAGGCCCTTATAAAGACGCAGGAAAATGGTGCGCCCAAATGAATGAATATGTAAAATCGCAAGGCAAAGAAGTGAAAAAGTTATATCACTTCTATACAACTTGTCCAAAGTGTGCTAAAAAATATGGGAAAAATTATGCTGTTTTATTTGCTAAGGTTTGATTTTTTTAATCTTTGACCACTTAATTATTTTTTCCTTTAAAACTTCAAATAAAATTGGCTTTATAATATAATCATTCATTCCTGATCTAAGGCTTTTTATTTTTACTTCTTCTTGAATGTCCGCTGAAAGAGCTATTATTGGTAACTCTGAAAACCCTGCTTCACGGATTCTCTTGCAAGCCTCAATTCCATTTCTGGTTGGCAAGTAAATATCCATTAATACCATGTCATATAAATTTTTTTCCACCATTTCAACGACTTCAATGCCATCTTTTGCAATATCAATTATACAATCAAGTCTTTGAAGCATCTCTTTAAGCAGAAAAGAGTTTGCCTTGTTATCTTCAGCAACTAGAATTTTTAAATTCTTTTCAGGCATTCCAAGGACATTATTTTCTTTGCGGTCACTACCTCGCTTTTTATTTAAATTAAGACCTTTTCGCAACCTTATAGTAAAATAAAATTCACTTCCTTTGCCTATTTCAGAATTTATCTGAATTTCCCCCCCCATTAACTCAATTAAACTTTTTGTAATAGCAAGTCCCAAACCCGTTCCACCATATTTCCTGGTAATGGACATATCTCCTTGAGTAAAGCTATTAAAAATAATATCTTGTTTTTCTTTCGACATTCCTATTCCGGTATCTTTAACAGAGATGGCGATAATGTATGCACCATCAGCACTTTTGGGATATTCTATTAAAGAACCCGTAATTGATATTTCACCTTTTGCAGTAAACTTTACAGCATTGCTCAGAAGGTTTAAAAATATCTGTTTTATTCTATTGGAATCGCCAAGTAAAACAGAAGGAATATTTGAATCTAAATTAATTGTTATTTTAACTGTTCGGTCAATAATGCGAGCACTAATTATTTTAACAACAGATTCAATTACATGAAAAAGGTCAAACTCAATCATTTCAAGATCAATCTGTCTTGCTTCAATCTTTGAAATATCTAAAATATCATTAATTAAAGATAAAAGAATTTCACCGCTTCTATTAATAATCTCAACATATTCTCGCTGATAATCAGACAACTTTGTATCAACTAGCAATTCTGAAAATCCAATAACTGAATTTAAGGGTGTCCTAATTTCATGTGACATTACAGCTAAAAATTCAGATTTTGCCTGGCTTGAAACTTCTGCGTGTTTTTTAGCTTCCAAAAGGGCTTTTTCCATCGTTTTTCTAAGGGTCAAATCCATTACAGCACCACGAAACCCCATAAATGAGTTTTCAAGATCAAAATATGGTATGCCGCTCATAACAATCCAAACAAATGACCCATTTTTATGAACACCTAAAATTTCAAAATTCTGAAAAGATTCCTTACGGTTTACTAAAGTAATTAAAAATTTACTTATAATGCTTTGATAGTCAGAATGAATGATTGATTTAAAATGCCTTCCCAAAAGCTCTCCTGGCTTATATCCCAAAATCTTTTCTACAACTGGACTAGAATAAACAAATTTACCATAGGTATTAATTTCCCAAATCCAAGTCATGAAATTATCTGACACATCCAGAAATCTTTGTTCACTATACTTCAATCTATCCAAAATTCTTTTTTGAGCTGAAATATCTTCAGCCACTTTTATATAATTTATTATTTTACCTTTTTTATTTTTCACAGGCGAAATAGAAGCAGATTCCCAATACGCCCCTCCAGTTTTCTTGCTATTATAAAACTCTCCCCTCCAAACATCTCCAGATGAAATTGTTTTCCATAGTTTCTCATACTCTTCCCTTGGTTTATCTAAAGATTTAAAAATTCCGGGGTTTTTCCCCTTTACATCATCCAAATTAAAACCTGTAACTTTTGTAAACTTTGGATTTATATATTCAATCCGTCCTTTTATATCAGTAATAACAATTAGGCTAGAGCTTTGTTCAACAGCTTGAGTAAGCTTGATCATTTGCTTTTCGACATTGGCAAGATCAAGAACTTTATTAATCACAATATTTATTATTTTCAAATAATTTTGTTCGGAATCCTTTACTATATAGTCCGAAGCTCCCTTTTTCAGTGCCTTTACAGCAATCTCTTCTGATCCGAGGCCTGTGGTAAAAATAAAGGGTGTGTCATCTATGAATTCTACAATATCAAAAGCTGTGCCATCTTCTAAAATATAATCCAACAAAACAATATCAAACTTTCTATTAATAAGTTGTTTTTTTCCATCTTCAATTGAACTAGATATTGTTAAATTAAATGGTAATTTATTATTTTCGATATATTTTTCTATTAAAAGTTGATCAAATTTATTATCTTCCAGAAGGAGAATTTCGATTTTTCCCATGATCCCTTTAACCTTGTTTTGGATTGTATATTTTTTTCTTACTTAAAAAATAGAGGGCATAAAATACAAATACAGTAAGTAAACTACCAATTAAAACATCCCACACATAATGATGTCTTAAGTAGATTGCTCCAAAATCAACCATTAATGTAAAGATTAGTGTAGCAACAAATAAATACCTATTTATGAAAAATGCAAAAAAAGTGATTAACAATGGATAAGCAGCATGCAATGACGGCATAGCTCCAAACACATTGGCACTACGAGAATAAAACTGTGCAAAATAATTTATGCCTAAGAGCTCATCAAAACGAGCAGCTCCAGCGGCTGAGGGCAAGGCATCTAGCACAGCTGGCCCAAGACCATAACTCTCAATATACCAGGGAGGGGCGGCTGGATATAGAAAATATATTATCATACCGCAAATATTTATGGCAAAGAATGACCAGGCAAGCTTTGAAAAACATACTTTATCTTTAAAATAAATAACAATTGCGAAAATAAAAACTTCCCAAATATAGAAAAGATAAGCGAATCCACTCATTAAATCGAAAAAGACATTTGGGTTTTTACGAAAGAGCTCACATAAAATAATTTTTTCACCATTATATGTTATTCCAAAATAGCTTAGTTCAGCATAATAAATATCATCAACGTGAATTTCACCTCTATATACTTCAATAAATTGAAAGTATTCATAGCAAAAGCCAACAAGCCAGAACGGGATCATATAAACGACAAACTTCCGAGTTTTTGGATGAGCATAACTAAGACCTAAGCACAAAAAGTCGGCAAAATAATGTTCCCATCTTAGACCAATCGCGAAATGAGTAAGAAGCAGATGACCACCAAATAAAATTATTGGCCAAAACCTGTAAACAAATTCAGAGAATTTAGTTTTCTTTTTATCAAATTTTATATTATGAATACTTGGAAAGTTAGTCATTAAATATGCTCCATTTTAAGAATCTTCAAAATATTTTTTCTTATACCATTCTAAAAATTTCATAGCTTCTTCTTTACATTTACCACATCCTGTAGCGATTTTTGTTTGCTCTTGCAACTTTTCAAAATCTGTCGCTCCTTCTAAAACTGCTTCTTCTATATCTTTGTTTGTTACACCCATACATTCACACACGACTTTTCCAATTGTCTCTGTGATTCTATTGGCCTGATCAGATTTCTTAAAATAATTATTAATTGCAGCCCTTAAAGCTTTATCACCAAGCACAGAACAATGTATTTTCCTGTCTGGCAAACCTCCAAGTTCTTTTAAAATATCTTTTGGTTGTATTTTCAAAGCATCCTCAAGCCTCATGCCGCCATCTTTGGTAACCATCTCAGATAACATAGAAGTTGATCCAATTGCACTAGCACAACCAAAGGTTCTCCACTTACAATCTATTATTTTATCATTTTCTTTATCTACTTTAATCCAAACCTTCATCATATCACCGCAGGCAGGATTTCCAACATAACCAATGCCATCAGCTTTATATTCATCCTCTTCATCTTTCATAATGTTTCGAGGATTAAAAAAATGATCCTTAACTTTATCAGAATAAAGCCATGAAGAAGGTTTTGTCGTTTCTTTGATATTTTCCATTAATAAAGTCCTAATTATTTGTTGTTATATTATTTTACAATTTACAACTAATAATAAGCCCCATTAAAGTAGTCAAGTAAAGAAAACAAGACCTTAAGTATATTCTTAATCATTGACGGAAGCGAAATATTATGCTTTATTAGTCAGATTATGAAAAAAATAGCAGCTTTAAAAACATTTATTGTAAGCTTTTCCATCATTCTGGCATTTTCTTTAATTTTAAGCACCTGCACTAAGAAAAATAACAAACAAACCTCAAATGATGATGCAAAAGTTTCTGAGCTTGATAAAAAGAAAAAAATAATGATTGAAAGACAGCTCAAGTCACGTGGAATAAAAGATGAAAAAGTACTTAAGGCAATGGAAAAAGTTCCCAGGCATTTTTTTGTAGCAGATGACATGAAAAACCTGGCTTATAGCGATTCTCCACTTCCCATTGGCTTTGATCAAACGATTAGCCAACCATATGTTGTGGCTTTTATGACAGAAGCAGCTCAAGTTAAAGAAAATGATATTGTCCTGGAAATCGGCACTGGCTCAGGTTATCAGGCCGCTGTTTTATCAGAGCTTGCTAAAGAAGTTTATACAATTGAAATATTAGAAGGGCTTGGTAAACAAGCCAAACAAACTTTAAATGAATTAAATTATAAAAATGTTCATGTGCGCGTTGGTGATGGCTATAAGGGCTGGCCAGAAAAAGCTCCATTTGATGTTATTTTAGTAACAGCTGCCCCAGATCACATTCCACAACCTCTTATTGAGCAACTTAAAATCGGCGGAAAAATTGTAATGCCTGTTGGTGAAAAAAATCAAATCTTAAAAAGAATCACAAAAACAAAAAATGGTCTTTCAGAAGAGTCTCTATCTCAGATTTACTTTGTTCCAATGACAGGTGAAGCTCAGGAAAAAAACAAATAACAATGAAAAAAAGCAAATTAGTAATTATTTTATCTGCTTTATTGTGTATATTATTTTTTTTTATATACAATTTTTCAATTTTAGATAAAGAAAATCTTTATTCAGTCTCTGAAATTTTTCAACCTGCCTTCAATGATGACTCCGATATTAAAGGACTTGAGGAAGCTCTTAAAAGACAAGTTGAATATTTCGAAAAAGTCGACTTAAAAAACACGCCTCAAATTGACCATCCTGCCTTCAGCCCTGAGAAAATAAAAGAAACAATAAACAAATTTTATAATTTTATTTTATCCAAGCCAACAAGCGATGATTTTAATAAGTTTATAAAGGATAATTTTAAAGTTTATAAAGCAAAAGGCAGTGGTATTTTTCAAAAGATTTTGTTTACCGGTTATTATACTCCATTAATAAAAGGAAGTCTTAAAAAGACTAGCAAATATATTCATCCTATTTATAGATTACCTAAAGATATCGTTAGCGCCGAACTTCGCTCTTTCAGTAAAAATCTTGAGAAAAAGACCATAAGAGGAAAAGTTTTAGATAATAGGTTGGTTCCTTATTTGACAAGACAGGAAATTGATCAAAAGTTAATGTTAGCAGGAAAGCAGCTTGAAATGCTTTGGACAGACAATTATATAGACCTTTTCTTTCTTCAGATTCAAGGCTCTGGAATTATTGAACTTGAAAACAACAAGCAAGTAAACATAGGATATGCAGGAGTTAACGGCAGACCCTATGTCTCAATTGGAAAATTGCTAATTGAAGACAATAAAATTTCCACAGAAAATATGTCCATGCAAGCCATCAAACAGTATTTCAAAAATAATCCTGATGATCTAGAACACTACTTATATCAAAATGAGTCCTATGTCTTTTTCAAAGAACTAAGCAAAGATGAATTTCCAAAAGGAAGCTTAAACATTCCATTAGTGGCTAATCGTAGCATTGCTGCGGATCCAAACGTTTTCCCGAAGGGTTGTCTTGCGTATATTGAAACTGAAAAACCTATCTTTGATGATAATGGAAATATTATAAAATGGGAAAAGTTTGGAAGCTTTGTAATAGACCAGGATTCTGGTGGCGCCATTAAAGGTTCTGCTAGAATAGACATTTTCTTTGGAAAAGGGGAAACTGCTCAAACAACAGCTGGCTATTTTAAACAAAAGGGAAAAATGTTTTATTTTTCAGTTAACTAAAGTATCATAAATTATTTGTATTGCTGCAGCACAAGTACTTTTCTTGTTTTCTTGCCTATCCCCAATAAAATTAAACTTTTTAGTAAAGTTATTATTCTTAAATGCAAAACCAATATAAACAAGACCAATTGGTTTTTCTGCAGTAGCCCCGCTGGGCCCTGCTATTCCAGTTGTTGAGATTCCTATGTCAGATTTGCAAATCTTTTGAACACCCAAAGCCATCTCAATTGCTGTCTCTTGGCTAACAGCCCCATATTTATGAAGAGTCTTTTTTGATACATTCAGAAGATCAACTTTTAGATCGTTGCAATAGGCGATTATGCCACCCTTATAATAAGCGGATGATCCAGAGTTTTTAGCAAGCATATTCGCTAGCATGCCACTAGTACAAGACTCTGCGCTGGCAATAGATAATTTGTTGTTTAAAAGAAAATCATGAAGGCTATCCAAAGTTTCATCTAACAATTATTTTCTCCTTTTTTTGGAATATAGATAATAAAAACCTCAAGAAAGTTTGTCCATTCTTTTCTATAACAAGTTTCCTAACAATTCTGGACAGTGCGTTAAAAATAAGTGTAAAATCGGACATGTCATCATTTTTTTAAAAATATAATTTGACAAAAGCACAAAAATATGTTTTATAATTTCAACTAATTACAAAATGTTTTCAAGGAGAGGTGAAATGAACAATGAGCTGAGGAATCTCATTGATGGAGAGAAAGGTTTAGCTTCGCTAGACTCTTGGATCTTCTACGATGATATTAGTCCCACCGACGATTTTGAAGAAAACAACCCTTTTAATGATGACAAGAAAAAAAGAGGCAGAAAGAAAGATCTTTTTGACTTGTAATGTACATTGGGCAGAAAGAAAATAAAAAGCTTGAATCACTAATTCTTGTTGTAAGTGATTTTCACATTGGGCAAGGTCACGAATTTGGCAAACCGAACAAATATGATGAATTCTTTTTTGATGAAGACTTCGCTGAATTTCTGGAATACTATTCGACTGGAACCTTTTCAAATATCAATGTAGAACTCGTTATTAATGGTGATTTTTTTGATCTGCTTAAAGTCCGCTATAACAATAAGTTTCCTGATGTTATTACTGAAATAGTTGCGATTTCAAAACTTAAAGATTGCATAAAGGGCCATCCAATAGTAATTGAGGCTCTAAAGAAATTCCTGTCATACAAAAAAAATAAAATCACTTATATCCCCGGAAATCATGACATGGAGTTTTTCTTTGATTCTGTTCAAGAAGTTTTTAGACAAACCCTTACAGACAATGAATCAAGAGATAGAATTAATTTCATCACAGATACTACAATTTACAAGCTAAAAGGAAACGTTCAGATTCATCATGGTTTTCAATTTGAGCTTCCAAATATTATTAATTTAAAAACTCTTATTCTAACAAAAAACTTACCTCAACCTGTTTTAAACCTTCCCTGGGGTTCTTATTTTGTGTTGAATGTTATTAATCCATTAAAAGCTGAAAGACCTTATATTGATCAAATACGTCCTTTTAGCCGCTTTTTATTAGGCAGTTTGATCCTTGATGTTAGTTTTACCTTAAGACTAATCTTTAAAACAATTTATTATTTTTGCAGAGTACGTTTTTTTAAACATCCAGCCAGAAATAGCAAATTTTCAAGAACATTTAAATTAATTACAAAAGGTTTAACCTTCTATCCAACACTTGATGAACATGCAAAAAAAATTCTGCACAATAATGCAAATATCCAAGTAGTAATTTTTGGACACAGTCATATTTTTAGAATACGGTCATTTGACAATAATAAGCTCTATATTAATACAGGAACTTGGACAAAAATTATGAATCTTGATCTTTTTGAGTTCGCACAAAATGTGAAAAAAACCTATGCACAAATTGAATATTATAAAAATGAAGACAAACCATCGGCCTTTTTACTTGAATGGAAAGGTATGACTAAACAATTCAAAATGTTGAATTTTTAAACTAATTAGTTAACGTAAACTAATCTTTCAGTGTGGTAAGTCTTAAGATGAGTCAGCATTTCATCACTTGAAAAACATCCCAAATCAATGAGATTTTCGCCAATCTTTCCTCCAAACAACTTCTGTTTTTCAAGAGCAATAATTAAATCATGTCTTTTTATAATGTTTGATTTAACTAAATATTCTCCAAATCGTTTTATATCATTCATGGAATTACCATCCCCTTTTCTTGAAATAAGTTAGAAAATAAATACTCATACCACGTCATCCTTCATTATTAAATAATCAATGCAAGGAAGGTGCCAAGTTCTTGGGACAATTTGCTCAATATTTTTAGCATATTAAAAATACTGGGCAGTCAAGGGATGTCAAACTGGCAAAAACATATCCCAAAAGCAGGCACCATGTGACACCACGTGTCGCACCCTGTCATATTCTTTTCAAGTTGTCAATTAAAAATGCGAATAGACAAAATATCTTTATCGTTATTTTTTATCTAAAAAAAGGCCTAATATTGCCAGATTATAAAAATATAATATTAATTTATAATAAAAAAAACCCAATGACATAACTATCACGGGTTTTTTTATATCGGGGCGAGTGGATTTGAACCACCGACTTCCTGCTCCCAAGGCAGGCGCGCTAACCGGGCTGCGCTACGCCCCGTACTTTTATGCTTTTTTTAAAAAAGCTTGAATCTAATAAACTAAAATAAAAAGACTTGCAAGTATTTTGTTTGTTTTTTATGATATTTTATTAAATACTTTTTTTTGATGTGAATATGGGAAATCTTATATTAAAAGACCAAGATAGAATTATTACAGTTTTCAATATTGAAAAGGATGTCACCTTCATAGGCAGGCTTGCATCTATTAACGATATTGTCCTCAAAGATCCATATGTATCCCGGCAACACGCTCTAATTAAAATCAAAGACAATGCGCATATTATATATGATTTTAATAGTTCTGCTGGCGTATTTGTTAATGGAGAAAAAATTTCAATGCATAACCTTGCTGATGGAGATCAAATCACCTTAGGACATACCACGTTGGTTTATCGTGAAAGAGATGATGTTACTGCTATTACTGAAATGACTGAAATTGAAGACGAAACAATGATAATTAAAGGTAAAAAAGATAGTGCCTAGTATTTGATTTGCCTGCAAAGTTGCGGAAAAGACTGAATTCAACATTATTCTTATTCCAAATTTTTCAAAATAGACTTATAAGCGTTTTTAAGTTTTTCAATAGTATCCAGAGGATTAGAATATAAATCAGCTAACTTTTGGTTAGCCATTCTTAACTGACTGCTCATTGATTTCGTAATATTAAATAAAACTTTATTAGCCACAACATCAGATTTCGCGAGCATAATATCGAAATCCGTCTTTTTTAAAGTGAGCAATGTAACATCTGTTGTTGCTAAACATTTTGCAGATCTTTCTGAACCATCAACCAATGAAACCATTCCAAAAACGGAAGGTGCTTCAATTTCTGCTAGAGTCTCTTCATATTTTCCTGCTACTGTTTTAGATATTTTGATATTTCCTTCAAACAAAAGGAACATATCATCGCCAGAATCTCCTTCATCGCAAATAATAGTATCTTTCTTTAGAACGCGACGATTTAATTTACTTATAATGAAGTTAAATTCTTTATCATCCAGATTGTTGAATATATCTAATTTTCTTAACCTACTTAAAGCTTCTGACATAATTCCACCAATTCCTAATTTGAATCACCCTGCATTTTTGCATATTGTTTTTTAAATTCTTCAATACTGTTTGTAGGATCATCAAACATTTGAGAGATTTTTTTATTTGTATTTCTTAATCGTCCTGCAATAATATAAGACATTTCACGTACTATTTTATTAGCTCCAGTATCATTGTTTTTTCTAAGCTCATCAAAATCTGCTTTTCTAAGCTTATAAACATTCAAGTTTGAAAGAACTGTAACTTTTGCAGATCGTTCTTGATCATCAATAAGCGCCATTTCACCGAAAATAGCACCTTTTGCTAAAGTTGCTAGCGCCTTCTCCCCACCGCTTGAAAGCGATTTAGTAACTTTAACCATACCATTTTCAATAAAATAAACAGCATCAGCACCAGCACCTTCTACAAAAACAACATCTCCTTTTTTATATTGAGTAATTTTACAAACCTTAATAATTCTAAGTTTTTCTTCATCAGTAAGATTATTGAATATTTTTACTTGGCCCAAAAATTGTAATAAAAAGTTTTCCTGCATAGTAGTATATTAATTCTTATGATATTAAAGTGAAAGTATTATATAAAAATGATTTTTAAAAAGAAAGGTTTTTTTTATATTGAAGTTTCTGAATATGAAGTTGCCATAACAGCTGCATCAAATACTACAACAGCTTTTGTATATTGGCCTGATCTAATATAGGCTTGGCCTGTTTGAATAAGTTGTTTTATGTCGTTTTTATCATCCTGTGAACATCTCATGTAATGAACATAGTGAACTGCTTCAGCACAATATTTTTCAATTCCACCAATCGCCATTTGAAAATCAACACTTAAGTAGTTTTGTCTAAATCCACCCCTTGCAAGTGAAGATGCAATCCAAATTCTCATTCTGGCTTCTTCAGCTGCCTGACTTAGAGTAACATTTGCACCGTATCCAAGCATTGGTTCATAATAATATGCATTAGCAGTATTTACAAAATCGATTCCAAAGTTAAGCCTTACTTGATTTCTGTAAGGATGATTTTGCCAATGAGGAACTGGTCTGGACATTTCACAAATTGAATTTCCAGCTGAACATTGTCTCCACCTATTCTGAAATGACATATCAAAGTTAAACCTTGAATAAGGACCAGGAGCTCCAAATCCACCATTTCCATACCACATAGGATTAAATGTACTATGGTAAAAATTACCCATTCCAAGTCCTAAGTTTAAGTTAAACTTTGGTGTGTTTAAATTAAAGTTAAAATTGAGACCTGGTCTTATGTTGTACATGCTTGAATATAATGACCATGGATATTGTTCAGGAATCCAATTTGGTCTTGGCATCATTGTAGACCTATTGTTATAAAATGTACTCCATTGATTCCAAGGTCTAGTCCTATAATATTCATAAGGTGCCCTTGGTCTGACTACTGGAGGAGGTGTGCATTTATTTCTTGCATACCTTTGTTGTGTATTATAGTTATTACCATATGCACCATATGGAGTATTCTGAGGATAATAACCTCTTTGATTCTTACATCCGCTAAGAACAAATGTTGCAATTAAAACGGAAACTAATAATAATAAAATATTTTTCACTGTGAAACTCCTTTACAAAGTATTTTTATTTACTTTTCGAAGTAACATTAAGCAAAGGTCGTGCCAAAAAGCCCATTTGATTTATTTCTATCATTTCATGGCCTTGTCGTTTTCAATAAAACTGCATCATGGGAGTTCCTTGTCCAAAAACAAAAAAACTTGCGACATCCTTGGTGCAGGTATATATATATAGACAAGCCTCAAAACTTATGACTTACGACTTACGACTTACCACTTACGACCTCTTCATAAGCCTTTTGAATCTCAATGGTTTTTTCTTTTGCAAAGTCTTGCAACTCAATTCCAAGATGTGCAACCTTATCCGGATGGTATTCTGACATTTTTTGATAATATGCTTTTTTGATTTCTTCTTTGTTACACCCTTTTTTTATTTCAAGAATTTCATAAGGATCTTTTAAAGAAAAATTACTTCCAAAGGAATTGCCAGATGAGGACTGCTGGCTATGCCTTTGATATTCTTGATATATTTTACGGTAGATCCATTTTGAAGCAAACTTTTTATAAAAAGAATACCCCAAAACAGCTACTAATACATCGTCTAGTCGACCTAATAGGGGATGCATAAAATCTGGAAGCAAATCCAAAGGAAGAAAAAAATATAAAAGCACTATTGTTATTATTAAATATTTTACAAAAACAGTCATAATGCGTATAGAGTACGGCGTACAGCGTACGGCGTCAAGGTAAAAAAGATAGCTATTTTTCTTGCTATAATAAATTTATCTGCTATTAGAAAAAGCAAATTCACCCTGTATTTTCTTGAATGTAAGAGGTTATTAAAAATGCATGAACTTTCAATTGCAACGACCCTACTGGAAACGATTAAGAAAACATGCAAAGAACATAATATTACAAGAATATATAAAGTACATTTAAGTGTAGGAGATCCTCCATCAGTTCAGTATGATGCTTTGAGTTTTTGCTTTGAAACTATTTCAAAAGATACAATCGCTGAAGGCGCTGAATTATCAATGGAAAATACTGGCAGAGGAATTTATATACAAAAGTTAGATTGCGAAACAGAGGATGGTTGCTAGTTGCTGGTTGCTAGTAATGCAAAATAAAATTATCTGCGTTTAAGTGATAAGAATAATTACTTACCACTTATCGCTTACCACTTACCACTTAAAACCGGAGGTTTTAAAATGCAAGAAGTTAAAGTTATTAAAAATGTATTGGAAGCAAATGACTTGATAGCTGACAATAACAGGAAGCTTTTCAAGGAAAACAATGTTTTTGTTATTAATATAATTTCAGCCCCAGGTGCTGGAAAAACAACTATGCTTGAAAAAACAATTGCTGAATTAAAATCAAAGCTGAGAATTGCTGTTATTGAAGGCGATATTGCAACAACAAGAGATGCTGATAGGCTTGCCAAGTTTGATATACCTGTTGTTCAAATAAACACAGAAGGCGGTTGTCATTTAGATGCAAATATGATTGCAAATTCTATCAGAGGATTAAACTTGGCCCAAATCGACCTGCTGATTATTGAAAATGTTGGCAACATGGTTTGTCCTGCTGAATTTGATGTAGGAGAAAATTCTAAAGTAAGTATAATTAGCATAGCAGAAGGTGAAGACAAACCACAAAAATACCCATTAATTTTCCAAGTTACAGATGTTTGCCTGGTAAATAAAATGGATCTTAAACCATATTTAGACATTAGTGTTGAAAACTTAATTTCCGATATACAATCAATAAATCCTACTTTAACAACAATTAAAATTTCAGCAAAAACAGGTGATGGACTTAATGAGTGGCATGAATGGCTAATGAGAAAAAAAGGCTAAAAATAAATATAAGTGGCCAAGTTCAAGGCGTGGGTTTTAGGCCCACTGTTTATGGACATGCCATTAAAGCTGGAATTACTGGATATGTTAACAATACTTCCTTAGGAGTTGACATTGAAGCTGAAGGTTTAAGTAAAGAAGTTGATAATTTTCTTTTCTTGATAAATGAATTTCCACCTCCAAAGGCAAAAATTGAATCTATAAAAACATTAGAGCTTGAACCAAAAGGATATTCAAAATTTGATATTATGATAACAGATTCAAGTAAAGGCAAATCTGTTTTAATTAGCCCAGATATGGCGACTTGCAAAGACTGTGAAAAAGAACTTTTTGATAAAAACGATAGAAGATATAATTATCCATTTATAAATTGTACAAATTGTGGACCCCGCTTTACTATAATAAAAGATAGACCCTATGATAGATCCAAAACAAGTATGCACGATTTTCTTATGTGCTTATCGTGCCAAGATGAATATGATGACCCCCTAAACAGAAGATTTCATGCTCAACCCAATGCCTGTCCAGAATGTGGACCAAAAGTTTCGCTGCTATCAAAATCAAATCAAGAATTATCAAAAGGCAACGAAGCCTTACTAGAATGCATAAAGCACTTAAAAGAAGGCAAAATCATAGCGTTAAAAGGTCTTGGGGGGTTTCATCTTGCTTGCGATGCCACAAACAACGAGGCCTGTGCTACTTTGAGAAAAAGAAAGCGAAGATCAGAAAAACCGCTTGCTCTCATGGCTGATTCCTTAGATAAAATAAAAAAATATGCATATATAAATAAACTTGAAAAATCTTTGCTAACAAGTGATGCAAGGCCAATAGTACTTTTAAAAAAACTTTACCCAGATACCCTAAATGAGCAAGTTTCAATAGATAATAATTACCTTGGTTTTATGCTCCCCTACACTCCTCTTCACTTAGTTTTAGCAAAAGAGTTTGAAATATTAGTAATGACTAGCTGCAATTTTTCTGAAGAACCTATTGTAAGCGATCTAACAGAACTTGCTACTATTCAAAATGAAGTTTGTGATTTTGTGTTAATAAATAATCGCGACATAGTACACAAATGTGATGATTCAATTGTCATGGCACCAAATGAAATAAACATAATTACAGTAAGACGTTCAAGAGGCTATGTCCCTTCTCCAATAATTACTTGCTTTAACTTTCCAAAATTTCTTGCATGTGGTGCAGAAAAGAAAAACACTTTTTCATTTAGTGTTGGCAATAAGGTTTTCATCTCTCAACATATTGGAGATTTAAAGGACTTAAGAAGTTATGAGTTTTACAAGTCACAAATTAATGATTTTAAAAATCTCTTGGAAATCGAGCCTGAGTTTATTGTCCATGATTCCCATCCTGACTATTTATCCACTCTTTATGCTGATGAAGAAGGTTTAAAAAAAATATCAGTTCAACATCACCATGCTCACATGGCTGCAACAATGGCAGAAGCTGGAGTACAAAATCATGAAAACGTATTGGGAATTTGTTTTGATGGAACAGGTTTAGGTGAAGACAATACTGTTTGGGGTGGGGAATTTTTATATGGAAATTATGCTTCTTTTAAACAGGTCGGATCCTTTGAACAGTTTAGTCTGCCAGGTGGAGACAAAGCAAGCCTCGAACCATATAGAATTGCCTTAGCACTAGGATCGTTTTCAGATTATGATGCAAGCTATTTTGAAACTTTACTTACAAATCATTATGGCGAGGATCTTTCTAAAAACATCAAACTTATTTCAAAGATGATTCAAAACAAAAGTCCATTCATTCAAACATCAAGCCTTGGAAGACTCTTTGATGGCATATCATCTTTAATAGGACTTGCAGCCAAAGCAAGCTATGAAGCACAGGCAGCGATAAAGCTTGAAAGAGTGGCAAATGTGGATATTGAAGAATATTACCCTGTTAACATAGAAAAAAATGATATTAATGTACACAGAATACAATTAAAACCAATAATTAACAGCATTTTAAAAGATTTAGAAGAAAAGAAAGATATATCAAAAATAGCATCAAAGTTTCATAATTCTATTGCAATTTCTTCTTTTGAAATGGCAAAAAGACTCTCAATTGAGTTTGCATTTACAAAGATAGCCCTTGGTGGTGGTTGTTTTCAAAATAGTTTATTATTAAACAAAACCATTGAAGTGTTTAAAGGTTCAGAGTTTGAACTTTTAATTCCCAAAGAAGTTCCTATTAATGATGCAGGAATTAGTTTTGGGCAAACCATGGTTGCATTACACAAAATTAATTCGTGAGGTAAATATGTGCTTATCCATACCAGTAAAAGTTTTATCCCTTGAAAATGAAAAACAAAGTGCTCAAATTAATTATAATGGAATAAAAATGGAAGTTTCAACAACTCTTGTTCCTGAAATAAATATTGGAGACTATGCTTTATTACATGCTGGTTTCTTAATAAGAAAAATCGACGAAAATGAAGCCTTAGAAACAATTTCACTTTTAAATGAAATTGCTGATTTAGGAAGCAAATAAAAAGGATCAGACTATGAAATATGTAGCAGAATTTAGAAATAAAGATCATGTCCTTAATCTTCAAAAACAAATTATGAAATATGATGGCGAAGCCTTAAACATCATGGAAGTATGTGGCACCCACACTATGAATATTGCAAAGTTTGGAATTAGAAATATGATTCCAAAACATAAAATTAACCTGGTCTCTGGTCCTGGATGCCCTGTTTGTGTTACTCCAATAGGTGACATTGAAGCAGCAATATCCCTTGCAAAAGATCATAAAAAAATTATCACAACATTTGGTGACATGATGAAGGTTCCAGGTGTAGATAAAAATCTTTTTGATTTAAAATCCGAAGGCTCTGATGTAAGAATTGTTTACTCAACTATTGAAGCTCTAAAATTAGCAAAAGAAAATCCAGAAAGAGAAATTGTGTTTATGGGAGTAGGTTTTGAAACAACAGTTCCAACTATAGCAGCAACAATAAAAAGAGCCAAAGAAGAAAATGTTAACAACTTTTCAGTAATAGCTATGAACAAAACAGTTCCAATAGCGCTTGGAGCATTGATGTCAAATCCTGCGATAAAACTAAATGCCATGATTTTGCCAGGTCATGTTAGTGCGATTATTGGCGAAGATGCTTACCGTGATGTCTTTACTCAATACAATTCAATTGGTATTATAACAGGATTTGAACCTGTTGATATTATGAGAGGAATACTCACAATTGTTGAAAAAGTTATGCTTAAAGAAAATGGTGTTTTTAATGTCTATAAGAGAGGCGTAAATAGCCTGGGAAATCAAATGGCCCAAAAAATCGTAAATGAAGTTTATGAGCCTTGTGATTCTTATTGGCGAGGTGTTGGTGTTATTCCACAAACTGGTTTAAAAATTAGAGAAAGCTATAATCAATATGACGCTACCATTAAATTTAATATTGAAGCAAAAGATTTCACAGAACCGGCTGGCTGTATTTGTGGAAATATTTTACAAGGATTGAATAATCCAAAAGAGTGTAAGCACTTTGGCAAATCCTGTACACCTGAAAAGCCAATAGGTCCCTGCATGGTTTCTTCAGAAGGAACTTGCGCAGCTTACTATAAATACATGTTATAACGAGAGGTAAAAAATGAACAACATTGCGTTAGGTCATGGAGCTGGTGGCAAAATAATGCACCAATTAATTTCTAATATTGTTACAAAAGGGATATCAAATCCAATACTAAATCGCTTTGATGACAGTGCTGTGTTTGAAAATCAAGGCAGTTCAAGACTTGCTTTTACAACTGATTCCTTTGTGGTTAGCCCATTATTTTTTAAAGGGGGAGATATTGGAAAGCTAGCTGTTTGTGGAACAGTAAATGACCTGGCAATGTCAGGTGCCACATGCAAATACCTAAGCCTTTCTTTTATCATTGAAGAAGGTTTTTCAATTGATGAGCTTAATAAAATTTGTACTTCAATTAAAGAATGTACTGAAGAAGCTGGAGTTCAAATCATAACTGGCGATACAAAGGTGGTTGAAAAAGGTAAAGGTGATGGCCTTTTTATTAACACCTCTGGATTAGGTTTTATTGAAAATGATAATTTAAAAATAAGTTCACATGTTGTTAAAGCAGGTGATGCAATTATTTTAAGCGGTTATTTAGGTGATCATGAAATGTCAATTCTGTCTGCCAGAAGAGAATATGAAATTGAACTAGATATCGCAAGCGATGTAAGTCCTTTAAATGGTGTTATCAAGAGCTTACATAAATTTGAAGACAAAATCCATTGTTTAAAAGATCCAACTCGCGGTGGCCTAGCTAGCGCTCTTAATGAAATATCCTATAATTCAAATATTAATATTGAAATTAATGAAGAACAAATTCCAATCCGAAAAGAAACATTAGGAACGTGTGATTTATTGGGTTTTGATCCTCTATATTTAGCAAATGAAGGAAAATTCATTTGTGTATGCTCACAAGATATAGCAAACGAGGTCCTAAAAGAATTAAAGAAGCATCCTTATGGTGAACATGCTGCAATAATTGGAAATGTGATCAAAACAGAAGATAAACCAAGGGTTTTTTTAAATACAACTTTTGGTGGAAAAAGAATAGTTCAAATGCTAAGTGGGGTTCAACTTCCAAGAATTTGCTAAAATTAAATGAAACTATTACAAAAATTATTCTGATTGAAAACGGTGAATAGAACATCAAACTGGCGACCAGTGCTCTTGCGATCTGGTGCACCAGAATTAAGATTATAGTTAGTACTTAAAATTTTTAAATCTCTGTAACTGACATAACAATAATCGGCCTTTGACCTGTTTCTTTTTTAAATATTCTCCGAATCTTTAATCTAATTATTTCTTCAAGATCAGCACCTGCTCCACCCAAGTCTTTCATAGCTCTTTCGACTTCTTTTTTTAGTTCTTCTTCAGCTTTCTTTATAATATCCTGCTCTTCTTCAGAGATACAACCTCTGGTAAATAATTCTGGTCCAGAAATAATAACTCCATATTTAGCCTCAATGATTAAAGAACAAAAAACAAGACCTCTTAAGCCAATTCTTTTACGATCTCTTAAAATATCATCTTCTAAAGTCTCATATGTATCTGTATCAATAAATGTTTTATGAACACTTATTTTATCAGTAATTTCCATTTTATTTTCTGATAAAGATAATTGATCACCATTTTCAATGATCATAATCCTTTCAGGGTCAACACCTCTTTCTACAAAGATGGACTTACTTCTTGTTAAATGCCTATACTCCCCGTGAATAGGGATAAAATATTTGGGCTTTATATAATTAAATAAATCTATAATTTCTTTTTTATGTGCATGTCCTGAACCGTGAATTGATTTTGAAACCTTTTCGTATATAACACTTGCGCCCAACCTACAAAGTTGGTTTATAACATTTCCGATTGCTTTTTCATTTCCTGGAATAAATTTTGATGATAATAAAACTGTATCACCTGCTTTAATTTTTATTTTCTTATGGGCATCCATAGCTATTCTAACAAGAGAACTTCTGGGTTCACCCTGGTTTCCGGTCAATAGAAATATTATTTCATCATCTCGTTCCCCATTGATTTCCTTTGGAGTCATAAATATATCATCAGAAGCATTAATGTACCCATGCTCTCGAGCTACTTTAACATAGGTTATAATGGACTTTCCATCCATCACAATTTTTCTATTATATTTTTTTGCTGCCACAACAACTTGATTAACTCTTTGCACATTTGAGGCAAACAAAGATACTAAAAGTCTTCCCTTGCAAGCCTTGAATATATTATCAATTTCTTGGGCTACCTCTTTTTCATGTTTACTTCTTCCATTGTACTCAGCATTTGTTGAATCACATAAAAGTAAAAGAACCCCTTTTTTACCTATTTTCTTGAAGCTTTTTAAGCTAATTGATTCATCCTTAATTGGAGTTGGGTCATCTTTAAAATCACCACTGTGAAGAATATGGCCAACCGGTGTTTCTATGAATAAAGCATATGAATCAACAATACTATGTCGCACAGGAATAAATTCAAAAGAAAAATATTTAAACTCAACTTTCTCAAAAGCCCTTACAGTGTTTAGTTCAGCTGGCACATCAAAATCATTTTTCAATTTCTCTTTAATCAAAGCCAAAGTAAATTCACTTCCATAAATGGGTACATTAATTGTTTTTAAAAGATATGGAATGCCTCCAATGTGATCCTCGTGTCCATGGGTTAATACAAGGCCTTTTATTTTATGTTTAATACTTTCAAGATAAGCAAAATCACAAACTGCAATATCAGCTCCAAGCATGTTTTCTTCTGGAAACATTAAACCACAATCCACAATGCAGGCTTCTTCTTCATATTCAAAAACCATGCAGTTTTTTCCAATTTCGCCCAAACCACCAAGCGCTAATATTTTGACTTCACTCATAAGGTTTTTATCCTTTAAAGATTATGATTATTAATTATATTTAAATAGCTAAGCTTTAATTTTTCCTTAGATATGCCAATGTCAACAACATCCCAGGGGAAAGTGCTATCATTTTCTAGCCTGCTTAATTTATTTAAATTTAAACATTCTTTAATAAAATTATTTTGATCAAATTCTCCACAACAAACCTTTTCTGCAAAACTTCTATCTGAACGTAAAATACAGGCTTGCAAATAACTTTCTTTTAGTGATTGAAATTTCAATTGAAGATTCGCCTTATTTTTCAAAGCTTTTTCTATAAACTTTCTAGCTTTTTTTGCGTATTTTTGTGAAGCCACTTCAAACCATTGCATTGGTGTATGTGGCATAGGAATAAATAAATTCATGGACAGGCTAATCTTACCAATAAGTCCCTTTATCTTTGCAGCCTGAATAAAATCTTTTCTTATTAAATCAACCAAATTTATAAGGGCTTGAAGGTCTTCTTCTTTTTCCGAAGGAAGTCCGTACATAGCATATATTTTTATATTTTTAATATGTGATTTTGAAATTAATTGTGCCTTACTTAATATTTCTTCACCAGTAAGCTTTTTCGCTAATATATTTCTGAGCCTTTGGCTTCCAGCTTCAATCGAAAAGGTCAAGGAGTTTTGACCTGATTGTGAAATTAGTTCAAGCAATTTTTCATTAATATCATCAATATGAACCGATGATAAAAACAAGGATTGATTATTTACTTGTGCCTCTTTGTATAAATTCTTTAAACCTTTTATCCCAGTAACCAACGGTCCAACAAGACCAATTTTGACATCCTGAACTTCTTTAAGTGAAAGGCTAGTTTTTACTCTAAAAGGATAATAAACACTATGAGCTGCGCAAAAATTGCACCGCCTTGCACATCCTCGTGTATACTCTAAAACAGTCATGTTTTTAAAAACTTCATTTTGGCCAAGCTTTTTTAATAAAAGCTCATCATCTTTGAAATTTATATTAACTGATTTTTTTACTTTCCCCTTCCTCTTAATTGAAGGAATATAAAAACCATTAAGCAAATTAATTGCCTTTAAAGCATCACCTTTACTTAAACCCTTATTAATTATATTAATAAATTCGCCAATAGATGGTTCAAGCTCTCCAATAAAAATAGCATCAAAAATATTAGCAACAGGTTCAGGGTTTAAAGTTAATGATACACCGCCCGCTATAACCAATGGGTCACTTTCACTTCTGTTTTTATTGAATGAATTTAATTTGAAATAATCAAAAAATGTTTTTAAATTTAAATAATCAAGTTCATAGGATATGGAAAAAGCTATTAGTTTAACTTTGCGAATATTATTTTTATATAGCCGGGAAGGAGGTTTATACAACTTATTATATTTGGGGGGAAAATTATGGTTCGTCAGTATATTATCCAGAGTAACAAGTTCAACGCATAAATCTGATCCTGCTTCAATGTTCTTTTTTAAACAACTAACACCTAAATTAGCATTTGCGACAGCACGCTTGTTTGGGTATACCAATATAACATCACTATCACTTCCCTGCCTTCCCGGCTTCAACCCACCATAGGGAGGTTTCGGTGGCTTAATCGACCTGTTTTCTGAGAAATGTTGGTATTTCAAAGTCTTCATCACCAAAATATTTTTCAACTGCCTCCTTAACATTGAAGTTCGGAACCTGCACCTTTTGTCTTAGATAAGCAGGAACTTCTCTGTCAGAGTAATCTTCAGTTATAGTTTGAGTTGCAATGTTCTCAATTTGAGGAAAAGTGCTGTGTCTTTCATGATCAAAGCCAGTTGCTATTACTGTAACCCTGATATCATCGCCCATGGATTCATCAATAACAGTACCAAAAATAATTTCAGCATTTTCATGTGCTACTTCTTCAACCATTGAGGCTGCTTCATTTGATTCATAGAGGGTTAGATTTGAACTTCCAGTAATGTTTATCAAGATACCTGTCGCACCCTCAATTGAAACATCTTCTAATAAAGGACTTTCAATAGCTTCTTTAACAGCTTTAACCGCACGTCCTTCTCCTGATGCAATGCCTGATCCCATCATGGCCATTCCTTGATCTGTCATTATCTTCCTAACATCAGCAAAATCCAAATTTATCAAACCAACTGTGGTAATCAAATCAGCTATACCCTTCACAGCCTGCAACAAGACCTCATCAGCCTTTTTAAACATTTCAAGCATTGTAGTTTTTTCACCAGCAATGTTTAAAAGCCTTTGATTTGGAATTACAATAATTGTATCAACAGACTTCTTAAGCTCAACAATACCGCTTTCTGCCTGACTTCTTCTTCTCTTTCCTTCAAAAGTAAAAGGCTTTGTTACTACACCAACTGTTAGAATACCCATTTTTTTTGCCACTCCAGCGATTACAGGGGCAGCACCTGTTCCTGTACCACCACCCATTCCAGCGGTTACAAAGACCATGTCAGACCCATCAATCAATTCAGCAATCTTTTGTTCATCCTCGAGGGCAGCATTCTTGCCAACTTCAGGATTAGCTCCAGCTCCTAAGCCTTTAGTAAGAGTTGAACCAATTTGAAGCTTATGCTTAGCAAGAGAGACTTCCAGAGCCTGTGCATCAGTATTTGCTGTGATAAAATCAATCTCTGTAAGTCCCGAAGCGATCATTGTATTTATTGCATTTCCACCGCCGCCGCCAACACCAATGACCTTAATTTTAGCGCTTTGTTCTCTCGTCATATCAAATTCAAACATTTTTCTCCTCCAAGAGTTGTTTTATTTTTAAATATTAAAAAAATTCTCTAATCCATTCACCCATTCGTGTTTTAACTTTGTCGTAAATATTATCGTCTCTTATTCTAAAAGTATCAGTAGAGTTCATTCTGGCGCCATATTGCACTAGACCAACTCCTGTTGAATACTGTGGATTAGAAACTATATCAACAAGACCGCCAATTCCTTTTGGAATGCCTCTTCTAACAGGTAACCCAAAAACTTTTTCAGCAAGCTCTGGCATACCTTCCATTATTACCGTGCCACCGGTTATAACGACACCAGATGCCAGCTGATCTTGCAATCCAGAGCGTACAATTTCTCGATATACCAATGACATTATCTCTTCAACCCTTGGCTCAATAATTTCGGCAAGGATTTTTCTTGAAAGAATTTTTGGTGCTCTTCCTCCAACCATTGGCACTTCGACTGTTTCTTCTTTTCCAACCATAGAAGAGAGAGCGCAACCATATTTTTCTTTAATCTTCATTGCGTCATTAGTTGGAGTTCTTAAGCCAACGGCGATATCATTAGTCAAATGATTCCCACCTAAAGTTAAAACAGATGTATGCTTAACACTTCCTTCTGAGTAAATAACAATATCAGAAGTTCCTCCACCAATATCAACTAATGCCACTCCTAATTCTTTTTCATCATCAGATAAAACAGCTTCAGCTGAACCTAGTTGTTCTAAAACTATATCACTAACATTTAAGCCTGCTTTATTTGCACATTTAACAATATTGTGAGCTGATGTTACAGCACCTGTAACAATGTGAACCTTTGCTTCTAGCCGTACACCCGACATTCCCAATGGTTCACGAATACCATCCTGGTCATCAATTATATATTCTTGCGGAATAATATGAATAACTTCTCTATCCATAGGAATCGCGACTGCCTTGGCTGCATCAATAACCCTATTAACATCAGTATCCTTTACTTCTTTACCATTAATGGCGACAATACCTTGGCTATTAAATCCTCTAATATGTCCGCCAGCTATTCCAGCAATAACACTACTGATTTCACAACCCGCCATTAGCTCTGCTTCCTCACAGGCCTTCATGATAGAATTAACAGTGCTTTCAATATTAATAACAACACCTTTTCGCAATCCTATAGATGGGTGGATACCAATACCAATTATGTCTATGCCCTCTACTGAAGCTTCCCCCACAACAACACAAATTTTTGTTGTACCAATATCAAGGCCAACTATAATTTCATCTTTTTTCTTCATTATTGCCTCCTAGTTGAGTTATGAAAACGTCTTAAATGTTTTTCAATCTAACAATTCCTTTTGTTGAATAGTTTAAATCTAAAGATGCACATTTTAATTTATTTTTTTTGAGATCATTATAAATTTCAGCAAATCTTTTAAATTTAACATCGTAATCTTCACTTCCAAAAATTATTGGAAAGGTGTCTTTTGATAAATATAAAGTCATACCATATTTTTCGTCATAATTTAATTCAGATATTTCAAAACCATTTTTTTCAAATTTACTTATCAAGCCTAAGGCTTTTTTAACCTTTTCTTCATCACTTCCGTCACACGAAAAGTCAGTCAAAATGGGATAGTCATGTCCTGCATCATCATCAGCATCTCCAACAAGCTTCCCTAAATCATCTATATATTTAAATTTATCACACTTTATTAAAGCTTTCGCGTGTCTTCTTTTAACATTAATAACAACTTTATTTGGCCAAATCCTATCGAGTTTAATTGCCTCAACCCATGCATTATTTAAAATTCTTTTTGAAACTTCTCTCATATCAAGCTTAAACAAGTTTGTTCCCATGTTTATGCCAGCCAAACTCACAACATCATTTCGATTTAAATTCTGATCTTCTGCTCCATTTGAAACAATAAAGTCGATTTTCTTAATAGCAAATAAGGATCCTGAAAATATTTGGCTGCTAAAAAACGCTGCTATCGAAACACAAAAAACAATCAAAAGAGCAACAAAAAATACTTTTGTAATTTTTCCAGTACCTTTTGAATTTCTTTTTCTAGTTGATCTAACTACCTTTTTCTTGTTTTTTCTTTTTATAGTTTGATTTTTCAGTGATCTCATATCCCCTCCTTAATAACAAGCTCTTCTTGCAGTGAAATTCCAGTTTCCCTAAAAACTTTCCCTTTAATAAGTTCAATTAAGCCAACAACATCTGAAAAGGTCGCTTTTGATTTATTGATAATAAAATTTGCATGTTCATTTGAAACCATTGCATCTCCAACAGACAGGTTTTTCATTCCAAGTGAATCTATTAATTCTCCAGCTGAAATATTCTCTAAGTTTTTAAAAACACAACCAGCTGATTTCGCGAAATAAGGCTGAGTACTCATTCTTTTTTTCATATTACTACGAATCTTATCTTTTAAAACTTTACTATTTATTTTTGAAAATTTCAGCTCAGCATCTAAAATTATATTCTCTCTAGACAAACTAGTTCCTCTGTACCTAAAACCTATCTTGTCTTTTTTAATTTTTTCACAGGCTCCCAACTTATTAAGACAAGTTATTTCACTCGTTATTTTACTAAAACCTAATTTATCAATGCCTGCATTTGATTTAATTCCACCACCAATTGTGCCAGGAATACTTGATATATTATAAAGCTCACTAAGACCCGTTTGAGCAAATTCTCCAATAAGTCTTTTTATCATCACAGAAGAAGAGACTTTGATCCTAACTTCATTTTCATCTTCATTTAAAATATCAATCTTTCCCTTCTTGTTAACTTTCTCTTTAATAATAATCACAGCGCCATGCAAATCTGAATCAGTAATTAACAAGTTTGATCCTGCGCCCATAACAAAGTAGGGGATTTCATTGGCAACAACAAAATCTACTGCTTTCTTGATTTCATCAGTATCGCAAACATGTATTAAAAGATCAATTTTACCTCCAATTTTAAAGGTAGTATATTCTGAAAGCATAGTATCTTTATAAACTTCAAGCCCTAATTCATTTATTAGATATTCGCTGTGGCTTTGAAACATATTAATTCCTGCCTTCTCCTAAATTGATACACTCATCTGCTATTAATTCTGATGCATTTATCTTAGAAATAGCCTTAGCTCTTTTTGACATAAACTTCAGTTCATCTTTGTTATTCATAAGCCCAATTATAGCGTTAAAAAGATTCTCAACGATACAATCTGATTCTTCTATCAATATTGCCGCTAAATTTTCTTCAAAATACTTAGCATTGTAATATTGATGATTATCGGCTGCATGAGGATAGGGAATCAAAATCGCTGGTTTTCCAAATGCCGCGAGTTCCATAATCCCTGAACCAGATCTTGAAATCACAAGATCTGCTTTATCTATATGATTCCATATATCTTCAAAATAATCTTTAACATTTACTTCTACACCAATATTTTCATATTCTAATAAAACGCGTTGATAATCATATGTTCCGGCCTGGTGAACAAGTTTCAGCCTTGCAAGATCACTTTGTCCTAACTTTTTTAAAACGCCAATAACAGCATTATTCACTGCCACAGATCCCTGAGATCCACCAACAACTAAGATATTAAAAGACCCTTTGCTTTTCCTTTCGTGAACAACTTTTAAGAGTTCTTCTCTCAAAGGATTCCCACTCATGACCACTTTTTTGTTATTAAAATATTTCTTTGATGATTCAAAAGTTAAGAACACCTTTGTGGCAAGTTTGCCAAGAAATCTATTGGCAATTCCCGGAACAGAGTTTTGCTCAAGCAAAATAATTTTATTTCCATTGCTAAAACCCGCAAAAATCATTGGAAAAGAAACATATCCACCAACACCAATAACTAGCGTTGGTTTAAACCTGAAAATAATATAAAGTGATTGCAGCACTCCATAAATTAAAATTATAGCAGCTGGAACGAGTTTTAAAATATTTTTACCTTTTATAGTTGCTGAATTAATAAATTTTATATTAAATCCATTTTCTGGTACTAATGTAGATTCCTGTCCATTTTTAGTACCAACAAAAAGGAGCTCACAATCAGGATCTTTTTGCTTAATTTTATTTGCCAAAGATAAAGCTGGATATATATGTCCTCCAGTACCACCGCCGGCTATTATAATTCTCATCCTAGACTCCTAGAATAAACTTTGTATTTCTCACCTCTTTTGAGGCATTTAAAATTATACCCATGCAAATCAAATTTGCAATTAATGAGCTTCCCCCATAACTAATAAAAGGCAGGGGGAGCCCTTTAGTAGGAAGTAAAGCCGTAACAACTCCCAAATTAAAAATAACTTGAATGGAAATCATTAGTGCCATTCCAAAAATTAAAAATGATCCAAACTTGTCCTCTAAACGCAGAGAAATTAAAAAGGTTCTGCTTATTAAAACCAAAAATAAAAAAATAATTAGACATGCGCCTATAAAACCAAGCTCTTCTCCAATAACTGAAAATATAAAATCTGTGTGAACCTCCGGAAGAAACAATAATGCCTGTTTGCCTTCACCCAAACCCACGCCATTAATTCCACCATTTTGAAAAGCAACAAAAGATTGTATAATCTGAAAACCACTGTTTTGTGGATCAGCCCATGGATTAAGAAAAGAGAGTATCCTTTTCTTTCTATAATCAAAGTTAAATATAAGGTAATAAACAATCGGAAACAAAACAATAAAAAGACCAAGAATGTGTCTAAATCTAATTCCACAAACAACAAACATAAAAAAAGAAATTACCAGAATTGTAAAGGCAGTCCCAAAATCAGGCTCCATCAAAATAAGCCCAACAATAGCACCACAGACAACAACAAGCGGCAAAATACCTTTCTGCAAATTATTTATATGCCCCTTTGTCTTTTTTGAAAAGATTGAGGCTAAATAAAAAATCATTACAATCTTTGCAAACTCAGAAACTTGCAAATTAAAAAAAGGAAACTTTAACCATCTTGTTGCACCACCGACTTTTACTCCCAAGCCAGGAACATATAAAAGCCCCAGACTAATTATGGTTACAATAATCATAAGAGGAACAAACTTAAAGTATGCCTTATAAGGAATCATCGAAAATCCAATAAGGCAAGACATTCCAAAAAGAATTGCCAAACCTTGTCTTTTAACAAAAAAATACTGGTCTTTAAACTTAAGATTTGAAAACACAAAACTTGAGTTATAAATAAAAATCAGTCCAATACCTAATAACACAATAAGTGTAATCAAGATAACAGGATCAACCTTTATCATATTTTTGAATTTCAAATCCAATTTTTTACCTTAACTTTAATGTTCCTAATGCAAATAATGCTAAAATAATGGAAACTATCCAAAACCTAACAATAACTTTGGGCTCAGCTATGCCCTTTAATTCAAAATGGTGATGTATAGGAGCCATTTTAAAAACCCTTTTACCTGTCATTTTAAAGGAAATTACCTGAATAACTACAGACAAGGTTTCTAAAACAAAAACACCTCCAATAAGTATTAATAAAATTTCACTTTTTGTTAATAGTGCAATTGTGCCTATTGCACCACCTAGTGATAATGAGCCAACATCACCCATAAATACCTGGGCTGGATAAGTATTATACCATAGAAAACCAAGCCCTGCTCCTAATAAGGTTCCACTAATAATTGCAAGTTCACCAGCTCCATTTACATAAATCAAACCAAGATAATCTGAAATTATATAGTGCCCAGCAACATATGACAATATAATATAGCAAATAGAGCTTGTTAACACAGGACCAATAGCTAGTCCATCAAGGCCATCTGTTAAATTTACAGAATTTGATGTTCCAACAACAACTAGGAATGCAAACGGTATATACAATAATCCCAATTCTGGTCTAAATGCTTTAAAGAAAGGGAAATTCAAAGAGGTTGAAAAACCATTAGCATATAAATAAGCAGCAACAACAATAATAATAGATCCTTGCCAAAGTATTTTAATCCAACCTGAAACACCTTTGGAATTTTTCTTTTTGATCTTTTTATAATCATCTAAAAAGCCAAGTAATGCGAAACTCGCAGTTACAAAAATTGTTATCCATACAAGATAATTATCAAGTCTTGCCCATAAAAGAGTTGAAAATAAAATTGAGGATATTATTAGTAAACCTCCCATAGTTGGTGTACCTGCTTTGGCTAAATGAGTACCAGGCCCATCATTTCTAACTTGCTGTCCTAATTGCTTATGATTAAGTTTCCTAATAAGATAAGGACCTAAAATAAATGAAATAACCATTGCTGTCAGAGTTGCACAAACTGTTCTAAAGGTAATGTATCTAAAAACATTAAAGAAAATAAACTCATTTGCTAAGGGATACAAAAGATGATATATCATAATCCATATTCTCCTTTAATTCTATCAGCAATGAGATCCAAACTTATTCCTCTTGAACCCTTAATCAGTATCCAATCGCATTGGTCAGACTGTTTTAGTGCTTCATTTGAAGCTTCTCTGTGATCTTTAAATAACATTATATTATTATCATTATTAAAACCCTGTGCTATACTTTCAGCGTATTGACCTATAGCAATAACTTTATCAATACCTTGTTCTTTAATTGATATTCCAAGCTCTTTATGAAGCTTCTTGCTTTCACTTCCCTGTTCAAGCATATCACCTACCACAAACAATGTTTTTGAATTGCCAGCTAATTTTTTAAACAATTCTAAAGCTGCTTTGACACTAAGTGGATTTGAATTATATGAATCATCAATTAAATATTTATTGTTTTTTAATTGTATAAGGGAATTTCTTCTATCTGAAAAAATCGGTTTGTTCAAACCCCTGGCAATATTATCAATGTCCAATCCCCAGGAATAAGTAACAGCAATTGCAGCTAAAGCGTTATTTATATTATGCCGACCCAGCAAAGGCAAATTCACATCAAAAAGCTCACCATAAGCAGAAACAGTAAGATCATATCCCTCTAAGCCCTTTTCTTGAGTACGACTAATAAAAACGTCTGCCCCAGTATTATCAAACATGGAAAAGGTAAGCTTTTCACAATGCTCATTATCTTTTGAATAAGTTACAATATTTGGATCATCAATGTTCACAAAAATCTTGCCCTGAACAGAAATAGCTCTAAAAAGCTTAGTTTTTTCTTTTGCAACTGTTTCAATATCTTTTAATCCTTCTAAATGTGAAGCACCCACATTTGTTAGTAGAGCCCAATCAGGTTGGGCTATATTTGCAAGCTTATCCATTTCACCAATAGTATTTATGCCCAATTCTAAAATGCAATATTCATCTTCATTCTTAAGTTTTAATAAAGTTAAAGGAAGTCCAATATAATTGTTGAAGTTCTTTTCATTGGCAATTCCAGAAAAAGTAGTAGAAAGAATATTATTAATAAGTTCTTTTGTACCTGTTTTTCCAGCACTTCCACTAATACACAAAACACGAGCCTTTGATTTTTTTCTGTTTAAATTAGCTATTCTGCTTAAAGCATCAATGCTGTCATCAACTGCTAAAAGTCGACTTTTATCTTCAAATAACTGCAATACTTGATTGTCTTTTTCAACAATTGCAAATAAGGCACCTTTATTAAAAGCAGCTTCAACGAATTTATGCCCATCAAAATTGTTGCCATTAATTGCACAAAAAACATCCCCCTTACTTAAAACCCTAGAATCAATGCAAATAGGTGGAAAGATAGATCCAGATTCTTGATTTAATAGCTCAAAATTAAATATTTCTGAAAAATCTTTCATTGTAATAATCAAGCTCATACCTTATTAATAATCTTAAATCTCTCTTTTTAAATAAATCTTAACTTCGTTATTCTCACTTAACTCACTACCAGGAAGAGGTTCTTGCTTGTAAACAACACCCTGGCCTACTAACTCATATCTATAATTGAAACTCTTAAGATCAGCAACAACCTCCCTTAATCCTTTGCCGAGGAAATTCGCCATTACTTGGTCTTTTGATTCAGTATTTTTTATATTGTCACTTTCATCTTCTAGTTTTTTTGCTTCTGTGTTTTCTTTTGTTTTATATTCTTCCTGGGTGCTTATTTTCATTTTTTCAGCGATGCTAATTTTATCATCAGGAGATATTCCTAAATAAGCGACTACTTTTTTGGCAATATTTTTAAAAATAGGAGCAGCAACTTTCCCTCCATATATTTCATTTTTAGGTTCATCTATCATTACTATTAAAGTCATTTGAGGATCATCTGCGGGAATCATTCCTGAAAAAAGTGCCATGTATGACTCTTTAGAATATTTTCCATCTACAATTTTTTGAGAAGTTCCTGTTTTTCCTGCGATAATATAATCTTCCATTTTTGCATTTTTACCACTACCATCAACCGCATTTACAACATCGACAAGTGCATCTTTAACTTGATTGGCAGTATTTTTAGAAATTACTGTCGCTATTTTGCTAGGTTTAAATTCTTTAGTAATTCTACCTTTTGAATTTAAAATTTGCTTAACAACATAAGGCTTCATCAGAGACCCACCATTTGCAATTACATTAAAGGCATTAATTATTTGCAAAGCGGTAATGCTGATACCCTGACCAAAAGCCAAATTAGCGAAATCAATTGGATAAAGTTTGTTAATGCTTTTTACTAAGCCCTTTTCTTCTGCAGGCAAGTCAATATTTGTTGCTAATCCAAAACCAAATTTACCAATATATTCATATAATTTTTCTTTTCCAAGCAAGTCTGCGATCTTAAAAGAACCAATATTGCTTGAGTATTTAATAATATCTCTAACTGTAAGTTTTTTTCGTTTAGCAATATCATGAATAACATTATTACCTATATTAAGTGTACCATTTTCACAATTAATCTTGGTATTTAATGTTATAAGTTCTTCTTCCAATCCTGCAGACAAAACTACAATTTTAAAAAGTGACCCAGGTTCGATCAGATCCATGAGTCCTCTGTTTCTAAAATAAGTTGGAGGATAGCGCCAAAAAATATTTGGATTAAAGTTTGGAATACTTGCCATTGCTAAAAGCTCACCAGTCTTAGGATTCATAGCTATAGCTAAACCACCTTGGGCCTTGTACTCTACAACCGCCTTATTAAGCTCCATTTCAACCATGTACTGAATTCTTTTATCAATTGTAAGAACTAATGAAGATCCACTGTTTTCTGATAAATCTGCCTCTATCTTATTACTAATAACTCTTCCTCTTGCATCTTTTTCAATTTCTACTAAAAGCTTTTGTCCTTGTAAATATTCATTGTACTTAAGTTCAAGTCCAGAAAGCCCAACTTGATCATTGTTAATAAAACCAATTAAATTTGATGCAAGTTCTCGTTGAGTATAAAATCTCTTCTTTTCCTTAATTGATATTATCCCTTTGTGATCGAGTTTTTCAATTGCATTTGCCTCTGCTGGAGAAACATATCTTTTTATCCATGCAAAGTATTTGTCCTTATTAGCTCCTTTAATAATATCTTCTTCATCAATTGATAATATCTTAGAAAGCTTTTTTGCAAGGGAATCAATATCTGAAATTGCTTTTGGATTTATTGCAATTGAAGATACATCAATACTAACTGCAAATTTCTCCATATTTCTATCAAATATATTTCCTCTTCTTGGGAGTTTAACAATAGTCTTTTTATGTTGCCTGGACGATAATTTAGAAAGACGTGAATTGTCATCACACTGAAGAAAGTAAAGTCTAATTATGATTAAAGAAAATCCTAAAAGAACAAAAAAATAAGTAAATATTATTTTAATTCTTAATGACTTATTCATCCTCAGTCCTCATATCCACAATCTGCCAAGATTCTGGATATATTAATTTCATTTTATTTAAACCTATATTTTCAAGCCTATCTGGAGAAGTTAAATATGACTTCTCAATAGTAAGCTTATTTTTTTCACTTTTAAGCTTTCCTTCCTCTTCTTTTAACCTGCCTAACTCATAGCCGACATGAGTTACCAATATGCGTGACCAGGAATAGAAAAAAGCTGAGCTTATAAAAAAGAGTAAGGCGAGTACTATCCATAAAATGGAAGCAAACTCAAAAGAGACCAGGATTTTTTTGCCCTTACCTTTCTTTTTTGCCTTGCACACACCAATGGCGCCGCTTGAAAGACTAGCAACATTTGATTGCGCGGCGCAAACGCGCGCTTTTCGCCCTTGGGTTTTTTTCAATTTCCTCTTTCCCAGGTGTTATCCCTTTTTTATCAAGTATATTTAAAACCTTGACCGGATTACATCCACACTTTGGCATCCCCGGAGGACAAATACATTTACCGCTATAATTCACAAAATTCTTTTTAACAATTCCATCTTCCAGAGAATGATAAGATATAACTGCTATTTTACCATCTTCATTTAAAACCTTTGGAATCTTTCTTAAAAATAATTCCAAATTACTCAGTTCTTCATTAACCGCAATACGAATAGCCTGAAAAACTCTTGATAAAGTTTTTACAGGCTTTAATCCTTTTTTCGGTGCTGCACCTAATATAATCTCTTTAAGCTCACCAGTTGTCTTAACTTCCCCATGCTTTCTAGCATCAACAATTGCCTTAACAATAAGCCCTGAATATTTTTCTTCACCATATCTGTATAAAATCCGTAACAATTTCTCAGGACTTTCGGAATTAATAAGCTCAAAAGCTGATATTTTTTGAGCCTTATTCATTCTCATATCCAAGGGACCGTCATTATCAAAACTAAAACCATAACTTGCCTCATCTATCTGATAACTTGAAAGTCCCAAATCCATCAAAATACCATCTACAGCTTCAATTCCCAAGTCTAACAAAATTTTGTCAATATTTGAAAAGTTATCATTGATAAAAATGACACGTGAGCCAAATTTATCTAAAATTTTTGTGGAAAAATTTATAGCATAGGTGTCCAGATCAACACCAATTAACAGTGAATCTACATGTGAATTTAGTAATATTGAGTGAGCATGGCCTCCCCCTCCTAGATTGCAGTCAAGATAGATAGCCCTCCTCCTTGAACTGGCTAAAAAATTGACTACCTCCTCCTTGAAAACCGGCTCGTGAAACTCCATCTTAATTATAAACCAAAGTCAGACAGAGCCTCTGCATTAAAACTAGTTTTTAGTTTTTCAAATTCCTCGCTCCATTTTTCCTTTGCCCAGATTTCAATGGTCCGTACTTGACCCATCAAAACAACGTCTTTAGAAAGGTCCGCGTATTCCCTTAAGTTTTGCGGAAGCAAAATCCTGCCACTTTTATCAATAGGACATTCTACAGCACCTGAAATAAAAAATCTTTTCAAGTAGGTAACTCTTTTGTCGAATTGAGGCATTTCGGCCACTTTTCTTTCTAAATCCCTCCATGCTTGTAAAGGATATGCTACCAAGCAAGGGTCGAAATGATTCGTTATGACCAAATGTTCAGAAAAGCGCTCATCAAGCACATCCCTAAATTTAGACGGAATACTAATTCTGCCCTTTGAATCAATAGAATGTTCGTAACGACCTTTAAACATAGCAACCTTTTACCATAATTTCCCACATTGTGGGAAAACATACTACACCCCCCCACCTTTTGTCAAGAAAGTTTTGAATATTTTTAGGGAAATTGGTTTTCCACAGGTGTGGATAACTTTATTTTTTTAAAGCTTTCCTTTAAGAAAATCCATATAATTTTGATATTATTTTAAACATCCCGGGTGGGGAAAAGTGGCAGGAATTTTTATTTTTTTGATGTTTTTCACATATTTTTCATTTTTTTTTCATAAATCAAAATCCATTCAAGTTTTCGTAAATGCATGACGGGCTAAAGTCTTTGTATTTAGGGCAATTGAGGGAATAACATAGTCATATATAGGCAAAAAATTTAAACATGGGGGCATGGCAGCTTGGAAAGTTTTTATCTGTATAAGCTATGGCCGGGATATTTTGCGAGGTCCTGCAAGATCTCTTCTATTCGAATCAGCTCATTATATTTCGCTATTCTGTCTGTTCTGCACATTGAGCCAGTTTTAATTTGCCCGGAATTAGCGGCAACTGCAACATGGGCAATTGTGGTATCCTCAGTTTCACCAGATCTGTGTGAAATCACAGTTGTATAACCAGATCTATGTGCAAGATCAATACATTCAAATGTCTCTGTAACAGTTCCAATTTGGTTGAGCTTAATTAGAATGGAATTCGCGATATTTTCTTTAATTCCTCGTTCAAGCCTTTTGCAATTAGTAACAAAAAGGTCGTCACCTACAATTTGAATTTTATTAGAAAGAGCTTTTGAAACTTTAGCCCAACCATCCCAATCTTCCTCATCCATTGGATCTTCAATGGAAACAATTGGATAATTCGAAGCTAAATCAGTGTAGAATTCTACCATAGCATCAGAATCTTTTTTGGAACCGTCAGATTTGTGAAAAACATAGTTGCCATTTTTAAAAAATTCAGATGCTGCAACATCTAAAGCAAGAGCAATATCTTCACCTGGTTTATAAGAAGCTTTTTCAATTGCACTTAAAATTAAATCCAGAGCTTCTTTATTTGATTTTAAATGAGGTGCAAAACCACCCTCATCACCAACACCAGTACTCAAATTTTTCTCGTTTAAAATTTTCTTTAGGCTATGAAAAGTCTCAGCTCCCATTCTCAAGGCTTCTTTAATTGAATTTGCACCAACTGGAACTATCATAAATTCCTGAATATCAACATTATTATCAGCGTGACTTCCACCATTTAAAATATTCATCATTGGAACAGGCATAGTATTGGTTCTGAAACCGCCTAAATACCTATATAAAGGAATATCTAAAACTGAAGCAGCTGCTTTTGCGCAAGAAATTGAAACACCCAAAATTGCATTAGCCCCTAAATTTTCTTTATTTTCTGTTCCATCTAAAGCAATCATAGTTTTGTCAATTGATTCTTGTTCTAAAACATCCATGCCAATAAGAGTTTCAGCTATTTTTGTATTAACATTTTCACAAGCTTTTAAAACTCCTTTACCATTCAATCTATTCTTATCACCATCTCTTAATTCAACAGCTTCAAACTCACCAGTTGAAGCACCAGAAGGAACACAAGTCCTACCCCAAATACCAGATTCTAAACAAACATCAACCTCTACAGTTGGATTTCCTCTTGAATCATATATTTCCCTAGCTATAATCTTTTCAATTGTAGTCATCTTATCTCCTTTTTCTTAATAATATAATCAATTCTATTTTCACTTTGATCCAGAAAATTCACAGAATAATTTTCTAAATCAATTTCAATATTTTTATTTATGACACTTGTTATATCAGAAGCTAAGCTTACCGTAAAAATAAAGAGCCTTTTTTCTGTTTTTGAAAGTTTTGCACTCCTAATGCCAAAAGCACTCTTTTGTAAATACTCCCTAAACATGTCAACTTGTTTAAAATCAGATGCTCCATAAAGTCCAATTTCGATTTCATCACCACTATCTGCTTTTTTATTTAAAAACAATTTAATTCTATTAACAGCTGCTAAATATATATCATTTAAATAGGTTTCAAACTCTTCATCTGAATATGTATCAAATTTTCCATTTACCTTAACAGGAATTTCTTTCTTAGTCTCATCTTTTGAAAGGACTGAAAATTCAAGTAAGGCTGAATAAATTCCTTTACTAGACTGTTCTGAATATTTTCCAATTAAAATAAAATCGAGTTTACATGCTTTAATTATGCGGTCCATATCATCTCTGGGAAAATCTAATTCATTATTGATAGAAAATTCATATTCGCAATCATTGTATTTAACTACCCTTAAAGATGTTTTTTCAAGCCTGCTTTCAAGCTTTTTTTGAAAGGAGGAAATCACTGGATCTTTATTCGTGCTATCAAAGGAAAAGTACTTAAAGTCCTCGGCGAATTTCTTTTTAGTCGCGATCATAAGCATAATCTTGGGATTATTAGAATTTCTAAAATAAAATCCAAGTTGATCAAGAAAGCGCAGAATTGGATCCTTTTTGCAAATAACATGTAAATTAACAACAACAAGATCATTTCCCTGCTCTTTTGATTCTATTCTATAACTTTCAACAATTTCTGTTTGTATTGGTGCAAGTTGTTTTTTAATAAGCTCTTCATTGTCCTTAATCACTTCCTTGGCCAAAAAACTTTCGAGACTAATCAAAACTCCTTGCTGTATTCCATCGCGTACAGCTTCCTTAAATGCAAGTGCATAATTATATTTTTGGATTTTTCCTCTACCACTTGCATTAACTTTTATAAGATCAGAACCATAGATATTAAATGAAAAAGCTAAAAACAAAAACAAAAGATGAAACCGTTTCATCAAGAAACTACCTTTCCAAGTTTCATTAAACCGCCAGCGGAATTAATCTGCTTTTGAATATGCGAAAGTACTTTGATACTAAATGTCTTATTTGTAGTCAAATTTCTTAATTTACCTTCTTCTAAATCGACCTCCAGCTCTTGCAAACTGTCAAACTCAGAATCTTCAATATCTGGCTTTTCTAAGATTGTAAAGGCATTATTAACAGCATTTCTATAATAAATAGCTCCATATGACTTTGCAATAATCAGGTTTATGCCTAAGCTTTTAAAACAATCAACAGCTTGTTGCCTTGAAGAACCACAACCAAAATTTTCTCCAACCATTACAATATCACCGGGCTTGACTAGCTCAGGAAAATTTTTATATCCATCCAGGTTTCCAAATGAATATTGGCCCATTTGAGAAAGATCTGTTATGGCTAGATGTGCATTGTGAAAGATCATATCAGTATCAATATTATCAATCAAACGGTTTTCTTTTGATTTAATTGCCCAAAGTTTACCTTTAATAATCATTTTGTACAAATCCTCCCTTCTAAGCTAGAAAAAGCGGCTGTTTCAGGGCTAACTAAATAAATTTCTCCCATACCCTGTTTGCCTTTAAAATTTCTATTTGAAGTTGACAGAGCAACTTCTTTTTCTCCTGTCATGCCAATTTGTCCGGATGCACAGCCACCACAACCTGGATTGCTTACAATGCAACCTGCATCAATTAAATCATTCATGATCCCTTCTTTTAAAATTTTAGAAAAGACAGCTGCAGTTGATGGAACTATTTTAACCATTACAGATTCTGCCACATGATGGCCTTTAATGATTTGAGCAAAGCTTTTTATATCTTCATAACGACCATTAGTACAGGATCCTAGAAAAACCGAATCAATTCTTACAGAATCTCCACTTGCAACATCAACAACATCCGCAGGTGATCCTGGTAAAGACATTTGAGGTTTTAGATTAGATATGTCAATATTTAGCTCTTTGACATATTCAGCGTCAGCTGCGGCTTTGATATCATTTAAATTAAATTTCTTATTAGAAAATTTATTCATAATTTCTTGATTGGGCACAATAAATCCGATGATTCCTGCCATTTCTGTAACCATAGAACACAGAGTTATTCTTTCAGAAAGATTAAAGGAATCTAAAACATCTCCGTAAAATTCAATAGCAAGGCCAAGCCCACCGCTTGATCCAAGGTGTTTTAAAACATATAAAGTAATATCCTTTGCTGAAACATTTTCAGGTCTTTTCCCTGTAATATTTATTCTCATGCTTTTGGGAACTTGAAACCATGTTTTTCCTGATTTAAAAATATAAGCGATATCTACGTCCCCCATCCCTTGACCAAAGGCTCCAATAGCACCCAAAATATTTAAGTGACTGTCAGTCCCAACAACTGTAGATCCTGGATAGGCTATCTGTTCATCTATCATAACATGAGAACCAATCCCTGCATCAACATCATAAAGTTTAATATTATTTTTCTTTGCAAATAACCTTACTTTATGTTGATTATTCGCATATTGAATACTGTTAGCCGGAACACAGCAGTCAAAGGTAAAAAAGGTCTTTGAAATGTCATCAAGTTTTGTTTCTCCATATTCAGCTTCATAGTTTTTTATAACATTTGGACCACCGAAGTCCCGAGCGCTTCTGACATCAATATCCATCCATACAATATCTGGATTATAGTCTTTTGTATGTTTGGCTATTATTTTTTCAATCATTGTTTTTGGTTTCATAAAACTTCCTTAATTTTATTAAACGAAATTCTACCATCTCTAAGTAGCTTTAAAGAATCATTTCTTACATCAATAATGGTTGAGGGTCTTAGATCATTAAGCTCACCATCATCAATAAAGTATTTAATTTTACCAGAATAGTTTTTAATAATATCATCTCTATTCACTTTATTTGGCAGGGAGGATGGATTAGCGCTAGTAGAGGTAATGGGACCTCCAAAGGCTTCAATAATTTTTAAAAGACATGGATTTGAAGTAAAACGAATTGCAATGCCATGATCCAGTGAAATCAGTTTTGATAATCCATGATTAATGCTTTCATGAATATCAAAAATAATTGTTAAAGGTCCTGGCCAAAATTCTTCGACTATTTTTTTTGCCCTTAGTGGCATGTCATTAATCAACAATGAAAGCATTTCAAGCTTACTTATTAGAATGAGAAGTGGTTTTTTAGTTTGCCTTTCTTTAAGGGCAAATATTTTTAAATTTGCTTCAAAATTAAACGCATCTGCCCCAAGGCCATAAATAGTCTCTGTAGGATAACAAATAACTTCTCCAATTTGTAAAGCACTTACAACTTTAGATAAATTATCATTCTTATCAATATTGTTAGCTTTAATAATTTCCAAAATATTACCTGTGAATTTACCAACAAAAAATTCAAACTCTAACTTTAGCCTTCGACATTTCATATAATTCTATATATTTTAAGGCTGATTTTTCCCAGGAGAAGTTTTCATTCATTGCATTTTTTATTATTTGCAGAAGTTTGGTCTTATCATTATATAAACTAATAGCCTTTGATAATGAATCATTAAAAGAATCTTTAGTCATGAGTTCAAATTTAAAACCAGTTCCTTGCAAGGTATTAAAATCACATTCTTTTATCGTATCATCTAAACCACCTGTTGCCCTGACAATAGGCAACGTGCCATATTTTAAGGCATATATTTGACTTAAACCACAAGGCTCATATTCTGACGGCATTAAGAAAAAATCAGAACCAGCAATTATTTTATGTGCCAGAGAATTTGAAAAATCAACTGCTAAGCCCATCCTATCTTTATGTTTTTCTGATATCTCATGCAAAGAATCTTCGTATGTCTTATTCCCAATACCAAGCATTATAAAAATGGTTTTTTTCTTTAGAAGATCTGGTAAAACATCTATGATAAGCTCAACACCTTTTTGTTTTGCAAGCCTACCAACAAAACCAAACACGGGATAATCATGATATTTTTTATCTATATTAAAACAATCTAATAGATCTTTTTTGCAAATTTGCTTTTTTTGAAAATCTTCAATCGAATAGTTAATCTTTATATAATCATCAACTTCAGGATTCCACTCGAGATAATCAGCGCCATTTAAAATTCCATGCAAATCATTTTTTCTTTTCTGAACAATTCCATCAAGACCAGCTCCAAATTCTTTTGTTTGAATCTCCTTACAATATTTTTCAGAAACAGTATTAATAAGTGTGCTGTATACAAGCCCTGCCTTTAAAAAATTAATTTGGTCAAAAAACTCTAAACCTTCAATATTAAAAAAGCTCCAGGGCAGGTTTAAAAAATTATAATTTTCCTTAACAAATAAGCCCTGGTAAGCCAGGTTATGAATAGTAAACAATGTGGGAAGATTCGATAATTTCTTGTTTTTATTTATCTTTAGCAATAAGGGAATTAAGCCTGTTTGCCAATCATGAAGGTGGACAATATCCGGTGAGATAATATTTGCTTCTAAAAGATTTACTGAAACCCGGTTAAAAAAAGCAAATCTTATAATATTATCATCATAGCTTTTTTCACCATCTCCATATAGATTTACTCTATTAAATAAATCATCTTGCTCTATAAAAAAAACATTAATATTTTTATAATGATACTTAAGAAGCATGTAGCTGTATTCTTCTTTTCCTATTGTTAATGAATACCTTTTCTCTGATACTTTTTTGGCATCAAGGTGTTTTAATTTTATTTGTTTATAATAAGGAAGTATTAAAGAAACTTCGTGACCAAGGCTAGCCAAAACCAGAGGAAGGACACCTGCAACATCAGCTAACCCCCCTGTTTTTGCAAACCCTGAAGCCTCTGAGGCAATTGATAATATTTTCATTTCATCCAGCCCTTGTCCTTTGCGGCTTGTTTAAATTTTTCCATTAAATCATTAGTTGGTTTTTCAGGTTTCGAATATTGGGGGGGGCTTGGGGTTTTCTTTTGGGATTTATAAGCACTCTTGGGCGATTTACTCTTTTCTTCAGAATTAGCAGAATTTGAGAAAGCCTTGTTCCCATCAACTTCTTGAGTAAGTTTTGGTTTGTAATTTTTTTTATATATATTTGTTGAATCCTGTCTTACATAACCAATTTCATCGCTGTGTTTAAAGGAAGATCCTCTGAAAAGATTTTGACTTAAGTTTTTGTTTTTGCCTACTCTATCATGGACTTTTAAAAGTTCAAAAATAGATCTTTTATCAGAACCCTGTAAGTTCCAAATCACATCACCTGGGTTTTCATTAAAAGTTAGCATGCATCCTCGAGCTCTTCTACGCCTTATATGAGATTGATCATGTTTTTTCTCATAATAAAAAACCTGCACCTGAGTAGAATAGTATCTATAACTATCAACAAAATCAAAGCTATAGTCAGGATACATTTGTGATAGTTTTTGTGTTAAAAACCTAAACTTTTCAGAATTATTGGATTCTTCTGGTGATTTGTTCTCTGGCATCTTCTAGCCTTTCTTTTTCTTCTTTCTTTTGGCAAGAGAAATAGTTTCATTAAAATTCTTTTTTTCATCAGGATGAACTGAACTTGCATTAATTTTCTCAATAGTCATCTCTGTTTGACCAATTTTAATAACATCTCCAGCTTGCAATACTTTGTGTGTAATTAGTTCTCCATTGACAAAAGTTCCATTAGTACTTTCTAGATCATTGATAACTGGCCTTCCAAAAGTATCAATCATCAAATCAGCGTGCCTTTTTGAAATGCTATTATCACTAAGAACTAAATCAATAATGGAATTTCTTGAATATCGCCCGATGCTTACTCCACGTTCATTAATAATAATCGAGGTCCCCTCATCCACACCCTTTGTAACCTTAATGCGAAAAAAGAACTCCTCCTCTTCGTCTTTTTCACCTCTTATTCTATGAAAAACATCATTCACTTGTTTTTCTTCAAGTTGCTCTTTTTGAGAATCTTTATCTGTGGAGTCAACTAGAGATACAATTTCCCTATCTCTAATCAGTTTCTCAACTTCTAGTGAAGGGAGCATTTTCAAATTAATAAAATATCCAGATATAAATTCAAGATCCGAAACATAGGATGTATCTTCATCATCGGCAATTCCTACAAGCAATGTTTCGCCAAAGCTTCCCATCTTTAGTTCAAGAGGATAGGCTTTAAGTTTTTTACTTTTTAAATAATCTATTATTGCATTTATTTTTTCATTCATAGTGGACATAGATTTAATAAAATTTTTTCGTTTGTCCATAAAAATATTAAACAAATCATCTGTTTGACAATTAATATTTTAATTATTATTAGATTGAAACATCTAATTAAGTTGCAGGTTGCTAGTTGCTTGTGCTTTTTATACTAGTAAATAAAACATACAGCATACCACTTATTTAAAAGGAGAAAATGATGAATTCAAAAGAAACAATTGATATTACAGAAAAATATAGTGCCCATAACTACCACCCCCTTCCTATTGTTATCGCAAGAGCTGAAGGTATTTGGGTTTGGGATCCAGAGGGTAACAAATATCTGGATATGCTCTCTGCATATTCTGCAGTTTCACATGGTCACAGACACCCGAGAATCATTAAGGCCTTAAAAGATCAAGCGGATAAAGTTACCCTTGCAAGCAGAGCTTTCCATACAGAGACTTTTGGACCTTTCGCTAAAATGCTATGTGAACTTTGTGACATGGAAATGGTCCTTCCCATGAACACTGGAGCTGAAGCCGTAGAAACAGCAATCAAGGCTGCCAGAAAATGGGGATATTTGAAAAAGCATGTGCAATCAGACAAAGCTGAAATCATTGTCTGTGAAGGCAATTTCCATGGAAGAACAACTACAGTCGTTTCATTTTCCTCTGATAAACAATACAAAGAAGGCTTCGGACCTTTTACTCCTGGATTTAAAATAATTCCTTATGGTGATAGCCAGGCTCTGGAAAATGCAATTAATGAAAACACAGTAGCTTTCTTAGTTGAACCCATTCAAGGAGAAGCTGGAATAGTAATACCACCAGATGGTTACCTGACAAAGGCACGTGAATTATGCACAAAAAACAATGTCTTATTAATGTGTGATGAAATTCAAACTGGCCTAGGTAGAACAGGTCGCGTATTTGCATCAGATCATGAAAATGTTAAACCTGATGTTTACATTTTGGGCAAAACCTTAGGTGGTGGGGTTTTCCCTGTTTCAGCTGTTGTTGCAAATAAAAATGTGTTAGATGTTTTTACGCCAGGAGATCATGGAAGTACATTTGGTGGAAATCCTCTGGGTTGCGCAGTAGCAATGGAAGCACTCTTAGTATTAAAGGAAGAACAACTAACAGCCAGATCAGAGGAAATGGGTAATTACCTAATGAATAAGCTAAATGAAATTGACTCTCCTTATGTTGATCACATTAGAGGCAAAGGTCTGTTTATTGGAGTAGTACTTAAAGAATCTGCAGGTGGCGCAAGAAGATTCTGTGAAGCCTTAAAAGAAGCTGGAATTCTTTGCAAAGAAACACATGAGAATGTAATTAGATTTGCTCCTCCTTTGATAATTGAAAAAGAAGATTTAGATACTGCAATTGAAAAAGTGAAAAAGGTTTTATCTGAATAATCTTATCCATTACCAAAACCTCATTAATTTTTTAAATCTTTAATTTTGAATCTTGAATTTTAAATTTTGAATTATTTTTTACATGCTCTTCTTCTTTGCCGGAATCTTTTTAAAAAACCTCTTTTTTCTATTACCATATCACGAGAAATTTCGGCACATGCTAATTTAATCCAAACCCTAATATTTGAAGCAACCTCTTCATCAATAGCTATTGACAGACCCTCACATTCAACAACAAATGTAGGGTATTTCTGGTGAAGCTTAATGTCAGCACCTGGCCTTATCTGCAAGCCATCAAGCCTATGCATTTGCTTGTCGTCCTTAACCTGAATATAAGCAACCTTAGCTGTCTCTCCAACCTCAAGTTCCTTTATTGAAATAACAGATGATGTAACTTGCTTTGCAAAAATCTTACAGCATTCGCCTTCTGGTATTGGTTTCCCATGAGGACATTCCCTGGGATGACCTAAAAGTGTACAAATCCCATCTAGAAGTTCAATATTCATGGTGTGCTCAAATTCATCAGCTCCCTTTTCATATTCAAGACCCAAAACATCTCGAATAAGCCTTTCGGCTAGCCTGTGTGCTCTAATTACCTGACGAGCCTGCCTTTCTCCGTATTCGGTTAAAGTTACCTGTGCTTCATCTTTTTCAACCTTTACAATACCTTCATTGATCAATTCCTGAAAAAAATCTTTATTGAACTTTACATGTAATTTCTTTTTTAGCTCATCAATAGATTTTATTTTTTTTTCTTTCATAGACCAAAGCTGTTCCAGATATTCATCTCTTTCTCGTTTTTTATTATTCATTTGTATCCCTTAAAAGAATATGTGTAGTAATTTATTTAAAATTCCCGCGAAAATAAAAGCTGATGTATTAATAATAAACACCATAACAAGCCCTCTCTTAACACCCAATTCCTTACACATTGCTACAATATTAGCAAAGCATGGCACAAACATTGTTGTAATCACAACAGCAACAATACTTTGAATAAAATCAATCGAACCTGAGTTTACCATTTTGAAAATTAATCCCGCTGCTGCTTCGTGCCTAGCCATTGTAAGGATTAGGGCGTCGACCATATCAATAGGCAGACCAAGCCAATTTGTAATAATCGGATCCAAAGCACGTTTTAATAAATCGAGAAGGCCAGACTTATCCAAGGTAAATAAAACTAAGGCAGCAATAATAAAAATTGGAACAGCCTCCTTTAAAAACCATAAAAGCCTATAGTATGTTTTAATAAAAATCGCCTTAAGATTTGGCACCCTAATTGGTGGAAGCTCTTGAATATAGTTAGAAGGAGCATCATCTTTTATTATTTTATTTAATACAAACCCTGCCATTACTTCAAGAAATAATAAGGCTCCAAAAGCAATTAAAAAAGCTAAAACTCCCACTTTTCCTAAAATAGCCATATTTAAACCAAATTGTGCTGAACAAGGAATGGCAAAGGCTATCAAGTAAATAGCAATATATTTTTCTTTCTTAGAGGTAAGGCCTCTTGTTGTTAATGTTGCCATTGTCTTACAACCAAAACCCAAAACCAGTGGCATAATAGACTTTCCAGAAATACCAATATATTTAAACAGTCTGCTTGTAAGAACTGTTAAATTTGGTAAATATCCAATATCCTCCAAGGCTCCAAACATAAGAAAAAAAACAGATAATATAGGCAAAACAGTAACAACTGCATTAAATAAACCCAGAGTTAAAATCCCATAATCCCCAAGTAAAAAGTCATTAACAAAGGCACTGCCAGTAATTGTAGAGATATAACTAAGCATTGGATCAACTATAAATCCAGACAAGCTTCCTTCTATAAAACCAGCTACATTTACAACCAAAAAGTATGATAAAAAAATAAAGGCAAGTAGTATTGGAATTCCAAGAACAGGGTGTCTGCAGGCTCTGGCAAAAGCCTCTAGATATATAAAATTCTTTCTTTTATTTTTATTGCTAACTTTTTCATAAATTTCAGAAGACCACATTGTCTGTACTCTTCGAATAGCCCTTCCTAGACTCCCAATAAATAAGTTCCTAATAATATTTTCTTGCTCATAAAAAATTAAAACTTCTTCATTAGATAAGTCTTTTTCAAAAACACCATAGATAGTCTTATCGTTTTCAAGGGTTAGGATCGCTAATTTTCTTTTAAAACTAATATCTTCGGGAAGTTTTTCCTCCAGTGTTTTAATATATTCCTCAATACGATCTGGGTATATGATCTTGTCATCAATAATTGTTGCATTTTCAATCGCCTTGAAAACCTTAGCTCGTTTGCTTTCCCCTATATCAAGAATTTCAACAACAGGTATTTTTAGTATTTTTGAAAGCCTTAGAGAGTTAACTCTGATTCCCTTTTGATAAGTTTCAGAAACAGCACTTAAAACAATTATCATAGGAATCTTTAATTCAAGCAAATCAGCTGTTAAATCAAGGGATTGCTTAAGCTGATTAGCATCAATACATTGAATTAAAACCTCTGGCTTTTCATCAAATATTAGGTTGCGAACAACAAGCTCTTCTTCAGAATGAATAAAAAAAGAATGCAAGCCAGGGGTGTCAAAAAAAAGATATTCTTTGCCTCCCAAATCAATCTTTTTTTTCTTAGGTTCAACAGTTGTTAAGGGATAATTTGCAACAATAGAGTAATCTCCTGTTAGCATATGATAAAGATGGCTTTTTCCTGTGTTTGGTAAGCCTACAATAGCTATCTTCTTCATTTTTTGCTTTCCCTAACTTCAAAACAAGCATTACAATATCCTGAAATCTGCACAGTATGAGAAGTAATGTGAAATTTGCTTTTTTTGGCAACCTTTATTATTCGTTTTTCAAGTTTTTTATCTGTAAATTCGATTAGTTGGCTACATTCCATGCAGCACAAATGCTCATGATGTTCATGACCATAGATATGTTCATACCTGGCACGACCATCTCCAATGTCAATCTTCCTAATAAGCTCACACTCGTCTAGATGAACCAAAGTCCTATAGATAGTTGCCCTACTTACTTTTTTCCTAGAAGTCAGAAAAGCTTGAATAATTTCTTCTGCCTCAAAATGTTCATGATTTTTATAAATTTCATCTAAAATTAGTTTTCTTTGAAGCGTAAGAGTAAGACCTTTATGCTTCAAATACTCACGAAACTGGTTTTCAACTTCAATCCTATCAAACACTGTTACCTCTTACAATATATTAATTTTCGCGATTGAGACTCAGTCTCAATCATTCACCTCCGTACTGATTTTTTCCATAAATAGCAAGTGGTTTCTTGTAATCAAAACAATCAATAATTAATAATTAATTTTCAATTCTTAATGGGAAGAGAACTAGTCCAAGTAAAGTTTGTAGCGAAATGCTTTTGAGGCAGGATCATCTGGTTTTATTTTTAACATCTATTTCTTCAGGATTTTTGCGATAAACCTTCCCTCAAATATTCATTCTATAAAGCGATATATTTTGTATAAATCGATTTTGCGAGCTCTAAATCACTTGTCCCTTTAATAATTGCTCTTCCATCTGAAAAAATTGTAATATCATATTTTTCAGTTAAAAAGCGAAGCATATATTCATTGATCTGAGCCTTGTGGATCTGTGATAGTGATTTATTTATTTTAGCAAGATCAATAGATCCCCTTCCATTTATATGCACTGCATTTCTGCCGCACAGACAGATTCCATCAAGACTTCCATGACCATTTAAATAGCGAAAATCTTGTTCTTTACAAGTCAGGCAGTTTGGATTTTTATCAAATATTATTTTATCAAAGGTATTATTCCAAAGATCCATTGTGATAATCTCCTGCTGCCTATATTTTCCCAGGAGAATTTTCAGACCAATTAATGTACTAAAAGAAGCCAAAGCATTTACTGTAACACCTAATATTCCAGCAGTATCACAAGTATCTAAAGAACCAGGATCAGGCAGATCTTCAATTAAACAAGAAAAACATGCTGTTTTTTGTGGAATAATTCCAAAGCATTGTCCGTGACTTCCCAAAACACCAGTGTGAATCCAGGGAATTTGGTTTTTAATAGAAAAATCATTTATTAAAAAACGAGTATAGAAATTATCAGTCCCATCAAAAATCAAATCAACATCTTTGACCATTGAATCTATATTTTTATAGTTTAAATCTGAAACAAAGTTAACAATTTCCACACCTGAATTTATTTTTTTAAGCTTTTCAGTGGCTGCAATAGCCTTTGGAAGATTCTTTGCAATATCTTCTTCATCAAAAAGATTTTGGCGAGCCAAATTATCAAGCTCAACATAGTCTCTGTCTATTATAATTAGTTTTTTTATGCCGGCTCGCACAAGATTTGACGCAATTGAAGAACCCGTGGCTCCTATCCCAACAAGACAAACAGTAGAATTTGATATTTTTCTTTGCCCTTTGAGCCCAATTTCCTTAAACAACATTTGCTTAGTATATCTACCTAAATCCACCTTCATTCCCTTAAAATTAATTATTAATTATTATTTATTACTTATTGATTATTCTAAACACGCACAAACCTGAAAATAATCAATAATTAATAAATAATAATTAATAAATAATAATCAACAATCAATTCTCAATAAAACAAACCATCATCCCCCACCAGACGGCACTGTCAACTTAATCAAATCCCCATCACAAAGAACCCTAGAATGATGAATAATCTTACCATCAACAATAACCTGAATAAACTTAATTTGAGGTTTTTTAAAATGAAGGGTCTCTAAAAAACTTGCAACACTTGTATCTTCTTTAATCTCAAAAACAGAAATCCTATCATATGGTCCCTGATTAAGATTTCCTATAAATTCAACTGTTATTTGCAATAAAGCCACCTATTATTATCTTAACAAATTCATGAACCCGAGATATCACCACCTGAGACACAACCATCATGAATACCAGTACCAATTGCACAGTTATCATATGCCCCGGTCCCAGTATTGCACGACCTAGCTCCAGTTCCAGGCAAACAAGTAAGATCGCCAACACTGGCTCCACTTACACATTCAAAAGAAGCCTCAGCTGATAAGCCGCTAAAGCAGGAGTTATTTAACTTATTACGATTATTTAGTTTGGGTCTATTATATTTCACGTTTTCATAATAATTTGTTTTAGTTTATATAAAATGAATAATAAATAATGAAAAAGCAAGAAAGACCTGCGACAATAAAAAAACTACTTATTTTGACTTTTTAGCCAAACTATATTTTAATATTTCCTTTTAATAAAAAAGGCCTGTCATTTTAAGCTCTTTACAACGATCCATTTTAGTCTTAATAATAATTCTGTGTTCTTTCAAATTTCTCTTTGCAAGTGGTCCATTTACTGAAAAAACCGGAGCAGACAATCCCTTTAATGGAGTTGATATAGGTGATTTTTCAAAATTGCATTTTGTAGATATAGATAAAGATGGTGATTATGATTCTTTTATAGGTGAATATCTGGGAAACATAAATTATTATCAAAACACAGGGGATGCTGAAAACCGCAATCTTTACTGTAGTCACTGGAGCCAACAATCCCTTCAATGGAGTTGACGTTGGCTTGAATGCAACTATTGCATTCACTGACTTAGATGGTGATGGGGATTATGATGCCTTCATTGGCGAGTATGAGGGCGTCCTAAATTATTATGAAAATACAGGTGATAATGCTACTGCCCCTGCATTTACAGAACAAACAGGAGCAAATAACCCATTTAATTCTGTAGACATTGGCTACTACAGTGATCCCATTTTTTTGGACATCGACTCAGACGGTGACATTGATACATTTATTGGAGAACTCACTGGAAATATTAATTATTATAAAAACACTGGCTCTTTATTTATAACATTAAATTATTTTACTGCAAATTCCTCTAAAGAAAATTTATCAATTCTCTTGGAATGGCAAACTACGAGTGAAATTAATACAGCGGGATTTAACATCTACAGAACTCTTCTGATAGGTGGAAATTATAAAAAAATAAATAGCGATTTGATAGCAGCTTCTGGAAATGACCTGCAAGGGTCATACTATTCATTTGATGACACTGGCATTGAACCAGCCTTAGAATATTATTATAAACTAGAAGAAATCACAATTGATGGAAGTTCAATATTTTATGGTCCAATCTTTGCTTCTAAATTATCATCAGACCTTAATGTTGAAGCTTCAGCTGGATGCGGCCTGGTGCATGAAACATCTGCTTATGGTTTTGAAATTATCTTGCTTCTGCTATTATTACTCTTTCGACCTCTCAAAAGAAAAAAGGGATCTATAATTTTTAATTCAAATCCAAAATCAATAAAACCATGTTTATAAAGTTTTGAAAAACGCCTTGTACCAATATCCACTTACATACTTAAATCAAAAAAATCTTTTCAATGTTTTCTAAAAATGTGCATTCAGGTTAAACATTGTAAAAATAAAAAGTAACAGTTTTTCATATCCCATTTGTTTAAATAAGTAAATAGCCTAAAAAAAGGATTTAAAAATTTAAATAAAGGAGAAAACTATGAAAAAAGAACGCTTTAATCTGTTGAAATTTTTACTAATACTTGCTGTAGTATTAGGCATCTTTGTGTTTTCATCATGTCTTCAAGGAACAGATTCCGTCAATGATGATTCATCAGTTATACAAGACGAAGGTGTAACAGAAGCCCAGGAAGTTAATGAAGAAAGTGACGCAAATACAGATCTGGAAAATGTTCTCAATGAATATGGAATCCCAAGTCTAGACACCTTGGAATTCAACGATCTTCTTGCACAAGAAACTGGAATTTTCAAATCATTTAAGCATGTTGCAAATCATTTCCAGGCAAGCCTTTCTTATTTGGGAATCACATTTCTAGCTGTTTCATCAATTGCCCTTCACAAAATTGTGCTTGATACAGCATGGCAGGCACTATGGTCTGGAAGCGCTGAAGACATAGAAATAACAATTGGAGAAGGTTATTTTATTTTAAGCTATTCAATACACTTTATAAGTGAGGGACAAGATTACAATGTTGATATTGAATTCACAGCTGAGGAACTTGATGAAGCTAACAACAAGATATCATTATACTTAAAGTGCCCGGAAGCTAGCGAAGAGGCACTATCTCAAGGGCAAGAGTTTATATATGTAGTCTATCCAGTTGGAATGCATGATGGTCAGGGAAATGTATTGGAAGCTGGCTCAGGATATTGGATGCTTTATAATTTTGACACTGGCCAAGAATACGAAAAAATCACCTATACCTTAACAGAAGATCCATACTCAGAAGAAGACGAGCTTAATTACGTTGAAGAATTGACCTTTGAAATGCTTGATACAACAAATGAATATTATCAAAGTAGTATTGAATACAAAAAATTCTATAATCAAACATGCGGCTATGTATATTTTGATAACACCAAAGATTCTGAAGACATAGACATCATCGGCGATCATCCTCAAGGCAAAGGCAAACTTATCAATAACTTTGATGAAGAGCTTTGTTGGGATGATGGGTTTGCTGATATTGCTTGTGAGGACTTGACAAGTGAATGTCTGACAATTGCAGAAGAATTAGGGTACATCCAATAAAGCAAAATCCTATTTCAACCTTGACAACCGTGTATTTTTGAAGTATCATTTCATATATGCACGGTTACATAACAAGACACTTGGAAGAAAAAATTAAAAATCATCTACAGGACTATCCAGTTGTTGCTCTCCTGGGTCCAAGACAGGTAGGCAAATCCACAACAGCAAAAAAAATAATAAAAGATAACATTTATCTTGATCTAGAATTACCTAGTGACCTTAATAAATTAACAGACGCTGAAGCTTATTTTGAACAAAACAAAAACAAACTTATTTGCCTTGATGAAATTCAGCAAGCACCAAATATTTTTAAAATAATTAGAGCAATGGTTGATAAAACAAATAATGCTGGTCAATTTTTGATATTAGGATCAGCTTCTAGAGATCTTATTAAACAAAGCTCTGAAACATTAGCTGGAAGAATTTCATATTTAGAATTAACGCCTTTTAGCATATTAGAAATAAAAAAAGAAAACATTAGAAAGCATTGGAGTCGAGGTGGTTTGCCATTAAGTTTTTTAGCAAAATCCAAGGAATTAAGCTATAATTGGAGGATCAATTATATTAGATCGTTTTTAGAAAGAGACATCCCACAACTTGGATTCAATATACCAGCCAAAACCCTTCAAAGGTTTTGGACAATGCTTGCCCATGTACATGCTCAAACATTAAATGCATCAAAACTAGCAGACTCAATGGGAGTAAGCTCACATACAATAAAATCATATATTGATATTCTAGAACAAACCTTTTTAGTGAGAACCCTTTTACCATATGAAAAAAACATAAAGAAAAGAATCATTAAATCTCCAAAAGTTTATTTAAGAGATAGTGGCTTACTGCATGCTCTGCTTGGAATTGAAGATGAAAACGATTTATTTGGAAATCCTATCTATGGCGCTTCATGGGAAGGTTACTGCATAGAAAACATATTAACAAACTTAAATAAATATAATGCATACTTCTACAGAACATCACACGGAGCTGAAATTGATTTGATACTTGAAAAAGGTGAAAACAAAATCGCTATTGAATTCAAATCATCAAAATCACCAAAACTATCAAAAGGTTTTTATTCAAGCTCAAAAGAAATACAACCCACTGACTCTTATATTGTTGCTCCAGTGGATTCAAGTTATCCGTATGGAAAAGGTATTACAGTTATAGGGCTTAAGGAATTGATACACAAATATCTTTAATCCGTAGGAACTTTCTGGGATAATATTCAAGTATAAAGGTTCAATTGCCACAAAAAATATAAAAACTACAACATAAAGCACATATTGAGGAGGATGTACTCATCATCCTCAATATGTGCTTTGCAAAAGTTATGTTCATG